>JBGCFV010000032.1:0-73593 GCA_045107075.1 Gammaproteobacteria bacterium
GCGCTGACTTAGATTTGGGTGCTGCTCAATGAGCTTAAACAATTTGTGGGTGATTTCGTCGTTCATAGGTCTTCTTGAGATTAAGTTGCAATCGTTTAACCACTACCACACTGAAAATGTGGCACTACACTATTATAGTTACGGTGTTCATTAGTGATTTCGTGTTGACAGGGTTTCTGTCTTTCTTTGTTTTTTGGAGAATGATGTGCAAAGACTCGTCGAAAAAGCGCTGAGGCATGAGATTCAACGATTTTGAGGTTTTATTTTATCTTATTCAGGCACGCTACCGCCATGCCGGGTCGCCTTTGACGGCACGCGGGTATGCAATGGTAAATGCCTGTGCAAAGCTTAAGGCACAGGCTAATAGAGCAGTGCGTTCAACAATTGAACGCTCTCTCATTAGACGCTTTCTGAGAGACCAAGTCAACACTTCGGATAACTCGTTCGTGGCATCCGTTTTACTCGCTTGGTGCGTGAGTGATCACACCCAATGACTAGAGAATATTATGTCGAAAGCCCGGCGTTCATCAGCATGATGTGCTTGGCAAAACGATTCAATCGCGTGCAAATCTTTGACGCAACCAGCCTGTCAGATCTATCAGTTGATTCAGCCTTCGAAGACTGTAGACACTGAGCAAGAGCGTTGCCAAAGAGCCAACAGCGTAACTCAAAATCACTGACTGACTGACAAGGCTCATAACACCGTTGCCAACAATCAAGAGTGTGATCGTCAGCAATACGTTACGCTTCGAAGGTGTAAACCCGATAAGCCTGTGAGCTAAAGCGACGACAATTACACAGTAAATAGTATACGCAGCCCAATAACCCACTCCAGTCGTCAACAGTCCAAACTCACTTATAAAAAACAGCACCGGTGCAAGGTAAGCCACACCCCAAACAAACTGAACCCCGACTACAATGCTGCCACGGCCCTTAGACAGAAAAATAAATACGAGTGGCGCACTCACTACTTTAAGAATGCCGCCCAGCATTTGCCATTTAAGAATCTCAGCCGCGGGACTAAAACTTGGCGCGTAAAGCAAATGAATTACCCAGGGTGCGAGTGTAATCATGCCGATTAGCGCCGGGCCGATGAAGAGCAATGCCATTTCGATCTGTTCGTTAACGAGCTCTCTTGCTTTATGGTGATCATCGATAGCCATCGTCAAGCGCGGATAATAGTCCATTGCCATCGCGTTCAGGACAAAGCCAACATACGTAAATGAGATTGCCCAAGCAGCCTGAAAATAACCGCTAGCCTCAAGGCCGAGCTCTCGAAACACAACAGAACGCATAGCAAGCTGAGTCAGTAACGTAACCAAACCAGCCGCCATAAGTGGAATACCGAATTTAAGCATGGCCAGCCATTGCCGCTGGATTGCCGCTAGTTCGTATTGCATTGGCGGACTCGCAATTCTGGCCGTGTAGAAGAGCGCAATTAGAAAATTAGCCGCTGGCGCCATCAACACGAACCAAAGCACACCATCTCTACCCAACAGACGAACAGCTAGCACTCCGACGACAGCACTAACGAGCGCACTCAGAATGCTAACTCGCGCCATATCACTAATCCGCCTCAAGCCTTGCAGCGTTGAGGTCTGAGAACCCGCGATTACAGAAAACAGTAGTCCAAGACCTAACCAACCGATCTCGCTTGCATGGCCTGCATCGCCAAATACCCAGTATGCGACCGACTCGCGCAGCAGCCACAGTAGAACCATACCAGTCAGACCAAGTATCAGCGCTATCATCCACAGCGCCCTTCTAATAATTGATAAGGTTTGAGCGTCATCGGCCGACGAAGCGAATTGTCGCACAGCGCTTCGCCCCACTCCGCAGCCAGCAAGCATGGTAGCCATGCTCATAATGTTCTGATAAAGGCCCATAAGACCAATGCCAATTGGCCCCAACAAGACAGCCAGAACCTTGACCTTAACGATGCCGATTACCATGTTGATGACCGACGCTCCACCAATGATGGCACTCGATCGAAAAATTTGACGATGGGATTTCATGACATTTAAATAGGAATACCGTGTAGAACAGCCAGCATCATAAGTCCTGTTCGCTTTCGCCAGGTACTAACTTACTCACAGCAAAGGACAACCCTTGCTTCATAATGTTACCGAATAGCCAAACCGCTCAAAATCCTCGGCATACACTCTCGACACAATCTCACTCGACTCTGTGCAGTAGTATTCACGATAGGGTGAGTGCGCGGTCCTGTTCTTGGCAGTGGAAACCGAGGGGGCATCTAAGCCTAACAAGTCAAACAGTCGGTGTACGTCCGAATCAAAGTTCTCCAGCCTACCGATAAAATCAGGGCTGACTCCCCTAAGCCAGCGAACTTGTGGATTGCACTGACTCAATTCTCTCACATTGAAAAGCCCAATATCTTGGACACCTTTATCAATTAGTCGGCAGAAACCCAGGAATGACAAGTCATCGGTTATCCAGTGGCGTTTTAAAGAAAAAAAGTAAAGCGAAACAGCCCTGCTGTATGGATTTCTACTAAAACAAAACTTAAAAGCTGAATCATCAAACTGTGGCTCAACAAGTCCAGACCGAACTAATTCCCGATAGTCCATATGCCCGAACGTTACGAGGCCCTTGTTGCGGAAGCGGCGCTTCGCTGAAGAAAGATCAAGAATTTTCGTGCAAATGTGACTATCCAACGCTGTATACAGTGATGTACCAGCCGTCTTTGGGATCCATAAGAAAACCATATTGCGGTTGCGCATGGCGCCGATGGCATCACGGGGTATCTGCCCCGTGACTCGCATGTATGTGCGAAGAGACCGGATGGGTTTTTTAACGCGCTCCGGTAAGACATGCTTGATTCGAGTGAAAACACTTTCGCCGATGTTAGGCCTCGTATGTTCGTTACGGTTGTGTACTGACATTATTTTTCCGCAATGGCGATGATCGTGTCAGTCATATCGGTTTTTTCCAACATACTGGAGTACGCGCTATCGAGCTGCTCTGTCGATAGCATACTCCAATTAATGTGACCGCCCGGCTTCTTTTCTTTAAGCCAATGGAGGTGATTGGCCAAATTGTAACGCTGAAAGCCGCTAATTACCGTGTTCTTAAAACCGGCTTTATTCAAAAAGGCATTCAGTGATGCCCGATTGTGCAGTACCAAATGCTCGCTCCAGAACGTGAATTTTTTGAAGGCCTCTAAATCCAAGTACGAAAATAGAAAATCATTAGCGTGCGGCACTTCAACAATAATTTTGCCACCGACTTTTAATTTGTCGTAGGCAATCTTTAGCAATTCCAACGGATCCGTCAGGTGCTCAAAAACATGAAACAGCGTTATGACGTCAAACTCTTCGAACGGAACGTCTGCAATATCGCTGTACGCTTCGTACCCTTCCTGCTTTAACATGTCGAGCGATCTTTGCTGTGGCTCCACCGCTACTATCTTGCCCGCATACGGTTTGAGCAGATCCAGAACGCCGCCCGCGCCGGTCCCGACATCCATCCAGGCTTTGTTACTAACTAGAGGTAAGAACTGGTTCTTTCTTCGGTTATCGTCTTGATATGAATCGACGAGGGCGCGCTCACGATTATCTTCTTTCCAGTAATGCGGAAATTCGTGCTTTTCGGAGTAGTGCGACATGTCCATATGTTCCGACGTTGACGTAAAAATAACGCCAGACTTACTGCACTTCAGAACAGACACGTCGTCCCGGTCCCGGACTTGGGGATAATATTCTTCAATGGCGTTCTCGTCGCACACACCCCAATCGCAAAGCGTCTTGGCTATTTTATTCTTCATGTTGTTTCCAATATTCATAATTTCAGTAGCGTTCCGTGAGAGAGCTTTAGTGAAGGTCTCAGCACAAAGCGCATTAGCGTACTTGGGGACGTCTTTGAGATTACGCTACTCTAGATGCTCCAGCCGCCGTCAATAATAACGTTTTGGCCAGTCATGTACTTCGACGCATCGCTCAGCAAGAACACCAAAGCACCGGACAAATCGTCAGCTTCAGCCATACCGCGACCAATGAGCGTCTTCTGTGCGTATTGGGTGACAAAAGACTCAGCTTGATTGTTGTGGACACCGCCGGGAGAGATCGCATTTACCCTGATATTGTGCTCGCCCAGATACGACGCAAGATACTTGGTTAAGGTCAAAAGTCCGCCCTTTATTGCGGAGTATTCAACCGGGCTTGTGAAGTCCGTATTTTCGTACAGCTCGAATCGGGGCGCCATAAATCCATAAATAGAGGCAATATTAACAATCACGCCTTTCTTTTGACTGACCATTACTCGAGAGACTTCCTGAGACATCAGGAAATAGCCTCCCAAATGGAGATTAAGGTTCTCGCAAAAATCGGCGTAGGTGACGTCCTCAAACCGGCGCCCGTAGTTTTTGTTTCGTGGATACGCATTGTTGACCAGCGCGTCAATCACTCCGTGTTTGTTCATCACGTCTTCAATCATTGCACGCACTGAATCGGTGGACGTTATGTCCACGTTCGCATACTCAACCTTATCGCTACCCAGCTCTTTTGATATGGCATCCTTTACCTGATGGCCAGTCGACTCATCGATATCGGCAATTACGGCCGTGCCGCCACTTTGAACCACAGCCTTGACGAAACCCTGACCTATCAGGCCCGCTCCGCCGGTGATTACAACGACTTTGTTGTCCAAATCAGATTGCAATGTCATCTATCCTGATCTCTCTATTTTCTTTTCGGGATATGTTAGCTGCTATTAATACCTTCATGGAATTAATCACTAAATCCGGATCCACTATTGGCTTACCCGTTCGGATCATGGCAACAAAATCGATAAGCAAACGTCTAAACATAGTGAAGTTATCGTTGGTTTCGGCGTGAAAACGTTTCTTGTCGCTCCAAAAGTCAAACTGCAGTGTCTTGCACGTTTCACCTAACGCATCAATGTAAATGAGAGAATTATCGGTGTTTTTTATTCTCATCGAAATGTGTTTTGCTTCAACGCAAGACACGCTCTCAACCTGAAAACCGGTAACGCCGAATATTCCGTCAAGCATATGAATACCGTATTTCTCCATGCCGTTTACCACCGTACCTCTGATTAACTTCATGTCTCCAAAGGTATCAATAGTCTCTCTTATCTCATCAAGCTCTTGAGCGTATCGGGCTCCTGCACAGGACATTAATTTACCGTCCTGAAGATACGGGCGAAAAAATCGTAACTCCTCGATATCGAGGCTAAGCGGCTTGTCGATAAACACGAACTTGTCGTTTTCCAGGAAAACCTTCGCCAAAGGGTAGTGTGTTTCGTAGTCGTCTCTGGCAATAATCACGCCGTCGACTTCACTCAACATGTCGACCGGGTCTTCTACAACATTTGGGATTTTTGACGCCTTGGCTAGTATGTGTGTCTGTTCCGGGTCCTGCGTCCACGCGTGGGTAACTTCTACACCCTCGAATCCAATTTCAGACGCGTCCCGAAGCTGAAGATAATCGTATATGACATCCCATCCGGAGTGCTTCATACCCTCGTCGTCGTAGCCGTTAATAATTGCAGAAAACGAAAACGGATGACCATTGCCATCGTTAATTCCGATCATGCCAAGCTTAATGACGCCTACCATGTAGTCCATCCACCGTCGATGCAAATATTCTGACCCGTCATGTAACTCGACGCATCGGAACACAGCAGCGCAATTGCGCCCTTGAGGTCCTCAGGATTCCCCACTCGATTTAAAATAGTCTTGGCTTTTAGAGACTCCATAAATTCTTTGTTTTCCGCCGCGGCTGCGAAAGGAAATGGTCCAGGGCTTATTGCGTTTACCCGTATTCCGTCTGGAGACAGAAAGCTGGCAAGGTATTTAGTCAGCTGAATAACGCCCGCTTTTGCAGCACCATAACTCGGCGGGTTAGCGTGATCGTTACCCTCGTACATTCTGTAGTCCGGTGCCACATGACCGTACATCGAGGCGATATTGACAATGACACCTTTTGTTTTGCGTAAATACGGAACCGCCTTCTTGGTGGTGTAAAACACGCCATTGAGACAGACGTCAATGTCGTAGTTCCAGTCTTCCATGCTAATAGAATCAAACGTGTTCTTGTTTCCTGACCACGCGTTGTTGATCAGAACGTCCATACCTCCGTACTCTTTCTCGGCAAACAACATCGCTTCTTCAATGCTGTCGCTGTCGGTAATGTCGAGCTTTACACCAGATGAACGTATACCAAACTGGTCGCTGAGGTTTTGGGCAACCGCACTGCTTTTTTCGTTATTTCTGGCGCCGATGACAATATTTGCGCCAAGCTCCGCTAACGCTTCACACATGGCCGTACCCAGAAAGCCAGCGCCTCCGGTGATAAAAACTGTTTTATCCTGCAGGCTGAGCAGCCCTTTTAATGACTTCATATTAGTTGCTTCTCATGCTGTGTTGTTAAGCGTTGCTCTTGAAAATGCTGCATGACCTTTTCAGCTACAACGAAATCTAACTCTGTATCAATGTCCAAAGCCTCCTCTTTAGGCGTCAGTACCGGATATATGCGGCCTAACAAGGTGGCAATCGAGTCTTTATGTTCAAACAGAATCATTTTACTAACCGCGTATATTTGCCCGGTGAGTTCATATGCTTTGGGTTGCTTTTGCCTGGGTAACCAGGGCACCGCACCTTCAATAAAAGGCTCAACTACGTCACCCGACACACGCCATAGTCTGTTCGGCGAAATATTTGACGGCGTGAACGTTGCGGCGCTGTCAGCTTTGTCATCCAGAATCACTTGAATGCATTGCTCGATAGATTCGACCCTTCGGTACGGCGAAGTGGGCTCGAGCAAGACAACAATGTCGACCTCTTCGCCTTCTTCCTCAACTTTTTGTACGGTGTACCGGATTGCGTCTATAACCAAAGAAGTATCAGCGGCCAGTTCGTCCGGTCGCTTTATGACCTCAGCGCCATTTGCTAACGCGACGCCGGCGATTGTTTCATCGTCAGTCGACACAACCGTTCGGGTTATCAGCGAACAAGCCAACGCGACCTCAATTGAATGAACGATCAGCGGCTTGCCGGCAAACGGCCTAATGTTTTTCCCCGGTATTCCTTTCGACCCCCCGCGAGCGGGGATGATGGCTAATATGTTGTGTCCCACAATAATGGGTGCTCCTATCGGGCTTCCTGACAGACGCTTCAGGGTTCGTTAAAGTTGCTGCCGTATGACTCTACGCTGTACAAAGATCCAGCGCATACTTCCGAGCAGATCTACACTGCAAAACAGGTTATGTTTCAACCTCATCGGAATGCACGCGTCGACGGTACTCCTTGATCAGTGCTGCCGTCAATGCGCCAACTTCAAGGTATAATGCCCCCGGTGTAATTCAAACAAAAAAGACTACGAAACTGTTTCGCGCGTCTCTTAAACCACGCTTTCTTATGGCTGGCGGAACTAGCCGCGAATATAGAATTGTTTTAGTTTTGATAGTGGTTTCAAGTGGAGCGTATACCAGGCCGCTTTCAGCCCGTTAATCGACCAGGCTCTTCGGTCTTCTTTATTTGCTCTGATTCGGTTGGCAAGAGAGATATTACTTTGCCCACCGTCTCGCATTTTGACCAGAACACGATCAATGTAGTCAATTTTCAGTGAATGCTTGTACAGCATGCGCAACATGAGTTCGTAGTCAGCCGCCGATTTAAGATCCAGACGAAACAGCCCATGCGCCTCGTATGCGCTTTTACGCAAGAAAAACGTAGGATGAGGCGGCATCCATCCAGACAAAAAGTGCTTTCTGTCGTATGAACCGGACTTCCAGTTACGCTTTATCGTTTTCGGGTCATTTCGGTCGACGTAGTGCAAGTCTCCGTAAACGGCATCGCTGCCGTCTCGCACGGCTGCCGCCACGTCTTTTAACACATCGGTATCAGCGTAGAAATCGTCGGCGTTTAGCATACCTACAACCTCCCCTTCTGCCATGTTGATGCCCTTATTAGCCGCATCGTACATACCTTTATCGGGGCCTGTTTGTAACTTGGTGACCACGTCGCGGTTCTGCTCAATAATCGAAAGCGTGTCGTCCGTTGAGCCACCATCCACAATGATGTATTCGATGTCAGGATGACTTTGACGTCGAATCGACTCAATCGTATCGGCAATAGTATCTTGCGCGTTGAGGCATACAGTTATCATCGAAATTTTCATGCTATTTCGTTTCCCGTGGCGTTCCTGCCAAATCACCTTTCACTAAATTGAGCGTTCAAATGCGTGTTTAATTACACGCTTTCTTTCGTCTTCGTCTTGCCCGTAATCGAGCACGACCGTTTCGTTCACGTTAAGTCAGCGAGTGGTTGACCAGCCTCGCGTCAACTTCTACCGTTGTTTTTCGACCGAGGATCTCGAGCAGTAACAAAGACCGTGTTTCACCCCGGTGCTCCTGAAAGACACCTTCCATATCGGCAAAGGGGCCAACAAACAACTGCACCTTGTCGCCCGTTTTAAGCGCTTTCGAGTCGAGTCGAATTAAACCGCTCTCCGGGTGCATGCGTGTTTTCAATGCGGTGATAATTGAGGCCGGAATCTTGGTCAGCTCAAGGCCAGCCCGAACCAGACCCACGACCCCGCGAGTAGATCGCACAGCGGCCAGATTTTGCTCTTGCGACGCTGCACCCAGAAAAAGATAGCGCGGGAACAACGGCTCATTGCGCCTCTTGCTGCGCGCATTGCGTCTCGGAGCTGACTCTTCGGCCATTGGCAGATAGCACTCAAACGACTGACGTTCCAGATTGACGAGTGCCGTTTGTTCTTGCTGCGGCTTGGTGTAAACCGCAAACCAATCCACGCTGCCAATACTCATAACTTCCCCCAGAATACGTCCAGCCAGCAGTCACCTCAGTGACGACAAGCCTTTCAATCAATTTCTTACCGAACCCAAGAGCGAACTGACCTTTTTGAGATCATCTGTCGCTTCCAACGTGCCTTGCAGCTGTTTTAGCTGTGTTATCGTGAAGTCTTTAGGCTTCTTAAATTCGATATTACTGGTAAAATGACAACGTTGTCAATATAATTGACAACGTTGTCTATTTACCTTTGATTCCGTGTCGCCCGACCTCAATGGTTAAATCGGTTTTATCAATTAGAACAGTAATTTATGAATTATTTCTTAAAACGAGCACTGATTACCACATGGCTATTGGTAGCCGCGCCAGCGCTCGCGATCGACCTGGACGACGAAGATCTGCAGGCGATTCAGCCGAGCATAGGGCTTCAAGCCGTCTACGATTCCAACATATTCGATTCAAGCTCCGATGAAATTGATTCGCTCATCACCATCGTTGCCCCCACCCTGCTGCTGAGCACCGCGCCCGCACCCCGACGCTTCGCGCTCCTCTACACGGGTGAATACGGCTACTACTTGTCCAGCTCCGACGACAACTACGACGACCACCTCTTAAGCGGACTCGGTACGCTGACTATGGGTTCGCGAGGCCGGCTCGATTTGACCGCGTCAACTCAAAAGGCCCATCGCGATCGAGGCAGCAACCAGACCGACGGATTCGGGCCGGGCTCTCTCTTGTTCCCCGACGAACCCGATCAGTTTGACCGTTCTACGTGGTCGACCAAATTTCGCTACGGCGCTGACGGCAATAGAGGCCGCCTTAACTTCGGCATCGGCGGCACGCAGCTCGATTACACCAATAACAAGGCGCGAACGAGGTTTTTCGATTTTGAGACTCTGTCCGGCAGTGCGGGACTGTCGCTGCGTTTTCATCAGAGAACATCCGTTGTATTCACCGCCGCCTACACAAACATTAATTATGAAAATGCCCGTCAGGGAGCCGCGATTCGCGATGGTCATGACTGGCGATACCTGCTCGGACTCACTTGGGAGGCCACCTCAAAAACGAGCGGTTCTGTTCGGCTGGGCATTCAGCAGCGTAGCTTCGACGACCCTTCTCGCGACGACACCTCGAATCCCAGTTGGGAAGTAGACGTGCGCTGGTCACCCAGAGACTATTCTCATGTTGACTTCGTCGCCTCGCGTGTAAATCAGGAAACCTTCGGTGAGGGTGCTTTTATCGATAGTCGCTTGTTAAAAGTAAGCTGGACTCATGAATGGAACCGCGGCTGGGAATCGGTTGTCAGTTTCAATGCGCGGCGACTTGAGTTTGTGGATTCGGCAAGAGATCAAGACTCCCACGAGCTGTATATTGGCCTGCGCTTGCCGCAAACACGCTTGCTCACATGGGAAACCGGATACCGGTACCGAACTCGGGACAGCAGCGTCGACCGTTACGTCTTTACCGGAAATATGTTCAGTATCGGGTTCAATCTGGGTACTTAATGATAATGTATAACAACAACAATTCTAAAGGTGTAAACAAGTGCCCAAATTGAGACACATTGCAGCAACCCTTCTCCTTCTAATGGCTTCCGCCACGTTCGCCGCGGGAGAAGAGCCTGCGGGCTACGTACTTGCACCAGGAGACCAGATCGCCATTTCTGTTTTTGGCGAACCCGATCTCAGCGTGGAATTCACCCTGAGTGACGAAGGCGCACTCAACTACCCGTTTCTGGGCGAGGTACGCGTTTCTGGCCTTACCATGCCCGGTCTCGAGCAGCGTATTGCTGACGGACTGCGAGGTGATTATTTAATCCATCCTGATGTCACCGTTTCCATGAAACAGTATCGTCCATTCTTTTTAAACGGTGAAGTGAATCGACCAGGCGGCTACCCATACCAGCCGGGACTTACACTAGAGAAAGCGCTTGCTCTGGCGGGAGGCATCAGCCCTCGCGCGTCGCGCAAAAAAATTGAGGTGAAACGAGCTACCGATTCGACCGGTGCGCAAATACGCATCAAAATGTCCGACCCTGTGTATGCAGGTGACGTCATCACCGTACCGCAGAGTTTGTTTTAGAAATGGACATTCAAGAACAAAAAGATTTCGATGACGAAGGTATCAACTGGCGTTACATCTGGACCGTAATCAATCGGCGCAAATGGGCCATATTGTTTCTCGCCTTTGCTGTGACCCTATTGACATCCATGATCGTTTACGCCATGACGCCGGTGTACAGTGCTACCGCGCTCGTCCATATTCAGTCTGAACAAGCCAATGTAGTCTCAATCGAAGAAGTTTACGGGGTCGATACACGGCACCAAAACTACTACAACACTCAAGCCGAAATTTTAAAGTCGCGATCCATTGCGGCTAAAGTGATCGAAGCAGAAGGCGCGCCACCGCCCGTCGCCCCTTCCGGGCTCGACAAAATCAGCTTTGACTGGCGCTCGATACTTCCGTTTAAGCCACCCGAACCGCCAGGCGGAACCGTCGCGCCTGACAAACTCGAAAGCGACATCGAAAACTATCTTGACGGTCTGTGGATATCACCGGTGCGCGGCACTCAGCTGGTCGAAGTCAGCTACGTATCGCAAGACCCCCGACTGGCAGCCGCGTACGCCAACTCGCATTCAGCTGCGTACATCGACAGTATTCTGGAAGCAAGACTGTCCGTAACGCAGTCGGCCTCGAGCTGGATGGGCACTCGGGTTGAAGAGCTACGCGAGAACCTGCAAAATTCCGAAGCTCAGCTACAGGCGTTTCGTGAGCAAGAAAAACTCATTGACGTGCAGGGTTTTCAAGCCTTGCCAAGTCTTGAGATTAACGATTTAAGCACACGGCTGGTTAACGCTCGACGCCGCTTGTCCGGAACAAAAATCGCGTACGAACAAGTGACCGGAAAAAACTCCGGTGCCATTGAAAGCGTGCCCGCTGTACTCGACAACAGCTCCGTACAACGATTCAGAACCATACAAGCGTTGGCTGAGCAACAAGTCGCCGAGCTCGGCAAGCGTTACGGACCCAAACACCCCAAAATGATCGCAGCACAGTCTGAGCTGGCCGAAGCGACTCAAAACCTCAAGGCCCAGCAGCGCGACGTGGCCGGAGGTATTCGCGCAGAATACCTGGCAGCGCAAGCCGAAGTTAAAGCGCTCGAAGGCGATTTATCCGGCGCCAAACAGCAGTATCAGGAAGTCAGTCGCAAAGGGTCCGATCTGGCGAGTTTGCAGCGCGAAGTCGAAACCAACCGGGAGCTGTACGAACTGTTCTACAGCCGAATGCGTGAAACGGCCCAAACGGGCGACCTAAAATCAGCCAACGCGCGTATTGTACAAAGCGCGTTTGTGCCAAGTTACCCTGTAAAGCCCAACAAAAAGCGCGCTATTATTCGTGCGTTTATATTGAGCCTGCTTACCGCAATCGGCGCGGCGTTCCTGCTGGAGCAGCTGAACAATACAGTCCGTAGTGCAACAGACGTCGAAGAAAAGATTGGGCTGCCTTTACTTGGCATGGTCCCAAGGCTCAAAGGCAAAGCTGGCAAACAAGTCGAACAAGCGTTGCTCGACAACTCCAAGAGACACTTTGGTGAATCTATTCGAACCATTCGAACCGGCATCTCTTTGTCGAGCATCGACGATCCTCACAAGGTCATACTGGTCACGTCTACAATCGGTTCTGAAGGCAAGTCAACTGTGGCGTTAAATTTGGCACTGGCTTTTGCTCAAGTTGAACGCGTCTTGCTACTCGACGCAGACATGCGGCGACCAAGCGTCGCACGTAACCTGCACCTCGACCGTTCACAGCCAGGCTTGTCCGAACTTCTCGCTCACGAAGCCGATATTAAAGACTGCATTACCACCATTGAAGATTCTAATTTGGCGGTACTGAAAACGGGTCTTATTCCGCCAGATCCACTCGAACTTCTGTCATCTGACGCCATATTGAAACTCATTTCGGTATTGCGCCACAGCTACGACCGCGTGATCATTGACAGCCCGCCTATCCTGCCCGTTAGCGACGCCGCGGTACTATCGTCTCACGCCGATGCGTTGGTTTACGTCATAAAGTCTGACTCAACTTCTGTTAACAAAATACAAAACGGACTTAGCCAGCTAAGACGTTTCAACGCACCAATAGCAGGTGTTGTGCTTAATCAGCTCAACCTGTCCAAAGCAGAACGCTACGATGACTATGGTTACTACGGCGGATACGATGAGCAGGGTCAGTCTGTCGGTAAAGCGTAGGTGCCGGCCAATAACAAAACCAGACCGCCGCTTGTGATCAAGCTTCGTTAGAACCCGGCGTTGATGTCCAAAGCAAAACAACATCGCCCTCCACTTTTGATTGCGCTCGCGCTCGTTCTGGCAGCGCTACTGGCGTGGGCGGCTTTGACCGCTGCACGCAACGGCCTGTCCGATTTTTATGCAAGACCAGCGATTGACTATCTCGAACAAAAACGATTTGACGCTTATTCGGTAAGCGACGAAGAATGGCGGACAATTGAGCAGAGCATACTAAAGGCCCACCAGCTAATGCCGCACAACCCGCGTTATCTCGCAAGCCTGGGATGGCTGAATCAGTTGAAACTGGCATCACTTGCAGACAATTTAACCGCCGAAGAAAAAGACGTTCACGCTAACGCGGCCTCGTACTACTTTCAACAAGCGGTTGAAAACCGGCCAACCTGGTCTTACTACTGGGGTAATCTTGCCATCGAGCAGTATCGTCGCGGCGAATATTCGTCTGACGAATACAGTCTGGCATTGGCGAATGCGTCACAGTTTGGCCCGTGGAAAAACGACATGCAGCGACTGGTGCTCGACTTTGGTGGCGAGACCTGGGAGTTACTGTCGCCAGGCGCCCAACGAGAAATTATTTTAAACGTTGAACGCGGGCTCCTCCGGCAACCACAAAACACCATTATGATTGTGCGTGCATACGGCGCGTGGCCAAAACTGTGCGAAACCGGCGCCAAGCTGCTTGACATAACCACTCCGCACTTTCAAACGCTGTGCGCTCAGGACGGATTCACCGAATAGCACACCCCGCCCGCGATTCTTGAACTCAAACTGACCAATCACGGTCGGACTTCGGTTTCTCAACGGAATACGCGACAGCGTCACAGATTCAAACCCCGGTTCGCGGCACTATATTCACACGCCTAACTCTTTTGACCTTCATTTCCGTCAGGTAATGACCTTAAGAGAACTTCAGTTTTTTCACAGACACTCAGTTTCTGAAGGGTTGAAAATTTCTCGGCCTGGTCGCTACAAAAGAAGCAGGCACACGAGTCAACTTACAGGAGTATAGATTGTGTTTCGAACGGTGATCGGTCTCGCATTGGTGCTAAGCATTGCAGCTGTGTCTGCGGACAGTGACACGGATGCAGTTGCAAATAGCACTCTTAACAGTGAAATGGGTGACGCTTCTGACCGCGTTAGAGCTGACTTTGTGGAGCTAATTTCCAGCGTATCCGATCTGACTGTGGCCGATAACACGCTACTCCCTGGTGAAAGCTACAAGCGCCATTTAGGCCTGGGTTTCACTCACGGCATGGCCAATATAAATCTGCAAAAGACAGGCCGCATGCCTGGTCAAACATTAACGAATCCTCCGCTAGCCGACTTCGTCTTTGGAAACGGCAATACCAGTCCGCGTCAGGATAACTGTCACGGTAACGGCCATCCTAAAACCATTAGCAATGCCGGCAACCAAACAAACACTGGAAATGGTTTTGGCTATACGGACTGTGGCGACCCTAGCCCGTCAGACTAGTATGCAAAACCAGGACGAAGCGCAAGCAACCGCAAACCACCTTCCCCTGCTAGCGATGTCTTTCGTAAATCGACTGAGAATCTATCAACTAATTCCACTCGCACCAAAATGAGCACTCGAGAAAACCGGACTACCCAAAACGATCGCCACGTATTTGTCGGCTTTCTACTCGTACTTTTTTTCGTGCCTCTTCCAGTGGCAAGCAATCATCTGTGGGCGTGGTCCATACTAGAATTCTGCGTGTTTGTGCTAGCCATAGCGTGGCTTGTTCTCTACGCCACAGGTAGAGTCGGAACGTCATTAGCGTTCCGCCGTGCGTGGCCAGCTCTCGCGTTATTCGCAATCTTGTTTATCCTCATCAACGTCCAGCTAGCGCCTCTACCTTCGGCTATACTCGCTTTGCTCTCGCCCAACGGAGCGGGCGTGTACAGTCAAACACAGACAGACGCAATGCTGTCTCTCGACCCATCAGGCACTCGGGCAGCGGTTCTCAAGACCTTGGCCTACGGAGTTTTGTTTACGCTGACATTACTCTTGGTAAATCAGCGCAGTCGACTCCGTACCCTGGCCATGGTTATTGTTATTTCCGGAGTTTTTCAGGCATCGTTTGGGGCACTCATGACCTTATCTGGCCTGGAATACGGTTTCTTCGTCAAAAAAATCCACAATCTCGGAGTCGTGACAGGCACGTTCGTTAATTCGAATCATTTGTCGGGCTACCTGGAAATGAGTCTGGCACTGGGTGTCGGTCTCATGCTGTCGCAAATGTCAACCTCTCCCGCTACACACTGGCGTGAAACGGCACGTCGCGCAATGTCCACGCTGCTCGGAGACAAAGCGCGAGTACGCATTGCTCTGGTCATAATGGTCATCGGCTTGGTACTGAGTAAATCACGCATGGGCAACGCCGCTTTCTTCACCAGTTTGTTAATCGCCGGTGGGTTCTATGTTTTTGCACAAAAACGCATCAACGTTGGCATCATTGCGTTCTTTGCAAGCGTGCTGCTCATCGATATTCTGGTAATCGGTAATTTTTTCGGCCTCGACCGTATCGCCGCGGAAATTCAGGAAACCACAACGGTCAGCGAAGTTGCCCGCCTCGAAGTCGGTCGAGACGCCTTACAAATCGTGCGCGACTATCCGATAACGGGAACCGGCGCAGGCAGCTTCGCAAGTGTTTACCCCCTGTATGACAGCGGCAACGTGGGCTTCTATGACTATAAACACGCTCATAACGACTACATACAGTTTGCCAGCGAGCTAGGGTTGCCCGGCCTTGCCCTGCTAGCCGGCATTGTCCTGTTCAGCCTGTGGAATTCCGTGCTCACCCAACTCAGGAGAAGACAGCGCTTCATGCGCGGTCTGGGGTGCGGCGTATTTATGGCGATTGTTGCCATGCTGATTCACACGGCCGTGGATTTCAATCTACAGATTCCCGCGAATGCAGCAACGTTCGTCGTTATTCTGGCAATGGCGTGGTTGACTCGCTGGCTCGGCCAATCATCTCAATACGAACAATCCTGACCACTGGATCGAGCAGTACAATCTGTCAGTAACCTTTGTCCGAACGTGACGACAGGCTTAGTGAGAGACACAATGATTTCAGCCCATTGAAACAATCTTAGCAAAAACCCCACTGCGAAATCGTAACCGTGGTTTAGTAACAACGCGAAAAGTTTATCGACACACCCTATTCACACCCTTCGCCTTCTTTGGTTGACCCTATTTGCATCTACGACAAACCGGGTTCTTCTTCACTTACTGCTGCAAGCTTTCGTATCTGTTTCGTCGAAGACTAACTTCTTGTAAAACTCAGGCTGGACACGACATCATTTTGGTTAGATTCGATGCTGGCATCGAACCGCTTCACAAAAACCCATGCGTTATGTTGTGTTTCAATCAGCCCTCCTGGCCAGCCATTTACAGGCACTTTTGATGCTATAATTACACTCAGAACAAACGCTGGCCTGAGCTATAAAAAGAACGTATTTACGCACTTCACGCTGCCTGAGTCGCCTGTTCCAAATACGCGCCACACGCGGTCACAGACGTTTGTCTGTAATCCTGCAGTCGCACCGCTCTTTCACACCATGAGAAACACAGTAATGAGTAAAAAGGCATTAATCACCGGTGTTACAGGCCAAGATGGCGCTTATCTCGCGGAGTTTCTCCTCGGTAAAGGCTATGAAGTCCACGGCGTCAAACGACGCTCATCACTATTCAATACCGACCGCATCGATCACCTGTATCAGGATCCACATGACTCTGATCGCCGCTTTATCCTGCACTACGGCGACATGACTGATTCATCCAGTCTCGTGCGTATCATCCAGCAGGTTCAGCCCGATGAAATTTACAACCTGGCCGCGCAAAGCCACGTTGCCGTTTCGTTTGAAGAACCTGAGTACACGGCCAATGCGGACGCCATGGGCACACTACGCGTCCTCGAGGCTATTCGTATTCTGGGTTTAGAGAAAAAGACCCGCTTCTATCAGGCATCAACGTCTGAGCTGTACGGCGAAGTTCAAGAAACACCACAAACCGAAAAAACCCCTTTTTATCCAAGGTCACCCTACGCCGTTGCCAAAATGTATGCGTACTGGATTACGGTTAACTACCGCGAAGCGTATGGCATATACGCGTGCAATGGCATTTTGTTCAATCACGAATCACCTATTCGCGGCGAGACCTTTGTCACGCGTAAAATCACTCGCGCCCTCGCTCGAATCAGTCTGGACCTGCAAAACTGTCTTTACCTGGGGAACTTG
Source organism: Gammaproteobacteria bacterium (assembly GCA_045107075.1). Classification (GTDB taxonomy): domain Bacteria; phylum Pseudomonadota; class Gammaproteobacteria; order Steroidobacterales; family SZUA-146; genus SZUA-146. The sequence continues at coordinate 17,344 of JBGCFV010000032.1, forward strand.
AGCTCCAAGCGAGACTGGGGTCACGCTAAAGACTATGTCGAGATGCAGTGGCTTATGTTGCAGCAGGACGAACCGGATGACTTCGTTATCGCAACCGGAGAACAGTTCTCGGTGAGACAGTTCGTTGAAATCGCCTCAGCCGAACTGGGAATTATTATTCGCTGGGAAGGTGAAGACGGTGACGAGATTGGCGTTGTTGAGTCCAATTCAAACAGCGACACAGGCCCTCAGCCCGGCACGGTCATTGTTCGCGTTGACCCTCGCTACTATCGCCCTACCGAAGTAGAAACTTTACTGGGCGACGCCTCCAAAGCGAGAGAAAAACTGGGCTGGGTTCCGAAAATATCGTTTACTGAACTCGTCAGCGAAATGGTACGGGCAGACCTTGATGGTGCCAAACGCGACGAACTCTCTACACGCGGAGGCTTCACCGTGTTCAAGCGCCACGAATAGCTATGAGCGCCAGTACTGCACAGCTATCGAAAAATGCGCGTATATTCGTTGCCGGCCACCGCGGCATGGTGGGCGCCGCACTGTGCAAGGAACTCGCTAGCGCGGGCTACTCGAACGTAATTACACGCCCTCGCTCGGAACTCGATTTAACCGACCAGTCGAGCGTAAGGCAATTTTTTCGAGACGAAAAGCCACAGTACGTTTATCTTGCCGCCGCCAAGGTAGGTGGAATTCACGCTAACAATACGTTGCCAGCTGATTTCATTTACGCAAACCTTATGATGGAATGTAACGTGATCAACGCCGCGTTTGAGACAGATGTCGAGCGCTTGCTTTTCCTTGGCAGTTCCTGCATCTATCCACGACTTGCGGAACAACCGATGTCAGAGGACGCGCTGCTGACCGGACAGCTTGAACCAACCAATGAGCCCTACGCTCTGGCAAAAATAGCCGGAATCAAACTCTGCGAATCGTATAACCGTCAACACGGGACTGACTACCGATCTGTCATGCCGACCAATCTTTACGGACCGGGCGACAATTTTGATCTGGACACGAGTCATGTTGCATCGGCTTTACTGCGCAAAATGCACGACGCCAAGTTGGCAAACCAAAGCTCTGTCGAAGTATGGGGCACCGGTACAGTGCGCCGAGAATTCATGTATGTTGAAGACATGGCCAAAGCCTGTCTGTTCGTAATGGAGCTGAGCCCGCAAATCTATCAGGCGAATACAGACGAAATGCAATCGCATATCAATGTGGGTACCGGAGTCGATGTGACTATTGCCGAGCTTGCCGACACCCTTGCGGCGGTTGTGGGGTTTGACGGCCAACTGTCTTTCAACTCATCAAAGCCAGACGGAGCCCCTCGCAAACTACTTGACGTTAGCCGGCTTGCGGCCATGGGCTGGGGCAGTTCTACAACACTTAAGCAAGGCCTGAGAAAAACCTACGAGTGGTTTCTTGCTAATCAGAATAACGTTCGCGGACGCTAGAAAACGGACCTGTTCTCTACGCCAAGAGGCGTATCGCAATGACATGGGCCTCAATTAAAATCTGTCCACCAGAACTTGAAGCGCGTTTCAACGCTTCACGCAAAGTCTGTATCCGAAGATTTATTGCCGCATGGAATTCTTGAGGAAGAAAAACCGTCAGTCTGGCCCCACCCTCTGCCCGCCAGCCAACACCAGCAGCCCCGCCATGATGGCCAGATTTTTTATAAAGTTCTGCATTTCGTGAGCTTTTTGCAGACCATCTTCCATTGACCAAAAATCATGCATGACAATGTTAATTACCAGCACAAGCCCAGCCAGAACAAACGCCACAATCTGCTCGCGATAGCCTATGCCCAAGCTGATGCCACCGCCAATTTGAATAATAATAGTCAGCACTAAAAACGCTGGCACAAACACCATACCATGGGACGCCATATAGTCTGCCGTGCCGCTAAAGCCCGTGATTTTCATAATACCGGGAATAATAAAGTAGAGGCCTAGCAAGCCTCGACCAATGACAAAAAGCGTTCGAAAAATATTGTCCACGCGAGCTCCCTTGTTTATCCATTAGTGTGGGTGCGAGAGTATGGCACGGTTAACAACAAGATTCTGAAGCGCGTCAATACAGTCTTTATAGACTGCGTAATACGTAATTCAACAACTAACCCTATTCATGTTTTGCTAACTTATCGGCGGCCTGGCTTAACCCGGCACGAAGATCACTTATGACTTTTCCTGCAACCTCATTCGTGTAGGGCTCGGCATTACCTACACCCCAAACAGGTCCAGGCCACGCCGCGTCATCCCGGTGTCTGGCGATCACATGCACATGTAGCTGCTCAACCATATTACCCAGAGCCGCGACATTCATTTTATACGCCGACGCAACCCGTCTTACGACCGTCGAAACATGATCCATCTCGCCCAGCATTGCTCTCTTATACTTTGAAGGTATGTCTTGCAGATCGCGAAGATTAGCAATTCTGGGCACCAAGATGCACCATAAATAGCGCTTGTCGTTTACCAACAAAACTTCGTTAAGCGACAAACTCGCTACAAGAAGAGTGTCTGCTTCAAGCTGCGCATGTAATTTGAAATTGTCTTCCATGTATCGAACCTTAAACCTGAGTCAGACTTCGTTTGAATCGGCATTAAGAGCTTTGGAGCCTACAGAATTCACGCAAACGCTAATTGAAAGATCCAAGTCGAAGGCGTTTGTTTCGCTGAAAATCGTACAGTGATGGCTGCAACTTAAGTTCTACGTTGAGCTTGTCAACGTAAGGCGCTGGTCGGTAATCTAACGCAAACTCCCTGTTACCGTGCAGCCCGATAATGCGAGCCCTGGGGCCTTCATCCAGGCCTTGAACGGTGACCGTTTCGTCCGCATAAGCACCTCCCGTTACGAGCACCCTTAGATTCCACGTTGTGTTGAAGGACCCATGGCCTGGCTGCCAGTAGCCTGCGCCACTACCATCGAATACCGGCATTACAGGCCCTTGCTTCGTAGGCGTTGCCTTCATGTGAAGTGTGACGTCGTCGAACAGATTTTGGTGGTTAGCGCCAGCGTGCTGGTCAAGCGTCGGCGACTGGAATACTTCAGCATGTTTGTATACGCATTTGGTGGACTGAGTGTTAAACGTCAGCGAATGCTGCACAGGATTAAAAACCGTTATGTTCTCGGCCAGCACGTTGTGCACATTACCCATGTGCACGGCGTAGTGCGCCTTGCGATCGCCATCCGCCGTGATGTGGCGGTACGTCAAGTTGGCGCTGTTGTAGCTGAGAATACCCGCATCGGCGTTGGTGATGCGGATATTTCTTGCCCACGAGTCAAACGAACTCGTGAAGTAGATGCCGTTATAGCCCCGTTCCATATGGTGACCAAAATAGGGTGATACAGGAAACTCCAGATGCAAATCTTCGACGGCAACATGCTCCAGACCATCCCACATAGCGACCTGCGCCGGTATGTTTTTACCCACGTCGTGCAAGAGCGGATCAGATAGCGTCACCGTGTTGCCGTTCACTGTTTTGACTCGTGAAGTCTGCCTGACCAGCGGTCGCTCTTTGAACGTCCAGTGGTGCGAGCCAGCGGTCTTGTATGCATCGCCATAGAGCGATTTAATAATGCCCGCGTTGGGACCAGAACTGTTTATCCACTGCAGCTGAATGATATCGCCTGCCTCGAGGCCAGCCGCCTCCGATAATCTTATTTCAGCACTACCACGACTCCCCGAGACGACGTCAGCCAGCTTAATAATCTTCGGATCAAATTCTTCAAGATAAGCTGCCGCTCTCACACCGGGTTTCTGAATCCAGATAAACCCACCGCTCCACGAGTACTCGGAGAAGTATTCGTTCAAGTTCTTGTCAGGTTCTTTTTGACGTTTGTCCAGCTTTACAATGTACTCACGCAGTTCGTCCAGAGACGTGCTCTTGTCAACCTGCTTTAACGGGCGCGGGAAAAACAAAGTTGTCCCGCCTTCGCCGCTGCCAGCACCCTGCAATGTAATGTTAGAGCGGCCAATCTTTAGAATCTCTGTAATTCTGTAGCGCCCGGCAGCGAAACGTACAATGACCGGTCCGTCGATTTTATTTGCCGCCGCAATTGCCGCCAAGACACTTTTGGTATCGTCTTTCTCATCGTTAGCCGTAGCACCGTGCGAACGTACGTGGATAACGGAACCCTTCGCTTGCGGTAAGTCAGTCGAGCCGTTTTTGTATCCAGCATAGGAAAAATCGGGTAAGTATACGGTGTCGTCTTGCGAGTCAACACTGGAAGTATAACCAAGCACTTCGGGTACCGAGTCAGCACTTACCGTCGCCGAAGCCATCAGTAAAGCGGCACCACACAAGAAACCGGTCGATCTAAAACCGGCATTAGCTTTACGATTCAAATTCATTTTTATTCTCATCTGTCTGCGTCCTGTGTCTAAAACGTTTGTTAACGTGTCGGCTTCACCCTGCGGCGCCACCACAGCTTATAACTGCGACTCGGCTTTTTCGAGGTTTTCATTTGCCTCTAGCCATTCCCACTCGATCGTCTCAATTGATCCTTTGGTGTCGCCGTGTGCCTTTAGCAGTTCTTTCAACTCTTCTTTGCGCAGCTGATCTGTGTAGAGCGTTTCATCAGCCAGCTGTACGTCCAGCTTGGCAAGTTTTTTCTGTACGTCGTTGAGCTGACGCTCTACTTTATTGACTTTATCCATGTAGGGCTTAAGCGCCTTGCGACGCTGCGCCTGCTCTTGGCGCAACTCTTTTTTGGTTAGTTGCTTATCAGCCTGGGGCAGCCATTTTTCTGCAATCTCAACCTGCTGTTGTTCTCGCTCTTTTAGCCATTGCGGGTAGTCGTCGAGACTCAGGTTAAAACGCTTGACTGAACCATCGTGCACGATCAACAGTTCGTCACAGACGCTACGAAGCAAATGTCTGTCGTGCGATATAACAACCAACGCGCCCGTGTATTCAATAAGGGCAATGCTGAGCGCCTGACGCATTTCAAGATCCAGATGATTAGTTGGCTCATCAAGAAGTAACAAATTCGGTCCCTGACGAATCATAAGAGCCAGCACCAGCCGTGCTTTTTCACCACCGGAAAAAGGAGCTACCGGTTCGAAAATTCGTTCTCCACTAAATCCGAAGCGACCGAGATAATTACGGTGCTCAAGCTCACGGTCGTCCGGAGCAACTTCTGCCAAATGGTCGAGCGGACTCATTCTCGAATCAAGAAGCTCAAGCTGGTGCTGAGCAAAATATCCTATGTGAGTGTCTTTACTCAGCGTACGCTCACCCGTCAAAAGAGTACTGCCCGTTGAAAGCGCTTTGACCAGCGTTGATTTACCCGCACCGTTAACCCCGAGCAAACCAATGCGTTCACCGGCAGACAGGTTTAAATTAAGCTTGTCCAGAATAGTCACGTCACCGTACCCGGCCGTAGCATCGGTTAAGCCCAGCAAATGATGAGGTTGTTTTTTGGGCTCCGGGAAATGAAATCGAAACGGTGAGTCGGCGTGTGCCGGAGCAATTTTTTCCATGCGCTCCAGCATTTTCAAGCGGCTTTGCGCCTGTCGGGCTTTGGAGGCTTTATACCGAAAACGGTCGACGTAACTTTGTATGTGTTTAATGTCTTTTTGTTGACGTGTAAACAGCGCCTGCTGCTGCGCCAGATGCTCGGCTCTTTGCGCCTCGAACTGGCTGTAATTGCCGGTGTAGAGCGTCATTGCGCTATGCTCAATGTGCGCCACTCGCGTACACACCTGATCGAGAAAATCGCGGTCGTGTGACACCACTAACAGTATGCCTTCGTATTGTTTTAACCACCGCTCTAACCAGAGAATGGCCGGCAGATCGAGGTGATTAGTTGGTTCGTCCAGCAAGAGAATATCCGAGCGACACATGAGCGCACGCGCCAGATTCAATCGCATTCGCCAGCCGCCAGAGAACGCGCTCACCGCTTTGCTGTGCTCGTCAGCTGAGAAGCCGAGTCCGTGCAACAATCTTGAAGCCCGCGATTCCGCTGTGTAACCGTCAATCGCGTCCAGGCGTTCGTGCAGCAAGTGAATATTTTTGTCTTCATCACGTGAGTTTGAAAGGCGTACCTGCACCTCTCGAAGCTCGGCGTCACCGTCCATCACGTAGTCGACGGCGGAACCCTCCCCGGTCGGACTTTCCTGGGCAACATGTGCAATTACGTCACTACTGTCGACAAACAGCTCCCCTTCTTCCGCTTCAAACTCACCCAGCAAGAGAGCAAACAGAGATGATTTTCCACACCCGTTAGCGCCGATCACACCGAGCCGCTGGCCGGCATGAACCTGCAGGGTGGCTTTTTCCAAAAGCACCTGTCGACCACGCCGCATGGAAATGTTGGTAAGGTTTATCATTCGTCCGCGATTATAACCGTAAGACAGCCCTAATGCGGTACGAACATCAGACTACGCGAGGCCGTTTAATTCGTCAGAAAAGCACCAACTGATGATGTTCGGCACTCAATAGCGATGGGAACGGGACAACAAAAAACGGGTTTTAATCAGTGTGACTAAAACCCGTTTCGGATTACGCTTGAGAGTGTCAGGATGAAGAACGCCCCTGCACTTTATTACGTCTTCTGCTTTTTTACTTGGCGCATACCTTCTTACCCAAGCGATTACCCGTCGTCTTGACGATCTGGCAGTCACGCTTGGGCTTGGTCACCTCTGCTTTCTGGGCGGACTCCGTTCCTGTGTCTGTGCTGGCACAGGCCGATAACGCCACCGAAAGTACTGCAACTACAATATATTTGGACACCCTTCTTCTCCCTGTTGTTTTTTAGTCAATAGCTTCTGACAAGGTTAGCCAACAAAGTTCCACTATATCAATGAGATCGGTCAAATTTTCGCCAGATGATTCTGGAAATCGGAAAAATGTCGTTATTATGCAACACTAGAATGTCAATATGAGCGTTTTCCGCTCATCTAGGTTGGAAGCTCCCTATTCGCATGTAACGTCAATGTTATCGATCCATAGAATGTCGCCCGCCCCCAAATCCGACGAACTCAGGAATCGAATTCTCGAGTCAGAAGCTATATAGGCTGAGACATCGGTTACGTAGTGACCATAAAAGCCATCATCGGCGGGGCCGGAAAAACGGGTGAGCTCAGTCCAGGACGAGCCGCCATTAGCGGAAACAGAGGCCGTCACGTAATCGCTAACGTTGTCAAAACCCGCACGTCGATAATCAAATGAAAAAGTCGAACTCAGACAGCCGGATAAATCAAACTCGCGCTGAACGCCTTCGCCGCCATTATCGTTGTCCCGAACTCTAATCGCGTATTCGTTGAGGTCGTCACTACGAACACGTTCATCGCCTGCGTTTGGACCATCGTTTTCGCCAATTTCGAGCCAGTCGGTTGACCACTTCAAGCGGCCGTCGTTGCCCTCGTAGTCGCGTTCATTAAATTCGTCTCTATACGACTCTACTACCGTACCTGCGCCACCCTTCGCCTCAGTTGACATCACGTCAACTATTTCTTCCAGACTCAATGCACGGTTGTATATACGGACATCATCAAGGTCTCCGCGCCAGGTTTTTGACTGCTCCCAGTTTGAGCCAATAAGCAGCGTTTCTTCATTTGCGGAAATCACAGCTGTTGTTGACTGCACCGTACTCTCGACCCCATCAACGTAGAAACGCACTTCACCAGCAAGAGCATCATACGTTGCCGCCACGTGGTACCACACGTTGTCGCTCAATGATTGACCTTCGAGAAACATCTCACCACCAATACCGAGCCACAACCTGTCCGCTTGAGTACTAAGCCAGTAGTTGTCGTTCAACCCCGGGGTTTCTTTGCTCAGTATTCGATGACCCAAACTCACTGGACCGCCGCTTACTTTGATCCAGGCTGTAATGGTAAGTGCTTCTGTCAGCGACAAGTCTTCACTGTGTGGAACAGAAACCTGATCATTCAAACCATCGAACTGCAGCGCACCGTCGAGCTGCCCACTTGCCGTCCACTTCGGTCCGTTTTCAAGGAGCCCGTCATGACCACCTTCAGAGTCTATTGCTTTTAGCCCGAAACCATCATCAAATCGCCAATGGGCAACCGGGCCAGCAGAACCTCCACTTGCGCCAGTACAAACAGCGCCGCATTCACAGCTGTACGTGATGATGAGCTCGGGCGGAGAGCCACTGTCCGCTTCGCTGCTGGTGAATTCGTTTACAGCACCTCGTTCAGACTCCGCAGCCAGCAACAAAATGCCATGATTTTCTAACGAACCAGCCGCCCACGAAGCGACAAGATTGGTTAAATCCAGTGTTTTCAGCCCCTCACTTTCAACCGATAGCGACCCCACTTGCCGATCATCGTAGTCACCACCCTGAACAGCCCAGTCAGCTGAACCGTCGCGTGACTCCCAGGTCACTCCCGCCTCAGTCCAGCTTTGAGTGACACGGTACACTTCGATCACTTGTTTTACTTTAAACTTGCTTAGCTCGAGAGTCAGAACAGCGGACTCAATACGTACACCTACCGGCAGCTCGGACAAGTCGAATTCAATCAATCCCCGCTCGACTTTGTCTGACTCGGAGCTCACGGAAATACTCTTGTCCGTCGCTTTGTTGTGCGTGGTGTGACCAGACTCCCCCTCCAAGTAAGAGTCCTTTATCTGAGCCTCTGAATTGAGGGTCAATTCACGTAAATCAGTTTGATCATAAACAAGTACATTTTCTTTCATAGCTTGGCGAGCGGACTCACCCGACAACAGGCTTTCCGAGAGAATACTCACCGGCGAACCAGTGTTCGGTGACACAGTCGCACGATAGCTGACATCACCAAGCACCGTATCCCCGACATTTGTATAATCGGAGCAGCCGCCTTGGTGTAAAGTCCACATTGCATGCTGTATGCCCGACTCTGCTGCATAGCTTAGGGCCGCGCCCTCGGAAAGCTGCGCGTCTGCACGAACATCGGTGTTGGTGGAACTCGCCAGCATCATCACAACTGACGCCAATATGGCCAATAGTACAACCACCGTCAGCAGCACAAATCCTTTCGAATCAGCTTGAGAGCGACGCACTATTCAAACCCACCCAAACGCACCTGAGTGGTTAACGAAAACTCAGTGCCATTGGCGTTAGCAATGGCCAACGTAATTTTGACCAGCTGCCTCTGAAGCGGCTCTTTTTCACTTCGCTCGAAACTTAAATACGTTACGCCTTCAACAATATTCGACTCGATATAGTCCCGCCCCGAAATTCGACTGTCGCCGTTTTGATCCCACGGCACGGCTCTTCTTTCAACAAGGGTTGATCCGTCAAGATAGAAAACAACCGGATCGTACCAGTCCTCGTCACTTACTCCGTCCTCGTCGTCGTCATCCTCACTGCCTTCATCTATCTGACCATCTCCATCATCGTCAATGCCCGCAACCCCAGGTTCTCCGTCGTCGTTGTTATCAGCACCAGGATCCTCGTCGATCGTGCCGTCACCATCGTCGTCCACGCCGTTAATCGGGTCCTCGCTTTGACTCCGGTCGTTGCTCTCATCGTCGTCACCGGCTGGAGAAAATCGAAAGTCGGTACTACCATTGTCATCATCATCAAAACCGCGAAGGCCCGGCTCACCGTCGTTAGTCGTATCGGCTGGTAAATCTTCATCAATCAGACCGTCGCCGTCGTTATCGGCGTCGGGAATACCATTCGCGTCGAGATCTGAAGAGGAGTCAAGCGTTACCGCTAACACCGCAGAACGCGAAGAATCCGTCCCCACGATTTCATCCCGAATGCTCTCAACGTTCGTTGTTGATGGATTATCACCCATTGGCACCAGAAGCCGCTGACTTCCGGTCACAGCACGGGTCATCCGAACCATGGCAAAGCGAGCACTACGCGACAGCTCAGTCTGTTCGTCAATCAACTCTTGTGTCGCAAAGCTCGATCCTATTAGCTGGTGTAAACCTACTAACAACATCGACGCAATAGCCAGTGAAATAATTAACTCAACAAGCGTAATTCCGGACTGATTGCGGGCAGTCCTCATGGCCGGACTTTAATCGCCTCGAGGCGCCCGTTCTGGTTAGCGTACTCCACCCGAATCAGTAAAAAGTCATTATCAACGCCCGTCAGTAAATCATTGTCGAGGTCAGCGTTGTCGCCGTCTGCCGGTACTATATAAACAAGGCGTTGATCGGCGACGCCTGCATCGTCAGACCAGTCACCAGGCCTGAAAACCGTTCCTGATTGCAAAACAAGATCAGAATAAGGATACGAGAGCACCTCTTCCATTTTCTCCAACAGCTGGAAGTGCCTGACAGTGGACTGTTGGCTGTGATCGGCCGAGTTCATGGCGTGCTTGAGTGCAGTGCTCACCGGAAAAGCACTCACCGCAATCACGGCGGCCGCAATCAAAACTTCCAGATAGGACAGACCAGCTTGTCTAAACCTTGACTTCGACAATCTGCTCACGGTTGGCTGATCCTTCCGGTGTATCCATCTATTTCCACCGTTTCCAGACGACCATCCTTTTCGAAATTAAGATCAACCTGAAGCACCCTGCTGGCTAACGGATCAAGGCAGTGAACATTACTCTGTGCGTCAAATAGAAAACTCGTTGCATCGTTGCACACAACCGACGATTTTATTCTCGGAGGATAGATAATCACCGCATCAAGAGGAGCTGTTGCAAAGTTAATGACATAGAGATTTTTGGAAATCGGATGATAAACATCGAATACCGCAACCGCAGGATCAACCGTTTCGTCCAGCCTGAAAACACTGAGCTCCTGAACGTTTTCATCAACTGAAACGCCATGTGCTTGCCCTGTCAGGGAGGCTCGTTCTCTTGCAAACCTAGCGGCACTTGCAATGGATTCGGCGGCAATCGAAAACGTCAGCTCTTCGTTTGGCCGATAATCCGGGACGGCTACCGATGCAATTACACCAATAACAGCCACCGTCATGACCAATTCGAGCAGAGTCCTGCCAAACTGATTCTTCTTACTGGAAGACCTGACAACTAACATGCCGGACTTTCGTTTTCGCGAATGTCCTCGGCCGACTACTTGTAGCTTATCCGCCTTCACTAAATAAACCACGCAGCGAGCGTGCAATAGGTTGCATACTGGCTATTTCGGCCGGAGCTCCGTTTAGCGCGTTCCTGGCTTCAGTAGAAGTTGCATAACGGCCGTAGACAACGAGAATTCGGTTGCCGTTATTCACCGGGTAGTAACGCAGATTGTCACGATACGCATGGTTCCGAATAAAGCGTTGCGCATCACCGGCTGAGTAACAGTGAAAGAGATACAGCGTATAGCCATCCAGTCCGTCCGGGGAACTACTGGCACTGCGAACCAAACCATCTTCGCTTCCGCTCAACGAAGTTGACATGACCGTCGACATCTTGAAGCCCGAATGACGACTTAAATCCACACGTGTTTCTGGATACCGTCTGTTAACGTCGTCATGCATACGCTCAAGTTGGCTATCAACCGTTTCATCGTGCATTTCCACCCGCTTACGCTGGTCACTACTCCAGGTTGCATCAGCGTTTGATACTATATGCGGCGTTATTAGCACGACGGTTTCAGTATTAACGTTTGTTTTCTCGGAGTTAGAAAACAGCCGTCCCAGACCCGGAACATTGCCAAGAACCGGCACCCCACTGGTTATTTCCGATAGCGTATGCTTCATCAGACCACCAATGAAGACGGTTTGCCCACCGGGCACAATTAGTTGCGTAGTCACTTCCGTTGTTGTTTGCGATGGAATACCGTTAATATCAACCGAACCGTTACTGACTTCCGGATGAATATTGAGCATGACATTGCCGTCTGCATCAACGTTGGGGGTCACCCGAAGAATCACACCAGACTCCAAGAACTCAATGCTCTCTGTGGTTATCTGATTAATGGTTGTAGTGACCTGATAGCCACGACGATCGCCGATAATGACCGAAGCCTCTTGATTCTGAAGGGCAAGAAGCTTGGGCGTGGAGAGTGTGCGAACCCGCCCTCTTGCACTTAACGCGGACAGCGTAGCTTCGACATTGGGCGTCGCGAAATCGAAAAAGAGCCCTGCGCTACCGGCTCGAGCAAGACCCTGTGTACCGAAGCTTCCACCGCCCCCGTCACTGTCAAACAACTTGCTCCAGTCAACACCAAACGATTCCTCGTCATCCAGGGTTACCTCAAGAATTTTGGCCTCAATTAGAATCTGGGTTGGGCGACGATCAAGATCTACGAGTAAATTCTCAATTCGGGCAACGAACTCGGGAGTGTCCTCAACAATGAGCAGGCGCCTTTCACGAGCAAGCGTAAGAGCACCGTAGCTGGACAAATAAGGCCGAAGCGTTTCTTCAAGAGCGTCGGCGTCGGCGTAGCGTACGTCGAAACTTTTAACCACTGTGATTCCGTCAGGCGCGTACTTGCCAGCATCGTCATGGCTTACAATAAAGTAGCTGCCATCACGGTATTCAACCGCGTAACCGGCCGCAGCCGAAATAGACCGAATAGCTTGTTCCAGTTCCACATCGTATAAATTAAATGACACTTCGCCACCAACATCGCCGGTCAACAGAATGTTGACTCGCTGCTGGCGTGACAACATCTCCATGACTTTCGATAATTCTGTGTCGTGCATAGAGAGAGTAATGAGCTGCTTGTCAGCCGCATTCGCAGGCATCGCACTGAGTAATACAGCACTTGCCAATAGCACAAATCCGACAGCCAAATAGAGCACGGACCTTGGAAAATGGATTGAACGAAATAGGTTATTCATCGTCGTCATCGCTGTCATCGCCTACGCGAACAATGATTTCTCGTTCGCCCAAACGGAACACAGCCTCTCCCTCTTCAACCCTGATCAGGCGATAGCCCTCATACGATTCACCAATCTCCAGCACATGGCCGTTAATGTTCACAAGTGAGTCCGGACCGGCAACAAGGACAGCATTTAGCGAGTCGTACCACGCCGGGCGTTTTTCTGTTCCGGGAGATCCGTTTTCCGGCACGAACAATCCAGGTTGATTAAAGGGGTTATGAGTCAAGCTGCGAAGGTCTTCCGCCTGCACACCAGGACAAGCTGGCGAAACAACGAAGACTAAGATCAACAGGAATCGAGTATTCATCCCGACTCCTTTCGGTATGAGGCAATTGTAAGCTGCACGCGCAGCACGGGATCTGTGCTCTCTTGAGTAAACCTGCTCATGCGATATTCTTTAATGACGATAAATCCGAGTTCCTTTTTCAATGCCTGAAGCCATTCGAACAAATCGGCGTATTGACCACTGATATCCAGTCGAAACAACACCTCGCTAAACGGCTCAATACGGTCGCCGGCTTCGGGTTTTACGCCCTCGAGCATGACGCTATGAGTCCAGGCAATTTTCTGCAAACGGTCTATTACAAACGCCTCCACCTCTCGAATCGGCAGACTCGCCATGTCCCCGTGCATCAGACGAGCCCTTTTGACAATTTCATTGTCCTTCTCTTGCAAAATTGACTCCAGCTGGGAACTGTCGACCGGCATCGAAGGAAGAGCGTCATGCGCCTTGAGTTCAGCAGCGTAGGATTTGTATTGTGGAATCAGCACGTAACTGACAAGTGCTGCAAAAAAAAGTGTTAGACCACTGGCCAATAAACCGTAAAACTGGCGGTTGTCCAATGCATCAATTTTTTCTTTAACGTTCATGCGGCAGGCTCGCTGTAGAGTACGACAGCCAGTTTAAAGTCAACGACACTACGGTCAGCGTATTGCGTGACCCGTGTCTGGCTGAGCTTTACGTCCTGAATTTCTCTTTGATCATAGAGGCCTCGCACAAATTTTGACAGGGCGGCATGATCTTTTGCCTGCCCTGAAATATCCATATGAGTTTCAACACGCCACTTGTCTTCGGCCTCACGGTCGCTGTCATTTGCCACTACAATAAAATAGCTGGAGCCAACGACCTGATCGGTATCGGGTAAAATGACGCCGGCTCTTCGAAACGTCCAGTCATTAAACCAAACATCTTCACCGGGCAATGCCTGATCGATAATGATGAACAAATCTTCAGCCGCTGCACCCGCCCTCAGGCCACTTAGCAGCAGCCATTCTTCGTTAAGTTCTTTCAGACGATCGTCAAGAGTCGAAATCTGATCTGAATAGAGCGTTCCTAGTGCAAATTTTTGCCTGATCTGATCGCTTTCCGCCTTGATGTCCCGAGCCTTCTTTGCAAGCAGGTAGCTGCCCAAAACGACAAACGTACAGATAATCACAGCAATCCACAGTGCGATGCGTAATCTGCCACTGCGCAACGCGGATTCACGGTAGTCGTTAGGAATTAAATCGATGCTATTCATCATCAACCAACCCCCTCAGTGCCAAACCTGTAGCAAATGCAAACTCTGGTTCAGAGACAGCGTCTCCACTTCGTTCGCCATTTTCTATCTCGCCAAACGATTGCAGCGGATTGGGCAAAATAGTGACAGGAAGACGTGTTAACCGGGATAAGACATGATCTGCTCCACGTAGACGTGCCAGGCTACCGAACAACAGAATGCGTGCATCACCGCCTCCACGCGCCTGAGCCGAGGCGTACATGAAAGCGCGGTCTGTCTCTTCTACCAGTTTCTGAAATTCAGGTTTCAATATTTCGAGGAGTGTATTACAAATTCCAGTTTCTCCTTCACGATGGTCTCGTGACAGTTCATCCGAGGCCGGATGCAACCCTGTACGCTGCAGCATGCGCAGTGCGGACTCTTCTGAAATATCGAGCGTATTGGCAACTGTTGCGAGCATGCGCGACTCTGAAAACTCAACCGACTGATCCATCAGTAACCTTCGACCCGACAGCATAGTTAGATAGCTTTTCTTCACGCCTGTATTCAGAATAAGCACCAAATCGGACTTGGCTCCCGGCAACGTAGCCGCTAGACGGCGTATTGCGACCGGACTAATCTCAAGCGCTTTCACATCCAAACCAGCCTTAGCCATTGAATCAAGGAAAGCCGTAACGTCATTGCGTTTGCTTAGCGCTACTATCGCCAGCTTTTCAGCATCGCGTGCTTCGGCCCGCACCGGAATGTAGTCCATCACATAGTCGGACACGTCACCGTCGAGACGCTCTGCCATCATACGAGCAATGACCTGGTCGTCGCTCTCGTGTCCATGAAGTTTATAGTTAACTGAAACGGTACGAAAACGTCCTCCGGGCATGCCAAGAACCACTGAGCGGCCGTCGAACTTGCCTCCAGAAAAAGCTCTACTGAGCACTTTCTTCAGCGCTTCAGGAGACGAGAGCAGTTCTTCGCGACTTCCCGGATAGCTTATCGACACCTGAGCATGAAGCTCCAAACTACCATCACCACATTTTTTGAATTGAACCATGTGCAGATGCTGTAACGAGAGATCGATACCGATTACTCCCATCTTGCTGCGAGACAGCGGTCGTCGTAAACGCGTCATCAACTGTTGAAGCGCCATCACTTATCAGCCCTGTCAAAAACAGATTTTTGTAGAACAGAAAAAGGAGAACACGACAGTCGCATCACGACAGCTGCTTGTGTGATTGAGGCGTGAGATGGAGAACACTCTTCCGAGCTTGCAGAAGAGTTACTGGTGGTTGTTCCGATATGGATTCATGAACGCGCATGTCGATCACGAAGGAAGAAAGAACGTTTCGCCGATGTAAAACAACGAGAGAGTCACCTGGTATGTCAGAACCGGGTTTGGCACACCTTGTAAATGTAGTCGACTTGCACACAAACGTCTCCTGATTTAGTACTCATCGACCTGAGGCCAGGACAACCGCTACTGATCGCCGATAAACTCGCCCGTAATAGAGTCAAAGCGCCACCCGCCTGTGCCACCCGATGTCAGCCCAAGCACCCCGGTGCTCACAACTGTTACGGTAGCACTCGTACCGAGGGGGTTAACCGGAATAGCGTCTTTCAAATAAGGGCCATAGCGAAACTCATTTGCATCGAAACCGGTACAGGCCTGCCCTGCTCTATTCGTATAGCGAGTCAGCTGTGTTAAAAAAGACGCCGAACCTGCGGCTCCTCCATCCGCCGCCCCATTCACACAAGTAGCTCCAGTGGAAACGTCCTGACCTGGATACGAAGTGTGCTGCTGTCGGTAGAGCTCTACGATTGAACGTAAATTAGCCAAGTTAGCGTCGTAGGCAGACTGATTTGCGTCATCCGTAGTAGCGCTTAACTGCGGCACCACAATGGCAGCCAATATAGCCAAAATAATGACCACAATAAGCAGTTCAACTAAGGTAAATCCGTGATTTCGTTTTTGAGTAAGTAACATTATTCCTACCTGACAAAGGAGCCTTCTACTGATTATTAGCGGCAGCAGATTCTATTTCTGTAATCATAATGCACACGGAAGTCTTACTCAGTGAACCAATACTCAGTTATTGTTGAGCTAAATAGAAAAAAGGTTAAACGGTACAGCGGACTCTTATTTGTTGGTCTTTTTCTCATGGAAAACCATGAAAAAAAGCATTTTAGCCAACAGATCGAGTGAGTTTAAAGATCGGAAGAATAAGGGAGCTGACTAAAATACCCACCATAGTGCCCATGACAAGCAACATTAGGGGCTCGGCTATTTTCGACAGTTTTTGCAGCTTCTTACCGAGTTCCCGTTCGTAGTAATCCGCAATTCGAATCATCACTTTTCCGAGATTGCCAGTGGAATCGCCTGTAGTGATCATTTGCACCACTAAAGGAGGTAGAAATTCGCCCTCTGCAAATGCCTTCGAAAAACTGACACCGTCCTTGACATGGCTTTCCACTTTTGCGAGGAACATACGTAACACGGTGTTATCCACTACTTCTTTACAACTGCTCAGCGTGTCGACCAGCGAAACACCGTTGTTAAGGGAGGTGCCCATCGTACGTAGAGCCTGCACGAGATAGACTGAGACAAAAATACTGCTAAGCCCGGGCATGCGAAGTTTAAACGAATCAACGCTCCGACGTCCCGCAGGGCCTAAATACCACGCTCTAATAAAAAACGCGGCAGTCACCACAATACCCAGTATCAGATGCCAACGATGCCTCAACATATCGCTGGCCCACATTAGAGCAAGCGTAGTCGAGGGCAGCTCGTCCTGAATCGACACAAACATTTTGCCGAACTTGGGGAAGACAAAAACGAGAATAAAAGCAACAACGGCCAGTGAGAATACGGCCAGAAATAGCGGATACGACAAGGCACCCACGACCGTCGAGCGCAACTCTTCCTTCTTCTCCTCCATTTCCAAAAGCTGGCTTAACACTTCATGTAGAAAACCACCGTTTTCGGCCGCCGCAATAAGGGTTATATAAGTGGAAGAAAAAACCTCCGGGTGCTTACTCAGAGACTGAGAAAATGGACGGCCTTGCAATACGTCGGAGCTTATTTCAGCTAGCAGCTTTTTAAAGGCCGGATTAGTAGCCTGGTTACCAAGAGCATCTAACGCTTCGTGTAAATTAACACCCGTGCTTAGAAGCAGTTCTAGCTGCTCCGTAAAAAAAAGTCGGTCAGCCGTACCTACCTTTTGGCCAAAGACAGATCCCGAGAGCAAGTCCGCTGGCGGGTTTTGAGCGGTGGAGACCTCTTGAATATCCAGAGCCATTAGAAAGACACCACCCGATTGACTTCTTCAATGGTCGTTTTGAGATCCAGGACGCGATCCATTCCGTCGTCGAAAAGCTCGCGAATGCCACGTTGCGCCATGTAATTACTGAGCTGATCTCTTGAAGGCCCGGATAAGACCAGCTGCTGCAGCTGTTCGTCGGTATCCAGTACCTCGTGAATGCTCACCCGGCCTCTATAGCCAGAGTCGTAGCACTCTTTGCAGCCTTCGCCTCGTGCAAGCTGAACTCGTCCGCCTGCATCCCAGCCATAACGCTCAATCACCTGCGGTGGTGCAAGCGTTGTAATCTGACACGACGGACATATTTTTCGAACCAGTCGTTGTGCGACGACGCCAATTAACGCAGAAGATAACAGGTAAGGCTCGACTCCCATATCGATCATGCGAGTTACCGCGCCTATGCTGTCGTTGGTGTGTAATGTAGACAAAACCAAATGCCCAGTCAGCGCAGCTTCTACAGCTATTTTAGCCGTTTCGCGCTCGCGAATTTCGCCCACCATAATTACGTCGGGGTCTTGGCGCAGTACGTGTTTCAGGATTTTGGCAAAGCCCAGCCCGATTGCCGGACTCACCTGATTTTGATTAACAACGTCAAGCTGATATTCAACCGGGTCCTCAATCGTGACAATGTTCTTCTCAACGCTGTTTAGATAATTCAACGCTGCATACAAACTGGTGGTTTTACCGCTACCCGTTGGACCGGTAACCAGAACCAGACCGTGACTGCGTTTCAGGAGGCCTTTAAAACAGTTCAAATTTGGCTTCGCCATGCCAAGCTTTTCAACGTCGAGAATGGCATTGCGTTTATCCAGAATACGGAGCACGACCTTCTCTCCATACATGCCCGGCAGAGAACTAAAGCGCAGATCTACTGACCGACCCTGCGTTTGCACCTGAATTCGCCCGTCCTGCGGCATACGCCTTTCGGCTATATCCAGATTCGCCATTACTTTGAGTCTGGACACAAGTGATGGATGCAGCTCCATTCTCAGCGTTTTGTACTCGTACAAGACTCCGTCAATTCGATAGCGAATGCGAGATCGCTTTTTGGAAGGCTCGATGTGTATGTCGCTGGCACCGTCGCGCACCGATCTTTGAATAATTGAATTCACCAAATTGATAACCGGACTGCCGGCTGCAACATCATCAATAGTTGAGTAGTCTTCAGGAAGCCTATTTTCGATATGCTCGAAATCATCATCAACATCTGAAATCAGGTCTTCGGTATAATCGTCAGAGTTGGAGTTCTGTTCTGTTAGCCGCAGAATATCGTCACGCTTTGCCAACACCGGTTTGGCACTACACCCGGTACGCTCTTCAATCTCGGTCAGGCTAGGAACAGCTTGAGGCGTCGCCGTCGCGACATACAATACGCCGCGAACGCAAAATATTGGAAATACGCCGAGTCTTTTCGCAACCTGCCTGTCCAGTTTGCCCGCTACCGCGGGGTCGTAGGTACCGGGACGCAGCATAACAACTGGAATAGAAAGCTGTCGGCTCAGCGCATTCAATAACTCCTGTTCGCTGACCCAACCCTTGTCGACAACAATATGACCGATACGCATGCCGGTTTGTGATTGAAGAGCTGAAGCTTCGACGACTTGATCCTCAGTAATCAAGTCCATGTCAACGAGAATATCTCCCAGCCGTCGGCGCGAGGGATCAACAGGTCCGGAAGAACCCAGCCCGTCAAGCCGACTCACAGGATCGAACGACTTAATGTAGCCTGTGACACCACATACGCCAAAAACTTCGGTGATGAGCGAATTCGCATTTGAATATTTGAGCCAGCCGCCTCGTCGCAGGAGCCGGTCTTGAGCGTCCAGCATCGCTTCCAACCCTAAGCTATTGATTAACTGAACAGCTGCCAGGTCCAGATTAATCTTGACGTGCCGGGCTTCAATATTGGTTTCAACGGCGTTTTGAAACGCCTCAATAAGGCGTTCTGAATTAAGTGAGTCACGAGGGGTCAGTCGAACCAGTGCACCCACCTTGGTGGAGGCAATATCAGGCATTTCACGAACAACGGCTTCGTCCATATCAGGCGCTGCGTACGTCCATTAATGACAGCTTGCGCAGCTGCTCCACTAGAGCCTGTGGCTTTCCAATATCGTATCCTTGCAGGTAGTCTACGCCAAGTGCAACAAGCCGTTCGCGAATTTCTTTCGACTCTACAAACTCGGCTACCGTATCAAGCTCCATGGTTTGACCCACCTGGTTAATCGCCGCCACCATTGATTCAGATACCGGGTCCGTAGCCATATCCACTACGAAACTTCCATCAATCTTCAAATAATCAACGTCAAGAGCACGAAGGTTCGCAAACGAACTTACACCCGCTCCAAAGTCATCCAACGCGAACTTGCAGCC
Organism: Gammaproteobacteria bacterium; assembly: GCA_045107075.1. Taxonomy (GTDB): domain Bacteria; phylum Pseudomonadota; class Gammaproteobacteria; order Steroidobacterales; family SZUA-146; genus SZUA-146. The sequence continues at coordinate 37,268 of JBGCFV010000032.1, forward strand.
CAGATTTTTTATCGCAGCGATAAAACGCTGCGCATTGTGAAAATCGGTAATCGCCGCATTCTCTGTAATTTCGAAACACAGATTTTCAGGATTTACTGTAGTCGATTTCAGAAGCCCTAGTAGAAACTCGAGGGTGCGCTCGTCCATCAGGCTTTGCCCTGACAGATTGATGCCGAAAATCGAATTGGCCACGGATCCTTCGTCGTACCAGCGCTCAAGCGTGGCCAAACTATGCTCGATAACCCAGCAGTCGATACTCGGCATCAAATGATAGCGCTCGGCAACCGGCATAAACACGGCCGGAGACAATATGTTGTCGTCGTCGTCCAACATGCGAAGAAGTATTTCAAAGTGCGCTTTGTTGTTGGGGTTAGTCGGCTCAATGACCTGGCTGAACAATGAAAAACGGTTATTTTTTAACGCACTCTGAATTTTGCCAACCCAATTCATCTGGTGCTTTCTGGCCTTCATTTCTTCGTCTTCCGGACGATATGCAAACGCTCTTCCGCGTCCCTGTTCTTTCGCTTTGGAACACGCCAGATCAGCAGTTGCCATCACAGAAATAACACTGTCAAGGTCTTCCTCTATTTTAGCGACACCGACGCTAATTCCGACATCCAGTTCCCGATCACCCACCTGACATTTTATTTTGGCTACGTTTTCGCACACACGCTCGGCTAAGCGCAAAGCATTTTCAAGCGTGCAATCCAATAATAAAATTCCAAATTCGTCGCCACCGAGTCGCGATACCCGATCGTTTTCTCGTAACAAATGGGCAATTGCTGTGGCAATTTTTTGAATCAGGTCATCACCCACTTCGTGTCCAAACGTATCATTTACCAGTTGGACCTGATCAATATTGGCATGGAGCACGCAAACATCTCGCCCCCAACGCGTAGCATCGAGAAGCTTGTCTTTCACCGTTTGCTCAAAACCTTCTCGCGTCACAAGACCCGTTAGACCGTCGTAATCAGCTCCCACAAGTTTTGACAACTTGTCAGCGGTGATACTCAACAGGTTTCTGTGCGCGTTATCAAATTCCGGGCAGCTGTCCGGATTAAGCACCATCAGAGCACCCAGTACCCGCCCTTGCACGTCCCGAATGGGGCTGGCAATCAGTTTCTGATTAAATTGCTCACCCAGTCCCGCTTCCAGGCGCTCGTCAGGTGTGTTAACTACAACGCTTGAGAGCGTCATCGACATTAGTCGAAAGACAGGTTGCCGGAGCGCTTCGACCTGCCGTCGTAGCTCTTCCTTGTCTCCACTGCATTGACTAACCACTACGTCTGGCTGCTCAAACAGAATCAGAGCTGCAATTTCTACGTTGAGATAGTCAATGCAGTTCTCTGCAATTTCCTTTAGAACCAACTCAGTTTCGGCTTTCGAACGAAGCTGCTCATCGGTGTTGTACACAAGGTTCAACTCTTCGTAACGTCGGGCCAGCTCGTCCGTCATTGAATTGAGTTCGTGATTCAAAGCATAGTGCGTTCCAAGCAGGTCACTGAGACACACCACCGATCGCTGTGCGGACCGCCGACTGGATATTTCAGCTGAGTGACTATTGATACGTTGTTGCAAATACAGAAAATAGGGTTTGCCGGCTTCGTCACCCTTGATTCTTCGAGCGAAAACCTGAGAAACTTTACCCAGACTTCGAACCAAAACATCGCCGTCCATTTGGTTCCAGCGTTCATCACCGGGCGTGAGCCACGTTACAGATTCGGCACCAACCTCTTCTCTGGAAACGTGCGTCCACACTGTGCCGCCATTCTCATCAAAAATGGTCAGGCTCAGCGCTCCCTCCACGAGGTCCATGAGCAGCGCTGCACACGCTTCCAGTCCAGCATCATCGATGGCTTGATAGCTCATTTGACCACCTCTTCCTCTACCGCAGTACTTTCAAACATTGGGGCTATTTTTTCGATCAGCTTACGTAGGCTTAAAGGCTTCTCAAGAAACGACACATTGTTCATTTGATGGGCCCACGTGCGATGTTCGAGTGCTGTCTTGGATGTCACAACGATTATTGGCCATGCTCGATCCGTTATTTCTGAAGTAATTTTCTTGCACAATTGCTCGCCGCTCATACGCGGCATATCGATATCGGTAATCATCATGTCCGGGTTTGCTTTGCAAAGAGAAGACCATGCTTCCTCACCGTTTGACGCCTGCTCCACTTCGTAGCCGGCTTTGATGAGCGTTTTGGACACGATACGTCGCGCCATGGCTTCGTCGTCTACTATAAGAATTTTCTTCACCTTATCCGACCTGTTTCATAACCGGCACAACCTTCCAGAGGTCAATTACGAACGTAGTGCCCTCTCCCTGAGTACTTTCAACCGATACGCTGCCGTTATGAAGCTCGATAATGTCGCGGGCCAGCGCCAAACCCAGACCATGTCCAGCAAGGTCTCGAACTTCGTTTTCTTCCGACCTGTAGAACTTTTCAAAAATACGGGACAGGTCTTCCGGCTTGATTCCTATTCCAGTATCAGCTACCGAAATCCGAACTATCTCGTCGTGTTCTTCAACAGTCATAGTGATACTGCCACCAGGCTTATTGTATTTAACGGCATTTGTCAGGAAGTTATTCAACGCAATGCGTATCAGGTCTTTATCAAGTTCAAGAGGAGTAACCTGCGCAGGCAAACGAATGTCGAAATTGAGACCTTCCGCTTGTCTCAGGAGCTTTGCGTTGTTAAAAACGTCTTCCAACAGGTCGCGAATTCGAACTCGCTGGGTTTCTACATCCTGACTGCCCATCTCGATTCTAGTGATATTCAACATGTTGTTTATTAGTGAAGACAGACGGCCAACTTCTTCTTCAATAACGTTGGCCGCTTCGATTCGTGTTTCTTCATCATCAGGTGCTGCGTCTTGAAGCGACTGACTGTACAAGGATAAAACGTTAAGGGGAGTCTTAAGCTCGTGCGCCACATGCGCGACAAACTCCGCACGACCCTTGCGAGCCAGAACTTCGATCGTAATATCCCGAATGACAACCAGGCAACCTATGGTTTCGCTGCCATCAGGCTTGAACAGTGGATAAGCGGTAATCACAAAGGTTTTATCAGGAGAAGATTCGGCAACAAATTCGACAGCCTCAGGCAGATAGCGACCGCCCACGCGACACAGATTCAAGTAATCGAGAACGTCTTCCTGCTTACACCAGTCCATCGACTCGGAGCCCACAATCACGCCAGGCTGAACGCCCAAAATGTGTTCAAACTGACTGTTCGCTATGGTGATTGCACCTGCTTCGTTCAGCAATAGAATCCCTTCGGGAAACGATTCTATGACTCGTAGAATTCTTTCTTTGCGGTACGACAATAGTTTGGTGGAGGTCAGAACACGCTCACGATCAGCTTCAACTGACGCTACGCGCTCATTTGCGTAGGCAACAAATTGATTGAAGTTGGCCATGAATTGACCAAGCTCTCCACTTGCTGTGACATCAACAGACTGAAGCTGGCCCTCTTTTAGTAAATCGCGCAACTGAGATCCCGCCGCTTCCAAAGGCTGAATTTCTCTTCGTACCAGAAAATAGAATAACGGCGTAAGCAGAAAAATGATTAAGGCAAGCGTTGCTGCGAATACGATTAACGCGGGAGAAATACCAAATCCGGGTTTGAAGTAGCCCAAACGAAGATATCCAGCCAGTTCCCCGTCACTTAACAACGGCGCGTAGTACTCAAGAATCTCCGTATGGGTTTCTGATTTTGGAATTGTTCGCTGTCCGAGCCAGCCAGCCGGGTCGTTTGGAACAATAAGTGACGGCACGATCAAGCCAGGCGCTACCACCTCAACAACCGGTTTGGCGTTTACACCTACTATCGAAGCAAAGGCAAAGTTCTCCTTTCCTTCGTTCATCTGTAGAGTTCTCATGACGGCAGAAGGATTGGACGACGGCACTAACTCGTCGTATGGCAATGCTGACAATACGCGAATTAGACCTACGCCTTGCGCACGAATAGCCTCATCCCGACCATCGCGAAGATAATCGAGGAGTAATACAGTGGAGGCCGAAATAGCCAGAAGCGAGGCAGCGATCATACTCAGACCTAACTGCTCTCGCTTCCAAAATGATGCTGCTAAATCCTTCATAAATCAGTAGGTTTAATGTCTCGAGCAAACAATTTTCTTCAGGAAAGTTGACCAGTGTCTGGAACTGGTAGCTCGAACCCATGTAAACACTAGCCTTTCAAGGCGTTTTCCAAGGCATCTATTTCGTCCTGTGAATCCTTCATAATTTCCGGGAACGTCTCTCGCGTCACATTCATACGTTGGCACGAAGCGACGTCTTCAAACTGCGTAACTTGAGAATCATCGTCCTTGGAGGCAGACCAACCAGCCAGCATGTTGGCGACAATAATGACATCCGTTAGGTTCGGAGCCCCGCGGTGCTCATAGTTGTAATTTTCCTGACTCTCGACAGCGGACTGAACAGACTCTGGAAACTCCCAATTTTCCAAAATTGCTTTACCGATAACGCAGTGCCAGTCACTGAGAATATGTTCGATGGTTTCGCTGGATTCGTAAATTGCCGGATGTGCTTCTATACGAGTGAGTACATACAACTTACCAATGCCGTGAACAATTCCAACGAACATGGCCTCATCGGCGTTTACGCCTTTGCTTCGCTTGGCGAGCGAATACGAAATTGCAGCGACCTGAATACTGTGATTCCATAACCTTGACAAATGAGACTTCAATTCCTCAACAGTGCGCGAATCCATCAGACTTTTCATAGCGAAAGACATCGCCGAAGATCTAATCTGAGTTAGTCCAAGTCGCTTGATCGCTGTTTTGATATCCAGTATTTGCTGACCTGTCGTATTCAACGCTGCAGAGTTGGCCATCTTGAGCAGGCGAGCTGCGAGACCGGGCTCCGAGCCGACAACTCGGGCAATGCTCTCCGGTGTGCAATTTTCATCATCGAGCACGCTCTTTACACGCATGGCTACACTTGGAAACGAAGGGATATCGATCGGCTCCTTAGAATTAAGAGCCGCAGCCAGATCTTGTACAAACTGAAAAGTTTCTTGTTGCAGAGAGGGACGTTCAGCGACTGCGGGTGAGTCCATGGCGTTAACTTCCTTATGTATAGTTTGAGACGATTATTTGCCGGCACGGCCATAAATTCAGCTACCTGACTTGGTTAGCGACGGTTTGCGAAAAACCTTAATCGTATTAGAGGAAATTACTGTCCGTTTTCGTCGGGCGTCGACAAGAACGAGACGGGTGCACGGTTTGTACTCGAGCAGCTCTGTGTTTGGACCCATTACACAGCACTACAACTGCCAGACAAGCATCTAGCGGGTATGACATAAGCTGTTTAAGGTTGAACAAAAGCCGGGACTAACCCTACGAGGATGTCCTGACAGAAGACAGGTGATTCTTCCTAAACTCAGAATTGTTCTTAGCGGTTAACTCTGAAAAGCTTTAGCAGCTAGCGGCGTGGAGACCTCTCAAATGTAACTGGCCTAAATTATGGGAATAGCGCGCCCACTCTTATCCGAAGTGGCCTGCTAGCCGGTGCAACGTAACCACTAAGCCTGTTCCTGTAGCATTCCAAGCTCTTCTGCGACAGCGTTTCTGGACTTAGTCCGCTTGGCCGCAATCTTGTAGAACGTGGGGACGATGTAAAGCGTCATGATGGCGCTAATTAAAACACCAAAGAACATTACTATGCCGAGATTCTGACGACTCAAAGAGCCTGCGCCCTCCGCCAACATCAATGGAACTGCGCCAGCAGAAGTCGAAATAGTGGTCATAAGAACCGGGCGCAATCTAATACTTGCCGCCTGAACGATGGCCGGCTCGAAATCCACACCGCTCTCTCGAACCTGGTTAATAAACTCAACAATCAGAATACCGTTCTTGGTCGCTATTCCTACAAGGATAATCATGCCGATCTGGCTGAAAATATTAAATGGTGTGCCGGTTAAGTACAGCCCAAATAAACCACCCGCAATCGCGAGAGGTACCGAGACCATTATGACGAGCGGATGAATGAAGCTCTCAAACTGTGCTGCCAGAACAAGAAAAACGACTAATAGAGCAATGCTGAACGTAAAAAACAATCCGCCGCTGGCTTCTTTGAACTCAAGCGATTCACCGCTGTAATCCAGCTGCGCGGACGCTGGTAGCTCGTCGCGAACAATGTTCTCGAAGAACGCGAGTGCCTCTGGCAAAGTGTATTCGCCGACTAGATTCGCGCTGATCGTGACAGCTCGAAGTCGATTGTAATGATTGAGCTGACTGGCTCCCGAGCGTTCTTCAATAGTAACCAGATTCGACAGCGGTATGAGCTGGGCCGAAGTAGAAGAGCGCACAAAAATATTTTGCAGGTCGCTAATGTTCTCACGCTGATCCGCCTCGGATTGAATGAGAATTTCGTATTCTTCACCGTCGACCACGTAGGTCGCTACGCGCTTCTCTGACATCATGGATTCAAGCGTTGAACCAACCGCCTGCACCGAGACACCCAGTGACGCAGCACGTCGCCGATCGACGCGTACAGACACCTGTGGTTGGGTGTCGTCAAGGTTTGACTGCACTCTTCCAAGACCCTTGTTCTGTGATGCACGGTCAAGCACAACGTCCCGCCACTTTGCGAGTTCTTCATACGTTGTGCCACCGATCACAACCTGTACGGGTTGACCGCCACCGCCGCGCGACAATCCGGATCGAATAAAACTGGACGCCTGCAAACCCGGAATCTCATTCCATTTGGAGGTCAGCTCAGTCTTTATATCTTCGGTCAGAATGTCTACGGACCGATTGGGATCGAGCGTGACCACGGTGATCGCCGAATTTGACCCTCGCCCACCAAAACCTGGAATACGAATGAGTCCACGCTGGATCAGACCGGACTCAATGTAAGGCAACATGGGTTCCTCAATGTCGTCAACGAAATCGGACATGCGAGCAAAACTAGAACCCTCTGCTGCACGGAAGCTGGCAAAAAAGACTCCTTGATCTTCCCGTGGCGCGTACTCCTGGTCGACGTTGTTGAACAGAAACCAGATCGAAACCGCCACTAATACTGTGACTGTAACGACGAGTACCGGCATCTGCAACGTCGCTGCGAGCGACTTGGCATAAAAGCTATTCAGTCGATCAAAGCCGCGATCGATTGCCGCACTAATGCGACCCTGCTTTTCGGCCGGTTTAAACAGCTTGGCACAGAGCATCGGGGTGAGAGACAGTGCCAGCACAGTCGAGAAGATGATCGCCGCCGAAACGGTTATGGCTAGTTCGCCAAACAGCTGTCCCACGTTGTCGTTTAAAAATATAATCGGGGTGAACACCGCGATAAGAACCAGTGTTGTCGCAATCACGGCGAAACCGACCTGACGCGTTCCCTTGTATGCGGCAAGCAACGGTGCTTCACCTTTCTCAATGCGGCGGTGCACGTTTTCAACCACTACAATAGCGTCATCAACCACCAGACCGATACACAGCACAAGAGCCAACAGAGTAATCAAATTAATACTCAATCCAAACGCCGACAGCGCTATGAAAGATGCGGTCAGGCAGATGGGTATTGTCAACGCTGGAATGACCGTCGCCCGAAGAGACCCAAGGAAGAACCACAGCACCGCACTCACGAGCAGAGTTGTAGCCAGGATCGTCAACAGCACCGCCTTGATGGCGGCGCGAATATAGAGGGAATCGTCGCTGCTTGGAATAAGGCTCATATCCGCCGGAAGGTCGTCGTTAATGGCGGCAACGGTTCGCTTTACTCCCTCAAGCACGTCCACCGTATTCGCGGTTGATTGCTTGACCACACCCAATGCAACGGTATTTGTAGCATTAGCCCGAAACACGTTGCGAATGTCGCGCGGCGACCGCTCAATTCGGGCTATTTCACCCAGCCTGACCAGGTACCCGTCGTCGCCGCGAACAATCACGAGCGACTTGAAATCTTCTTCGGTCTCGTAATCCCGCGCCAGTCGAACCTGACGCTCGCGGTCGCTGCTCTCCAGCGTTCCGGCCGGCAGTTCGAGGTTCTCTCTTCGAATCGCGTCTTCAACGTCCTGTACCGTCAAATTGCGTGCCGCCAGCGCGACCCGGTCGAGCCAGATCCGCATCGACGGCCTGCCTGAACCGAACACGTCCATGCGAGACACACCTGGAATAACGTTGAAACGATCGACCAGATAACGCTCGGCATAGTCATTTAGCGCCATCGGCGACATCGCGCCTTCGCTGGTCAGACTCAGATACATAATGGGTCGTGCATCCGAGTCTTGTTTGGAAATTGACGGCAGGTCCACGCCTTCGGGTAAAGAGCGCGCGACCCGGCTGACACGGTCCCGGACGTCGTTTGCGGCTTGGTCAAGGTCAACGTCAAGACTGAATTCAATGGATATACGCGACGAACCATCCTGACTTCGCGAAGACATCGTGCTAATGCCCTCAATGCCCGCAATTTGCTTTTCAAGCAGCTGTGTAATTCGAGTTTCAACAATGTTGGCCGAGGCACCGGCGTAGTTGGTGCTCACTGAAATCACCGGAGGAACAATGTCAGGGTACTCTCGAGTCGTAAGAGACTGGAACGACAGAATGCCAAATGCAATCAGCATCAAACTCAAGACGGTAGCGAATACCGGTCGCTTTACCGAAGTATCAGATAACCACATGGTTAGCCCTCACCAGGTTCAGTGATTTTTACCGTTGACCCGGGACGCAAACGCAAAAGTCCCAGCGTCACTACTCGTTCTCCTTCGGACAATCCACTTACTACTTCGATTCTTCCATCGGCACGTTGACCGGTAACAACGCTTCGTCGCTCCACTTTATTGTCCGCCCCCACGACATAAACATTGGCCTGGTTCCCAGCCGGAATCACCGCTGACTCCTTAACCGACAGCGCGCTCTTGGCTGAGGTTTGCAGCTCGACTGTCATGAGCATTCCAGGGCGTAGCTCGCCCGTTTTATTGGGCAAAAATGCCCTCACCGTAGCCGTGCGGGTGACCTCGTCTATGCGAGACCCTATGCCTGTCACCGTTCCCTCAAACCCTTTCTCCCGATAGGCGGGGCTCGCTGCGAGTACAACATCGCCGATGTCGACCGCTCCCAGAAACATTTCAGGCACACTAAAATCAAGCTTTAATGTAGACACGTCATCCAACGTCGTGATAGCCGTGCCGGGGGTCACAAGCGTTCCCGGGCTCACCTGGCGAAAGCCCAGCACTCCCGAAAACGGGGCCCTGACGACGCGATCTTTGAGGCGCGCCATAATCCCTTCGAGTCTGGCATTTGTAACGCCGTAGCGCGCACGGATTTCGTCGACCTGCGAGGCCGCGATGGTGCCTTTCGACACGAGACCCTCTACACGGTCGAGTTGTGAACGCGCTTCTTTTACATCGGCTTTGGCTTCCGCAAGCTGAGCGGTCTGTTCGTCGTTGGTTAGCTCAACCAGGAGCTCGCCTTTCTCAACCGTTTGGCCATCCTGAAACTCAATATTGGATATTTTGTCCGTAACCTTGGCTGTGATGACCACCGACTCATTAGCGCGAGTTGTTCCAATAGCCTCAACGCGATCTTTAAACTCCATGACGGACACCGTATCGACAACGACAGGCACAGCGCCCCCTCGAAAACCGCCGCGCGCTTGTGCACCAGGCTCACCTTGATCATCCTGGTTGAGCATCCAGTAGGCACCGCCAGCTCCCGCAAGGAGAATCAGTACGAGGAACAGTTGTTTCATTTTGTTATGCCTCATCCGCCTGTCGGCGGAATGGTAAATTGTCAATCAACTTGAACTGAGAGTTCTTGGACCGCTAGTCTTTGAATGCCTGCCATAATTGACCACCATAATTACTTGGTCATAATTTATTGGTCATAGAGGGTCGACACTTCCGGTACTGGGTAGCTCGAGACCGGGCCGCCTGGCACCGCCAATATCAGACCACACGCCGCCACGCTTGTTTCATTGGCCGGAGGATCGCCGTCTGTCGATAGAAAGCCGCTCATCATAACCCGTAAATCACAGAATTGCGTCAGGGTAGTGTGACAAACACGTGAATCCGTGGCCTGATTTCCACATAACAACATTGTCAGACAAACCTCAGCATATCGTTTTCACATTCAGTAGGATAGCGTGCTACTGCCCTCCCAATCGCCATTAGGAGCACAACTTGAACTCATCGCCATCCAAGCTAAAAAGCCCCCTTTTCGGCTGTCGAATCGCACTGGCGGGCGTGCTGCTCACATTGCTCACAGGCTGCCTTGGTATCGTCGAAAATGCGGAGGTCGTCGACGAATTTGAATTGGACCGCTATCTGGGACAATGGTACGAAATTGCTCGTCTTGATCACCGCTTCGAACGAGGTCTGACCCATGTACAGGCTGAATACAGCCTCCGCGAAGACGGCGGTGTGCGTGTCGTAAACAAAGGCTTCGACACCCAAAAGGACGAATGGTCTGTTGCTGAAGGCAAGGCCTATTTTATCGACAAGCCAACCGAAGGTCGGCTGAAAGTTTCTTTCTTTGGGCCATTTTACGGCGCATACAACATCATCGAATTAGACAAGAAGGACTACCGCTACGCCTTGATTATCGGACCTTCTACCAAGTATCTCTGGATTCTGGCTCGACAGCCCAACCTCGATGCCGCGATTGTCGACCAACTCGTCGCAAAGGCCTCCAGACTCGGTTTCGACGTCGACACACTCATTTTCCCAGAGCACGGAAACCCACCCGAACCGGACTAGCTGATGAAAATTCATTCAACCCGTCTTGATCTAAACGTCGATCCATGGACAGCGGTTAACGATGGCGTAATGGGCGGAAAGTCTTCCGGGAACATGACCGCAATTGAAACCGGGCTAAGATTTAGCGGCACGCTGTCACTTGAAAACAACGGTGGATTCTCATCTGTTCGCACGCCGTTGAATACCGGTTTGGACGGTGTCGACTCGGTTCAACTGAAAGTGATCGGCGATGGCCGGATTTATCAACTACGACTTCGACTGAATAACAGCCAGGATGGCGTTTCGTGGAGACACGAGTTCAAAACGACTCATTCAGAAAATGAGTGGCAATTGCACCGCCTTCCCTTGAAACATTTCGTGCCCGTATTCCGAGGAAAAACACTCGTAAACTACGACCGATTTGATCCGGCCCGAGTCTGTCAGCTGGGTTTTCTGTTGGCCGACGGCCACGCACATTCTTTCCAGCTGGATATAGCGGCAATTGAGTTTTTATCCTGACAGCGCTTTTTAGTTCAACGCCTGCCACGAACTCAAAACAAAACGCCACCGACCGCATGACCGGTCAGTGGCGTTGTTCTTACTCTAAACGGACACTATTTAACAAAACCGTTCGAACTGTGCGTCGGAGTTACGTTCTGAGTGACTTGCCCGCAAGCGAACGTCGCGGCTGTACCGTCGACGCAGGGCAGCTGTCAAAAGCAACATGAGCATCCACACTCCAAGACTACCCGAGCCTCCGCCAGAGCTTGAAGTCGTTTCAGGAGTTGGGGCCGCAGCGTCTGCAATCTGCAATCTGTCGGGCACTCCGTCGCCGTTGTTGTCGCCGGATTCAGCCTGGTCCATAACCGCGTCACCATCAGAATCAAGATCCTTGTAATCAGGCGTGCCATCTCCATCGGTGTCGACCGGGTCAATGGCCGATCCGGGCTCGCCCAGCGCAACCTTCACATCAACTACATCCAGGAAACCGTCGAAATCGGAATCTCCAAGAGCAACCTGATCAATCATCCCGTCATTGTTCGAATCAAGCTCCGCAGACACCCCGGATTCGAGCAAGTCTGAAATGCTGTCACCGTCACTGTCCAGATCCTGATAGTCGGGAACATCGTCGCTGTCTGAGTCGTCCGGTACGAAACCCGCTTCGATTTGATCGTCAATGCCATCACCATTGCTGTCGACAATATCGTCTACCTGTCCGTCTCCATCAATGTCGACCAAATTATGCGCCGCCTCAATAAAATCCGAGACGCCATCGTTATCGGAGTCAAGATCCAGATAGTCCGGTATTCCGTCGCCATCCGTATCCAGACCGAAACGTCCGTCGGGCGCCTCAATGACATTTGCGATACCGTCATTGTCGGAGTCAAGGTCAACGATATCCGCGATACCGTCTCCATCGAAATCGCGTCCGGAAGAAAACGCTCCAGGTTGGCCGTCGATACTGTCAGGAACACCGTCACCGTCAACATCTGTTACGTCGTCAATCACACCGTTGTTATCTGCATCAAGACCCATTAATCCGGCCGTACGTAAGTCGGTAACGCCATCGTTATCGCTATCCAGATCTCTGAAATCCGGAAGATCATCGTTATCTGTATTGACCGGCTCGTCTGTTTCCTGACCGGCGTCTACAATTCCGTCACCATTACTGTCTGGTAATCCCGCTTCCGTTACGTCAGACAGTCCGTCGTTATCCGAATCAATATCCAGGTAGTCCGGTATGGAATCGCCATCCGTATCGGTTGGTGAAACGTTGTCGTCAACGCCATCACCATTGATGTCAAAGCCACCAGTCACCGTAATATCGTAAGAATCGAAAATGCCGTCCCCGTCCGAGTCGGTCAACAGTGCATCAGCTTCGACAGTATCGGAAATTCCATCCGTGTCACTGTCGGTGGTCAAGTGATCAGGAATACCGTCCCGATTCGTGTCGACAGGCTGAGTCAAATCATCAATGCCATCGGCATCGGCGTCGACGCCGCCGGTAACGTCTACGTCAAAAGCGTCGTCAATACCGTCACCGTCGCTATCTGCACCGGTTAAGGCCGGCGAAGCACCCGCCTCCACTACGTCAGGAGCACCATCGTTGTCGCTGTCGGCATCAATGAAGTCAGCTCTACCATCGCCATCTGTATCAACCGGTGCCAGTGCGTCGTCTGCACCATCGCCGTTTGCATCGACGCCCAGGGTCAGATCAACGTCCAAGACGTCATCGATACCGTCGCCGTCTTCATCGTTGCCACTGAGTTCCGGGCCAAAGCGGTTTTCAATTCGATCAGGTAGACCGTCGTTGTCTGAATCCGTATCCAGATAATCGGGTTTGCCGTCCCCATCGGTGTCCAACGGAACAGAAGGGTTAGCACCGATTTCAAGCCGGTCATTAATACCATCATTGTCGGCATCGAGGTCAAAGCTGTTTGGGATACCGTCACCGTCTTCATCAGACAGCGCAAACGCATCGTCTATGCCGTCACTGTTGATGTCTTCACCGCCGGTTTGATCCACGTCAATCGCGTCGTCGATACCGTCCTGGTCAGTGTCGTTTCCGCTTGGCGTCGGCGAATTAATGTTTTCGACACTATCCGGTATGCCATCGTTGTCGTCATCTGTGTCAGCGAAGTCATCAATACCATCGCCGTCTGCGTCGTTACCGTCGCGCCAGGTTGCCGCACCCGACTGCTGCGAATTATTCGTCACATTGGCAATCAGATCCGGCGTCACACTGTTGTCGTAGTCATCAAACGCATCATCCAATCCGTCTTCGTCCGTATCGGTATCGGTCGCTTCGATAGCTCCATACGCCTCTTGCGTATCGGACATGCCATCGCCATCGGAATCGACACTTAGATAATCCGGGCCAGCCTGACCGTTCAAATCAAACGGATCAAGTCCTACGCTGCTTTCGACGTCATTGGTTTGAACGTCTGTATTAGCGTCGTAAACGTCATCAAGTCCATCAGCATCGACGTCCTCGCCGCTCGGCGCTAAATAGCGGTTTGTTGACTGGGCTTCCAGGTTGTCAACGAGGCCATCGCCGTCAGCGTCGATATCAATACCGTCAGACAAGCCATCTCCGTCTGTATCAACCGGTTCTGCTGCGTCGTCTACACCGTTGTCGTTAGTGTCGCTACCAACCAAATCAGCGTCAAAGGCATCATCAATACCGTCACCGTCTGCATCGGAACCACTGGCCTCAACTGTAATCGCGTATTCCACCGCATCCAAAATACCGTCGCCATCGGAATCAAAGTCTTGATAGTCACTTATGCCGTCGCCGTCGCTGTCTACAGCTCCCTCAAGCACATCGGGCGCGCCGTCGTTATCCGCATCCAGATCCAGATAGTCTGCTATGCCATCCCGATCAAGGTCACCGGGCTCAAAGCTGTCATCAACACCGTTTTCGTTCGCGTCAGTGCCATCAATAAACGTCGCATCGATATTATCGTCAATGCCGTTGCCATTGGTATCTTCGCCGGACATTGCTGTAGTCATGCCGGATTCTTCAAGGTCACCGATGCCATCGCCATCGCTGTCAGTGTCCAGAAAATCAGGAATTCCGTCGCTGTCGGTATCGCGTAACGTAGCTGTATCCGAACCCGCCTCAAGAGTGTCAGGAATACTATCGCCATCCGAATCGGTATCACGATAGTCCCGTTCGCCGGAACCATTCGCGTCACCATCGGTGTCGTTAAAATAACCGGCCAGTGCTGGGTCGAAGAGGCCATCGGGATCCTGATAGGTGTCATCGGCCTCAAGGTCATCGTCAAGACCATTAGCGCCCGTGTTCAACTCACCGATAGAAACACCCGCTTCTTTGCTGTCGGTAATACCATCATTGTCGCTGTCTGCATCCAGATAGTCTGGCAGATCCGTACCGTCGGTATTGATCACCTGCAGGCCATCACCGGCACTAGGCGACGACTCATAGTTGTCTGCCAGACCATTGCCGTCGTTGTCGGGTCCCGGCGATTGAAAGCCAACGCTTGATTGAGCCTCCACAATGTCGGGAATACCATCGTTGTCAGAATCCAGGTCAAGGTTGTCGCGCACGCCGTCCTGGTCGGCGTCGCTAAGAACAATGCCGTCCAGTATGCCGTCCGCATTCGAATCAACACCGCCGTCAAATGAGTCGACGTCAAACGCGTCATCAATCCCGTCTCCGTCAGCGTCGCTGCCAACCGACAGTCGTTCTTCAACGGCATCCGCTATGCCGTCATTGTCACTGTCGAGGTCCAGATAGTCCGGAATCGAATCACCGTCTGTGTCAATCGGCAGCTGACCCGCTACACCAGCCTCAATTTGATCGGGAATACCGTCGTTGTCTACGTCACCGTCGCGGGTTACCAAGCGCGATGCACCTTCAGCCGCCTCTCCGGCAGGACCGGTCAATTCGGCATTGACGCTTTCGGCTACCGAAAACAGTTTTACGTCGGCGGTTGGAACGGTCACTTTCCACTTGCCATTACTGGGGTTCGTGGTTGTTACATAGGTATTGCCATTAACTGATACCGCAACAGACTCAGCCTGGGCGTCGGCGCTACCGCCGGAGATAATCAGGTCGCTGTCGTCTTCAACGCCATCTATAACGTCGTCGATAGCAATCGCGTCAATGGTGATTTCTGGCGACAACGAAGTGATAACGACATTGAATGTATCCGTTCCGGTGTTTCCGGCTTCGTCGGTCGAACTGACGGTGAGCACAGAAGTGCCTGCCGACAAATCTGCGGCCGGTGTACATGACCATGTGTTCTCTTCGATGCCAACAGCAACGGTTGCGCTACACACGCTGCCGCCGGACGCATCCGTCACAAAAACCGAAGAGCCCTCAGGTTCGCCACTGCCACCGCTCAAAGTGGGAGTCTTGTCTAAAGTAGGTCCAGCGTCATTTCCGCTTACCACCGGCGCTGTCACATCAATTTCTACCGTAAACAGATCGGTTGCCGTGCTACCAGCACCGTTAGTCACCGCGGCTTCCAGGGTATAAGTTCCATCAGCTAGCCCACCTTCCGGACTGCACTCCCAACTGTTTGGATCTGAAAACACCACAACCGCAGTACAAACGGTTAAGTTGTTTTCATCTGTTACGGTAACCGTCAAACCGGAATCTGCGCTTGTAGTACCACTCAGAGTCGGTGCTGAATTGCTGACCGGGCCGAGATCAACCGCGTTGATTACCGGCAGCACCGTATCAACAATCAGTTCATTGCTACTGGTATCGGTGGCCGACAGCGGACCCAAAACTGATGTCGCCACGACTTCGTAAGTGCCGTCCGTAAGAGCTGACGGTATGGCCAGTGACCACGTATCGCTTCCGGTGTCGGTCAAACTACCGTCGCCCTCGGTATACGTTACGAGATTGACAGTCACGCTTAAGCTCGCGTCTGAATCGTGGCTTCCCGAGACAACTGGCGTGCTGCTTGCACTTGCGCTCATGTTCACAACAGGAACTGTCAGCGCTCTAAAATCAACGTCGCCCGCGCCGTCTGCATTAGGCAGGTCATCGGGCCTTAGCGCCCCCTGCACGACTGTGCCGTTCACGTCCATAAAATCGTCCTGAACTTCAACATCGTCGTCCAAACCGTTAACGCCAACGTTAAGCGTATTTAACATCAGTCCGGCTTCGCCCGTATCTTCGTCTCCGTCGTTATCCGAATCGCTGTCAATGTAGTCAGGAGTATCCGTGCCGTCTGTGTTAACCGGCGTAAGGCCACCCACGTAGGCTGTGTTTACGCCGTTTGCAGCGACTGAATACCCACTGGGATTTGCTTCGTCTGAAGCCGGCATAATGTACCCGCTCGTTGATTGGGCTTCGACGTTATCAGGCAATCCGTCGTTGTCACTGTCGAGGTCGAGAAAATCCGGAACACCATCTGAGTCACTGTTTGCATTCCCTTCGACACTGTCAAACAACCCATCATTATCTGAATCGAGATCGGCGTAGTTGGGAACTGTGTCGCCATCTGTGTCAGTGAGCTCAAACGCATCGTCTACGCCGTTAAGATTAAAATCGCTACCACCGGTAAAGGCCACATCTACGCTGTCGTCAACGTCGTTACTGTTTGTGTCACCAACAGGTGTCGGCAAGGCCAGCGCCATGTCTTCGTCGCCGTCTGAAATACCATCGTCATCGGAATCTTGTTCGCGATAGTTCACGTCACCGCCGGAGAGTGCATCGCCGTCTGCGTCCGGCAAGTCTGAAGCCGGAGTGTTATAAACGCCGTTCACATCGGCATAGTTATCGGCCACTTCAGCGTCGTCGTCCCAGCCGTTGACCCCAACTTCAAGAACACCCAGAAAGAGACCGGCCTCCCGCGTGTCGGATATCGAATCGTTATCGCTATCTGTATCAAGATAGTCAGGCTGCCCAGAACTGTCAGAGTTCACTGCAGTAAGGCCCACATCGCCCGCAAATTCGTAGTTGTCGTCGAGGCCGTCGCTGTCTGCGTCATTGTCGGCTGGTGCTTGATAGCTGGCCGTGAGCTGAGCTTCGACATTGTCTGGAATACCATCGTTGTCGGAGTCAAGATCGTGACTGTCTGCGACGCCGTCGCCGTCGAAATCGAGATTGCCAACGACTTGAAGGTTATCGAATACCACCAGCGCGTTATCACCGGTTTTGGGTACCGTTAATTCAAGCGAAATGCCACTTGCAATTTGCTCGGTCGACAGGTGAACCAGAAGACTGTAAATCGAGGTGCCGTCGAATACAGGCTCTACGCCTGTTAGCTCACCCACTTCCACAGTGCCGCTGAACACCTTAAACGTAAATTCGGCGAGCTGGGAAACGCCCAGGTTAGGAAACGAAACGTCGATGGAGAATGTGGTTTGCCCCTCTACCCAACTGCTTGTATTGAGCAGACCAGAGGCTGTACCGAACGTGTCTCCGAGGCCAACATCTGAATTGGACGCAAACAAATATTCCTCGCCCTCTGTAGCAACCACACCAAGAAAGCCCGATGCGAAAAACGAATTGTCACGCCATTCACCGGAGAAGCTCAAGTCACCGTTATCAAAGTTACTTGTATCTACTATGCCTGTTTCATTCGCATCCGTAATGCCGTCGCCGTCGTCATCAATGTCGACGTTCCCGGCGAACGTATCCAGGTCGAAATCCTGCGGATCACGCCAGTCAGGTTCCCCACCCGGATTATCAACATCGGGAAGATCATTAAGCGGAGAGGAATCGAATTCTCCATTGACGTCGACATAGTCGTCGGCCGTGTCGACATCGTCATCAAGTCCATTAAGACCAACGCTAATGGAACCCAGACTCAAACCGGCTTCGGTAGTATCACCAATACCATCGCCGTCACTGTCGGTATCCAGCATGTCGTCAGTAAGGTCACCGTCTTTATCGACAGGACTACTAAGTCCACCCGAATAAGCAGTGTCTACGCCAAATGCGTCGTAGGCATTATCGGGAGGCAAGTAGCCCGCTGAGCTCTGGGCTTCAATGTTGTCGGGAATACCATCGTTGTCGGAATCAAGATCCCAATGGTTTGGGATACCATCAAGATCGGCATCGAATTCTATTTGAGCCACACCGTCTTCGTTTCCGATAGACGCATCACCGTCATCGTCATCCAGATAAGCCGGGTAACCGTCAGCATCACCATCGGCCATCGGATCTGATGGCGTTTCGGCGGTATCCAGCACGCCGTCATTGTCGTCGTCCAGATCAACGTCGTTCAGGTATGTGTCGTCGTCTATGTCCGGGTTGATATTAACGATAGCCAGAGCCACGTTACTCGTCGTGGACTGCTCGTCGTCTGTAACCGTCATTTCAATGATTCGGGTGTCGCCGTATAGCGACGTAGAACTATTGCGAAAACTCACAGCCTGCAATGCCGCCGCATAGTCGGGTAATGACCCCGACCCGGTTATCACTACAACCGGATCGCCATCTACAACCGTGTTCGTATACGTAAACAGACTAGCGCCGCCTGCTACGTTGCCACTCGTCGCTGTGCTGCCGTTAACGAGCAGCTCGTCGTTTGGATAACTGTTGCTGATTTCAACTCTGGCACTGTCCAATGTCGAATTTAACGGTGCGCCCACACTAATCGCCGTGTCAGTATCGGCCAGAACAACCGCCGCGCCGCCTTCGTCGTAGACAGCGCTTAAAAAGTTGTTACCCGCTACAGTGCTGTCGTTACTGTCCAAATCAAGACTGAGAAAAGACGTGGTAACGGGTGAACTGAACGTCAGGTCACCGTCTCCGTCGTGAAGGAAAAAACGCACGCCGCCGCCGACAACGGCCTGATAGGTAATAGTCCATTCGGTAACGCTGCTCCAGTCAAACGCAACCAGAGACGTCTGCCCGCCATTTTCACTTTGGGTTCCACGCACATAAACCTGATTACCTTGAACACCTGCTTCCAGATTGGTGGGATTACTGAGCGTGAAAGAAGTAAGTGACGAAACATCAGGTAACACGGCCTCGATTTGCAGAGCGGGAAAGGCGCTGCCTGAGCCGTTACCGTCGATATCCGAAATAATAAACTGTGGATTACCCGATGCGATTACGGACTGTCCTCCGCCGCTCACGAATATCTCCCACTTGATCACCGCTTCAGCCGAATAAAGCTGCAGCCATAGGTCATCGTCTCGCGTACTGAAGGATACAGCGCCGCTGTTATCTCCGCTGTTATCTGTCAGTGTGACAACCGTAGCTTTAACGTCGATTGGTTGACCGTCAGCGGTGCCTGCATTAACCCAAATAGCTGATTCGCCTTCAGCAAAATCCAGACTCATATTATTCGGAGGGCCTGGCTCGCCGCTTACCATTCCATCCGACTCTCTAATCGGGAAGTCAATTGGATTAATCACCAGTTTGGTTAGCACGCCCTTCCAGTTTTGCGCTGAGAGCGCGCGCGTTTCAATACGACCATAAGTGGTTTCCAAAACCCAGTCGCCACCCAATTCGTTTGAGCCTGTCAAGTTGGTAGACGCAGCCACGTCGGCCTGTGTCATCTGGCTAAGAATCTGTGCAAAGTGCTTACCGCTCTCGCTTGCGGCCAGCTCACAGCCGTAGAACAGAATATCGGCATCCTCAGAGAGAGCTTCGCGCCACAGCGTAAGTTCATCCAGATAAGTATCCAGCACCTCGTGTTTGAGTATAGAATTTCCTAACTGCACTTCTCCTGAAAGCGCATGCGATATGATGTGAACAGAATCGTATTGCGCAGAACTCTGCGCGAGCCGTTCTGTGATTTGGCGGATACCATCTCGCTTACGGTCGAGCACCAGCACTTCAGGTTTGAGCAGAGCCTTGGAATCGGTTAACTCGAGCAACAAAGAACGATAGTCGTCAACGCTCTCATCCACGATAATTAAAGACGTAGCGGTCTTCAAAGAGGCCTGTTTTGCAGTGCGCAGTGGGCTGTGAAACGCTGAATCGGAATGGTTGGAAAGTAGAACTTCCGGCGTCACCGAGGCGTAGGACCTTATTGTTGCAAAGGTAAATACAGACACTGTAAATAACGCAACCGCGCCTATCCAGAGTTTGCCGTTTCTTGATTTCATTTATCCATTCCCGGTTGAAAGAGCTCAACTGATCGTGGTCACGGTCACAACTTTGGAATGCTTGTTTCGGCGCGTTCTGTCAGCGTCTCCCGGGCAGACGCTTATGTGTAAACGAATAGAAATCAGCAATCCCGCGGTCATAGGCCAAAGACCCTTAGATCGGTAATTTTGCGCCACTACCTTTCGGTAGTTTTGCCACTTAGATTTTATTCACTCACTTATC
Source organism: Gammaproteobacteria bacterium (assembly GCA_045107075.1). Taxonomy (GTDB): domain Bacteria; phylum Pseudomonadota; class Gammaproteobacteria; order Steroidobacterales; family SZUA-146; genus SZUA-146. The sequence continues at coordinate 57,740 of JBGCFV010000032.1, forward strand.
GTGTAGACGAAGTTTTAACATCACGACGCGATTGCAGTATGTGAAATCGCTCACAGTCGATTTCACAATCATCCAATATACAAATTTTCCCTTAGGTAGATATGCGGAGTAATTTGACAAAACACAAAGTCGGTCTGGCGTGTCACAGCTTCGCATCGTGAACGAGGTTCAACGGCCCACTTTCTTAACACGGCCAGATAACCCGGACAGGCCAAGCCTCGACTCACGGCCAAACGAAACACCGTCAGTGATGCCCCTCGGTTGGAGGCCGCCTACTTTTACCGGTCGAAATACTCATTCGGCGATCACATACATCAGGTTGCTTGGCGAAACCCGTGATCTGCCTCTCTTGAGCACGAAGTTTCGGCTTGCGGCACAGACACCGCAGCGCGCATAATGTGCGGCCAGCGTCACGCAACGATGCCTCAAGGGTTACCCCCAATTTTCGACCATGTTAAAACTTCTTGAAAACGCTCAAATTTACTCCCCAAATCCGACAGGCTTTAAACAACTGCTGGTGGCCGACGGGCGTATTGCATGGATTGGCGACGCGCCACTCTCACTGCCTGAGCATCTCAATGTTGAAGTGGTCGACTGTGGCGGTCACCGAGTCATACCCGGTTTCATCGACAGCCACGCCCATGTGACGGGCGGCGGCGGCGAAAGCGGATTTTCCAGCCGTGTGCCGGCCGTTGAACTGAGTCGTTTTACCCAGTCTGGCGTGACAACGGTTGTCGGACTTCTGGGAACGGATGACACTACGCGGGACACCAACGCGCTTCTCAGCCAAACCCGGGCACTTCGAGAAATGGGTTTGAATGCGTATTGCTACACAGGCGGATATCACGTTCCGCCCGTCACCCTCACCGGCTCGGTACGCAAAGACATTGTCCACTGCGACCCCATTATTGGCGTTGGCGAACTGGCCATTTCCGACCACCGCTCCAGTCAGCCAACGCTTGAAGAAATTCTCCGCATTGCAAGCGATGCTCACGTTGCTGGCATGATCACAGGAAAAGCCGGAATTGTGCACTTTCACATGGGCGACGGCGATCGCGGTTTGGACCTGATTCGACAGGCGCTCGACACCAGTGAAATTCCCGCCCGCGTGTTTAACCCGACCCACGTAAATCGACGCAAGGCGCTATTGGTAGAAGCCTGCGAACTGGCCAAGCGTGGTTGTTACGTCGACATTACCGCCTTCCCCGTCGAAGACGGTGAAGACGCGTGGTCGGCGAAAGATGCACTCCTTCGCTACCTCGACTCGGGTGCCCCCGCCGACCGTGTAACCATTAGCTCCGACGGTGGTGGCTGCCTGCCTCACTTTGACCACGAAGGTCGCATCATCCACATGGACATTGGCTCACCGGACTCGCTGCCTCACACGCTGGCGGAATTACTGGCCAGCGGTCAATCGCTCGAATCGGCCTTGCCCGCCTTTACGTCAAACGCAGCTGACCTGTTACGTCTATCCCACAAAGGCCGTCTCGAAACAGGGTATGATGCGGACCTCATCATTCTGGATGAAGCCAACAGGCCAGAGTCAGTTATGATTAATGGCAGCTGGCATCGCTACCGACACAAAAGAATTATAAAAGGCAATTTCGAAACAGCCGATTAACCCAGGCCTGTCTGACTCAGCCTCCGATTTTCTATACCAACTTATCGCCCCGACTACGTCGCGTGGCCAAAAAACCAGGATATTTGCACAATGAGCCCCTCTCCCGACCAAGCCAACACAGAACGCGGTTACATCATTCCAATTGGTGGCGCTGAAGAAAAACTGAAGAACCCCGAAATCCTCGACCGGTTTGTCGAGCTTTGTGGCGGCAAACCTGGCCGAATTGCGATCATTCCCACCGCCTCTCAGCTTGAAGACACAGGTCGAAACTACGAAAAACTGTTTCGTCATCTTGGCGTCAACCACGCCATGGTGTTGCCGCTGTTTGAACGCTCTGATTGCCAAAACGAAGAGTATCTGGACTACATTGAAAATGCCGATGGCGTCTTCATGACCGGCGGTAATCAGCTGCGCCTGTCAACAACTCTGGGCGGCACTCCAGTAGCCAAAGCGATTCGACGACGCAATGCGGCGGGAATGCACGTTGCGGGCACTTCAGCGGGTGCTGCCTTCATGCCTGAACACATGATTGCCGGCGGCCGTGAAGGCGCAACCCCCAAACCGAACAAAGTCAGACTGGCCCCCGGACTTGGCTTGACCAACAATTTTATGATTGACCAACACTTCCGCCAACGCGACCGTATTGGCCGACTACTGACCGCATTGGCCTATAATCCGTTTGCCATCGGCATCGGTCTCGACGAAGACACGGCCGCCTTCATACGTCCGGGAGACGATTTGGAAGTGGTCGGATCCGGTGGCATCACCATTATCGACCCGACAAATCTGAGTCATTCCTCAATGGACCGCGCCCGCGCCAACGATCCAGTTAGCCTGATCGATGTAAAATTGCATATACTTGTGTCAGGCGGCCGCTTCGAAATCAAAACGCGACGCGCTACCGCCGAGTAGTCTGCATTGACATTGGTCACGAGTTAACCAGCTCTGGCGACTGCAATGGTTGTTACTACCGCTCAAGGGTGAACTTCACACGTTGAGCGGGAGGGGTGCAAACAGCTGTTGCCAATGAGTTGTCGCCAAAAACAAGAGCAATGCAGAGCTACGCGCCTGCCACCCGCAGTGGCTAATCAGGGGGAATAGCAATGCGAATAATCTCAACCAATGTATACGTCGGACCCAATACTTTTGCCCATTTTCCAGTCATTCGACACGTACTGGATCTGGGTGAGCTCGAAAACTGGCCAACTGGAAAACTCGGACCGGCTTTTGTAGACCCGCTTCTAGAGGCATTGCCCGGCCTGCACGAGCACGGGTGCTCCTATCGCACACCGGGTGGCTTTGTGCGCCGCCTGCGGGAAGACGAAGGGACCTGGCTTGGGCATGTGATGGAACATGTAGCCATCGAACTGCAAAACGTTGCCGGCATTGAAGTAACGTTTGGACGCACTCGATCTATTGACAATACCCCTGGGCACTACAATATGGTGTTCGAATACACCGATGAGCGTGTCGGTCGTGAAGCAAGCCGACTGGCTCTGAGCCTGATTCACCACTTGCTGCCAGAAGAGTTACGCCCCTCTGATTCTCTCGACGACGACTGGGACTTCACTACCGAGCGCGACGACTTCATTCGCTACGCGCAGCGTCGGGCGTTGGGTCCGAGTACCGCTTCACTCGTTGCGGCTGCAGAAGAACGCGGCATACCCTGGCTACGGTTAAACGATTACAGTCTCATTCAGTTTGGTCATGGTCGTTATCAAAAACGTATTCAGGCAACCTGCACTGGCAACACCAGCAATATTGCGGTTGAGCTGGCTTCGGACAAAGAAGAAACCAACGGAATACTTCGAGATCTCGGCCTGCCCGTGCCTCTTCAATACCTCGTTCGCAGTGAAAGCCGGGCGCGAAGAGCCGCCGAGCGCATTGGCTTTCCAGTGGTTGTGAAACCACTAGACGCCAACCACGGTCGCGGCGTCTCTATTAACTTAACCACCACCGACGAAGTTGGCGAGGCGTTTACAAAAGCTCGCGAACACAGCCGTTCTGTGCTGGTGGAAAGTTTCATTCAAGGATTCGATCACCGACTACTCGTGGTAAATGGCGAACTGGTTGCGGCGGCCAAACGCATGCCCGGTCACGTAGTTGGCGACGGCAAACACACCGTAGAGCAGCTCGTTGACACAGTTAATCTCGACCCCAGGCGCGGTGTTGGTCACGAAAAGGTGTTGACCCGACTCGAGTTTGACCATCAAGCCGATCGTCTGCTGGCCAAAATTGGCTACAACCGCGAAACGGTTCCTGAAAAACACGAAATCGTATTCTTGCGCTCTACCGCTAACCTGTCGACCGGCGGCACGGCTATCGATGTCACCGATTCAGTCCATCCCGATATTCGCGAGATGGCTATTCGCACCATAGGGGCGATCGGACTCGACGTCGGCGGCGTTGATTTTTTGACCACTGATATTGCCAAATCCTATCGGGAAACCGGCGGGGCCATTTGTGAAGTGAACGCCGGACCCGGTTTTCGGATGCACGTGGCTCCCAGTGAAGGCACACCTCGAGACGTCGCTGGTCCCGTCGTTGAGGGACTTTTCCCCCAAGGTTCACCGACACGTATTCCCATGGCTGCGATCACCGGCACCAACGGTAAGACCACTACCTCACGAATGCTCGCCCACATTCTAAAACTAAGCGGATACACCGTTGGCCTTACATCGACCGACGGCGTCTACATTGACGGCAAGCTGTCCGTGCCTGGCGACATGACAGGACCGGTATCGTCTCAAATGGTTCTGCGCGATCCGGCGGTTGACGCGGCCGTATTAGAGTGTGCCCGCGGCGGTATGCTGCGCGGCGGCCTTGGTTTTTCCGAATGTAATGTAGCAACCTGCCTGAATATTTCCGCGGACCATCTCGGAATGAAAGGAATCGATACCTTGGAACAGCTGGCCGAGATCAAACGCGTGCCCGTCGAAGTCGCTAAAGATGCCGTTGTACTCAACGCAGACGACCCGCACTGCCTGCGCATGGCCGACTACACTCAGGCCAAGAAACTGTGCTACGTCACCATCAACGCCTCCCACCCTCTGGTTAAGCAGCACATTCAGGCTGGCGGTCAGGCGTTCGTGCTGGAACAAGGCATGAATGGTCACATGATCACAATTTACGACGGGGACACCCACATTCCGATGCTGTGGACGCACCTGATTCCAGCAACGGTCGAAGGCAAGGCGATGCATAACGTGCAGAACGCCATGATTGCGGCCGCACTTGCTTACAATATGGACGTTAACCTGACCAACATTCAGCAAGGCCTACGCACGTTCGATACGTCTTACTTCCAGGCACCGGGTCGTACCAACATTTACGATGAACACGCCTTTAAAGTCATCCTTGACTACGCCCACAATCCAGCCGCGGTCGGTGCCATCTGCGACCTGGTTTCACGCATAGACGTCGAAGGACGCAAACTGGCCGTACTCGCTGCGCCGGGAGACCGACGCGACGAAGACATCGAGGCCATTGCCCGAATGGCAGCACCTCACTTCGACTATTTTATTTGTCGTCGCGACGACGGTTTACGCGGCCGCGACCGTGACGAAGTGCCGCTCATGCTCAAACGCACATTAATTGACGCCGGCGTATCCGAAGACAAAATCGAAATGGTACAAGACGAAGTCGAAGCTACCCAGAAAGGGCTTGAGCTGTGCAACCCTGGCGACTTGCTGCTGGTTCTCGGTGACAACGTGCAGCGGACCTGGAAACAGATCATCTATTTCGACAGCGGACACAGTGAAGAATCAAGTGACTCAATGGGTCCGACTACCATTGATTTACCGGACGAGCTGGGTTTCGATCTGGACGACAAAATGGAACTTATTCAGGATGAACGCGGTGTGCGCCTGGCGCGCGAGGCCGGCGATTAAAAACCGTTCAATCGACCATGAGTGAATGCCGATGATAAAGCTCGATACGAGAAGGCTCACGGGAATCAACGTCATCTGGAAACACGCAGGTGCGGTGGTCGACGTGCGCCTGAATTCCAAAGAACATGCCGAAGCCGTCATTTCAAGCTGGAATACACACAGCCGTCAACTGCTGGATGCCATTGGCTGGGGCGAGGAGAAATCGGTTGGCTACCCGATGCATTCGGGCGTTGCATTAGCCATCTCCGCGCCTATGGACGCGCTGTACGCGGCCGTTGAAGTTGCCGATTGGCTGTTCGAACAGGTCAAGGCTGAAACCGCCGTCCATTCGGACGACGAAGCTCAAGCTGATCCCGAAGAAGAGTCAGAAAAGCCACTAAACGACCTCGACCCGGTCGCACGTCTCAAAGAGGTCATCAAAGAAGAGAGTAATCCCGCCTTACAAACGCTTCTAACCCGGGCGCAACAGAAGAACACCACCGTACTGTGTGATGACGACGAAGTGTCAATTGGCCTTGGACGGTACTCCACCACCTGGCCTGTCGACCAGATCCCTGTTGATATCGACTGGAATGCAGCTCGCGATGTGCCAACAGGACTGGTTACAGGAACGAACGGCAAAACAACCACAGTCAGGCTTACGCAACGCATGCTGCGCGCAGCCGATCTCGCCGTGGGCATCAGCTCGACCGACTGGATCGGTATCGACGACACCATCATTGACCGCGGCGATTATTCAGGTCCGGGAGGAGCTCGCGCTGTACTTCGCCAACCCATTGATGCGGCTATTTTGGAAACTGCGCGCGGCGGCCTGCTCCGCCGAGGTCTCGGCATGCCCCGTGCAGACGTGGCTTTGATTACGAACATAGCCGAAGATCATCTGGGTGATTTCGGTTCCGAAAGTTTGCAAGAATTACTCAATCTTAAATGGATTGTTACGCAGGCGCTCGACCAAAGTTCTATTGCGGTGCTTAACGCGCAGGACGACCTCTTGCTAGAAAAGTCAGCCGAACTTGAAGTCCCCATTTGTTGGTTCTCAATTGACCCGGCACACCCCAAAGTCAAAAGCCATATCGGCAAGCAGCTTCCCGCTGTAACCGTTGTGGACGATCATTTTAGTCGATTCGACGGCAAAGAATGGCACAACTACTGTCGCGTGAGCGATGCACCTCTTACCGTTGACGGTAGCGCGAAACACAATGTGGTTAACGCTCTCGGTGCTATCGCACTAGCCCACTACCTGGGCGCCAGCGACGTGGCCATTAATCACGGCCTGACCAACATGCTGCCAAACGACAATCCGGGGCGATGCAACTTTTTCACAATCGACGGCGTCGACGTACTGCTGGACTTTGCCCATAACCCAAGTGCCATGCAGGCTATTTTTGATATTGCCGCACACCACAAAGCCAACAACCGCTTCTTGTGTTTCGGTCAGGCCGGCGATCGCACTGACAATTCCATACGCAAACTTGCTCGTAACGCCTGGGATATCGGACTAAAACACGTATTCATATCCGAACTCGCTGAACATCGACGTGGGCGCGAGCCTGACGAAGTTTTTAACTTGCTGTCAGAAGGCTTGATGGCCGGCGGTGCTGAACGCACCGACATCTCACACTACGCCGTGGAAAAAGAGTCGCTCGATCACGCTCTTGCCATGGCCAAGCCTGGCGACCTGGTTATTATCCTGGCCCTTGCAGAAGCCCGCTCGATTCTTGCATGGCTCGAACAAAACGCCATCAAGCAATAAAGACGCGAGCCTTAAACAAACAGTGAAGAGGGGCTTCCAGCCGCGAAAGGGTTTGAAACTGTAGCGTGTTTGCGAAGTTCATCGCGGCAAGATGAGCCGTGCCGCCAGCTCGGCCATCGGTCGGACATGCAAATGCCCTCGGGTGCGCCGCTACTTACGAGGCAAGTACCTGACAAAATCAACCGACAGCGTTTCGTCTTCACCGCGTAACAACCACTTGGCGATGTTTTGATTGACCTCTTGATTGGCGTGATACGGGTCTTTAAACAACTCTTTATTCCGCGTAGTCGTATTGGGAAAATCAAAATCGTACACGGGAGCCATCTGACCAAGAAAATCCAAGTAGGCCTGATACTCATCTCGCAAACCAAACTCATCAATCTTGTTTTGCAAGTCAACGTGAGTCGGTGGAATGAAAAACATCAGCTTAATATTGTTGTCGCGACAATACCGTGCAACATCAATAAGCGCTTGTTTAAGCTCAGTCGGCTCCTGCCAGTTGCCGTAGTGCTTTGAAGTCGTTACTCCAAGCTGACTACTCCAGAACTGCTCCTTGTTCATATCAGGCGCTTCCGACTTAAGGGCCTTTCCAGCCAGTGCGCTGCCTGCGGTAAGAACACTCGCTTTGGTCACAAGCGTTGAAAGATAATACGGCAAGGCCTTTTCACGCAGACTCTCGACTTCGCGGAATCGGCTGGAACTGCTTGATGGATTAAACAGGTTAAACGGCAGCCCAATCCAGACGTTCTTAACAACTCCAATATTCTGGATATACCAAAACGAATCAATAATTTCTGCTGCAGTACCTCCGCCGTACGCCATGTTATAGACATCGGAACGACCCAGGTCGGCAAAGTATGAACTCTTAAGCGCATTCGCTCTGCTGTCACCCAAAATGACAGTAGTTGCCGGCTGCTGCCGATACTCTAACGACTTATACAGCGGATAGTGCATTTTCAGGGCGACATCTGATTTAGGCACATCAAGATTGAACTGTCCGTTCTTGTTAAACGGATCGATTACAAAATTGAGCCCGAAAACGAGCAACAGGATGACACCAACTGTTAACGAAAATCGTTTTAGAAAGCGCATGTGTTGTGACTGAGAATGTGTCATAGACATACTTAAAATTGAAAATACAAAAATTCGCTAATTCGATTCATGCGGAAAATAGCGGTTATGGCCACGGCGGTCAGCAACACCGTCCAGACAAGACTTGGCTTCCAGTGCCATACCTTGCCTGGGGTACTATCCGTAAGTTCGCTCGACCCTTTTCCGGGAGGCTGGTACCTGACCAGTTCGCGAACGTTTGGCATAAAGAACGCAACGAAACCAAGCGCTAAAATCCACGGAGCTCCATCCAGTCTGAACGCACCAGCATGACTGCCTTTAAAATCCACTAACGGCGATAACACTGACAGCCATCCGGCCAGCCTCACGTCAAGCTGCGCGCCGTTAAGACCGCTCATTCCAGCCAGCATGGATAACGCTCCGTCGAGTGATTCGGCGCGAAAGAAAACCCATCCGATCACAACGCACAGAAACGTCAGTGCCCAGGCAAAGAGACCGTAGACTCTGCTACCCGAAACCGCGGCACTCACCACTCGGCGCCAGGCATGGTTAATGATGAGATACAACCCGTGAAGCCCGCCCCAAATAACAAACGTCCACCCCGCTCCGTGCCACAAACCGCCGAGTAACATCGTCAACGCGAGATTAATATATCGGCGCACCGGACCTTGTCGATTGCCACCTAACGCAATGTAGAGATAATCACGAAGAAAAGTCGAGAGCGTTATGTGCCAACGCCGCCAAAAGTCAGAAATAGACACGGCTTTATAGGGTGATTCAAAATTAACAGGTAAGCGAATACCAAAAATCAAAGCAAGGCCAATGGCCATATCGGAGTAACCCGAAAAATCGAAGTACAGTTGAAACGTATAAGCCAGCGCCCCACCCCAGGCTTCAAAAAACGTAACCGCCGCGCCGGCATCAGCCGCCGCAAACACGGGCGAACCATACACTGCTATAGAATCAGCTAAGACGACTTTCTTGAACAGACCGAGAAAAAAAACGGTTACACCAGTCGAAACGCTAGCCGCCTGAAACGTAAACGTTTCAGGGCGCGCAAACTGTGGCAACATTTGTTTGTGGTGAACAATCGGCCCGGCAATAAGCTGAGGAAAAAAGGTCACGAACAAACAGTAAGACAGGAAATCGCTCTCGGACGATTCGCTACGGTAGGCGTCGACGAGAAACGCGATTTGTTGAAAGGTAAAAAACGAAATCGCCAGTGGCAGTACGATCGCTTCAATTTGCCAATCAGAGCCGGAGATTGCCGCTATGGTGCTGACAAAAAATCCCGCATACTTAAAATAGCCCAGCAAGCCGAGGTTAAAAACAATACCGGTTATCAACCACCCTCTATCGGGCTTTCGCGCCAGTCGACTACCGAACCAAAAGTTAATTAAAATTGAGCCTACGAGCAGAATCAGATAAACGGGATTCCACCAGCCGTAGAAAAACAGCGAGGTCAGAATCAACCAAAGCTTCGCCACCGTAGCGCTGCCAAAACGGCCCAATAAAAAATAGCCGGCAACCGTAAGCGGTAAGAAAACAAACAGAAACTCGTACGAATTAAACAGCAATGTGAAAAATCCGCTTAGGCGTTAAACCGTGACATGGTCAAGAAAAACACCCTACACATCACTCTGGTCATTTTGCCCAAAGGGCAAAACATCACTGACCCTGAGTGCTTCGCCCACCGTCAACGACTCAACCGCCATGATGGTAGCCAGACTGGTGGTTAACAGACACTCGTAGTCTACACACGCGGTGCCGGAACGAACACCGTCAACCCAGGCCTTTAGCATGTTCTGCTGTCCTTTGTCCTGGCCGGACAGTTTTTCGTGCGTCGTCTTCATATCGGCCGAGTAAAAACTGGCCTCTTTAAAATCTTGAATAATAGCTGAGCGTCCACCACCGTGAACCTCCACGTATTCTTTGGGCAAGGCCGAGGAACCGTCTGCGGTGTAAATAATGTTCGCAACGCTGCCATTGGCGAAAGAGAGTGACACGGTCAGGTTATCGTTAAGCAAAGCGGATTTTTCGATCTTACCGGTCGCATAAGCATGTACACCGACTACGTTGGAAGACGTTAACGCAGACGCCAGGTCTACAAAATGGCAGCCCTCTCCAATCATGCGTCCGCCGCCAACAGCAGGATCCTGAATCCAGTGGTTTCCGGGGATCTCACCCGCGTTTACCCGAATAGATACAACCAGCGGTGCATTTACGTTGGCAAAAAAGGCCTGGGTAGCTTTCGTTAGCGGAGCAAAGCGCCGGTTAAAGCCGACCATAAGCTGACTGCCCGTGCTGGCGGTTGCGGCCAAATCGACTTGAGCCAGTTCTTCAACACTCAATGCAAGAGGCTTCTCAACGTAAACGTGCTTGCCTGCATTCAACGCCTGTACTACTGCACTTGCGTGAGTATCGTGGCGCGTCGTAATCATAACGGCGTCAGAGTCGTTACTCAGAAGCTCCGCATAGTCGCCTGCACAAAAACCAAAGCCAAACTTTTCTGCTACACCTTGTGCCGTACGACCGCTCGCCGTAACCAGACCTCGAAGCTCGATGCGCTTGTCTTGCTGCAGCGGTGGCAGCAAGCTTGCCGTGGCGTAGTTGCCCGCGCCGAAAAACGAAATGCCAAGCTGGCGATTATCGACAGGCGCGGTACTCAGTGTAATGCGTGGCGCAGCAGCCTGATCTTCAGAGCCTTTGTCAGCGTAGTTAAGAACAATGCCCAGATACGGCTCCGTTTTTTCACCCTGTATAAGGCGGTAGGCATCGGCTGCGTTTTCGACATCGAAACGGTGGGTAATCAGGCTTTTTAAATCCAGCCCTCCCTGATCGATGAGGTTCAGAATGGATTCCATATTGCGCTGTTCTGTGAAACGCACATACCCAAACGGATAGTCGTTGCCTGACTCTTCGTAAAACGGATCGTATCGACCGGGTCCGTACGAACGCGAAATCACCACGCTGATTTCTTTCTTGAAATAGTCCTCACGCGGAATATCCATGCGCACAGCACCCACGACGACAACGCGACCTTTTTCACGGGTCACCTCGCCGCATAGCTCGATCGGCTGATTACTGGCCGTGCCGGCACACACCAGCACACCGTCAACGCCACGACCGCCGGTTAAATCGAGACAGCTTTTCGCCACGTCTGAGCCAGGCGCAAGCCCGATAGCGCCATGCTGCTCGGCGAGTTCCACCTGCGACGGATCAAGATCGGTACCCAGCACCCGGCAACCGTTAGCTCGTAAAATTTGCACGACCATTTGGCCTAAAATACCCAGCCCAAGAACCAGGAAAGTCTCACCCAGCTGCGGGGCCGCGAGTCGGACGCCCTGTAAACCAATGGACCCAAGCGTGGTAAACGCAGCCTCTTCATCAGAAACGGCATCAGGCACCTTAACAACGAGATTACGAGGAACGGCTACAATCTCAGCGTGGTTGGCGTAACCCACTCCGCCACAGGCGACTCTGTCGCCAGGCTTAATGCCTTCAACTAAACCGCCCACCGCTAGCACAGTGCCGGCCGAGCTGTATCCCAGTGGACTTGGGGAGTCGAGTCGGGCACCAACCGTTTGAAAAGTTTTTTTGAATCCGTCTGCGCGCAACTTCTTCAGCACCTGTTTAACCAAGTCCGGTCGCGCCTTGGCCTTCTGAAGCAAGTTTTTCTTGGCCATGTCAACGCTGGTTTTTTCGGTACCAGCGCTGATGACAGAAGCGGCATTGCGTACCAGCACAAATTTGTCGCCAAGCCCGGGCACGGGGACGTCTTTTACGCTGATAACGCCGTCGCGCAACGTTTGAGTGACTTGTTTCATTGAATCGATTCCCTTATCGAAAATACTCTTATGGTTCAGCGCGCAAGCGCAAGATACTGAACGTACGGTGCGAAGATGCCGGGAGTATACTAAATTTTCTGCACTTCAGGCCCTAAAAGCCTTTGCCATCTGACCGTTGGGATCATTATTTATCTGAGCATATGGTCACTTTCTGCCTGACTGTATTAACGTCCTTCACACTGCACCGGCGAGCGCCGGACGACGTTAGCTGTCATAATCTGGTGTCGTTCAGTCAAGGAACCGCCATGCATCTGACTATTAGAACCGCAGAACGCGGAGACAGCAGCACAATCGCATCGTTTAACCAGCGAATGGCTGTTGAAACCGAGGATAAAACGCTCGTCGACGACGTTATTCAAGCCGGCGTGCTAGCCGTTATTAGCGACTCATCGCGAGGCACGTATTATGTCGCCTGCGACGGCGAACGCACTGTGGGGCAACTCATGATCACGCTTGAATGGAGCGATTGGCGCAACGGCTGGTTCTGGTGGATTCAAAGCGTTTTCGTCGAACCGGATGCCCGCAAGCACGGCGTGTTTCGCGCCCTGTATGCCCATGTTAAACAACTCGCTGCTGAACGCGACGACGTATGCGGCATTCGACTGTACGTAGAAAAAGAAAATACCAGAGCCCAGGCGACTTACCTGTCTCTTGGCATGGATATGACCCATTACCTGCTGATGGAAGAGGAATTCGATTAGTCCGCTGTACACTATAGACACTCACCAGCACCTCTTCCCTAAAAGAACGTTATTAAGAGAACATCATGCTAAAAATCGGATCAAGCGCACCAGACTTTACCCTGCCCGACCAGGACGGAAATACGATTACGTTGAGCGAGGTACTCGCCCAGGGGCCTGTTCTTCTATATTTTTATCCGGCTGATTTCACTCCGGGCTGCACCAAGGAAGCCTGCATGCTGCGCGATGCACACGCCGACATTCTGGATGTCGGAGTCACTGTAATCGGCGTAAGCGCGCAAGACGAAGATAGCCACAGCAAGTTCCAACAACAGCACAATTTGCCGTTTACTCTTCTCGCCGACACCCGGCACGAAGTAGCTGAACTGTACGATGCCAGCGGCCTGTTTGGCGTAACCAAACGAATCACGTACCTGATTAACCAGGACGGCACGATTGACGATGCTGTGAACGCGATGTTTCGCATTAGCGCGCACGAAGAACTTCTGAACGAGGCACTTCAGCGCTACTCGGACAGTTAGCAGAACGAGATTAAAATCGCTCCCTTGTTTTATTCGTTGACGGTTATCGTTAGACGGCGAGAATGGGGCCGGTGGCGGTGCTCCCACACAAAAACGCCTTGCCAGGTGCCGAGGTCACAGCGCCCGTCGACAACCGGAATGCTCAGGTGGGTCTGGGTAAGAACGCTGCGGACGTGCGAGGGCATATCGTCGGGCCCTTCGGCCGTATGGCTGTAGAGCGGATCGCCGTCGGGAACCAGACGAAACATAAAACGCTCGAGGTCAACCAGAACATCCGGGTCCGCGTTCTCGGTTATTAGCAATGACGCGCTCGTATGGTGTATGAAAAGTGTACACAAGCCTGCGATTACGCCCGACTTTCCCACGGCCGCCTGTACCGACCCGGTAATATCAATCAGGCTGCGACCGTCCGTGCTTACCGTAAGTTTTTGATGCATCATGTTGCCCAGTTTATCCGAATTGGGACGGTTCGCACTCCTTTTGCACCATGACTCCAGAACGCTTTCAACTTATTCAACGAACCTTGAACCGACGTCAGCCCGATCTGACGGTTCTGGCCGACGGTATTCACAAGACTCATAACGTGGCGGCCGTGGTGCGAAGTTGCGACGCGGTCGGTGTGCTCGACGTTCATGCAGTGTCTCCCGGAGGCGAAATCCCAAGGCACCACGCTACCAACGCAGGCGCCAGTCGATGGACCCGACTTCACACTCATGACTCCGTAGTATCGGCGGCTCGGGCTCTAAAAGACGACGGATTCCAAATTCTGGCTGCTCACTTGTCCGATACCGCAGTCGACTTTCGCGACATTGACTACTGTAAGCCCACCGCCATATTGCTTGGTACGGAACTTGAGGGCGTGAGCGAAACCGCGATTGAGCAGGCCGATCAGCACATTATGGTGCCCATGATGGGCATGGTGGAGTCGTTAAACGTCTCTGTCGCCGCCGCAGTTATATTGTACGAAGCCCAGCGCCAGCGCATGGTCGCCAAGCTTTACGATGAATGCCGGATCCCAACCGACCAGTATGAGCAAATTCTGTTTGAGTGGACCTATCCGGGTATCGCCAGACGCTGTCGAGAATTGAAAAGACCCTATCCGGCGCTTGATGAAGAAGGACAAATGCTCTCAAACCCGTTGGCAAACTGATATCATCCCCTTTTTTTGAATACACTAGAGGATCAGGCTCATGACCACAGCATCAGCGCGCCACATACTTGTAGCAACAGAAGACGAATGCAACGCACTCAAAACCCAAATTGAAGGCGGCGCTGACTTTGCCAAAGTCGCTGCAGAGCACTCTACTTGCCCGTCAAGTCGTAAAGGCGGCGATCTAGGCGAATTCGGACCCGGCATGATGGTTAAGGAATTTGATGAGGTCGTATTCAGCGGAGAACTGAGTGAGATTCACGGACCGGTAAAAACCCAGTTCGGCTATCACCTGATCGATATTACTGCCCGCAGCTAAACCGTCACGTACCAACAATAAAGCCTTCGATATTTGGAATATCGAAGGCTTTTTACTTCAGTAAGTTAGCGTTGTTTTTTAATGTAAATTACTACTAATATTTGCGCTTCTCAACCACAGCTTCCTGACCCTCAACCAGCGTCACCACGAATAGAGAGTCGTACTCTTCGTGCCCCAGATTTGGCCTTGCCGTGGCAGGAGTGACCGGGTTCGGCCACGCTTCAAACAGATCAACCAACGCTGGAACCGTATTGCTGTGCCCGGCAATGACCACTACTGAGCCGCGGGACTCGCTCATTACAGTGCTCACTAACCCTTCAGAGTCACCCGCATCGTAGAGCGCTACAGCTAAATTGCGTCGGCTGGCCAACGGTGCAAGGGTTTCACGCGTTCGTATGTAGTCAGAAGACCAAAGACTGTTGACCTCCACACCTGACAGCACGTCAGCAAGCTCTAAAGACCGGGCGCGGCCCGCTTCATTCAAATCCGGATCTCGGCTACCATCGGCTTTCTCGGCATGCCTCACGAGGTAAATGATTGTCTTTTCAGTGCTTTGCGCTAGATACATCGCGTCCATTGTCGTTGAGCACGCGGTAAGCATAGACACGCTTACGACCAGAAACAGACTCAACAAAGCGTTTTGTAACCGGCTATTTAATAAAATGAACACGATATTCCCCCTGGCCGGCATTGCGACCTCTTCGTTTAAAACGTCTGCGCTGTATACTGCAGGCAGAATCTCAATAGAACTGATCTGATTCGCCGGGCAACCAAGACCGACCCGCTTGCGCCATTATCAACTATTCGTTACCCGGGCGGGCAGGAGCAGCTTCCAGCCGCGATGAAGTATGTGAGGTTGTTCAAATTTTAACCACATTATCGCGACAAGATGCCGCGCGTACGCACTCTACTTGGCCCAAAGGGACAAGCCTGGAAGTGCCCTTGGGGTACGCACTCTACTTGGCCCAAAGGGACAAGCC
>JBGCFV010000033.1:0-70662 GCA_045107075.1 Gammaproteobacteria bacterium
ACTGCAACCGGTCAGGGTGTTGACGGTGACGGAAACCCGGTTGGCGGACCACAGTCTGACTCAGACCCAAGTTTCTACTTCGGTGCGAACTCAGGTATCAGCATTGAGAAGTTCACCAACGGTGTCGACGCCAGTGCGGCTCCTGGGCCTTCAATCGCGACAGGTGATGCGGTTGAATGGACTTACGTTGTGACTAACCTCGGCAACGTTACGCTTGCCAACGTTAGCGTGTCAGACGACCAAGGCGTTGCGGTAACGTGCCCAATGGACTCGCTGGCTGTTGGTGAAAGCATGACCTGCTCAGGTAGCGGTACAGCTACGGCAGGGCAGTACATGAATCTCGGTACCGCAACTGGTCAGGGTGTTGACGGCGACGGCAATCCCGTTGGCGGACCTCAAACTGATTCGGATCCAAGCTTTTACTTCGGTGCAAGCGGTGGTATCGGCATCGAGAAGTTCACCAACGGTGTGGACGCAAGTGCGGCTCCAGGGCCGTCAATTGCAACCGGCGATGCGGTTGAGTGGACTTACGTTGTGACCAACTTGGGTAACATCTCGCTCACGGGTGTCAGCGTTTCTGATGACAAGGGCGTTGTAGTTTCCTGCCCAATGGACACATTGGCCGCAGGTGAGAGCATGACGTGTACCGGAAGTGGCACGGCGATTTCAGGTCAGTATATGAACCTCGGCACAGTGACTGGTCAGGGTGTTGACGGCGACGGTAATCCGGTTGGTGGACCTCTGACTGACTCAGACCCAAGTTTCTACTTCGGTGCGAATTCCGGAATCAGCATAGAGAAGTTCACTAACGGTGTAGACGCGGCCGCGGCCCCCGGGCCATCAGTCGCCGTGGGTGCCGCTGTTGAGTGGACATACGTTGTGACTAACCTCGGTAATGTATCTCTTACAGGCGTGAGCGTATCGGACGATCAGGGCGTTGCAGTCAGCTGCCCAATGAGTACGCTTGCAGCCGGTGAGAGTATGACGTGTACCGGTAGTGGCACAGCGACTTCAGGTCAATACATGAACCTGGGTACAGCGACCGGACAGGGCGTCGACGACAACGGTAATCCGGTTGGTCAACCTCAGACCGATTCGGATCCAAGCTTCTACTTTGGTGTGGCGTCGGCTATTGGAATTGAGAAATTCACCAATGGTACTGATGTAACTGACGCGCCAGGACCATACATTGG
This sequence comes from Gammaproteobacteria bacterium, assembly GCA_045107075.1. Classification (GTDB taxonomy): domain Bacteria; phylum Pseudomonadota; class Gammaproteobacteria; order Steroidobacterales; family SZUA-146; genus SZUA-146. The sequence continues at coordinate 1,194 of JBGCFV010000033.1, forward strand.
TGTAGGCAATACGGTTGAGTGGACGTACGTTGTAACGAACCTCGGCAACGTAACGCTTGCGAGTGTTGTAGTAAGCGATGACCAGGGTGTGGGGGTGAGTTGCCCAATGGATACGCTGGCTGTCGGTGAAAGCATGACGTGTACCGGTAGTGGTCCCGCTACGGCCGGTCAGTACATGAACATTGGCTCGGTGTCCGGACAGGGCGTTGACGACAATGGAAACCCTCTGGGCGCACCGCAGACAGATTCTGATGTCAGTTTCTATTTCGGAGGAGTGACCAAGTTAACGTTCGAGAAGTTCACTAACGGTCAGGACGCCGACGAGCCAACCGGGCCAGAGATTACGGTCGGTAACGCGGTTGAATGGACGTACGTTGTGCTGAATGACGGCAACGTGACTATCTCGAATGTCAACGTAACTGACGATCAGGGCGTGGTCGTTACGTGTCCTTTGGATACGTTGGCTCCGGGCGAGAGCATGACGTGTGTAGGTAGTGGTATTGCTACGATTGGGCAGTACGCCAACCTTGGTACCGCGACCGCGCAGGGCGTTGATAACAACGGCGTTCCGTTTGGTCCTGGCCTGAGTGCTAGCGATCCAAGTCACTATCTTGGTTTGGCTTTGCCTACCGCGGCACTGGGCGACTTCGTATTTGAAGACCGTGATCGTGACGGCATTCAGGACGACGACGAGCCTGGGATTCCGGGCGTCACCGTGAATCTGTGGACTGACGATAACGGCGACGGTTTGCCGGACACTCAGGTAGCGACAACGACGACAGGTCCAAACGGTGAGTATCTGTTTACTGAGCTTGATCCAAACCTGGTCTATATCGTTCAGTTTATCGCCGCACCGGGGCAGCAAATCACGACGCCTGGCGTCGGTGATTCGGCCACTGATTCCAATCCGGCAGCCGATACCGGTATTACAGGACCTGTTACGTTGAACCCTGGGCAAACCGATCCAACTATCGATGCGGGTATCTTCTTCCTCACCGGCAGTATTTCGATTGAGAAGTCGACTAATGGTGAAGACGCGGACGCCGCGCCTGGACCCGAGATTTCCGTCGGTGCCGCGGTGCTTTGGGATTACACCGTGACCAATACTGGTGAAACGACGCTCACCAACATTAGCGTGTCTGACGATCAGGGCGTTGCCGTAATCTGTCCTGCAACAGAGCTTGCTGAAGGCGCTTCGTTTGTTTGTTCAGGTGAGGGCGTCGCAACGGCCGGCCAGTACATGAACCTTGGTAGCGTGACGGCGCAGCCTGTCGATAATGGTCAGCCATTCGGTGGCACCGTCAGTGATAGCGATGCTTCGCATTACGTCGGCGTTAACGTCTGCATGCCGGGCTTTGTTCTTGACCAGTTTAGTCACGTGTCTTACGACAATAACGACGGTGACATGCAATGGGCTGGTCCATGGACAGAACATGACCCTCTGGGTGGTGGAGCGTCGAGTGGTAACGTCATGATCGACAATGGCGTGTTGATTCTGAACGACTATCCTAACTCTCACACAGAGCCAAGCGCGTTACGTCAGGTTAATCTCGACGGTTATCCGTCGGCCATGCTGATGTTCAACTGGTCTACGTCTCAGGAAGTCGGGCCGGAAGATACGGCAGTCGTCGAGATTTCAAGCGACGGTGGTCTGTCGTACACCGTGTTGAAAACCTTTAGTGATTTGCATGGCGCAAATTCTGGAACAGAGTCCTTTAACATTAGCGCTTACATCTCGTCGCAAACGGTGGTTCGTTTCCGTATCGCCGAGAAGTTTGGTGCTCGTTGGGACAAGTTCATGGTGGACAACGTTCGCATCGACAAGAAGTGCGAAAACACGCAGTTGTGTGAAGCGACTTCGTCGGCTGGTCACGCGTTCTGGATGAAAGGGTTTAACAACCCGACAGACACGGACCGTTTCAATCTTGAGCCGGGTGCCCAGTTCGAACAGTTTGACGACGGAACCGCGACGTTGACCGGAACCATTGTTGACGACGCGCGTCCTAATCGACGCTTTGAAGTCAGCATGAGCTTTGCGGGCCGTACGCTAGACCCACCGGTTGGCAGTCCGAAGAACGGCTTCAACGCGGACCCTGCAGGTTGGGAATATTACCCGGACTGGACCGGTAGCTGGACGGGTCTCGATGACTATGAAGGTGTTGTTATTGACCTGACACGTCGTGGTCCTTCGTTCCAGGTCGGCACAGGTGCCAATGACCGTCCTAATGAGCAGGACATTTACGGTGCAAGCGCGTGGTTCGACTGGACGTTGGAAAGTCAGGCGAATGCCTGCAGCCACACGCCTGGACTGTGTATTGAACACGACAGCTACGGCGACCTGAATATTCGTCTCGACTGTGCTGTTGGCGGACCTGTCGCGTGTACGTCCGATGTGAATGAAACGCACAAGCACGCGTTTTATCTGCCCAACTTTAACGGTGACGGCGTGCTCGACCGCTACGACCTTGAGAACGGTGCCCAGTTTGTACGCAATGCAGACGGCACGGCACGACTGACCGGCGTCATCTTCAAGCAAGGCGAGCCAAACTATCGCTTCGCGATCGATGTAATGCTCTCGGGTGGTACGGACGTGCCACCTCCTGGCAGTCCGTATAACCCTTACGGCGCTAATCCGGCCGACTGGTTTTACTATCCAAACTGGAGTGGCGAGCTCGAAGGGTTAACCTGGAACACCGGTGCGAATTTGACGCTGGAGCGCTACGGTGCTTCGTTCCAGATTGGAACCGGTGCCAATGCACATCCGGGTGAAACCGATATCTACGGTGGTTCGGGTTGGTTCGACTGGACAACAAACTCTCAGCCAAACGATTGCCACTACTATAACGATTGCATCCGGCACGAGGGCAACGGCGACATTAACGTTCAAATTGAGCAGTGTCCGCTGTAGTTTTTTTCGGCCAGTAACCAAGCTACATAAAAAAAGGCCAGAGTAATCTGGCCTTTTTTTATGTTCTACCAAGGGGCTTGGCGCATCGACAAGAGTCAAAACGCAAGTTGCCTACTGATTGCGCGGGAAGTCGAAAGCTACGTAGTCGCCGGTTTTAAGCTCAACGCTGTGCCAGGCATCGACTTTGAAACGCATGTGGTACATGCCGCAGGTAGGGATGTTGTCGACGGCCACCTCGGTCATCATATTGGCGAATTGCGTGAGGCCCGGATTGTGGCCGACCATCATCAGGCAGTCGACGTTGTTGTCACATAGCTGTGCCAGAGAAAGCAGTACGTCGGTGTCAGCCAGGTACATTTCGTCGAGTACCTCAATACGATCGGACGGCATTTTCATGTAGGGCGCGAGCATAGTGGCGGTGTGGTGTGCGCGTTCGGCCGGACTTGCCAGAATCATGTCGGGCATGATTTCGCGAGCGGCCAGCCGTTCGCCCATGGTAGGAACCTCGCGGCGTCCGGTGTCGTTCAGCTGACGGTCAATGTCGGCTACATCGGGGTTGTTCCAGCTGGCTTTAGCGTGACGTACCAGGATCAAATGTTTCAAGTGCACTCCTTGAGAGCGTGGCCAGCGAAATTACGCGATTCAGGGGCGTATTCTTAAGGATTACTCGTACTATTGTCAAACCGAATGATTTCTCATCACTTTGTGGTCGGAACGAGGAATTGGTTTCTCAATACATCATGCCGGTTTGCAGCTGAGCCTCTTCCGACATCATTGAGCGGTCCCAAGGTGGATCAAACACCAGCTCTACGTCGGCCTCGTCAACGGTAGGAACAAGCATGACCTTGCTTCGAACATCTTCCACCAAAATATCGCCCATGCCGCAGCCGGGAGCGGTCAGTGTCATAGTGATGCTCAGACGCCGTGAATTGTCATCGGTTTTAACGATATCGCACGTATAAATCAGGCCGAGGTCAACGACGTTAATGGGGATTTCTGGGTCGTAGCAGGTTTTGATCTGATCCCAGATAACATGCTCTACTTCGTCGTCCGTAAAGTTAGCCGGTAGTTCAGGCGGTGCCAGAGGTTCTTTGCCCAGCGCATCTGCGTCGACGCCGCTAATTCGAAAGAGACTGCCGTCAACATATACCGTAAAGCTGCCGCCCAGTGATTGGGTAATGTAGCCGATGCTGCCTTGTGGTAACTCTATTTCGTAACCTTCAGGAATAAGCGTAGCTTTACAGTTGCGATGGAGCGTAACGGGTTCACTGGTAGCGCTATACATGATTAAACTCTGTCGTTGGGTTTGTTAATAAACGTGATGTGTTGAGCGGCATCGTGTCGATTTATTCTGTCGACGCTGTGTCGCCACCGGAGTTCAGTGCGTTGTTTAAAGCGTGCCAGCTCAAGCTCGCACATTTTATACGCGAAGGGTATGCACGAACGCCTGCGAGTGCTCCCAGCTTGCCAAGAGCCTCGAGGTTTTCAGGTTCTTCGTCCGACGTAAACACAACGTGCAGCTGACTAAAAATGTTACGCGCATCTTCAACGGTATGGCCGATCACGCGCTCGGTCAGCAAAGACGCGGATGCAACTGAAATTGCGCAACCGCTGCCTTCAAATGAGATGTCTTTGATGGTGTCACCGTCGAGAGTTATATACAGGGTAAGCTTGTCACCACACAGCGGATTAAAGCCCTGCGCTGAATGCGTGTAGTCGTCAATTTTTCGAAAATTCCGTGGACTGCGATTGTGGTCAACGATAATTTCCTGGTACAGGTCGCGCAAATCCATCAGGCAAACATCCTTTGGGCTTTTTGTAAGGCGAAAACAAGGGCGTCCACTTCGTCGTGTCGATTATAAAAGGCAAACGAGGCGCGCGCGGTAGCCGGGACGTTGAAAAAGTCCATCACAGGCATGGCACAGTGATGCCCGGTACGAATGGCTACGCCTTCGCTGTCAACAATGGTGCCCAGATCATGGGCGTGAATCGCGTCGAGCACAAAAGACACAACGCTCGCTTTGTTGCGCGCGGTGCCAATTAGTCGTAGTCCCGGCACGGTCATGAGCTGTTCTTCGGCGTAGTCGAGGAGCGATTTTTCGTGCTGTGTGACCGCATCAAAGTCGAGCTGATTAAGATAATCGACTGCGGCCCCGAGTCCTATGACACCTGCAATGTTCGGTGTTCCGGCTTCGAACTTGGCGGGCAACTCGTTGTATAATGTTTTCTTGAAATCAACAGCCAGAATCATGTCGCCGCCGCCTTGGTAGGGTGGCATTGAGTCGAGTAACGCCTGCTTGCCGTACAGAACGCCAACCCCGGTAGGCCCGAACATTTTGTGGCTGCTAAATGCGAAAAAGTCGGCGTCGAGTGCCTGCACGTCGACGCGCGTATGTGGCATTGACTGAGCGCCGTCTACCAGTACTGGAACATTGTTTTGGTGCGCCAGGTCAATGATGTCTTTAATCGGATTGACCGAGCCGATGGCATTCGAAATGTGTCCAACGGAAACCAGCCTGGTTTTCTCTGTGAGCAAAGAAGCAAATGCTGCCATGTCCAGTTCGCCCGCTTTAGAGATTGGCGCAACGACCAGTTTGGCTCCGGTTTTTTCACACACCATTTGCCACGGAACAATATTGGCGTGATGCTCCATCCAGGTAATCAGAATTTCATCACCGGGACCCAGACGCTCACGGCCGTACGACTGGGCAACTAAATTGATCGCTTCGGTGGTGCCGCGAACAAAGATAATTTCCGCCGTGCTGGCCGCGTTTATATAACCACGAATTTTTTCGCGCGCGCCCTCGTATGCCGCCGTTGCTCGCTCACTTAGGGCGTGAACACCTCTGTGTACGTTAGCGTGGTCGTGCGTATAGTAGTGACTAACAGCATCGATCACGCTTTGTGGGCGTTGCGCCGAAGCGGCATTGTCTAAAAAGACCAGGTCTTTACCATGAACCTTTTGGTGCAGTATCGGAAAATCGGCACGAATCCGTTCAACGTCAAAGTTTTCTGTTTGTACTGAAGCTGTAGCGCTCATTAGAGTTGCTCCACCAGTTTATCCAGTTTGGTTGTGATTGCGGCGTCTAGCCAGTCGTACAGTATTTTGCAATGCGTCTCGGCGTATATGTCTCTTACGAAGCCTCTTACCAAAAGCTGTTGCGCTTCACTTCTGCCCAGTCCTCGACTCTGAAGATAAAACAGCGACGTTTCATCGAGCTGACCAATAGTGGCTCCGTGAGAGCACTTGACGTCGTCCGCGTAGATTTCAAGCTCAGGTTTTGTGTCAATGGCCGCTTGCTCACACAGCATCACGTTCTGATTACTTTGCGCCGCCGTGATTTTTTGCGCGTCTTTCTGCACCAATACTTTACCGTTAAAGACGCCGTGACCTTTCTGGCCAGCAACGCCGTTATAGCGCTGTTCACTGTGCGTGTGTGGCTTATTGTGTCGCACTAGAGAGTGGTGATCGACATGTTGACCTGCGTGGGGAAGGTAGACCGCCAGCATGGTGCAGTTGGCGTTTTGATCGTCCAGCGAAATCCCCAGATCGTGACGCGAAAGACGAGCACCTAAATCCACAACTTGCGATGCATAGTGCGAGTCGCGACCAACGACCACGTCAACGTTGTCGATCAGTGTCGTCGTGTCGTCTTCTTGCTGCACCTGAGTGTGACGTATCTGACTGTTCGCGCCGACGACAATTGACAGACGACGATTGTTTACGCTGTCGGCGCTGTCGCCGAACATGTGGTCGACAAGGTCAAGCTCGCAGTTGTCACCCACAATGACGTGGAGCCGCTGTGACGAGAGTGTGTGGTTGCCGTCGAGTTTGTGTGCGAGATAAACAGGCAAGGACAATCGTGTATTGTTCGCGATGGTCAATACGCTTATGGAATCGGCAAACGCGTGATTAAGGTCCTGCATAACCGACGCACGAGCCGGTTCCAAATCTAAAAAAGATGCGGCTGAGTCCAAGACGTCAAACGTCACGCCTTCAGGGAGCGTTGATGAACCCGCCATTCGACCGTTGAACCAGTTAAGCGTAGTCGCCTGGTCGCTGCCGTAAATAAGGGCAGTTGCAGAGACGTCGTTTGCGGCCGAGTCAGCAGCACGCAGCGGTAGCTTGGCAAGATTGTACAGGCTGGTGTATTTCCAGTGTTCGTCTTTGCGCCAGGGCAGACCGTGGTCAAGAGCGCGCTGCCATGCGTCGTTCTGCATTGTGCTTAGCCACTCGGGTTGGTTTTCGGTATCGGGTCGTTGAGCAAACGCCTCCGACAAGTGATCCATTGAAGGTCTCATGATGCAATCGCCGTATCAATCCAGTCGTAGCCTTTTGCTTCGAGCTCAAGCGCCAGCTCACGCGTGCCGCTTTTGACGATGCGACCGCCAGCCAGTACGTGTACAAAGTCAGGCACGATGTAATCAAGCAGACGCTGATAGTGCGTAATGACAAGGAACGAACGCTCTTCGTCTCGCAGGCGATTAACGCCCTCAGCAACAATTTTGAGTGCGTCAATGTCGAGTCCTGAGTCGGTTTCGTCGAGCACCGCCAGCGCAGGTTCAAGCATTTGCATTTGCAGCACTTCGTTGCGTTTTTTCTCACCGCCGGAAAAGCCCGCGTTGACATCGCGCTTGAGAAAGTCTTCGCTCATGCCCATGATTTTCATGCTGGCTTTGATTTTGGTCAGAAACTCGAACGCGTCCAGTTCTTGTTCGCCGTTGTATGCGCGTTTAGCGTTCAGCGCTGCTTTAAGAAGGTAAGCGTTGTTCACTCCCGGGATTTCGACCGGATATTGAAAGGCTAGAAAAAGACCGGCGCGAGCGCGATCTTCTGTGGCCATTTCGTTCAGGTCCTGTCCCAGAAACTCGATGCTTCCTTCTGTCACTTCGTAGCGAGGGTTACCCGCAAGCACACCGGCAAGGGTACTCTTGCCAGAGCCGTTGGGGCCCATAATGGCGTGCACTTTTCCAGGTTCCAAAGAAAGATCGATGCCCTTGAGAATAGGGGTGTCGTCGACGCTAGCGTGCAAGTTTTTAATAGTAAGCATGATTGAGTTCCTAACCGACTGCGCCTTCAAGACTAACCGTTAGAAGCGCTTGTGCTTCTACAGCAAATTCCATCGGTAATTCTTTGAATACTTCTTTGCAGAAGCCGTTAACAATGAGACTGACCGCATCTTCTTCAGACAGGCCACGTTGTAAGCAGTAAAACATTTGGTCCTCGCCAATTTTTGACGTGGTCGCTTCGTGCTCAATTTTGGACGTCGAGTTCGCGGCCTCAATATACGGAAACGTATGTGCACCGCACTTGTCTCCGAGAAGCAGCGAATCGCACTGAGCGTAGTTACGCGCATTGGTTGCGGTTGGCATGACTTTCACAAGACCGCGGTAGGCGTTTTGTGCCTGGCCGGCTGAGATGCCTTTGGAAATAATCGTGCTCCGCGTGTTCTTGCCCATGTGAATCATTTTGGTGCCGGTGTCAGCTTGCTGCCAATTGTTGGTGACCGCGACTGAGTAAAATTCACCCTGCGAGTCGTCGCCGCGCAAAATGCAGCTGGGGTATTTCCACGTAATGGCGGAACCGGTTTCAACTTGGGTCCAAGATATTTTTGAACGCGCACCGCGACAGTCGCCGCGTTTCGTTACAAAGTTGTAGATACCACCGAGACCATTTTCGTCTCCGGGATACCAGTTTTGAACGGTTGAGTATTTAATCTGGGCGTCGTCAAGAGTGACCAGTTCAACCACCGCGGCGTGCAGTTGGTTTTCGTCGCGCATTGGAGCTGTACAGCCTTCGAGATAGCTGACGTGGCTGCCTTTGTCGGCAACAATCAGCGTGCGTTCAAACTGGCCTGTGTTGGCGGCGTTTATGCGGAAGTAGGTGGATAATTCCATTGGGCAACGTACGCCCTCGGGAATATACACAAACGAGCCGTCAGTAAAGACCGCCGAGTTGAGCGCAGCGAAGTAATTGTCTGACCGAGACACGACAGAACCCAGGTACTTCTTAACCAGCTCCGGGTAGTCTTTTACAGCTTCAGAAAAGGAGCAGAAGATAACGCCGGCGTCGAGCAGTTTGCCGCGAAAGGTGGTTGCGACCGAGACGCTGTCAAACACGGCATCGACGGCAACGCCAGCCAGTCGAGCGCGCTCGTGAAGAGGAATACCAAGTTTGTCGTAGGTTTCGAGTAGCTTGGGGTCAACCTCGTCGAGACTCTGCGGTTTGTCCGATTCTGACTTGGGTGCCGAGTAATATGAGATCGCCTGGTAGTCGATGGGTTCGATGTCCAGCTTGGCCCAGTCTGGCGGGTCCATGGTCAGCCAGCGACGGTACGCTTCCAGGCGCCACTCGAGCAAAAACTCAGGCTCGTTTTTAATCGCTGAAATTCTGCGGATGACGTCTTCGTCAAGTCCGGGCGGCAGCGTTTCGGAGGCAATGTCTGTGACAAAGCCGTGCTTGTAGGACTTGTCGACAAGATCGTGCATGTCATCTTGTGTTTTCGCCATATCAGTTCTCGATTAGCCTGCGGAGGCTGTCATTGAAAGATTGAATTGAAGGTCGTTCAGCGCCACGGGACCACCTTGAAGCAGCTGATCAAGGGTCACGGTTTCGAGCGCCGTTCGGATTTGGTGGTTAATAATTTGCCAGCTGCGTCCTACGGTGCAGCAGGACTGAATCTGGCAAGTGTTAAGTTCGGCGCTGCACTCGGTTAGCGCCACAGGCCCTTCGAGCGCGTCGAGAATTCTCGCAGCGCTGATGTCGTGAGCGGCGCCTTTTAAAGCGTAACCGCCTTGCTGCCCTCGAAACGATTCCACCAGGTCCGCTTTAGTCAGGGTTTTTAGAATCTTTTTCACCGTCGGTTCGTTCAGCTGGGTGGCCTCCGCCACGTCTACGGCGCTGAATACTTCGCCGGGGCGTCCCGCGAGGGTGGCCAGAACTACCGTTCCGTAATCAGTCATTCGGCTCATTCGCAGCATAAGCAGGCCTCGGAGTGGTGCACAGCGCACCGTGGAAAAGAAAGGGGACTATTCTAGTACTGTTTATCGACGAACACCAGCGCTGCGATGTGAAATTCGCGGCAAAATCGACCTCTAACGAGAGCTGGGTGCTAGCGCGCTATTTGGCGTGGAGACTGGCTTTTCGGACGGCGACGACCGGAGCGTCGACTTTTCACGATGACGTCCTCTATGTCCTCTAGACGAGTTTCAATACGGGCGTATTGATAGTCGCGAATGTCCGGTGACTTCAAGGCCATTTTTAGTTGGTCTGCGGCTAGGGTGAGCTGTCCGTTGAGAACGTGAAACTCCGACATATAGTAGTGTGAGTCGCCGTTGTAGCCTGCCGCGTTAGCCGCGTTGGCGAGAATGCGTAGCTGCTCGGTTGTGTATTCAACGTTGTTGACAAGATCGAGCATTAACTCCCTTGCTTCGTCTGGTTCATCAGCTTCAATGAGGATGCTGGAGTGACTCATTGTGAGAGGCACATTTCGCGGAAACAGAATTTGGGAGCGCTTCAGCCGAGTCACGGCGGCTTCGGTTTGGCCATCAGCAAACAGGGCCTCGCCGTACAAAATGTGGTGGGCAACCGTGTTTTGATTGCGCTCGAACAACGGTTCTATCAGCTCAACGGCTCTTGAGGTTTTACCGGCCTTGATTAGAGCGAGGCCGTAGGCGTACTGCACGTCGTCGCGTTCTTCGGACGGGTGACCTTCGATACGGGCTTCCAGTTTGTTTAGTGCTTTGACCGAGTTTGACTCCGACAGTACGTTGAGCCGGGCCTTGGCGAGGCTGTAGCTCATGGAACTCGGCACTTGGCGGCTGGGGAGTAGAGCGGCACGGTTGCGTGTTTCAGCAATACGGTTGCTGGTAACGGGGTGGGTGCGTAAAAACTCGGGCACCTGTTGGCCGGCCACACCACTGCGCCGTGACAGCGTATTGAAAAAGTCCGGCATGCCCTGTGGGTCAAAGCCCGCCTCGTACAGGAAATTGATGCCTACGCGATCGGCTTCGTACTCGTTGTCGCGCGTGAAATTAATGCGTTGTTGAATGGCAGCGCCCTGTGCGACTTGAACCGCGGCCCCTATCGCCTGGCCGTCGGCTCCTGTGAGGGCACCGACCAGTAAGGCTGCAAGCGTGGCCGCCGTGGTCAGCACGCTTGTCTGGCTCTGCGACTCGATCATTCGGGCAATGTGCTTTTGGCTTACGTGAGCGATCTCATGCGAGATTACGCCCGCCAGTTCATTTTCGTTTCTCGTTGCGGCGAGCAGGCCGGTGTGTATACCGATAAAGCCGCCGGGTAAGGCGAATGCGTTGATGTCGGGATCGTTTACGACAAAAAACGTAAAACGCTGTTCGCCGTCGTGGGCGTGAACGGCGATGCGGTTGCCGAGCGCTTGGATGTACGCCGTCAGTTCGGGGTCCTGCAATATCGCCCCGCGCAGCTGGAGGTCGCGAACAATAGCCCGCCCAAGCTGGTATTCCTGCGTGCTGGAAATGCGCGCGCTAGCCGACAAACCCAGATCAGGTAAATCGCTGTTTTTATTGGCGAATACGGACAGTGAAAAGCTGGCCACAATCAATAAAAGTAAGTGTTTCAACGCGTGCTCCCTAATACCGCTATTGTGTCAGACCGGCCCCGGCGAGTCTTGTTCCCGTGGCTTTTGGCTTGTTTGTCATTGTTTAATAAGTTGTTTTCGAGATTATTGCGCAATATACGAATGTAGAAAGCGAGGGTATTACACAGTGCGTACATTGGGCGTGAGCGTGTCACGACTGGTCTTTCAAAGACGTTCGGCCGCGTAGTCAGCCAACCGTGATCTCTCGCCTTGAAGTAGAGTGATATGCCCTGAGTGAGCCCATGATTTTAGCCTGTTGACCACATAGGTCAGGCCAGAGGTTGTTTCAGTCAGGTAGGGGGTGTCAATTTGCGCCACGTTGCCCACGGCCACCACTTTGGTACCCGGGCCCGCTCGAGTAACCAGAGCTTTCATTTGCTTCGCGGTTAAGTTTTGAGCTTCGTCAACTATTATGTAGCGGTTAACAAACGTTCGACCGCGCATGAAATTTAATGAACGGATTTTAATACGGCTGCGAACCAGGTCTTGCGTCGCACCGCGACCCCAGCTTCCACCTTCTTCATTACTGGTTAGCACTTCCAGATTGTCCATCAGCGCTCCCATCCACGGTTCCATTTTTTCTTCTTCGGTGCCGGGCAGGAAGCCGATGTCCTCTCCGAGAGGAACGGTTACGCGTGTCATGATGATTTCTTTAAAGCGTCTGTCGTCGAGCGTTTGCTGTAAGCCAGCCGCAAGTGCGAGCAGGGTCTTTCCTGTGCCGGCCGCACCGAGAACCGTGACAAAATCGAGGTTGTCATTTAGCAGCATATTTAGCACGTAATTCTGCTCGGCGTTACGCGCGTTTATTCCCCAGACGCTGCGCTCGCTGCGGTAGTCTTCAACCAGCTCGACGGTGGCGGAGTTGTGGGTGACCGTACTTACGCTTGCGTTAAATTCGCTGCCGCCCACGTGTACAAACTGACCAGGCACCCAAGTAGATGCGAGTGGCCCGGTTATAGTGAAACGTGCTCTCCCGTCATCCGTTTCAGGTTCCGCCTTTTTAACGTGCGTATCCCAAACGTTTCCCGGTAGCGGGCTGACTCCGTTGAACAGCAGGTCGACATCGCTCAGCGTTCTGTCGTTGTAGTAGTCTTCTGCCGCAACACCGATGATGCGCGACTTTATGCGCAGATTAATATCTTTGGAGACCAAACAGACGCGCGCGCCCGAATGCGCTTTTTGCAAACCCAGCGTGGTCGCCAGAATGCTGTTGTCGGGCAAGTCGCCGGGGAGCGAAGAGGGTAGCTTGACGTTAGCACCGGCCGAGGTTTCAAAAAACAAACGACCGGCTTTAACGCTCTGGTCTTGCCGGTTGAACTGGCCGGGAAGTTGCAAGCCGTTTTCAATCGACTCGCCTTCGTTGGCCTGAATAAGGTCGTCTAAAATACGGCTGGCCTGCCGCGCGTTGCGAGCCGATTCCGACAGACCTTTTTTTCCAAGATCGAGTTCTTCCAATACGATCATCGGAAGATATACGTCGTGTTCGTCAAATCGAAAAATAGCCGCTGGGTCGTGCATAAGCACGTTTGTGTCCAGTACGAAAAGGCGTGGTGTTCCCATTAAAGCTCTTTAATTGCGTCCAGTACTTCGTCGACGTGGCCTTTCACTTTCAGCTTCCGCCACTCCTTGCGGAGGATGCCCTTGTCGTCAATCAGAAAAGTGCTGCGCTCGATGCCCATGACCTTGCGTCCGTACATGTTTTTTTCCTGTATCACATCAAACTGGTTGCACAGTGCTTCTTCCGGATCGGAAATCAGGTCAAATTTAAATCCCTGTTTGGCGCGAAAGTTCTCATGGCTTTTGAGGCTGTCACGAGAGACCCCGAGCACAACGGTGTTGCGTCGTTTGAACTTGAGTGAGTTAGCCTGAAAGTCGAGACCCTCCGTGGTGCAGCCTGGAGTGCTGTCTTTCGGGTAAAAATACAGTACGACGTTTTTGCCTTTCAGCTTGCTGAGTTCAACCGTCGTGTCCGAGGTAGCTGACGCTTTGAAGTTTTTGACTTTCTTACCGATGGTTGGTCGAGGCACGTTTTTTCCTTTAAGTTTGTTTAACAGGTGTTAGCCGGGATCGAATTAGTTGGAGCTCAGTGTCAGGTTTTGCTGTGAAGCGAACGTTAAACAGCTCAATTCTTTACCGGCTCTAAAATGGCGTCAACGTTCAGGTCGTCGCAGAACTCCGCGAACTCGTCACGCAGTCGGGCAATGTGAATGGTGTTCGGTATGTTCACGATAATTTGCATTTCGAACAAATTGGCTCCGGTGTGCGGAGCCGGCCGGCAGTGAGTCGCCATTTCGGCGATCGCTATGTCGCGTGAACCGAAAAACCCGGAAACGGAGTTGACGATGCCGGTTTGATCGAGTGCTACCAAATCGACCGAGTAGGGGAGTACAGATTCTTTCGTTGGCATGGTCTCGGTACGCCGGAACACGACCGACAAATTGGACTGCCGGTCCAGCGAGCCCAGCTCGGTTTCAAGTTTGGCCAGCGTATGCCAATTTCCTGAAACTAACATAAGGGTGGCGAATTCGGTCCCAAGCGTCGCCATGCGACTCTCCACTATGTTGCCGCCACAGTCGAGCACGGCTTTGGTGAGTTCGTGGACGAGGCCGGTGCGATCGGCGCCAACAGCTGAAATTAGTACAAAATGAGTCATGTTCATATCACCGGGCAGCAGATGGGGGAGAGTTTACCGCTTGTTTGCCAAGGTGCAAATGCGCCGGCTAAATAGGGCGTGCCGGGCTTAATTTAGCGGTGCGAATGAACGAAATAGGCTATCATGCGTCGATTAAGGAGCGGCGCCTGATTTCGGGTTCGGTTTTGCGTTGTCAAAATGGTCCTGATGGCCCGCTGATTTCCCCCTTTTTTGGGTTGGTTTTTATTGGGCGCGTACCCATTCGAATCGTTTGAGGATCATTTATGCGAAGCAGACTCGCCGCTGGCTTGTTCGGCGTACTTTTGCTTACAGGTTGCGGCAGCGACGACGCCTGTGATCGGCCCTTGCCGTATGTAACCAGTGTTGAAGGCGGTGAACTGGTCGTTCCCGATGGCCTGAATCCTCCACCGGCCTCTCGTCAAAAGCGAATCCCGCCCGTGGCCAGCGATCGCCGTGAGCGCTCGAATCCGTGTAGCGTCGGGCCGCCGACTCTGGCGGTGATTGAAAATAGAGAAGCAAACGCCGAAACCGCTTCGAAAAATGCCGAGCGCAGTCCGCCTTCGACGGGCGTGCCTCTCAATGTAGGGCAAATATTCAAGAGCGAAAGCGTTGAAGACACGGTCGACGCCTGGATCGCCAGTTGGAGTGCCGGAGACGCCCCCAGCTATCTGAGCTATTACGCCAGTGACTTTGAGAGCAAAGACGGCGACCTGGATCGCGAAGACTGGTTGCAGCGACGTCAACAGATGATTACCGATTCAGGGCCTTCATCGATTTCCATTCGTGACGTGACGGTAGAAGACCTGCCGGGCGGTCGCAAACTGGTACGCCTGATTCAGGATTTTGTCGCGTCGGACGGCACCAAAGCGTCGGTCGTGAAGCTTATTGAAATGACGCGTGAGTTCGATGCCTGGCGCATTCGCCGCGAGCAGGTTGTCGAGGTTTTGTCCGCCAATTAAAAATCCTGGGCTATCTGGTTCGTCCAGAAGCCCGAAGTTGGGTATAAAATGCGCTATCGCATTGCGTCAAAGCAGCGGCTGCGGTACTCTGCGCGGCTTCGAGCACGGATGTGAAAAGAGTTACGCTGTGGAGAGTTGGCCGAGTGGTCGAAGGCGCATGATTGGAATTCATGTATGCGGTAACCCCGTATCGAGGGTTCGAATCCCTCACTCTCCGCCATTCTTTCGGCCACGGCCGGCGACGGTTTCGCACACGGCTTCATTATCGTTGCCGTTTTCGACGCTGCTCCGGTAAACAGTACAGAGAGCAGGCATGTTCAGCGGTTCACTAGTCGCACTGATCACCCCGTTTAGTCAGGGGCAACTTGACGAGAAAGCGCTCCGTCGCATGGTCGAGTTTCAGATTGAGAACGGCACCAATGGTCTCGTGCCGGTGGGTACGACGGGCGAGTCGCCCACCCTCACCGAGGCGGAACACAAGCGCGCTATTGAAGTCGTCGTGGAACAGGCCGCCGGTCGCGTCAAAGTGCTCGCAGGTGCTGGTTCAAATAACCCCGTTGAATCGATCGAATATGCGCGCTGTGCCCAGTCTGCGGGCGCTGACGGCGCGCTCGTGGTGGTTGGTTACTACAACCGGCCGTCCCAAGAGGGAATTTACCAGCATTTTCGACTGCTCCATGACAGCACCGATATCCCGCTGGTGGTATACAACATTCCCCCGCGCGCCGTAGTAGACGTGACGGCTACCACCATGCAGCGACTGGCTCAGCTCGAGCGCGTGATTGGCGTTAAAGATGCGACCGGTAACCTCGGGCGTATTTCTGAAGAGCGTTATCTGATCGGCGACGATTTTGCTTACCTGTCAGGTGATGACATTACGGCCGTTGCTTACAACGCTGTCGGCGGAAAAGGCTGTATCTCCGTGACCGGTAACCTGGTGCCAGCCGTCTGCGCACAAATGCAGAACGCCTGTCAGGCCGGTGACTTTGAGACGGCGCGAGCACTTCACGACAAGCTGGTCCCTTTGCATAGGGCGCTGTTTCAGGAGCCAAGTCCCGCGGGCGCCAAGTATGCCGCCTCGCTACTGGGGCTGTGTTCCGAAGAGGCGCGACTGCCAATCGTTGCGGTCAGTGACCAGACCAAGCGCTTGATCGAAGCCGGTCTGAGGCACGCTGGCGCTGAATTTTAGCGCCTGATTCGATGACTGGTTCAGGCCAAACATCGGCCTCCCGCGCCATCAGTTCGGCCCAGACGCTGGTAGTCAAAGTGGGCTCTTCGCTGTTGGTTGATGCGCAATCCAACTCATTTCGTGAAGCCTGGTTTAAAACGCTTATCTCTGATTTAGTTGAACTGCGGAAGCAGGGCAAGCGCGTCATTGTGGTTTCGTCAGGTGCTATTGCGTTGGGTTGTTTGTCGACGGGCGGATCGAGGTCAAGTCAAACGTTGGCCCAAAATCAGGCGAGTGCAGCGGTAGGGCAAATTCGGCTGGCACGCGAATTCGAGCGGGCGCTGGCGGTGCACGGTACTGCGGCGGCTCAAGTCTTGCTGACGTTGGACGACACGGAGCAGCGCACCCGCTATCTCAACGCCCGTAAGGCGCTCGAAGCCATTCTGGACATGTCTGCGCTGCCCTTTATAAACGAAAACGACACGGTTGCCACCAGCGAAATTCGTTTTGGCGACAACGACCGTTTGGCCGCGCGCGTGGCGCAAATGATGTCTGCGGATTGTTTGCTGCTGCTATCTGATGTGGCGGGTTTGTACGAAGAGGATCCACGGCGTTATCCAGGCGCGAGGCTGCTTGAGCGGGTGGACAGCATTACACCTGAAATCCAGTCTATGGCAGGAAGTCCCGGCAGCCTGATGGGGAGCGGCGGCATGACCACCAAGATTGATGCGGCAGCCATCGCCGTAGGCAGCGGATGTCATATGGTGCTCGCGTCGGGTTTGTCTGAGCACCCGGTCCGTGCGGTAAGCGAATCTGGCCGGTGTACTCACTTTGTGGCTTCGGGCTCTCCGGTGACTCAGCGCAAACAGTGGATCGCCGGTAGTCTTCAGCTGTGTGGCGAAGTCCATGTTGATGACGGCGCCGTGGCCGCGCTCAAAGCCGGAAGCAGTCTTTTACCGATCGGGGTGACCAGAATCAATGGCGCTTTCGAGCGCGGTGATGCGGTTAGCGTAGTGGATGGCAGCGGGCGGGAAATATACCGCGGTCTGTGTGCTTATGGTGCAGACGACGCGCGCCGAATAGTTGGCCTGCATAGTCAGGACATCGTCAGCGAGCTTGGTTTTGTCGGCCCCGACGAGCTGATACACCGCGACGATCTTGTGTTAGCGTCTTAACCATTAAACACAACGTTCACTCAACACGGTTACGCCATGGAAGCTGGAAAACTCGAACATGCCATGCACGATCTTGGCCGCAAGGCTCGGTCCGCTGCGCGTGAGTTGGCCCAAACCTCGACTCCAGTAAAAAACTCGGCGCTGCTGCAGGCGGCGGATACGATTCGCCATTCAGCCGACCGGCTTCTCGAAGCGAATGCCAAGGACTTGGCGGTAGCACGCACCCGGGGCGTGGCTGAGGCCATGCTTGACCGTCTGGCTCTGGACCGAGACCGTATGGACAGCATGGCAGCCGGTCTTGTCGCGGTAGCCGAGCTGGAAGATCCAGTTGGTCAGTCTATGGCGCAGTGGCAAAGACCGAACGGACTCGATATTACCCGACGTCGTGTGCCGCTTGGCGTAATTGGCATTGTGTACGAGAGTCGGCCAAACGTAACCGTGGATGCGGCGGCGCTGTGCATTAAGTCGGGTAACGCCGCTATTTTGCGAGGCGGCTCGGAGAGTTTTTATTCGAGTCAGGCGCTTTATCAGGTGGTCAACACGGCGTTCGATGAGGCTGGCTTACCGGCGAGCTGCATACAAATGGTGCCTACTCGAGACCGGGCGGCGGTGGGGCTGCTCCTGGGCGGATTGACGGGTGCCGTAGACCTGCTGGTGCCTCGTGGCGGTCGCTCCCTGATTGAGCGGGTGCAGTCCGACGCTCGGGTGCCTGTGTTGGGGCACCTCGAGGGTATTTGCCACGTATATGTTGATCGCAGTGCAGACATGTCGAAGGCGGTCGATATTGTGCTTAACTCCAAAATGCGCCGCACCGGTATTTGTGGCGCCGCCGAAACGCTGCTTCTGGACGGCTCACTCAGTCATTCCGACCAAACGAGCGTTGTGGCCGCGTTGCTGGACGCGGGCTGTGAAGTGCGTGGCGACCAGCGCGTGGTTTCGCTTGATCCCAGGGTGGTGGCGTCCAGCTCTTCGGACTGGGGGCACGAGTTTCTCGCGCCGGTTATCGCGGCCCGATGTGTTGACGGCGCGGCGGGTGCGATTGAGCATATTCGTCAGTTCGGTTCAGGTCACACCGAGTCGATTGTTGGGGAGGACGCGCTGGCAGTGGATGCGTTCTTGAATCAGGTGGACAGCGCGATTGTTTTACATAACGCCTCTACCCAGTTTGCTGACGGAAGCGAGTTTGGCATGGGGGCCGAAATTGGCATCAGCACGGGGAAGCTTCATGCTCGTGGTCCTGTCGGCGTAGAGCAGCTCACCAGCTACAAATATGTGGTGCGAGGGGCAGGGCAAACGCGCCCGTAAGCTTAAGGCTCTTTCGAGCTTTAAGTATTTAATAATAACAATGTCTTAAGAGTTTATTGTAAAGTTTTTTATCACTAAGAAACGTCTTTTCAAAACACCTCCTTGGGCAACAGGAATGCGGTTCGGGCGGTGTTAGATCGCTGTAAAACGTTAACCGGTTGCCAAACAAGATGGACTGTCAGATGGGCGATCACGTGCCGTTTTGCTCAGCGCAACAGGGTGACCGACATCTGTCCGGCACCCTGTTTTGATTCGCTGAGCGTCCCACTAACGACAGAGTGCTTGGCGATTGGGCTTCGTTCATGTGCACACTTGGGGAAAAGTCAGTACCGGTGCGGGCAGGGTGGTTGTGTGTTGCGATGCAGGTTGGTACAGTGCGCTCCGGTGGCTCGCGTCGGTACCTCCGCGACGGCTAGCCGTGAACTCCGCCAGGCCCGGAAGGGAGCAACGGTAGCGGTGAAACCGGGTGCCGGAGGACTACTGGCGTGAGCCGCTTTTCAACCGATTTTTCGGTGCGATCAGTGCTAGAGTGAGTCAGGGCGTTTGCCGCCAGCCACGACCCGATCGTCATACACGATCACCGGCCCAATCGCGCGACCCAGTCGTTTGACCAGTCGTTTGAAGAGAGCAAAAAGTCGATCTATGAGTTACACCGTTCTGGCCCGAAAATGGCGACCCCGCAATTTTGCCGAAATGGCAGGTCAAGAGCATGTCCTGCGAGCGCTAATCAACGCGCTCGATAACGATCGCCTCCACCACGGATTTTTATTTACGGGCACGCGTGGTGTCGGTAAAACCACCATTGCCCGAATTTTGGCCAAATGCATAAACTGCGACAAAGGCGTGAGCTCCACGCCCTGCGGAGAGTGCTCTACCTGCCAGGAAATCGATGACGGCCGCTTTGTCGACCTGATTGAAGTTGACGCGGCCTCACGTACAAAAGTCGACGACACGCGCGAGCTGTTGGACAACGTTCAATATGCACCGACGTCTGGCCGTTACAAAGTCTATCTGATTGACGAAGTCCACATGCTTTCGAGGCATTCTTTTAATGCCTTGCTCAAGACGCTGGAAGAGCCGCCGCCGCACGTTAAGTTTC
This sequence comes from Gammaproteobacteria bacterium, assembly GCA_045107075.1. GTDB lineage: Bacteria > Pseudomonadota > Gammaproteobacteria > Steroidobacterales > SZUA-146 > SZUA-146. The sequence goes on from JBGCFV010000033.1 coordinate 21,079, forward strand.
TGCTGGCAACAACCGACCCTCAGCGTTTGCCCGCTACCGTGCTGTCGCGCTGCCTTCAGTTTAATCTGAAGCGTCTTCCCAAAGATCTGATCGCCGAGCGCATGAACGCAATCTGTGAGGCAGAGAGTTTTGAATGTGACGCGACGGCGCTTGATCTGTTGGCTCACGGCGCCGACGGCAGTATGCGAGACGCTCTGAGCCTTCTCGACCAGGCCGTTGCCTACGGCAGCGGTGCTGTCAAAGAGGGTGACGTGCGTGCCATGCTCGGCACGGTCGATCGAAACAAAGTCTATGAGCTGGCGAGAACACTCGCTCAAAAAGACGGTAAGGCCGTCCTTGAGCAAGTGGCCAGCATGGACGAGTACGCTCCGGACTACTCAGAAGTGTTGCAAGAGCTGGCGTTGTTGCTTCAACGCGCGGCCATCTTGCACATGACTGAAGTTAAACCCCGCGATTCACAGGAAATGGCGGACCTGGTTGTTGAGCTATGCAAACAGCTCGACAGTGAAGAAATTCAGTTGCTGTACCAAATTGCGATTGTGGGTCGACGCGACTTGCCTCTGGCCCCCGATGTGCGTAGTGGGTTCGAGATGGTTCTTTTGCGCATGCTGGCCTTCTTGCCGGCGGCTCCCGGAAGCGGTGAGCCGGCTAAAAAAAAACGGTTAAATAAGGAAGCTGCCGTCGGAGCAGGTTCTGCCGCGAAGAATTCCGAAGCGGACAGCGCGCCCTCGGCGGCACCCTGGGAGACCGAAGCCTCTGCCAATACTGGGGTAAACAGCACGACTTCTGATGCTGAGCGTTCTGTTAAAACGTCTGCCCAAGTCGATTCACGCCAATCGCCGACGACGTCCGGCGCAGGCTCCGTTTCCGTAACACCCGAGTCTTCGCCGTCGTCTGCCAAAAATACTCCGACTTTGGGAGCTTCAGGCTCTTCCGGTAAACGAAATACATCGGCTACCGACGCTGAACTCGACTTTACCAATTGGTCTTCTGTGATCGAACTATTGAGTCTGCACGGGGCTGCCCGACAGCTTGCAGTTAATTGTGTGGTGACAGACTACAGTTCCAGACACCTTAGGCTGCTGCTGGATGAGTCCAATCAACACATGATGACCCAGCAGGTATTACAAAAATTTATCGCGGTTGTGCAAAATCATTTAGGCGACGGTTTCTCGATAAATATTGACGTTGGCACAGTCGAGGCGGATACGCCCGCTGTGCAACAGCAAGAATCTGAAAAAGCCAATCAGCAGGCGATTCGCGATTCGCTGCTAAACGATCCGAACGTTAAAGTGTTGCTTGAAACGTTTGATGCGACCATTCATGAAGGGTCGATTAAACCCATTAACTAAAGGTAAGTCGTTAGTACGACGGTCTCACCGGCAAACCATACGGAAACATAATTATGATGAAAGGCGGACTTGGCAAGCTCATGAAGCAGGCCCAACAAATGCAGGAAGACATGCAGAAGGCTCAGGCTGAACTGGCGTCAATTGAGGTCACCGGTGTGGCCGGTGGCGACATGGTTCAGGTGGTCATGAACTGTAAACACGAAGTGCGGAAAATCAACATCGACGATACAGCCGTTGAAGATAAAGAAATGCTCGAAGATCTTGTCGCCGCTGCGGTTAACGATGCCGTGCGCAAAGTGGAAGAGACGACAAAAGAAAAAATGTCGGGTCTTACCGCCGGTTTGCCTCCTGGTATGAACCTGCCGTTCTGATTTCATGTCGTACTCCCCGCAACTTCAAGAACTCATTGATGCTCTTCGCTGCCTGCCGGGCGTGGGACCCAAGTCCGCGCAGCGCATGGCTTTTCATTTGCTTCATCGCGATCGCGAAGGTGCGACGCGCCTGGCGCAGAGTCTGGAGAAGGGGGCCGAGAATATTGGCCACTGCAATCGCTGTCGAATGTTTACCGAACAGGACCTGTGCACGCAGTGTGCTTCCTCCCGTCGCGAGGCCGCGACGCTGTGCATTGTTGAAACGCCGGCCGATGTCGCGGCCATCGAACAATCTGGTGGCTACAGCGGGCTGTATTTCGTCTTGATGGGGCACTTGTCACCGCTGGACGGGGTAGGTCCGGACGAACTGGGCATGGACCTGCTCGAAAGCAGGCTGCGAGAAGGTGAAGTAACTGAAATAATTGTTGCGACGAACCCAACCGTGGAGGGTGAAACCACCGCGCAGTATTTGGCCGATATGGCCAGTCATCTGAATATTACGGCGACCCGAATCGCCCACGGTGTACCGATGGGTGGCGAGCTTGAGTATGTGGACGGCGGTACGTTGTCACACGCACTGGCCGGACGGCGTTCGTTGACTGATAACAACGATTAGCGGTTCTAGCCAAACCACGGGTTTGGCTTCTTGATCGTGGGAGCGTACTGCATTCTTACCCGATAATTGCTTAGGGCGGCAAGTTACCCTGAAGCTCTCGCATCAGCGCCATAAGCTGCAGGTAGCTGGTGTAACGCCTCTGCTCGATCTTACCGCTCTCTACGCCCATCTTAACGGCGCACTGCGGTTCGTGTTCGTGCCGGCAGTTGGCAAACCGACAGTCCGAGGCCGCCGCAAAAATTTCGATGTATCCGTTGGGTACTTGTTCTTGTGACAAGGTGGGCGGGGCGAAATCTCGAACACCCGGCGAGTCAATCAGACCGCCGGTTGAGGGTTCCGGGAAATGGAACAAGTAGCTAGCCGACGTGGTGTGTCGGCCGAACTTTCCGGACGTCGATATTTCCTGTGTTTCTTGCCCAATGCCCGGAATCATGGCGTTGAGCAAAGACGACTTTCCTACGCCCGACTGCCCGACAAGAATGCTGATGCCGTTGGTGCACACCTCGGTTAACTGTTCGACGTTTGAGCCGGTTTTGGCGCTACAGCGAACGACTTTGTAGCCAAGATTTTCCAAAGGTTTAATCCAGTAAAAGTCGGTGTTGTCGGCTAATTCGTATTTGTTATGCACCAGTACGCATTCGACCTGAAGATGCTCAGCCGCCGCAATGTAACGGTCAACCAAAAAGGGATCGGCGGGAGGTTGGGTAGCAAACACCACCACCATTCTGGTCAGGTTGGCGGCTACGTTCTCGTCGCGGCCACGCCGGGTAGGTCGTTGCAGTAAATTGGTTCGGCCTGCAATGCCTGTGACAACACCGTCGACGGTGTCTTCAGTCATGGGGGTCCAGTAAACATAGTCGCCGCACACGGGCCGTATGCGGCGTCCTTTCATTCGACAGTTAAAGCGTTCGCGAGACGAGTTCTCTACAATGACTTGGCGACCGTGAGCGGCCACCACCAGGCCGGTCGCCTCATCGTTACTCATGCGCGAAGGGTGATCATGCGTTTAGCAGTTTTTGTAAATACGCCACTCGCACCGGTCCGGGAGGATGAGAGTCGTAAAACTGACTGTGAATCTCATCCGGTACTAGCGTTGACGAGTTTTCCTTGTAGAGTTTTCCAAGTGCGGTAATCAAAGCATTCGCGTCGCTTTGCTCAAATGCGTATTCGTCGGCTTCAAACTCGTGTTTGCGGGAGAAGTACGAACTGATCGGCGTGAGGAAGAATGTAAACACAGGAATGACCATTAGAAACAGAAGCAGCGCCATGTGACTGGAAGGTGTACTAATGCCCAGTGCCGAGTAGAACCAGGTTTGCTCTTTCATAAAGCCAAGTATCGCCAGGCCAATTAAGCCCGAAACAAAGCCCCAGATTAAACGAGAGCGAATGTGTTTCTTTTTAAAGTGGCCTAATTCGTGCGCCAGCACCGCTTCGATCTCAATAGGTTCGAGACTGTCTATCAGGGTGTCAAAGAACACAATGCGCTTGTTATTGCCCACACCGGTAAAGTAAGCGTTGCCGTGAGTTGAACGGCGCGAACCGTCCATGACGTAAATGCCTTTGCTTTTAAATCCGCAGCGTTGCAAGAGTTGTTCAATGCGCTGAATGAGTGAGTCGTCAGACAGCTCTGAAAATTTATTGAAAAGCGGGGCAATAAACGCTGGATAGGCCCAGGTAATAGCCAGTGAGAAGGCCACCCAAACGACCCAGGCGTAGAGCCACCAGTAAGTGCCTGCTGCGTTCATGATCCAAAGAATAGCCGCAAGCAGTGGAACGGCCAGGACCAGCGCAACGATCATCCCCTTAATCATGTCGCCAAAGAAAAGACCGGGTGTTGTTTTGTTGAAGCCGAAGCGGGCCTCAACGCCAAAGGTTCGGTAAAGCGAAAACGGCAAGGACAACATGTGCATCACAAACAGTGCGACGAGAATGCTGGCGACGCCAGTGAGCAATGGCCCCATGCCAAACGACGTGACCCAGCTGTCTACGAATTGCAGCCCGCCACCTACGGTCCAGCCAACCAGAAGGAGAGAGTCGACAACAATGTCGAGTAGACCCACTTTGGTTCCGGCTGCCGTGTAGTCCGATGCCTTTTGATGCTCTTCAATGGTGACGGCTGTATCGAACGATTCGGGCCGCTCGTTGCGACGTTCGCGCATGGCTTTTAGCTGACGCATGGAAAGCCACAAACGCACGAGCGTGCCGAGTGCGAGGAAAAACAAAAAGGCGAGCTGAAACGGATGCATAGAAGGACCTGGAGCGGAGCAAATCGACTCGACAGCTTAGCCAATGGTAGAATAGTGCGCAAGCAATCAAGAGCTATAAATACATGTTAAATCGCGCTGACAACCTTATCTGGATCGATCTCGAAATGACCGGCCTTTATCCGGAAACGGACGTAATCATTGAAATTGCAACGGTTGTGACCGATGCCCACCTTAACGTTCTGGCTGAAGGCCCCGAGTTGGCCATTCATCAGCCTAAAGCGCTCATGGATGGTATGGATGAATGGAATACACGCCATCACGGCGATTCCGGTCTGACAGACCGGGTGGCGGCGAGCGAATACGATACTGGCGCGGCGGAAAAGGCCACGGTTGCCTTTTTGCAAGAATGGGTCGACAAGGGAGCGTCTCCCATGTGCGGAAATTCGATCTGTCAGGATCGTCGGTTTATGGCACGACTCATGCCCGAGTTGGAAGACTATTTCCATTATCGCAACCTCGATGTGAGTACCTTGAAGGAGCTTGCGCGTCGTTGGGCGCCAGAGGTCTCCAAAGGGGTCGTCAAACAGGGTAAACATTTGGCCCTAAGCGATATTCACGATTCTATTAATGAGCTGAGACACTATCGCAGTGAGTTTCTTCGAGTTGATGACGCGGACACAAGCGGTTGAGTCAGAGCGTTGAGTAGTCGTTCCAGTTACCGCTGGTCTGAACCCGCCGAGCGCAATCAAAATCCGATTCTGGCACATCTGTGCAGAATATTGCCGCCATCCAGACAGTGGAAAGTGCTGGAGATTGGCTCGGGAACAGGCCAGCACGCGGTTCACTTCGCGACCCATTTGCCACACGTTGAATGGCTGGCCAGTGATCTGATCGAAAACCATCAAACGCTCAACGCCTACTTTGACGCGGCGGCGTGTGCAAACGTTCGCAGGCCTGTTGAACTAGACGCCGAGTCGCTCGCTCTGTTTGACGAATCGGTCGACGTCATTTATACCGCGAATACCTGTCACATCATGTCGTGGGAGCAAGCGCAGGCCATGATCAGAAATGCGGGTCGCGTATTGGGTCCTACGGGTCGCCTGATTATTTACGGTCCGTTTAACGTAGGCGGTGAGGCGACGAGCGACGGCAACTATCGTTTTGACCAAATGTTAAGTCAGACCAACCCGTGGCAAGGCATTCGAAACCGCGAAGACGTTATCTGGCAGGCGGAGCGGGCCGGTTTTAGTTTGACGCACCGTTACGATATGCCCGCTAACAATCAGCTGTTGGTTCTGGAAAGGCGCAAAGACAGATAGGTGTAACCCGCCGGCGCTGTCAGGTCTAACTGGATGGCGTATCCGATACGTCAGATTCCTGTTCGTCTTCCTCCTGATAGTCGTACACCTGCGACTTGATGCTTGCCGCGGCCAGCGATTCGGAAAACGGAATTTGATCGTCGTCACTGGCCTGATCGCGTTTAAAGACGCGATAGAGAATGTACAAAGCCAAAAGAGCATCAGAAGCTGCTATGGGCAGGAACATGCCGCCGACGTCAAACATGTTTATAAACAGCGAACCAATAAACGGGCCCGCTACGGCTCCCAGTCCGTACATCAACAGCATGCCGCTAGACACCATGACGAAGTCTTCCGGCTCCGCATAGTCGTTGGCGTGGGCGATTGAAATCGAGTAAATCGGAAACGAGACAGCGCCCCAAACGAGGTTAATCGCCAGCAGTTTGGGTATGGATATTTGTGCGGATATCATCCACATGACAATGCTCAAAACACAGCAGACGACCGCGCAAAAAGCGATGACATAGCGTCGATCGATACGGTCGGAAATATAGCCCAAAGGCCATTGTCCGACAGCACCGCCGATGACAGCAGCGGTCATAAAATTAGCGGCGAGCGATATCTCGGAGCTTTGTGCGGCCGTGTAAAGTGGCGAAAGAGAATAAAATATTCCGGTCGCCATACCTGCCGCAATGCAACCAAGCACTCCCGCTGGAGAGATTCTATAGAGCTTGGCGAAACTGACTTTAACCCCTTCCGGAACAAGTTTGGGTAGGGGAGACGTCGACAAGGCAACGGGTACCGCGGCCAGTGATACCAGGATGGTAATTCCGGCAAACAACGGCATTTCAGAGGGGTCAGCGAGCACAAGCATTTGCTGGCCAAGGGCGACAACGGTCAAATGAATAATAACGTAGGTCGAAAACACAGTGCCCCGGTTCTCGTTGGTCGACATTTCGTTCAGCCAGCTTTCTATCACGACGTACAGTGCGGCGAAACAAAAGCCGGTCAGAAAGCGGAACACACACCACGCGATATCGTTTACAAACAGTCCGTGAAGTAATGGTGTTGCAGAAGCAATAGCGGCCATGGCAGCAAAAACACGAATGTGCCCGACTTTGCGAATCATATCGAGACCGCGCACGCAGCCGATAGTGAAGCCTAGAAAGTAAGCGGCACCCATGACGCCGACCATGAAAGCCGGAAACGCCTCGATGTTGGCGCGTACCGGGAGCAGGGTGCTTTGCAAGCCCTGGCCGGTAATAAGAATAGCCACGCTAATAAGTAATGCGGCCATCGGAGCGAAGGTACGTAACATGCGGGAACCATCCATGTTGTGCAGAACGCCGCCCGTGGGCGCTCTGGCGAATCGTATCCCAGAGTGCCGTTCAGACAAAAGACTTTTTTACCAGTTGCTAACCCATCGACGGTCCAATCCCCACAGGCTGATTCTGCCTGGCCGATTAGTGAACTCTGTCCGTCTGATCGGTTAAGATGGACATCGGTTTTGACTCAGTAATCTACCTAAGGGAGAACAACCGGTGTTAACACTTTCACGCCTTGCATTTACAGTTCCACACCAACCCGTCAAAGCGGTTTGTTTTGGTCTGATACTGAGTCTGATGTGCTCTTGCGCCGTCGTCGAGACACCCGATTCAACGGCCGATACACAGCCCGCGACTCAAGCTGTGAAGGATGACAACGACAGTGATCCGCAGGCAGCGATTGCTTCCGACGTGCCTGATACTGACATTTTTGTTTTTCAAATTGATTTGGCTGCGGCACAGCTTGTGGTTTCATTTGATGCAAATGTGACGTCGAGAGCCGGTTACGACAATCAGCCAGGTTACATTCCCGGAACCAATGATTTGCTTTTTTCCAGCATCCTCGATGGCCGCCAAAGCGATGTCCATCGGTACGTTGAATCCTCTGGTGTGCTAACACAAATAACGACAACTGAGCTCTCCGAGTTCTCGCCGACGCCGTTGGCGCAAGGCGGGTTCTCTGCCGTTGTAGTGGAAGAAGATGGTACGCAAAGACTGTGGCGCTACGCTGAGTCGGGCAACGCTGTGGAGTCCATTCGCGGTGACGTCACGGGCGTGGGATACCACGCGTGGCTTAAAAATGATCAGCTGGGCTTGTTCATTGTGGATGAACCGTTAATGCATCTCGATGTAGCGGGCGTGAGCGATACGTCCCGGTATACGTTGGCCGTAAACCCCGGGCGTTCACTCCACGCACGCCCCGTGACAGAAACCTTAAGCTTTGTACAGCACCGTGAAGGTGAGCTGTCACGACTCATGGACTGGGACGGCGAAAAAGTAACGGCGCTGGTCGACATGCCAGAAAAAGTTGAAGACATGACCTGGCTGCCCGACGGAAGAGCGATCACCATTTCAAACGGCAAGCTGTTGGCGTGGGCGACTGGAGATAAGCAGTGGCAAGAGGTCGCCGACCTCTCGGCTTATCTTCCGGGCGACGTAACGCGGTTATCGGTTAATGACTCAGGCACCCGTCTCGCCGTGGTGAGCAGCATGGATTCGCCAGCTCCAACTGACTAGCAGGCTGCTATGTTGTAGAACCAGCGGTATGTGGCCACGGTTTGGTCTCGTCAACCAGACAGCCGGAGTCCGCGGCTTGCGCCTGTATTGCGTCCACGCGTTTTTGCGATAGCGGGTGGGTTAACAAGAACGCAATGGATTTAGCGCCAAGGCCTTGTTTGGACATATTTCGTTCAAAGAAATCGGTTGCACCACCAGAGTGCCCGTAGGTGCGGCAAAGCAGCTCGAGCGCAAACCGGTCAGACTCTTTTTCATGACTGCGACTGTTGGTCTGTGTCATTGTGGCTAGAGACAAATTTGCGAGCTGATTGTTTAAAGTAGATTGTGAATTGCCCAGAATGCCTGCCATAACGCCGAACAAAATCGTGCGTCCAAGCTTGCGCCAGTGATGCCGATTGTAGGTGTGGCCAAACTCGTGTGCCAAGACCATGGCAACTTCGTTTTCGGACTCAGCTTGTTCCAGAAGGCCTCGCAGAACAACGATTCGCCCTCCCGGAAGCGCCATGGCATTGACTTCGTCGCTGTCCAGAATGGTAAGAGTGTAGGAGCGGGTGTCGTCTTCAGGGAGTCGTTCTCGCAGTTTTTGAAATATTCTCCGGGTGTCTTCAACAAACGGGTCGTTGCTTATCGCGGGTCCAAATAGTTCTGTTAGTTCTTGGTCCAAATTAATATCAACCGAATTGTCGAACTCCGGTGGAATAAATTTAGCGAGTTGATCAACAATAACACCCGACAGCAGGTAAAAGACGACCAGCAAGATGGCCAGTCCGGCCGTCATCCAGGCCATATCGTGGAGCGGATGTGAGTCCGGAAGATTAACGTCGGCGTCGACCTTTTTGGGAATGAACTTCATGTTCCGCTGGCACAATCACCGAAAGTGAGGAGTGGTGTTTTGGTCGATTTGGCGGGTGTAGATTGCCGTTCCATAGGCGTGTACTTCCACCGCCGCCGTACCTGGCCCTGATGCAATGGTTGACGTTTCGATACGCATATTAGCGATCCGGTTTGCACCTTGAGAGGCTTCTTTCATACGCAGTACGGCTTCTCGTCGAGCTCTGTCGACCAGCGTTTCATAAGACGTTACGCGGCCGCCAAAAATATTTCGAAGGGCAGCGAGAAAGCGTTTGAAATAGTCAACGGAGATCACTACGCTGCCACTGACTAACTGAGCCTTGATGATGTCCGGGTCCTGAGGGAACAGGGCTTCGTCACTTTCGTCAAAGGTAACAGACGGCTTGTTAAGCATCGTTTCTTCGCGCGCAACGATGGATTTGAAGTGCCGCTTTTCTTTGAACGTGCCGATAAAGTAGCCCGCAAACAGAAGCAGTAGCGGAATAAAAAGATTAATAATGGCGGTGAATAAATCAGGTGTCATTACTGCACTACCACAGCGGTTCCATAGGCAAAGAGCTCGGCGGCTCCGGGTGCAACTGACGAGGTCGCGTAACGAATATTAACGACGGCATTCGCACCGAGTTGTTCCGCTTGTGCAACCATTCGCGCTGTGGCTTCGTCACGTGATTCTTGCAGCAGCTCTGTATAGCCTCGGAGCTCGCCGCCAAAAATATTCTTAAAGCCCGCCGCCAAATCGCGTCCAACGTGTTTGGCACGAATGGTACTGCCGGTGACAAGACCGTAATGTGTGACAATCGTTTGTCCGGGTACCGTTTGTAACGACGTTAATATCAATTTATTCTCCTTATTGACGCTAATCGAATCCAGATTCGCGATGGTCGAGCCCTGGCCTGAGCTCCACAGCGATCCGTTAGTCGACCTTAATCCCGCCAAGAAACAGCCGCGTTTCGATGACCGTATCGGGGTTCAGCGACATGCTTTCGATTTCCTGATCCAGAAGCCATTTGGCGAGATCCGGGTGGTCTGAAGGTCCCTGACCGCAAATACCAATGTATTTGTTTTGTCGGCGACAGGCCGAAATAGCCATTGCCAGCATTTTCTTAACCGCTGCGTCGCGCTCGTCAAACAAGTCGGCAATCAGGCCCGAGTCGCGATCAAGCCCCAGCGTGAGTTGGGTCAGGTCGTTTGAACCGATGGAAAAACCATCGAAGTATTCAAGAAATTCATCGGCGAGCAAGGCGTTGGAAGGTAACTCGCACATCATGATGTGCTTGAGCCCGTTGGTGCCGCGTCCGAGTCCGTTTGCTGCCAGAATTTCGGAAACCTTGCGAGCCTCTTCGATCGTGCGAACAAACGGAATCATAATTTGAACGTTAGTGAGTCCCATGTCGTTGCGTACGCGTTTGATCGCCTCGCACTCAAGCTCGAAACACGGGCGGAACGTTTTGTCTATGTAACGAGAGGCGCCGCGAAAACCGAGCATGGGGTTTTCTTCATGTGGCTCGTATTCGCTACCACCAATTAAATTGGCGTACTCGTTCGATTTGAAATCAGACATGCGAACAATGACGGGCTTGGGAGAGAACGCCGCGGCAATGGTGCTCACGCCTTCAGCGAGACGACCGATGAAGAATTCAATCGGGTCGCTGTAGCCCATCATTTGTTCGCTAATGGTCGCTTTCAATGTGTTACTCAGCGAGTCAAATTCGAGCAGGGCACGAGGATGCACGCCAATCATGCGGTTGATAATAAACTCGAGCCGAGCCAGCCCAACGCCGTCGTGCGGCAGACTTGCAAAATCCATTGCCCGGTCAGGGTTGCCGACGTTCATCATGATTTTAACGGGTACGTCAGGCAGCGTAGAAAGGCTGTGCTCCGTGTGCTCGAATTTCAGCTCTCCGTCGTACACGTTGCCCGTGTCGCCTTCGGCGCAGCTCACCGTAACAGCCTGCATTTCCTTTACCATACTGGTTGCGTCGCCGCACCCAACGACGGCCGGAATGCCGAGTTCACGGGCGATGATGGCGGCATGACATGTGCGGCCTCCGCGATTCGTTACGATAGCCGCGGCGCGTTTCATGACGGGCTCCCAGTCCGGGTCCGTCATGTCTGTTACCAGCACGTCACCTGGCTGTACGCGGTTCATTTCAGTGGGGTCTTTAATAATGCGTGCTTTACCCGCACCGATTTTGTGTCCGATGCTTCGGCCTGATGAAATCAGTTTGCCTTGATCTTGAAGCGTGTAGCGTTCGATAACCTGAGAGTGCTGACGACTGCGTACAGTTTCAGGTCGTGCCTGCAATATATACAAGTGACCGTCTTCACCGTCTTTGCCCCATTCAATATCCATAGGGCGTCCGTAATGGTCTTCAATAATGACGGCCTGTCGTGCGAGCCGTTCGATCTCGTCGTCACTCAAACAAAATTGATTGCGGTCGGCGCTATCGACAGGAACGGTTTGAACACCTCGTCCATCTTCACCGTACACCATCTTGATGGCCTTGCTGCCCAGGTTGCGACGGATAACACTTCGCTTGTTTTGAGCAAGAGCGGGTTTGTAGCTGTAAAACTCGTCGGGATTTACAGAGCCTTGTACAACCGTTTCACCCAAACCGTAGGAGGCTGTTACAAACACAGCGTCGCGAAAACCAGACTCAGTGTCGATGGTAAACATCACGCCGCTGGCGCCGACGTCGGAACGTACCATGCGTTGGATTCCGGCGGACAAAGCAACCAGGCTGTGTTCGAAATTTTGGTGTACGCGGTAGGAAATTGCCCGGTCGTTAAACAGGGAAGAGAACACTTCCTTTACTCGGTGAATTACCTGATCTATGCCACGCACGTTTAGATAACTTTCTTGCTGGCCAGCAAATGACGCCTCTGGCAGGTCCTCTGCGGTAGCGGACGAGCGTACGGCCACGGCGATGTCTTTTCCGTTTGACAATTTTTCAAAGCTCTCGCGAATGGCGCTGTCGAGCGCGGGTGGGAACGGTGTGTCCATGACCCAGCTGCGAATCTGTGCGCCGGTGGCGGCAAGCTGATCGAGATTGTCTACATCCAGTTCATCAAGGGCGGCGTTAATTCGGTCAGCCAGTCCCTCGTGGCTTAGGAATTCGCGATAGGCGTCAGCCGTGGTGGCGTAGCCTCCGGGGACGTCTACACCCGCTTTTGAGAGATTCTGAATCATTTCGCCAAGCGAAGCATTCTTACCGCCAACTCGCTCAACGTCGTGCATACCAAGATGTTCGAAACCTACGACATATTCAATCACAACGTGGACCTTGTATTATTTTCAAAGACGTGGAAAATCGATGTATCTCAAACTTATGAAGGCGGAAATCGATGCTAACCAGAACGGTTTTTTATATTTCAGACCAAACCGGCATCACTGCAGAAACTCTGGGACATAGCCTGCTCACACAGTTTGAAGATGTTAAATTTCGCGCCGTAACTCTGCCATTTATTGATACCGTTGACAAGGCGGAGGAGGCGTATCGCCGCGTTAATCTGACCTCCGACGTAGAGGGCAGCCGGCCAATCGTTTTTAGTACATTTGTACAGGATGACCTCCGCGACATCGTCAGTCAAAGCAACGGTTTGTTCCTCGATTTTTTCGACGCATTCATCGGTCCTTTGGAAAAAGAGCTTGGTAGCAAGTCGACCCACACGACCGGCAAGGCGCACGGGGTCGCCGATTCGGCAAACTATTCTCGCCGTATGGAAGCCGTCAATTTTGCGGTCACCAACGACGACGGGGCCAATGTGAACGGTTTCAGTCAGGCCCAGGTTATTTTGGTTGGTGTGTCAAGGTGTGGAAAGACGCCGACCTGTCTGTATCTGGCTTTGCAGCACGGCGTTTTTGCCGCCAACTACCCTCTGAACGAAGACGATTTTGAGGCAGGTCGACTGCCTCGTGTGCTCGAGGAAAACAAGGATAAATTATACGGTTTGACGATTGAGCCGGCCCGTTTACAGCAAATAAGAGAGGAACGCCGGCCCGACAGTCGCTACTCCTCCTCTCGTCAGGTGGGCTTTGAGCTGCGAGCCGCGGACGCACTTTATCGAAAGTATGGTGTGCCAAATCTGAATACGACCCACACATCAATCGAAGAAATCGCCGCAAAGGTTATGTCCCATATGCACCTGAAGCGCTATGAATAACACAATATGCCCAATTTCTTTCACGTAACTAACTGTAATGTATGAGAATGTATTTGGCGCTGTGATTCTGTGAACCGGGTCGCGGCAAGTTTTGTGACACTGCCTCAGGATAGGTCTTAATCAGGGGTCGATAGACCCTGTGTTATAGTGAAAACATGAGGTTAGACGAAAAAAAATCACCGAAAAGTGACAGCAATCTGGGCTCTGCCTGGAATTTGCGTCCTGGTAGTTTCACCGCCTTGATGGCGCTCTATGAAAGTAACTATCTGCGGTTAAACTGGCTGATAGACGAGTTGGAGTGCTCACGCGGCGACTATCGTTCAGACAGTCCAGATGATTTTTCGCTGCATCTTTCGGTTAAAGACGTAGCACGATACACCACCTCAATTCACTTAACCTACTGGTTTGACGGAGAAGGTCCTGAACCCTTGGCGGATCCTGATCTCGATATCCGGGTGTATCACGATGCACGTCTGGCGGAGGCCATGGCCTGCCGACACAACCGGCGACACACCGTGTTACAAGGTTTTATGACAGATCACGGTTCTGAACTTAGCAAGCGCTGGGCCCGGAACATGATGCTAAACAAGTGGCTGGAATACTGTGCCGATGCGAATCATCGTTTTCGTCCGGTTACAGAGTCAGCCTTACCATTGAAGTTGACTCCGGAACAGAAACGTTCCGGACCAAAAGAGAGCTGAGCTTGCTTATATGATCGACGATTCCAACAGAATGATGGGCGATGTTTCCTCTGGCGGTAAGAAACTGCGTGGCATGTTCAAGCGTTCCTCGGACGACAAGCTGCTCGATTTATTTTGGAACCGTGCCGATCTGAAGAAGCAGTTCTCCAGTTCTCGCGACGTTAACTACGATCTTAAAAACCAGCTGAAGTCGGCTGAGAAAGAGCTCAAGCGAAGAGACCACGAAATGAGGGCTCTCGAATCCCGCTTGGCCGATCCCGTTGCGGGCTACAACGCCATGGTCTTCTTTCAGCTGCGACAGCTTTGGGATCAGGCAATGGCCAAACTGGAAGTGTTCAGTGAGGAATTAATCACTCAACAAAAAGATCGTGAACGCAAGAAACAGATTATGGAGTTCAATCAGGAGCGTCAAAAGCGCCTGCAAACATTGAACGAAAAAATTGTCGTCGTGAAAGAACGTTCCGACAATGCCAAAGACTCGTTGCAAATAGTCGAAACGCGTTACGCCGAACTTACTGGCGTATTCAATGTGCTGAAGCGTAAGAGCCTTCAACCAGTGCTTGAGCAAAGCCGCGAAGAATACGAGGAAGTGCGTGAACTAATCGAAGGTCTTTTCGACGAACGTATTAAAATTGAAAGCGAGCCGTGGCCCGATTTTCCGGGACTCACGGTTGACGGTCGACGCGTTATAAACACGGCCATAATCGCGCTGGCCCAACACTTGTGTGTACATTTCTCGCAGCACTCGCTGGCGTCGCTTGCGCGTACAGCGGTGACGCAGAAATTGCAGAAAGTCGATTACGGCAGCAAGAGTGATTGCGAATACTTGATGGAGAACATTCGCAAAGCCGTTGTCAGCATGCAGGAAGATCGCGGGTTTGCCAGTGAGCTCAAAGCTCGTTCAAAATGGCTGCGCAGTAAAGCGTCATACCGTTCCGATGAAGACACTCGTCCAATTGCCGATACCGTTGGCGGTATTCCGGTCGCGTTGCCCGGAGCCGACTTTGGCAACACCGTAGCCGGTATGCCTATCGAAATTAATGTTTTGGCCGAGGACTACTGGCATCTCTCACAGGTGCTTATTGACTGAGAAATTCAGGTTCTAAACGCAACACATCGTAAAAGGCGCCTCCGGTATGAAGGCGCCTTTTTTTGTGATGAACCAGAACCTCATGGCTAGCCTGGTTTTCGCAGCGGCACCGATCGAGCTGTGCGGATCATCTTGCGCGTCCATTTTGCCAGGCCGTCGACGCAAATGTAGACGAACGGCACAATGAACAATGATGCGATCGTTGCAAAAGTGAGTCCACCAATAATAGCGCGTGCCATCGGAAAGTAGGGAGGACCGTCGCCGCCAGCCTGAGTGGTGCCTACAGCCAGTGGCATAAGGCCGAGTATTGTAGTCGCAACGGTCATCAAAATGGGTCGAAGCCGATCTTTACCGCCTTGTACCAGTGCTTCGTTTCGTGCCATACCCTGTTTGCGCAGATGGTTAACGTGGTCGAGTAAAACAATGCCGTTGTTTACGACCACCCCTATGAGAATCAAAATGCCGATTGAGGCCATAAGTGAAAACGTGGTTCCAGTAATAGCGAAAAACCAGTAAACGCCCACAATCGATAGTGCAATAGAGACCATAATTGAAAGAGGGTAAAGCACTGACTCGAACATGGCGGCCATCACGGCAAAAATGAGAACAACGGCGAGAAGCGTATTGACCCTCATTTGCTGCTGAGCGTCGGTTGATCGGTCGAAGCCTCGGCCGAAACGCCACTTGTAGCCAACGGGTAGCTTGTAGCTTGCCATGGCGTGTTCAACCCCCGGTCGGACGGACTCAATAGAACTGCCTTCGCTATAATTAGCTTCAACGATGACAGCCGTGCCGCGATTGACCCGGCGTATCAATTGGGGTCCGTAGTTGGCTTGAAACCGCGCTATCGAGCTAAGTTCAATTTGTTCGCCCGTTTGCGTGTAAAGAGGAAGCTTTGCCAGGTCGGCGATAGACTGCTGCTGGTCATCCTGGAACGCGAGTCGCACGTCGACTTCGCCATCTTTTGCCCGAAATTCGCGCAGGTTTTCTCCACGCATGGCAACGGATATCGAGGTAGCAACGGCCATGGGAGACAGCCCAAAGCGCGCCGCTTTTTCCCTGTCGATGACTACCTGTAGCTCCTGTTCTTTTTCGAAGTTCTCAAGCCGAACATCTTCGAGGCCTTCTACCTGAGCCAGCAACGGAATGACTTCGCGGGCGTTAATGTTGAGCTGCTCGCTCGAATCGCCCGACAGTTGTAGAGTGAATCCAGTGCTGCCACCCTCATCATCGTATTTAAAGCTGGGTTTGCCAATGATAATTTCGGGCAGTTCAGCGTTAATTAGCTCGATGATTTCTTTTGTGCTTTTGGTCGCCTCGTCGCCGTCTTTCAAAAGTAAAGTCGACTGGGCTTCTTCTTCGTTGTAGTAAGAGTAAACAGCGTCAATGTTAAGGCGCTCTTTATTCTTGTAGAGATAGTCCTCTACCTTAACAACACCATCTTTAACTGTTTCGAGTGGATATTTAGCATTGAGGTAGTAAGGCATGTAAAGGCGGCGACCTGCCTCCTGAGGGAAGGCGTCGAAATGAACCATTTTTAATGCAGCATATCCCGAGCTTATGAGAAGTGCTGTTAGAACAAACATCATAAGACGTCGCTTTAATGCTCCATTCAGAATTCGACCGTACGCGTCCGATAAACGATTCATGAACGACGATGCCGATTTTGGTGGTGGAATCTTGACTCGCGACGCTAACATTGGGACGAGTGTTTGCGAAATAGCCAGAGAGGCCAACATGGCTACCGTGATCGCCATGGCGACGTGCGTAAGAAAAATGGTTATCTGATTCTGATCGCCAAAAATGATCGGTAAGAACACGCTAATTGACGTAAAGGTCCCGGCGATTACCGCCATGCCGACTTCATTAACCGCCTTAATTGATGTTTCCAAAGGACGTGAGTCATCCATTTGTCGGCGTCTGAATACGTTTTCTGTCACCACGACTGCGTTGTCAACCAGCATGCCGATGGCGAGCATCATGCCCATCATGGATAAGACGTTAAGTGACAGACCGAAGAAGTAAAGGGCGGCTAGTGTAATCAGTAGTGACAGCGGGACGGAGAGCGTAACGATGAGTGTGGTCGCAAGTTGACGCAGGAACATGTACAGCACAACAATCGCAAGAAGGGCGCCAATTAGTCCTGACATGATCAGATCTGAAAGGGTATCCCGAATGTCGTTACCCTGATTTTGTAATTCAAAAATCTTGACGCCCCTCAGTTTCGGAGAGTCACGTACCTTGTCAACTTCGGCTAGAACACGGTCAGTCACTTCGACTATGTTTGCGCCAGTGCTTTTGAAGATTTCCATGCCAATGGCGTAGGTCTGATCAAGATGTCGGCCGTAGTTTCGTTCCGGTATGCGCAGCTCAACGTCGGCGACATCGTTAAGCGTCAAATCACCAGCGCCGATTTTGAACCGGCGAAATTGATCTATTTCCGTAAACTCACCTTGAGGCCTGACGCTGAGTCGTGTGCCGTTGTCGGTGATCGTTCCGGCGCTCATTGAAAAGTTGGCCCGACGCAGGGCGTCTCGTACTTCACCCGCGTTTACGCCATGAGCTGACAAACGACCAGGGTCCATTAGAATGCGAATCTCGGATGGGTCCACACCCTGCAGTTCAACTCGCGAAACCCCCTCGACGCGCTCAATGCGCCGTTTCAACAACTGATCGAGCATATCGTACGACTGCGATAAATCACGATCACTGGAAATTCTCAGCGCCAGAACGGACTGGTCCGACAATGAACCCGTAAACACGAATACATTACGCACATCATCGGGCAGTTGGTCTCTGGCCGCATCAACTCGGGCCCGCGCTTCAATACCCTTGGCTTGTGCGTCTACACCGAGCTTAAACTGAACGAAAATTCGGGCCTCGTTGCTATTACTCCAGGACTGCATCTCTTCAACGCCGCTTAGGGTAGCGAGTGATTCTTCAAGCGGTCGGGTGATGGTTTGCTCAACTTCTGCGGGTGTGGAACCCGGGTAGGCGACTTGAACAAAGACCCCAGGAAATTGGATGTCAGGCCATTTTTCCAACGGTAATAATCGAGAGGAAATGACACCGATAACGCACAGAGCAATGAAAATCATAACGGTGCCGACCGGCCTGCGCACAGCTGTCTCTATGTGTTTCATTTGAACGCCACCTTCGCTGTTGTGTCGCCAGCAGGAGGGGGGGAGTTTCTGACTGCGAATTTCTTACGGTCTAACAGCGAATATACAACTGGAATAACAAGAAGCGTCAGGGCTGTTGAAGTCAGAAGTCCGCCGATTACGGTGATCGCCATTGGTGCTCGAATTTCCGAGCCTTCGCCAAATCCGATAGCCATAGGCAAAAGACCAAGCGCTGTTGTCATGGTCGTAATCAGAATGGGACGGAGCCGTGTGCGGCCTGCCTCTCGTATCGCCTGAGTTTTTTCCATGCCTTCGCTTCGAAGCTGATTGATAAGGTCGACCAGTACAATAGCATTGTTGACAACAATGCCCGCAAGCATGATTGCCCCAATAAACACCACGACGTTAATGGTCGTGCCGGTTAAATAGAGGGCCAGAATAGCGCCCACAAAAGCCAGTGGGATAGTGAACAGAATAACTAAAGGGTGAATAATGGATTCAAATTGTGCCGCCATTACAAGATAGACGAGAAAGACGGCCATGATGAGTGTGAACATCATGGATGAGAAGGAATCTTTCATCTCGGTGTTCTGACCACCAATTTCGGTGATGGTACTGGCGGGAAGATCGAGATTGGCCAAAGTGGTCTCAAGTTCAGCCACGGCCGCGCCGAGGTCGCCTCTGGAAAGGCTTGCGGAAATAACGGCGACACGTTCCTGATCGCTGCGACGAATTTCAGTTGGGCCCATTTCAATTGAGACGTCGGCAACAGACTGGAGTGAAACAGGGCGTTCACTCAATGGGTTCACTATGAGATTACGCAGTTCGTCAACGGTCGCATTTTGCGTATTAACACTGCGTACAAGCACGTCAATTTTACGATCACGGATGCTGTAGCGGGTGGCTACGTTGCCTCTAACGTTGGCGACCACTGTGTCGGCCACGTCCCGTACACCAAGGCCTAGTTGGTGGATTCGTGCCTGATCAAACTGAATTTGAACTTCAGGGTTACCGTTTTCGATGGTTGTCTTGACGTCGTTAAAGCGCTCGTTGGCGTTTAGCGCAGCAACAATTTGCTCGCTTGCTGCTCTTAAGTCCTCAAGGTTGTAACCACGGACTTCAACTTCAAGTGGTGTGCTCAGCGTAAACAGGGAAGGTCGAGAAAACTCGTATTGCAGGCCTGCCATGTTTGCTACCGCTTTACGCATGGTTTCAATGGCGGCCGCCTCGGTTTGCTCTTCTGTGCCTGGTTTCAGACGCAGGCTCAATGTGGCGGTGTTTTCACCCGAATCAACCGGACTGGCGTCAAGCCGGTTACCTGAACCGGCCACCGAGAAGCTGGTATCGAGTGCCTCGATTTGCTTGGTGGCTTCAAATACTTTGCTAACCGCGGTGTCTGACTGAGCAAGCGTCGACCCTGAAGCCAGGCGCATGTTCACCTGAAATTCGTTCTGTGACAGTTGCGGAATCAGCTCCGTTCCGAGTCTCGGTAAGAGAGAGCCGGCACCGACAAGCGCCGCCAGCGCAATTACGACAATTATGAAACGGTTATTGAGACTCCAATTTAGCAGCGGGGCGTAGATGCGAGCGAGTATCGAGTTTAATCCCTGCACGACCCAGACAAACGGTAATGTGATGTAACCGAGAAGTTTGGCGAATGCCACAAACACCAGGCCAATCGCACGAGCAAGCTTGGCAAACAAACGAGTGAACAGGTTTGGTGGTCGCTCGTCCTCGTGGTCGTGATAGTTTTGTTTGCCTTGCCAACCGCTCAGCATCGGGATAAGAGTCAGGGCGACGAGTAATGAAAACACAAGCGCGAAGGTTACGGTCAGTGCCTGGTCCCGAAACAATTGGCCGGCAATGCCGCTGACAAACACCATTGGAAAGAAGACGGCGATGGTTGTCAGCGTGGCAGCAATGACAGCACCTCCAACTTCACTTGTGCCTCTGCGCGCGGCCTCGAAAATGCTGGCACCTTTTTCGCGGTGTCTTGATATGTTTTCAAGCACCACAATGGAGTTGTCTACCAGTAGTCCAACAGCCAGTGCAATGCCGCCAAGTGACATGATATTCAGCGTCACCTCGTAAAGGTACATCAGCATGAAGGTGCCAACGATTGAAACAGGTATCGCCACTGCGACTAGGACCGTTGCGCGGATGTTGCGCAGAAAAAAGTACAGTATCAGGACTGCTAACACGCCGCCGATAGCCGCAGCCGTCTGCACTTGTTTGACCGCACCGGATATAAAAGTGGATTCATCAAACATGATGTCCAGCTGCATGTTGTCTGGCAGTGATTTGCGAATCGAGTCAAGGTTGCCCTTGATTGAATTTGCGACGTTGACTGTATTGGCATCACCTTCTTTGTAAACGGCAAGCTCCACACTTTCGCGACCGTTTATGCGGGTAATCGCTTCGCGTTCTTTGTTGCTGTTGGTGATCTGGGCAACGTCTCTTAAATAGACCGTTTGAACGCCCGGAGCAGGAATAATGGACTCGCCAATCTCGGTAACCGATTGAAACTCATTTATAGTCCGAACCATATAGCGCTGTGACCCGTCTTCGAGACGACCACCCGACAAATTAACGTTTTCGGCACGCAGCTGGCTAATAATCTGGTCGATCGAAACACCTAGCTGAGCAATTTTTTGCTGGTCAACCAGTACCTGAATTTCTTCCTCCAAACCGCCGCTAACTTTGACGGCAGCAGTTCCTTCAACGGACTCCAGGGAATTCTTAAGTTCTTCGTCGGCTACCTGGCGGAAGAATCTTAATTCGCTTTTGGTGATTTGGCCGGCAGAGTCCTTAGACTTGGATATGGCCATGCGCATAATCGGTTCGTTAGATGGATCAAAGCGAAGTAAAACAGGTCGTTTCGCATCATCGGGCAAATCGAGAACATCTAATTTCTCACGTACATCAACACCGGCATAGTCCATATCGGTGCCCCACACGAATTCAAGAATCACATCGGATTGTCCAGAGCGCGATATGCTTCTGACCTTACGTACATTTTTGATGATGCCAATGGCTTCTTCAATAGGCTTGGTAATCAGGTTTTCAACTTCGAGCGGCGCCGCACCAGTTATTTCGGTGCGAATGGTAACCGTGGGGTAAGAGAGGTCGGGCAGCAGGTTGACTCGCAGTCTAAGAAGCGACACAACGCCAAACAGTATGACGGCAAGGGTAATCATCAGTACCGTAATACGGCGTTCGGTGGCGATGTCTACGATACGCATGATCGAATTCTCAAGCAGGAGTGTGGTTTAGTAGCCGGTTCCGAATGGCCTGCAGTTCGTTGTCCTTCGAAACCGGCGCTTGCTGTACGTTTCTACGTTCTGGCGACGTGCGCCGACGGGTCTTGGCGTATTTAATTCAGGATTTAAGTGGACGACTGTGCGACCGCCGTTTCAGTTTCGGCATCGGGAGCGTCGGGACTGTTGTTTTTAGATGCTCCGACGACCTTGATTGGGCCGTCGTCTTTCAGGCCGTTCTGTCCAATCACAACGACTTTTTCGCTACCCGTCAGCCCTTCAATCACCTGAATGTTTTTTCCGCTTATGTGGCCCGTAATAATTGCTTGTTGTCTGGCTTTGCCGTTTTCAGCGACAAACACAGATGGCTGGCCATCACTTTCAACGACGGCTCCGCGTGGCAGCAGCACGGCGTTTTCGAACGTGTCGTAAATAATTGCCACGCGGCCAAACATGCCTGGTTTCAATGAAGCAGACTCATCGTTTACTTCGATGGTGACTTTAAATGTTCCTGTTGCGGCATCAACAACCGGACTCACGCGCGCGATAGAGCCAATAAACGGTTTGCCGGGCATGGCGTCGACCGCCAGGTTGACCTGCTGACTGGCGCGCAGTTTTTGAAAATCTTTCTCTGGAACATGAAGGTAAGCAAGTAGTGGGTCGAGGTCGGTGATGGTAAAGACGGCCTCGCCAATATTGACGTTGTTGCCGACCTTGATGACGCGCTGGGATACGACTCCGCTGATTGGCGCGCGAATAGTGGTGTAGCTGAGCTCCAGCTGATTAAGTTTGTAAGTGGCTTTGAGAGCGTCAAGATCGAAACGCAGTCCCTCAAAAGTACCGGCCGGAAGCAGGCCTTTGTCATGTAGTTCAATGTTGCGCTGATAGTCTTGGGCCACTTTGTCTACGTTGGCTTTGGCGCGAGCGAGTTCGAGCCGAAGCCTGGAGTCTTCGATTTTGGCAAGTGGCTGTCCGGCTTTAACAATGTCGCCTTCCTCAACCAGAATCTGAACAATTTCTCCACCCACTTTAGCTTTGACCTGCGCTTCGCCGTCGGCCTCGAGCGTAGCGGTGCCCACGTAAACCGCATTAACCGTACCGCGGCCAACCGACGCAATTTCGACGGGTACAGGTTCAGGTGCCTTTTCCGCTTCGTCCTTATCGGCTGAAGAGCTTGTGTCCCCTGGAGGCTGACAGGCCAAAAGGGCGAATGTGCTCAGTACCAACCAGTATGTTTTACGGTTCATTTTGAGGTGCTCGTAGTGAATTTAGTTAGTGTGGTCCGGGTCGATGAAAATTCTGTCAACCCTCGGAGTATCCCTGTACTTCCTGTAGCGTCTATCCGGTCGTATCTGTGACCCGAATTCGTTGTAAACGGTTCCTGTTGCAGTGCGCAAGAAGACGTCAATGCAGAGCGGGTTCTGGACATGGTTAAGAGCTCATGTAAGTCGGAAATGGCTTGTAGTAGTAGATTAGTGTTGTAGTAGAGTATAACACCAAACTACCGGAATGCAATAAATCGTTACTTGTCATATTTCGTGTTCTCATAAGATACTGAAATATATGACCTTATGTGACTAAGATGGAGAATAAGGTTAATGCGCAGGCTGGCTGACGTTGGTTTGCACTGGGTCGCCAATACCCTCAACGATTACACAAAGAAGGTTAAGTAAGACTGCGAGGAGCTCATAAAAAAAGGCCGCCCTGTGGGCGGCCTGAACTGAAGGGGCATAAAACCATCTACACCCTAATTTGTGCCAGAAGCCCGTGCGTCGGCTGTAAGCTGGCTACCTGACAGTATGTCGGCCATGATTTCACCAGACTCATCCAGAATTGCGTCGAGGTCTTCGCGCTCTTCCAGTTCTTCGGTTGTTTCAAATTCCGCGAGACCGTGTGCGGCCCGACGGATGTTTTCGTTGTCGAGTCGCTGTTGATCAATGTTCTCGCGCTGTTGCTTTCGCTCCATCATGTTCAAGCTGACAAATTCGCGTTTGCGCAATTCAGTCGAACGGGCAATTTCGCGTTCCAGGTACTGAAGATCCGGATCGGTTTGGCTGCGTTTTAAAACGGCGCGTTTCAGTGAATCGACATCGGCTGCATAAGCGGCACTGACATTTTTAAACTTCGTCGTCGCAATGTCGTCGTAGGGCAGGGCGCTGTCTCGAGTGCTTTCACCGACGTCTTCCAAAGGAATCAAAGAAGGTAATTCAATGTCGGGAATAACGCCGCGGTGCTGTGTGCTACCACCATTGACCCGGTAATACTTGCCCATGGTCAAATTAAGTCGACCGTACTGCTGCTCTTTCTTGCGCGGCTGACGGTCAAGCGGGTAGACGTTTTGAACGGTGCCTTTGCCATACGTTTGTTGCCCGATAATCACGCCTCGACCGTAGTCCTGAATGGCGGCGGCAAAGATTTCGGATGCCGATGCGCTGAAGCGGTTGACCAGAACAGACACGGGGCCGTCCCATACGACGCCGCGGTTATTGTCTTTGTAGACTTTGATGCGACCGCTGTGCTCACGAAGTTGAACGATGGGGCCGTGGTCAATGAACAAACCAGTCAGGTCGACGGCTTCATTAAGCTGGCCACCGCCGTTACCACGCAGGTCCATAATGACGCCCTGAACGTCTTCCGTTTTGAGTTCTTCCAAAAGGCGTCTCACGTCGCGTGTGACACTGGTGTAGTCCTTGTCACCGTTCATTCGCGCTTGGAAATTCTGGTAGAAACTGGGCACGGTAATGACGCCCAGCTTGACCACGCTGTCACCGCGCGGCACTTCAATGATGTCTTTCTTGGCTGCTTTGGCTTCAAGCGTTACTTTTCCGCGGGTGAACGGAATGACGGTTTCTTCGCTGCCCGGTGGTTTGCCAGCCGGTAAAATTTGCAGCCTCACGACTGTTCCGTTGGGGCCGCGAATCTTGTCTACTACGTCGTCAAGGCGCCATCCAACTACGTCAATGATTTCGCCTGAATCGTTTTGGCCCACGCCGGTGATGCGATCTTCAGGGCCGATTGAACCCGCGATGGATGCCGGTCCGCCTGACAAAATTTCCATTACGGTGACGAACTCGTCTTTCATTTGAAGTGATGCACCGATGCCGAAATATTCCAGCGACATTTGAATATCATATTCTTTGGCGTTACGCGGTAAGAAGTAATGGGAGTGTGGGTCAAGTGTATCGGCGTACGAGTTCATGAACGTTTCGAACACTTCGTTGCTGTTCAGATCGCGGGTTCGATCTAGGACGCGCTCGTAGCGTTTGACAAGAACCTCACGTGCTTCGTCGATACTCTTTTCGTTTAGAAGCAAGCCCAGCACGTCGTTTTTGGTTTTGCGATGCCAAATGTTGTCGGCTTCTTCTGAGTTTGACAACCAGGGGGTTTCTTCGCGATCGAAAACGTAGGTGTCGTTTAACGTGAAGTCAAAATCGCTGTCGAGTGCTTTAAGTGCGTATGTCATGCGCTCGATAACGCGCTCGCGATAGACTTCGAATATGTTAAAGACGGGGTCGACTCGTCCGGAGCGCACACTGTCGTCCAGAGCAAAGCGGTATTTTTCGAAGTTCTCGACGTCGCTCTGAAGGAAATACAGTCTGTTGCCGTCAAGTGCTTTGAGATAGCGGTCGAGAATTTTGGACGACAAGTCGTTGCTGACTTTAGCGCGCCGGTAGTGTGAATGTTCGAACAAGGTGGTTACGATGCGAGAGACTTTCGCATGCTGCGGTTTGGCTTCCAAAACTTCTTGCTCATTGATTGCTGCCGAGACGATAATTGGCAGGCAAGAGCAGGCGATCAAAAGTGCAAAGTTGCGAATGCGGCTGGAACCGCGTGTGTTGTACCGTAACGTACCGAGTTTCATAGGCTGTCTTTCTCGTAGTGATGCGGTCCACGGACCGAAATGAATAACTCTAGGCTAGTGGGCAGACTCAATATTATCAAGGGTGTATTGCTCACTTTTTCCTTCGAATCCTAAATAGGAGATCAAATCCAGGTGACCCCTCTTGTTTTCGTAAGCGGAATCCTCCTTGGAACCGCATTTTCAATTTTCTTTGGTTTGGCCGTTGTGGCGCTGCTAATGGCCATGTTGGGCGTAGATACTCCCCGCGTGGCGGATGAAATTGGCCCGCTTTTAGGCTATTCAGCGTTGTTCCTAGTTCTGACCACGGCCAGCGCACTCGGTTTCATGGCGATGCTGAAAAAACACCAAAAGCGGTGGCTGGCGCAGGGAATTATGTGGTCAACCTGGGTGGTGTCGATAGCGGGCCTGATTATGGTAAAAGGCTGAGCACCGTTGCGCGCAAAGTTTGCCAGCGCAAGCCACTGTTATGACTAGTGAATTATGGGTTTTCGCTTACGGATCACTGTTGTGGAAGCCCGTCATCCCGTATGTCGACTCGTGTCAGGGTCGTATCACCGGCTGGGCAAGGCGATTTTGGCAGGGTTCCCCTGATCACCGTGGAACACCTGAAAAACCGGGTCGAGTGGTCACCTTGGTGCCTAAACGTAAACGACAGGTCACCGGCATGGTCTACCGGCTAAGTGGTACAAACCATCAGCCGACTCTGGATTACCTGGATCATCGCGAAAGCGGCGGTTATCAGCGTTGTTGGGTTACGGTCAGCCGGCCTGGTCTGACCTCGGTGCGGGCACTGACCTATGTGGCGCTTCCGGGCAATCCGCATTATGTGGGTCCCGCTTCGCGCGACCAGCTACGTGCTCACATTCATAAGTCTGTTGGGCCGAGTGGGGCTAATATTGAATATTATCAAGAGCTTATTCGGTCTCTAACCTTGTTGGATCTAACCCATGGTGAATTATTGGATTTGACGCTGGAAAAGGCATAGATCAAGTCGATGGTTTACTCGAATACGCCTCAGAAACCGTTTTTTACATTACAGGACGGGTTTTTACGGATATTTGTGCACCGGATCACAGCGACTCTTCAAGCCGAGAGTTAACCTTTTATCCTATAAAAAATAGCCGATTGGCGGCTTATGAGGTTTGTTGCTTGAAAGATCTGCGCATAAAAACGATAACGATAACGATTGCGTTGGCTACGCTCTGCGTGGCGATACTGGCCATGCTTGCTTTGAATGTCTGGCAACAACACGACCAGTTACTCGAGCGCCACGGTCAGAATGTCGAAATGGCAGCTCGCCTGGCCGGCGAAAGTTATGTTACCCGACGAACCCAAAACGCGCAGTTGGCTGAGCGTCTGTCGGCTGATGATCGAATTCGACAGCAAGCCTATCGCGGTTCAATTGAGGAACTGCAGAGTCGGGTTTACGCATTGGCGCCTCTGGCTCCACACGAATTTGTGGCCGTTGCCGACTCAAGCGGCCACGTTGCCGTCGTTGTATCACCCAACTCACACTTTGACTCAACCGACATCTCCCGGTCTCTTGAAGGCGTGTCGACGTCTGAGAGCAGGCGTCTCTTGACGGTTAATAATTCGGTGGCCGGTGTTCAGGCCATTCCGTTTCAAGTCAGGAAAGCAGGCTATACGCTTATAACCGGGTTTGATGTAAGGGCAGCGCTCAGCGGTCGTTTGAACGCGGCTTTCGACGGATCCGTGAACGTGACAGTGTTAAGTGGCAATGCAAACCCGGCTGACGATTCTGTTGTGCTGCCTCTGGATAAATCGAACGGTGTAGATCTAAACGTTCAGCTTGCCGTGCAGCAACCTGTTTACAGTTTAAAGCATCCTGCTTTCTTACCTTACGCCATCAAAACACTTTTAATACTGAGTTTTGCTACGTTATTGAGTTCACTGTTGTTCACGCGCTTGTTTTCAAAGCGTGTTGATCAACCTGTCGCAGCCATTCGCCGCGCGATTCGCAAAATTAAAGAGGGCAGGGTTCAGGAAACTGTAACCTGCGAAGTACGAGCTCCGTTCAACAACATCGCCCACGACCTCGAAAGCATGCGCGAAGCGATTTGTGACCGTGAAAACCGCATCATGCATCACGCAGAGTACGACGCGCTTACCGGTCTTACCAATCGGTCTGTGATTGCCGAGAAACTCAAGATGGCTATGTCGCGAGCCGAACGCAACGGCACCGTGATTACTGCGCTGGCAATCGATTTATCGCGTTTTAGCGAAATCAATGGTTCGATGGGTCACGAGGCGGGCGACGAGGTATTGAAAGAAGTGGCTCGCCGACTGGCCAGTAACGCCCGTGTAACCGACACCGTTGCCCGAGTTGGTGGTGACGAGTTCTTTATTATCCTCGAAGACAACGACGTTAAGCTGGCACAGTCTTTGGCCAAGTTCATGGTCTCCAGTCTTACGTCGGCCATTAAAGTGAATGACAGTGATATCAAGTTGAACGTTCATGCCGGCGTAGCCTTTTTTCCCCAGCACTGCGACAGCGCTGAAGCGCTGCGTCGCATGGCGAATATTGGTCTCTATACCGCTAAAGAGCACAATAAATCTCTGGTCGTATACGAGCCTGGCCAGGACGAGAAGCACCTGCGAGAGCTGGCCATTATCCACGATTTGCCGAGTGCGATTAAGAACAACGAGCTGTACCTGCAATACCAGCCAAAGATTCACATGGAGACTCAACAGGTAAAACAGGTCGAAGCTCTTGTGCGCTGGCGTCATCCACAGCTTGGCTTTATTCCGCCTGACGAATTTATCGCGCTGCTGGAAAAATCCGGCATGATTAGCAAGCTGACCAATTGGGTATTTAAAGAGGCTGTACAACAAGCCCGGGCCTGGGTAGATGCGGGCTACGATCTGGCCATTGCGGTCAATATATCGGCCAACGATTTGTCGGATGACAAGCTGGCCCAGAACCTGAAAAGACTGCTGCATCATTACGCCGTCGACGCCGCCAAAATTACCATTGAAGTCACGGAAAGCGCGGTAATCAAAGACCCCGAGAACTCGGTCAAGGTGCTGAACGAACTGCGCGCCGCAGGCGTGCGCTGCTCGCTTGATGATTTCGGTACCGGACAAACCTCACTTGCGCTTCTCAAGCAGCTCCCGATCAGTGAAATCAAAATTGACAAGTCGTTCGTACAAAACCTGCGTGCCGACAGCGGTGACGCCATCATCGTCAAGTCGATTATTGATCTTGGCCACAATATGGGTTTGCACGTTGTCGCGGAAGGTGTGGAAAGTAACTACTGCTGGAACCTCCTGAATTCCTATGGATGTAACCTCATCCAGGGCTATCTGGTCAGCGCACCTTTAACGGCCGACGAACTGACCGAATGGCATCTGCGCTTGCAAGATCGGCACATGAACAAACTTGATCTGACATTTGTTCAAGATATGACCGCCTAGACAGTTTGTATCCTGCGTTGATTGACGTATGATTTCGTCATAATCATCGCAACATCGGTCCGCTATGAATCAGCTCACGCTGTGGTTTCGTCGCCAGTTTGACAACCCTCAAATCGTATTTCTGGTGTTTGCTCTACTTGGGCTTATGGCCCTGGTGTTTTTCTTTGGGTCTTATCTCGGACCGGTATTCGCCGCCGTCGTTATCGCCTACCTGATGCAGGGCTTTGTAACCAAGCTTGAAAAACTGGGCTGCAATCACCTTCTTGCAACCGTCTTTGCCTTCGTGCTCTTCATGCTGTTCGTATTCGTGATTTTGTTTGGCCTGTTTCCAAGTTTGGCTCGTCAGGCGTCCCAGTTGATCAAGCAAACTCCCGTCATTATTAACTCGGTGCAGGACCTCATTATTCAGCTTCAGAGCAAGTACCCCGAGTACGTAACTCAGGAGCAGATTTCCGGAGCCATGACCAACCTTGGCGCTGCGCTAATCGAAGGGGGGCAGGGGATCGTCGGATTCTCACTGGTTTCTCTCGTGACGTTTTTTGAAGTGATGCTGTACTTCATTTTGGTGCCGCTTCTGGTGTTCTTCATGATTCGTGATCGTGAGAAAATTGTCGACTGGTTTAGCAAGCTGCTTCCCGAGAATCACGAACTGGCGGCCAAGGTATGGGTCGAAGTAAACGACCAAATTGGCAATTACATTCGGGGCAAGGTGTGGGAAATTCTAATTGTCGGTGCGGCAGCCTACATCATGTTCAGATTTCTGGGCCTTGAGTACGCCGAGCTGCTGGCTGTTTTAACGGGTTTGTCTGTACTCATTCCTTACATTGGGGCCGCCGCCGCCACGCTGCCCGTTTGTGGTGTGGCATTCTTTCAGTTTGGCTGGGGCGCTGAGCTTGCCAAAGTCTTTTTTGCCTACGGTTTCTTGCAAGCATTAGACGGGAACGTGTTGGTACCGTTCTTGTTTAGTGAGGTGGTCGACCTTCATCCGGTCGCCATCATTGTTGCCATTTTGTTTTTCGGCGGCATCTGGGGTTTCTGGGGTTTGTTTTTTGCTATTCCGTTTGCCACTGTAGTCCAGGCAACGCTGCGTTCGTGGCCGCGCCAACCCTCGGTTATCGACGACGGACAGACAGTCGATGTCTGAGCGGGAGGCATTGCCTTCGAACGTAAACGCGCATCCCTGGCACGAACTTCGTGACGCTCTTAAGAGCAGCCAGTTTCAGGTGGCGTTCTTGTTCTTTTATTGTTTGTTGTTCGCTTACTATCTGCTGCGACCCGTTCGCGAAGAAGTGGGCATACTCCAGGGCGTAGACAACCTCCAGTGGCTATACACCGGTACGTTCGTCGTCATGCTGTTAATTGTGCCTTTGTTCGGCTGGCTGAAGAACAAACTGCGCCGTCGCACTCTGGTACGGACGGTGTATCTGTTCTTTTCTTTAAACCTCATGGCGTTCTACGTGTTATTCGCCGAAGACCTGATGTCGACCTGGGTTGCGCGCGCTTTTTTCATTTGGTTAAGCGTATTCAATATGTTTGCTGTGTCGGTTTTTTGGAGCCTGATGGCAGACGTTTATCCGCGTCGTAAAGCACGTTCTTTGTTTGCACCTGTTGCGGCGGCTGGCAGTCTTGGCGGTATATCTGGAAGTTGGATAACCGCGCAGTACGTGACTGATATTGGAATTCGCAATTTGCTCTTGTTAGCCGCTCTGCTACTCGTAGTCGTGGCTTTGTGCGCGACCAGACTGCTTCGCTACGGCGACGAACACCGTGCAGAGCGCGCAGCTGCAACCGGCAACGCTGCTCCTGATCTGGCGCAGGAACAGGCAAATCAAGGTGGTATTTTGGTGGGTGTTACCGCGCTTGCGAACTCGCCGTATCTTGCCAAGATTGCGATTATTTCGCTGCTTTATACCGTTATTGCATCGCTGCTTTACTTTATTCAACAAAACCTGGTTGCTGAGTTTCTCAGTGACTCTCTGGTGCGTACCCAATTCTTCGCCCGTATAAATCTGGCTATTAATATTGCTGCGCTCTGCTTTCAATTTTTCGTTACCAGTTGGCTGGTCAAGCGCTTTGGCGTCAGCGGTACTTATAGCGGTAGTATTATTGCGGTCATAGCAGGGGTCATTGTGTTGGGCATTTGGCCTGCCGTAGCAACCATTGCGGTGGCGCAAATTGTTCTGAGAGCAGGACAGTTTGGGACCATGAAACCGTGCTACGACATGTTGTTCAGCGCGGTGAGTCGCGAGCAAAAATACAAGAGCAAGAATTTTATTGACACATCGCTTGTGCGTGGGGGTGACCTTCTTGGCGGCTGGTCTTTCACTGGACTAAAGCTTGCAGGACTGACCGTTGGCGGCATCACAGCCGTTACCGTGGTATTGCTGGTGGCGCTTGCGGGCGTTGCGATCAAAGTAGGGCGCGAGTTCGATGAGGGTTCAGCCAATTCACTCACGGTAAGGAGCGCACAGTCGTTGCAATGACGACCGTTAGTGCGTCGTGCCGATCCCGAAAAACTGACTGATTCTATTAGCTAATTGCTTGGCTAATGAGTGATCACCGGCCAGTGTCTGGTCGTGGTTGCGTGAGTTCATGTCGGCGTTCAT
This sequence comes from Gammaproteobacteria bacterium, assembly GCA_045107075.1. Taxonomy (GTDB): domain Bacteria; phylum Pseudomonadota; class Gammaproteobacteria; order Steroidobacterales; family SZUA-146; genus SZUA-146. The sequence goes on from JBGCFV010000033.1 coordinate 52,573, forward strand.
GGCCATTACGCGCGCCGCCATCATGTTGCCGAGCTCCTGAGCAATTTGAGGACGGGCTCGCAGAATGGGTTCGAGGTCAACGCGGTGAATTGAAAGAGCGTGTACGTCTGTGTCGGCGGTAACCGACGCGCGACGGGGCGTTCCTGTCAGAACAGACATTTCCCCAAGAGCCTGACCGGGCTCTATTTTTCCTACCATCTTGGAAGAGCCGTTGGTGCCTGTGCGTACGTTAGCGATTCCTTCGACGACAAGATACAGGCTGTCGCCTTCTTCACCTTCGTTAAAAATGATAGTGCCCTTCGGAAAATCATGCGGCTTGGCCACTTCGGCCAGCTGCTCCAGTTCGTGATCTTGCAGAGGTTCAAGCCAATCGATTCGTGACAGCAGACGTTTGGTGTCAATGCGTCGTTCCTGCCTGGCTCGACGATCATGAGTAATGAGAACATCCTGCTGCTGATACGGAATCGAGACACCCGCCTGATTCAGATACCGGAGTATATTGGCAGCCAGTTTGTGGCGCAGACCAACCCGTTTTGAAAGATCGTCAATCCAGATTCGGGTTTCATATTCAACTCCTCGCTCACTGAAGTTCTTAATTCGCACGTTGTGATCGCCACCTACCATTAACCCGGTGGTCGCGCTAATAGCCGATTGAAGAATGTTCTCTATGCGCTCGGGGTCGGCGGTGTAGTTAAGCGTGATGCTGAGTGACTCTCTGTAGCTTCGTCGAGGCAGACTGTAGTTTACAAATTGACGTGCGGCGAAGTTATTGTTTGGCACTATCACGGTGCGGTCTGACATTGTGACCAGTCGGGTCGAACGCCAATTCAGTTCCGTCACTTTTCCAACCAGGCCCGGCTCAAGTTCAATCCAGTCACCAATGGAATAGGGCCGTTCGAAGTTGATGGCGAGACCGGAAAAGAAGTCGGCAATCATGTCACGAATAGCCAGGCCGATGATCAGCGTGACCAGTCCGGATGTCGCCATTAACGCGCCAACCGGTTTGTCCAGAACGTAGTGAACGGAAGAAAATCCTGCGACCACAAACACAATTGCGTATATGCAGTTGACCAGTATGTCAGGGGCGTCTTGGCCGGTACGACGTCGACTGAATGGATTTAAAAACAGCGCCAGAATAAGGCGGCTCAACAGCAGCGCTCCGGCCATCCACATAGCCATGCCCGAAATAATATTAATCACTTCAGGATCTATCCCCAGGCCTAATCGAGCGATCTGCTCGTTTAGAATTGCCGTGTTGCTTGCAATAAGGAACAGGCCCACAAATATGAATGCAGGAGCAAGCAAGTAATGCAGTTTGCTGGTTTGGTTAGTAGCCATAACGATACGCAGATAATTCGGGTGTACACAGGAGACCCGTTAGACAGACTGCTACGTTACGTCAAGTCGTCAATGTGCGATGTGAGTGGGCTCACAGTTCGCTGGTCAAATTGTGTCGTTATGTAAAAGCTATTGGAAAATAGCGTACTCAGGATAAATATTCTTACCCATGCGCTGACAGTAGGCCGTCAGGACCGGTTGTTCTTTGACGAAGTCTTTCATGGGGCCAGGAAAAGGCGTGTACAAAATATTTGCTACGAAAGAAAACGCGATGGCATCGACTGACGTTGCAGTGCTACCCAGTAAATATTTTTGGTCGCCGAGAATATCGATAAGCGCTTGTAAATCGCGACAACCCAGGTGATAAATTTCGTCGGCGTCGTGTAACGCTGTGCCTTGACCTTTCAGCGAGTTAACAACGCCTTTACGAATCAGATTAGGCGCAAAGCTCCGTACGATGGAGGGTAGGTCGCTGAACCAGGTTTCTTTAATAGTGGGCCAGTTGGTGTCATCGGCCCATCGATTGTAAACCAGAGCGAAGTACAGGCGTTCCTCAAGAGCTCCCGCAATCATTCTGGCGATGCCTTGCTTATGACTGCTTAAGTCGCGATCGAGCTGGACTTCATAGGCTTTCTCGAGATATTCGATAATAAAACTTGAATCAGCGATGGTTTCGCCTTTGTCGACAATATACGGGAGTTTGGTCTTGGGCGCTTTGCGTGGATCTTTAATAAATTGCATGGCGTAAGGAATTTTGGCCATCCGCAGATACGTTTCCACTTTCATGCAAAACGGACTGACATTGGGGAGTCCGTACTTTGGTTCAAATTGAAATAGTGTCAGCATGATTAGTCGTTTGGCTCCTGATGCACCCGTGTTGTTTTAATAAGGGCTTACTAACGTGAGTGTGTTACGAGTCCGGTTTGAACCTGCCACAGAGAACGATACATACCGGCTCGCTCGATCAACTCATTGTGAGTACCAGCGTCAATGATATTACCCTGATCTACTACATAAATGCAGTCGGCGTGGACAATAGTTGAGAGCCTGTGGGCTACGATCAGTGTGGTGCGGTTGCGCGACAGCGTCTGCAGCGACTTTTGTATGGCGGCTTCTGTTTCGTTGTCGACGGCTGATGTGGCCTCATCCAGCACCAGAATGGGAGCGTTCTTGTAAAGTGCCCGGGCAATTGCAAGGCGTTGCCGCTGGCCTCCCGAGAGTCGTTGGCCCCGTTCACCAACCAGCGTATCCAAACCGTCTGGCATTCGATCAATGAACTCCAGAGCGCCAGACGTTTTGGCGGCCTCGCGAAGTCGATCTGGTTCAGCTTCGGCCGCTCCGTAGGCAATATTTTCGGCAATAGTGCCCGGAAAGAGGTAGCTGTCTTGAGCGACGAGGCTAATATGTCGTCGCAAGCTGTCCAGAGTAATGTCCTGAATATCCAAACCGTCGACGCTAATGTGGCCGGCATCGGGGTGATAAAAGCGTAACAGCAGTTTAAGGAGAGTGCTTTTGCCGGATCCTGTCGGCCCGACAAAGGCAACGGTAGAGCCGGCAACAAGATCAAGAGAGATGTTTTTTAACACCGGTAGATCGGCGCGGTATGAAAAACAAACCTTGTCGAAACGAATGTGGCCTTGCGCTTCGTGAAGCGCCGTCGCTTCCTCACTGTCTCTGATGGGAGTGTCGACTTGAATCAAGTGCAAAATTCGGTTAGACGATGCCATGGCTCGCTCAAACAGGTCCACCACTTCTGCAAGGCCCGTTAATGGCCACAACAGCCGCTGCGTGAGATACACCAAAGCGCCGTAGCTACCCACTTCGAGTTGGTCGTTAAGCGCCATCCAGCCACCTAAAAGGAGCGTGGCCAAAAAGCCCGCGAGCACCGCCATGCGAATGATGGGTATGAATGCTGAGCTTACGCGAATTGCACGACGGTTAGCCTCAACGTATTCCAGACTGTCACGGTTCAGGTTGTCGCGCTCGAACGCCTCAGTCGTAAAGCTCTTTATCGTTTGTATGCCCGAGAGGTTGGCTTCAAGTCGCGAGCTCAGGTGTCCGACCCTCTCACGGACTTCCGCGTAGAGCGGCTGTGCGCGCCGTTGAAAAAAGAAGGCGCCGATAATAATGACAGGAATGGGGCTGAACGCAATCAGTGCAATGTTGGGTGCCAGAATAAAAAAGACGGCTCCAACAATGACAACAGCGGTAAGAATTTGAAGCAGGCTATTGGCACCGCCATTGAAAAAGCGTTCGAGCTGATTCACATCGTCGTTAAGTATCGAGACAAGGTTGCCAGTCGAGCTTTGATCGTAGTACTGGAGGTCAAGGTGCTGAACGTGGTCGTAAGCATTTAGCCTCAGGTCGTGCTGTAGATCCTGAGCCAGGTTTCGCCACAGCACCAGATAAAAATATTCGAACAACGATTCGCCTGCCCATACCAAAAAGGTGACGAAGGCGAGAACCAGTAACTGCTCGAAGGGGTCGCTTACGCCCAGGCCGGCCAGAAACGAATCTTGCTGGCGAATGACAACGTCTATGGCCACGCCAATAAGTAATTCCGGCATGACATCCAGAATTTTATTTATAAACGAGCATAGCGACGCAAGCGCTATCCGGGTACGGAAGGCGGATGCATAAGCGAGCAGTTCTTTTAGCGCTTGAAAAGAAGAGCTCGTGTTCATCGGGCGGTTTGTTTATCTGAGTAAGCAGATGGTGTGGTGATGCGGCAAGGAATCATTGTTCGTACCAGTCTACACCGGCTTCATCCCGTGTCTTAACCACCAGCCCACGGTCAAGCAAGTGATTAAAGTGTGCAATAGATTCGCCAACTGCCATGACCAGATTGCTGTCGTCGATTTTTGATTTAAACAATATGTCGAACACGTCTATTACACGCTGTGGATGCCGACAGCGGTCGTGCAGCTTCTCCAGCAGAGATTCATGCTCGTCAATGAGCTGGGTCAGACGCGCTTTAGCGCCGTAAAACGGTAAACCGTGCGATGGTAAAATAAGCGTGTCATCCGGAATTCTGGACCTTAAGTCGCGGCAGGACGAAAGCCAGTCTGCCAGCGGATTGGCGCAAGGCTCGGTTGGCCAGACAGCAACAATGGATGATATCCGCGGTAAAATTTGATCTCCGCTAATCAGCACATTGCGACGCTCGTTGTACAAACACGCGTGCTCAGGCGAATGACCAGTGCCCACGATGACCGACCACGGCTCACTTGCAAGCTCCAGGTGGTCGCCGTCTTGAAGGCGGCGGAAAGACGGAGGCAGTGGTGTTACGGCCCGCCCAAAACCACCAAACGCTTTGCAATAGTCCTTGAGCTGAGCATCGTTAAGACCGGCTGCGTGATAAAAGTCGAGCGCTTCTTGAGGGACTTCGAGACTACTGTCGAGGCACAACGTTCGACACAGCAGGTATTCCGTGCGGGTCATGTAAAGAGGGCAGTCGTGCTGTTTCGTTAACCAGCCCGCCAGTCCGCAGTGATCAGGGTGAAGGTGTGTGGCGATAACTCGTTCAACGAGTTTGTTCTGAGCATGGGTATCAAGCAAGTTGAACCAGGCTTCGCGGCTGCTGCGCGTATTTATACCCGTATCAACAATGACGCATTTTTCAGTATCGCTGAGAAGCCAGACATTAATATGGTCGAGCGCCATAGGTAGTGAGTGTCTGACCCACAATAGACCCGGGTATATTTCCCGTGTCTGGCCAGCAGCAGGAGGCGAGTCGAAAGCGTAATTCAGAGCGGAAGCAGGCATAACGGTCCAGGCAGGTAAGGCGTCTACGTAGTGTCATCTTTGCCGGACTCTATTTCAAGCTTGTTTCCGGTTTGAGATCGGGGCGGAATAGTGACTGGGCAAGTCGTCTACACGCCAGAAGTTCTATTTGAGCTTCAAAATTTGTCGAAGCTGGCGCCGAGTGGTTAAACTCGGCGTCTGCGGTGCGAAGAATGCTTGGCAACACACGCATTCTCGATCGCGCTTGAAGCAAGCGCGTTGGAAACAAGACGATCCAAACCATAACGTTACCTTTGAAGAGACCTTATATGACTCCCGAACAAATTCGCTGTGCAAACGACCTGGCCATGTACGAGACGCTTTTGAAGAACCGTGACGTAGTAAAAGTCAATGAGCATATAGCCAAGCGACAGGAGGAGGGGCCAGCCGGCACTCGGCGCCGCTTGCTGGGAACGTCCGTTCGACTCAGTCGGCGCATGGCTCCGGACGTGCATCGTATGGCTGACGAATGCATTGAAATGCTGGAAATGAAAATTCCTCATGAACTCTACGTCTACTCCAGCCCGCAGTTTAACGCGGCGTGCTTCAAACCAGAGAATGACCAGCTGTTTGTTATTTTTTCGTCCAGTTTGTTAGAGGCCTTTACGGGCAGCGAGCTGCGTTTTGTTATCGGTCATGAGTTCGGGCATCACGTGTACCGTCACCACGACATTCCGATTGGCTATTTGCTCAACGGTCGGGCGAAGCCCGATCCGCGCTTGGCGCTGGACTTGTTTGCGTGGTCCCGATATGCCGAGATTTCCGCAGACCGGGCGGGTGCGCATTGTGCCAAAGACCTGAACGGCGTAGCGAAGGCGCTGTTCAAACTGGCGTCTGGCCTGACGTCGAAAGTAATTGAATTCAGCTTCGACGATTTCCTCAAGCAGGTCGATGAAATGCAAGTCGAGGATACGGCGCCGGGTAACAAAGCCCCTCAGGAAGACTGGTTTTCAACTCATCCGTTCAGTCCAATGCGAGTCAAGGCGCTTAAGTTTTTCCACGAGTCAGTGCTCGCGACGGAAGGTGGTCTCTCCAAAGACGAGCTGGAAGTGGCCGTGCAAGGTGTCATGAGTTTGATGGAACCCAGCTACATTGAAGGTCGCACAGATACCGCCGAAGCCATGCGACGGCTGCTCTTTGCTGGCGCTGTTGCTGTGGCCGATGCAGCTGACGGAATTTCTGAAAAAGAAATTGCTGTTTTTGAGCAGTTCTTCGGTCGGGATTCGTTCAATGATCGGTTAAGCGTTGAGAAAATTAAAGAAGAGCTGCCAAATCGTATGAGCGCGGTTAAAGAAGCCGCCAGCGTTACGCAGCGCATGCAGGTGCTTCGTGACCTGTGCATTGTCGCGCGTGCTGAAGGCCCGATTAATGAGGCAGAGCGTGCCACGCTTGATCAGGTCGCTGACGGGCTCGAAATATCACGTTCGTTTATTTGCCACTCGACGGAAGGAAGTGTTGAACCGGATTAATTCGGGCGCACCCTTACCTTATAAAAGAGTCTAGTTTCTAATAGGCCAAACCTGTCGGCCGTCAACAGGAAAAGACTTGTGGTTCAATCCCAAACAGTAGCCGTTGGCGTCTAATGCATGTATCGCAACAGGCAGCGAGGGCAGGTTAAGCGCCTTAACCTGTGTCGCCGCCACGTCACTGTGATTCAGGCCCCACATTTGCAGGTAGTCGCGCAAATCGCGGCCCGTTACGTGAGACAGCACAATTAACAACCAGTCGTTATTGGACAAGCGACGGGCGTCAGTGCGAGCCATACCTGCGAAACCAAGGCCGTCCCGCTTCTCTAACCAGTTTTGTTCCGAGTCGTCGGCCCGGTCGAACTCGCGTGTCACAATGTGAAGGCGCGGCATCAGATTCCAGCCGCTGTCCAGCGCGCCATCGCTTTCGGCGCGCATCATGAGCTGCAAGTAAATCGCCACGCCGTGAGCCCAGCCGTTCAGTGAAGCGTCTTGCATCGATTGCACAGGGTCTGAGGTGCCGGCACTGGCTTGAGCCGCGTTAAACAGCTCTTCAAACGGCAGGTTTTGACAGCCGCCCAAAATCGCCGCGTTGCCGGTTTCAGCGTAGTACCGGTGCTTTGAGTAGTAAGAATATATATTGGTAGAGGCGTGCGCTTCCCAGCCCGAGAAACGAAAACGACTGTTTTCGAGTCCATGGCCCAGCTCATGAAGGTCGCCGTGGCCCAGTGGGTCAAATGACCATGACGCGTCGTAAGGGTTGCCAGAACAACCAAAGCCGCAAGACGCCTGGTCTGCGTTCATGTGCTTGATAACGTCCAGATCATCTATGCTCAAACCGTTTTCGTGCGCGAATTCGAGAACTTCCGGTTCGGTATCAATGCCGGGTCCGGTAAGCCCGGCGAGCTGATGTGGATAGTTGTAGGTGTATTGTGATGTGGCCGCTGAAATGTCTGCCGCCGTTTTCCATAGGGTACTGCTCAAAGTTGTGCGCATCTTGTCGAGTGTTGAATGCACTTCGAAACCTGGCGTTACCAGTTCAGCCCAGTCGTAGCGGCCAGTCTCCATCGCCTGTGCAAATTTCTTGTTGTCAGAGCTCGAAGACCAGTAGGGGTGCTCGCCCACGTTTTCGAACGTAAGTTCTACGTCAGCATTTCCATCGAGATTGCTGTCGTCATCAAACCCAATTTGAATCGGGCCTCCATGCGGAGAGGTCAGCGTTAGAGTCTGACCGGGCTCAATATCAAAACCTGAGCTTCTAGTATATTTTGGTCGCGTGTATCCAAACTCGTCAAACTCATGGGTGGCTGTCGGGCGCAGTGTATTGATAAATACGTGGGTGTTAACACCGCTTTGATCTTGCCGAGTTACCTGAAACGTAACGCCTGGCAAAGCGTAGGCTCCGGTAGATCGAAAAGGTGCCTTACCTGCGATTGATACGTTTCGGGTCGTTGGTCGGATATGCGAAAAATCGCTGCGACTGAAATTACCCATATCGGGTTGAGCAGGGTTAACGCGGCGTTGGTAATATACCGTGTGATCGGCGAACAAAGAGCGAAGGAAACGTATAGTGGGCGTAATGTTACGATCCATTGGGAAGCTAACCTGTTGGCGGTAAAAATCTCCCAGTAGAACCAGAAGCTTCTGGTAGCGGTAGCCTTCTTGCGAGAATAAATCCACGCCTTTCTGGTCGTAGTCTCGTAGTTGTCCCTGAAGTGTCTCAACGGGCCCGAGAAATTCATCCCGGTAAGCGTTCGTATCCGGGCAAGCTTTGTCTTCACAGTCGGACAGGTTGAAAGAGAAATTTTGGCTGCCCAGCTGATTTACAAGCGACTGTATCATGCTGACATCGGCGGGCAGTGTGGCTGAACTCGCAGACGCAGAGTAGTTTTCTATCGACAGGTTGCGCCAGTAGTTATCACCGTGATAGTCCACTTCAAATAGTGGCAAGAGTTTCTCACCCAGTTCACCCAGATTACCGTCGTGGTGCAAATACAGAACGGGCGTACCATTTTGCATGGCTGTCTGCACTTGGTTCGCGATGACTGTGGCGTCCTGATCGTCAAATAGTTTCTGCGACACAATCAATAGATCGGTATCGTGAGTAATGCAGGTGCTCAGATTGTTGGTGTTGCACTGAGTTGCCGCGTTGTAGCGAACGCCAGTGAAAGTACGATCAAGCCAGCTACGCATAGCACTCTGGTCCGGGAAACGAAAACTTTCGTCCAGCTGTGCAAGAACAACTTGAAGTGGCGCGGACTCGGTGTGTGCTTCCTGTGTGAGCCAGTTGACTACGTTTAACGTTAAAGAAGACATATCGTCCGACACCGACGATTTCGAGCGGAATTCGTCACGTACAGGGTTGCCGCCGAAGACTGCGTAACGCGCCCGATCGCTTTCACCTACGATAGCCAATGCATGCTGCTGAATTGAATAGCTTCGATTCGTCACAGAATTGGTCGTAAGAATGGCTTCGTTGCGGCCAAATCGTGCGTTAAGCAAAGCGGAGTCTTGAGTCGGGTCCCAGGAGATATTGTCAAGCGACTGCGGCGAAGCCGTGCCCTCGGCCGATAGAGCGAAGAGGGTGTTTTTAGTATTGGCATAGCGTTCGGCGTCGCTTTCGATCGCAGCAAGCACATGCTCTACAATCTTGGTGTCATGTGTCAGAAATGAAGGGTCACCTGTTCGAATGGCCTGTTCGATTTCATCAAAGTCTACCGTTATTGCAAACGTCAGTTTAGTTTCCGTTTTACCGTCACTGGCTAACAGTTCGATTTCCTGAAGGCCAATATGCTCTACCGTTGGGGTACCACTCAATTCTTCGGTGGCAGCATCAAAGACTAACCATGAGGGCAGGCTGATGATTGACAGCGTTACGGTGTCATTGTCTGCATCCAGGACGGTCGGACGAAAGCGGTATATTTCGTTTTCTTTTCCACTTGGCACAGTACCAGCAAGTGTGGGTGCCTGATTCTGAGGCGCTTGAGAGGCTGGAGCAGCCGTGGAGGAGGGTGTCGAGCTGTCGACGGCTTTATCGGGAGAAGAAGAGTCTCCACCACACCCAGAGATGAGGCTTAGGCCGATAACAAATGAGGCAATGTGAAGCAGTCTCGTCATGGTTTTCTCCGCCCCCACAATGAGTACTCATTGAGTGGCTGCACGTCTCCCTGGTTGGTTTGAGCGCTCAAAATTAGCGCGTTTATAAGTGTGGTTGCAGTTAGACTATTTTGCCCGGCTCAGGGTGGGTTAGCGGTGTCGATTGTCGCGAAATGTCATCGCTCTGTGTGTTGGAATTCACAAAAAAGCAGGCTTTTTATAGGACTGTGAGATTCGACACACGGGCGAACGCTCTTATTGGCCACTTGCTTGAGTTCAAGTTTGACTGTGGTCTGAATACGACTTACGCAAGAGTTTTGGGCTGGCCGTAAAGAGCGACTATGAGCCTCGCAATAAATTGACATGAGTCCTGCTATTCTCTGAAAATGTCAAAAGATAAAACACTACGCCTTGTGCTCGGCGATCAGCTAAACGCGGGTCACTCCTGGTTTGAAAACGTGGACGACCGCGTTACGTATCTCGTGGCGGAAATGCGCCAGGAAACGGACTACGTGGTACATCACGTGCAAAAGATTTGCGGCTTTTTTAAAGCCATGGAGCTTTTCGCCAAAGCGCTGTCGGAGGCCGGGCATAAAGTGATCTACCTGACGCTCGACGCCGCCAAAACAGCACTGCCGCTCACAGAGTTGGTAGACGACTTGTGTAACAAGCATTCGTTCAGTCGGTTTGAGTATCAAAGACCGGATGAATACAGGCTTTGGGAGCAGCTGCGACGCTACAGCGAGGTTAGCGAGCGCAACGTGCTGGAAGTGGACACGGAGCACTTCCTGGTGCCGTTCGACGAGATTTCCGATTACTTCAAGCCGGATAAATCGATTCGGATGGAAGCGTTTTATCGAAAACTGCGTAAGCGTTTTAACGTGCTAATGGACGGTGATGAACCAGCTGGAGGAAAGTGGAACTACGACGCGCAAAACAGAAATAAGCTCAAAGTCGCAGACCTCGATGAGATTCCCTCGCCACTTACTTTTAGCAATGACGTTACCGACGTCGTTGCCCGACTCGACCGTCACGGCGTGCGTTATTTTGGCCGGGTTGAGCAGAACCTTGAAGCGACCGTTACGCGTCGTCAGGCCAGAAAGCTGCTCAAGTTCTTCTGCAATCAGTGTTTACCTCTTTTCGGTCGTTTTCAGGACGCCATGACGTCTCGAAGTCCGCACAGCTGGAGCCTCTATCATTCAAGGCTCTCGTTTGCGATGAATGCGAAAATGATCTCACCGCAGGAAGTGATCAGTGCCGCTATCGACGAACACAAGAAACGGCCCAAAGATATTCCACTGGCAAGCGTTGAGGGGTTTGTTCGCCAGATTCTTGGCTGGCGGGAGTACATGCGAGGTATGTACTGGATTAATATGCCGCAGTACGCAACTCTGAACGAATTTGCGGCGGAGCGCGCGCTGCCGGAGTTTTTCTGGACCGGAAAGACTCGCATGAACTGCGTTAGCGAGAGTGTTAATCAGTCGTTAGAGCACGCATACGCACATCATATTCAACGGCTCATGATAACGGGTAACTTTTGTTTACTTACCGGCATTAACCCGGATGAAGTTGACCAGTGGTATCTGGGCATTTACAACGACGCCATCGAATGGGTAGAGATGCCGAATACACGTGGCATGAGTCTCTTCGCTGACGGTGGGCTCATAGCATCCAAACCTTATGCGGCGAGTGGTGCGTACGTTAACCGAATGAGCGACTACTGTTCCGATTGCTCCTACAACGTAAAACAAAAGCACACAGAAGATGCGTGTCCGTTTAACAGTCTCTACTGGAACTTCATGCATGAGCACCGCAAGAGATTTGAGAAGAACCCCCGCATTGGCATGATTTACCGCAACTTTGACAAAATGGACGACGAGCTTAAAGAAGCAACGTTGGCAAGAGCGCAGAAGCTTTTGGGTTCAATGGATAAGCTATAGGTTTCTTATCTTGCGCTTATGCAGGGTGTGAAGTATGTGTTGGAAAATCATCATAACGAAGAAGATAAAACCGGCGATAGATATAAGCTGAATGGGTATGAATACAGATATAGCTATGGATATAAGAGCAAACGCTATGGACACCGTCCAGCGAACGCTTTGATATCGTGTTTCCAGTAGTTCGTATTCGTTAAGCATCAGTGCGTTTGCCTGCTTCAGAGCGGAGTGGTAGAGCGCTTTCATTAGCAGTGACATGGCCAAAAAGCCGGTCGCATAAAAAGCAAAGAAACCACGCACTTGGTCGAAATTGTTGAAGCTAAGGTTGTAGGGGAGGCGTCCTCCAGAGAGGAAAGAAAACATACCCTCGAACAACAATCGCAACGGATAAATGTAAATAAGTAGCACGAACGCCAGCGACACGCTGATAATAACTGTTGAAGTGTTTTCAATGCCGTAGCGACGACTCCATTTGCGGTGACCAAACCAGAACATCATAAGCGCAGCGAAAGCGAGCGTTAGCGCAGGTAGTTGGGCAATGCCTGTCTTTAATTCGTCGAAACTGGAGGGTACGCCTTCCTGGGCAATAGCCAGCATCGGTAATGTAAAAGCAAACGCGGCATCGATTAATGTGTCGAGACGGGTGGTTTCTGTGCCTCTTAGGCGGAAGTGTTCTTCTACTGGAAGCTGGTCTATCTGTTCAACTGTAAGGTGGGTGTCGGGCAGGAGCTTTGTCATTCGGTGTTCTCGTATTCTGTAAAGGCCTTGTCCAGCCGCTCGACCTGAGTTTACACGAGCGCACAAGAATCACCTTAGATTGTTAATTAATCAACGATTAAACATTCACTTACGCCCTATCAGGGTTTCGGTTAGGGCAAGGGATTATGTCGGATTCTCTTACAACGGCGGGAAACGATGTGACGGTTTAGACTTGGTATTGTGCCGAAATCACTCCGGTTTGGTGAAAAAAATGTGACGCAGTTCACACTTTTTCAGTTCATATGTTACACGAGGTTAAAGAAACTACCTCTGATGACAACTTGGCCCGTAATTTGCTTCCATATGGCGAGTACACACAAGAATTCGAATTTTGCAGGAGCCAATTATGAATATCTTCAAGAAACCTTTCGTCGCTTTAGCCTTTGCCGCTGGCATGATGTCTTTTGCGGTTACAACCAATGCGATACCCATTTCAGCTGACATTATGAACTTCAGCGTAATGCATCTCGGTTCAAACCCGGCCGGTACAGGCAGCACCGATGACTGGTTTAACTTCGACGCAGGGCAGTCGATCAACCTTGATTTGGATCTGAATGCCAATACGCTAGAGCTCATCGCGCCTCAGTCGTTCTCAATGAGCACTAACAATGGTGCAACGGACGTACTCCAATTGTTGGGTTTCTCGATGGACCTAAATGACAGTGACGGTTTTCTGGGCGGTACCATCAACTACATAATGAACGGGAATCCCGGTCAGTTTCTGTTTGCCGACGAAAACTACACAACGCTCTACAACACTTCTTCATTTGAAAACGGTGTTTTTAGTCTGGCTATCTGGGGCGGAGACGAAATTAACGACTTGGGCCTCGATCTGGGCCTCACAGCACAAGTTCCAGAGCCTGGTGTTTTGGTTCTGATGCTGACTGGTTTGGCAGCGTTCCGTTTGTCGAAGCGTCTGAGCTAATACACGACGATTCAGCAGCGTCTGAGCGCTGCAAACATCTCGATGCCCCCGTGGTTGAAAAACGACGGGGGCATTTTTATGTCTGGTACGCTTACCTTTCCGTGAGTTTAGAAAGTGGTAACCTTTTAACCGGTTTAAACCGCTTGTGTTGAAGTAGCTCAGTAGAGGAGAAAAGCATGAATCGTCGACAGGCCCTGAAAATACTTGGTGCAACCGGACTCGTCGGCGTTGGCGGCGGTGCCTTTTGGTTAAACCGCACGCGAACGTACCCGGAGCTTGCGGTGGACTTAACCCTCGAACGTCTTGGAAATCTGAATCCGGAGGCTCTAAGTTCTTCAGGAAGCTGGAGCGTTGCCAGAGTATTTAATCATCTGGCCCAGAGCATTGAGTTTTCCATAAGCGGTTATCCAGAGATGAAGTCAGCCGCTTTTCAAAATACCGTGGGCAGTCTTGCGTTCTCGGTATTTCAGGCACGCGGAAATATGAACCATGGACTGGATGAAGCGATACCAGGGGAGGTCGTCGACCCCATGGCGACTTCTTCGAAAGAGGCTTTGCAACGCCTGATTGAAGCGATTCAAACCTTTGAGAACTTCGAAGGAGATTTGAAGCCGCACTTTGCCTATGGAGAGCTCAGCAAGGAGCAGTATTCTCTGGCGCACGTGATGCACATTAACAATCACTGGCAGGAATTTTCTGTTTCGGTTTGAGAATGTAGGTCGCTGACGGCTTTACAGGGTCAAAACGGAAGTGCCGAACAAGCCAGTTCGGGCTGAATGTCGAGTAACCGGGTAATTTCTTCTTCCATGATGTGAATGGCCTTCAGCTCACCGTGTTGTTTCAGGTTGTCCAGATAAAAAGCAAACAACGACGGTGTGGCTAATCCAAGTTTATTGAACAGTTTGTCTTCGCCAAGATTTGCGGTACGAAATTCCTCTTTGCGACTCTCGATTTGGGCGACAACTTCGCTGGCCTGATCGTGTTTTCCAATGTCGTCCAGCGCTTGTCGTTTCATGGCCAGTCCAACTCGTAAACCCAGCTCGGTTTTGCCTTTTGTTGTTGTCAGTTCTGCGTACTCAAGGCAAGCGTATGCCCAGTCGAGGTTGTTGGCCGACTGATCTCGACACATTTTTATGTAGTGTGAGTAGATTGGCATGTTGGCGGCTGCTATTCCGACAGCGGCGGCGGCCCCTTCGGAAAACTCGTAAGCGCCGGTTGCAGCGAGGCCTCGTTGTACGAGTTCGATACGCTCAGCCCAGTACAAGTTCGATTCTGACGCGGATGCAGCCCGTTGCATAGCAGCAAAAGCGGCCTCTTTATCGCCATCTGCATAGCGATTGGCGGCCACACGAATCCATGCTTCACCGTTTTGATCGTCTACGGCGGTCAATTGGTCTTCCCATTCGCGAAGAGGGCACTCTGTTTCAGGTGCTTTTGTGCATTCGTTGACGGCTGTCCACAAAACGAGGGCGTCGTTAGGGCGTGCGGCGACGGCTTTTTCCAATGTGCGAATTCGAATTTCAGGATCGGTTTCGAAATACTGACTCGTGATTTGGCTATCGATGGACGAAGACTGGGCAAGCTGTTGCATTGACGTATTCAGCCTTTCTTCCAACTCTATGCTTTGAATCCGGCGGTCTTCGTCGGTGAGTCCAGAGAACTTCGGCTCCAAGCCGGTTTGCTCGCAAATCTCAGTGAGATTAATGCGGGAGTCTTTACGGTTATCTTCTTTTTTAGTTTGTGTGGCGCTTGAGCGCGGCGTCTGGTCAATTTGAGCCACGGTCTGATGTAGCAGCTGTTCTGAAGTGCCGGATAAGTTCACGGCCTCGTTAGCCTCTTTCTGGCTCAGGAACAGGGTGACAAAGGCAGTAAGAATGGCCAAACCCGTGATGGTTATTAGGTGTTTTTGTTTCATAGCTATTAAAAAATGTCCAAATTGGTCGCTAAGGAACATCGAGTGACGCTCGACATTTAACGTGTGGCGCTCAGGCTACTGGTAGCTCGCACGTCACCCATTGTAGCGTTAACGCTAGTAACGACAGCCTAACTGGACGGAACAAAACGTTATTTATTTGTTATCTCTGCTGTGAAAGGAAAAATTGCTGATACCTTGGAAGAACGAACTGCCTGATTATCTTGGACTGAGACAACATAGCCTTATGTATTTAATTGCTTCATTCTTTATGACCTACCTTGGCCTACTAGTAACATCTGTGTCGATCCTGTACCTGTTATCAAGATCGGAAGTCCGAGCAAGTCGCACTACCGACTGACTCGGGCACGGCTGTCTACCGCAAGCTTGACGGATCCGCTGTGTCGGAGTCGGGAGCCTCAGCAGTGGGTCCGCCCGCGGACCAAAGGGCGTAGAGACACCAAATGGCCAAAAGGTTGACGCCGAATCCGAAACCGCTGCTTTGTGTGCCAAACGAGAGATTAAAATTCCCCCCAAAATTGAAATTAACCGTCAAAGAGGAACCGAATAGACCAACGAAAATTCCTGCTCCTAAAAAACTCTGGTAGCTCACTATTGGCAATTGGAGTACGGGGATGAGTATGGCCTGCACTATTTTTGAATGTTTCCAGCCCCAATGAGAGTTTCGCCACAGAGCAAAGCCGGTAACCAAAAAGTAAGCCGAAATCGCCGCGAACAGAAGCACAAAAATCATCGAGACAATGTCTTGTCGTTGAAACGCTACGGGCAACGACAAGAGTGCAATGCCCAATAACGCCGCGCCACCAGCAACTTCCAAAATAGCGACGATACGTGACTTGATGTCCATGAAAAGCTCTCAAACGAAACGGAATTTACAGTCTAGCGATTCCGGTTAGGCATAGAAAGGTGTATCGACAAAGCGAGCTTAACCGACTGCTGTGGAATTGAGATCCAATCCGGATTCAGCGTAGTATCTATAACATCAGTGGTTAAAAACGTACCGGAAACTAAATGAACGACAAAACGGTCAGTCGTTGGCGCAAATTTGCGGTTGAATTTATCGCCATAACCTTTGGTGTCGTACTTGGTATTTGGTTAAGCGGGTTGCAGGAAGACCGCGAGCGAGCCGGCATGGTGGATCGCATGCGCGCTTCTCTTCTTTCCGAGTTAGCGGTCAACTTCGAAGAAATCAGTTCAAGCAGGTCGTACCATCTCGAGCTTATTCCCGGCATAATCAATGCCCGCAATGCGCTGGCAGCAGGCGAGGATTTTCAGCCCGTGAGCTACCGCGGTTTCGGTACCGTGCCCAACAGAACCGCTGCTTACGAGACGGCACTCGCCACCGGTATTTTTGCCGACTTTAGCCCTGAAGACTCCGAAGAAATCATAAACGCGTACATCGCTATTGAAGACTTGAGCAAAGTTCAAGAACGCTATTTGCTGGCACTGACTACAATCGGATCGAATAGCAGCCGTTTCTTCGATTTAATCAGCTATGCCTTTAGCGACATGCTCTACGGTGAAGATCAGGTTCTAACAGCAATTGGACTCGCCATACAAAAAGAAGCGCCACCGTCTTGGCGCACCCAAACGACGCCTGATCCTTATTCTTCTGACTAAGTGTCCGCAGTTACTGGCACTTTACCCTTATCGAGTAGACTGGTTCCATAACCTTGACAAGCTAGCTTCGCCATTTCACACTGATTCTTCAGCCGTAAAACAATCAGGGGAAGATTATGTGGCTGCGAATTGCGATTCTTTTCATAAGTGTTTCTACATGCCTTATGGCATTTGCTGGGACCATACCGTTGCAGTTCTACAGCACGGATTCGTGGACCGTTGTTCCTTACACGGACAGTAACGGAGAGGAGCGTGCTACGTTTTTCTATACGCTGGATGCAAATAATAGCTTTTTCTATACAAGCTTTGGTACCCCCAGCGATAGCCTGTCCGGAGTTTTGACTGTCGATGTCTCACAAACGTTGCAAGCGGGTGTGTTAGCGAATCGAATTGAAGTTGGATTCACGCAAATGGATTCCAATGAACTTACCCAAAGTGCATTTTGGGATTTTTCTGAGTTCCAGATTCTGGATGGCATAAGTCTATTTGCTTCTGATGAAGCGCTGACTAACGGTCGAGGCGAACTACACAATCCTTCTTTTCCTGGCTACATCCAAACAGGCAATCTGGCGTTTGGGACGAGCTTTACTACGTTCGAAGACGCCTATCCATTTATTTGCATCGAGTGTGGCCTGGACCTCTACTTTGATTTTCTCTATATGGACTGGTCTACCGGTCAACTGCAACTCAATGTTGACGATGACAGAACGAACATTTTCTATGGGCAAGACTTCTTATCCGACGACTCATCATATGGGTGGGTATTGAATCTATCTGTTCAGCAGGTTCCGTTACCCGCCGGTATTTGGTTTCTGCTTTCCGCTTTGGTGTTTTTGGGATTTCGCAGGCCGAAAAAATAGTTTGTTCCCGGCTTCGCGTAGCCGCAGGCTCGCAATTCTACTTACCCTTTGATCACTCTAATGGGGCACTGATTTGATCGTTCTGGGTACGCATGGCAGATGAACGTTGCGCCGCACGTTTTTAGCTATTCCGATGAGAAAAAAACAGAAAAACCATTGATTTAAAACAGGATTTTGGCTAATATACTGTATGTATATCCAGCTAAGGAAGGCTCATGGAATCCGTCAAAATAAGCGCCACCGCCAATGAAATTCTAGCCGACGAAATCTCCCGTTTGGCTGCGCACATCCACGCCGCAACCTATCGCTTTCTGGTCATGGTTCGAGAGTTTGACGAACGGGAAGCCTGGGCCGAGATGGGTGCCAAAACGTG
>JBGCFV010000034.1:0-64144 GCA_045107075.1 Gammaproteobacteria bacterium
CGAAAGCCTTGAGCTCGCCACCGTGGACTTCTGCCATGACTTTCGTCAACGCAGCCGTCAAAGTCGTTTTTCCATGGTCAACGTGACCAATCGTGCCGACGTTTACGTGCGGCTTGTTTCTTTCAAATTTTTCCTTAGACATGAGCCTAACTCCGGACAATCTATGGCTTGTTGGACACTACGCCCGTTAGCCGTTTTTCCCCAGGCGTCAAACGTTCGACACCCAACGTATTAAAATCTTTGCAGCAACGAAAGCTGGAGCCCGCAACCAGAATTGAACTGATGACCTCATCCTTACCATGGATGCGCTCTACCGACTGAGCTATGCGGGCCCGGTCTTTCGTACTGTCTAACCATTCAAACCACCGCTTTCACGCTGATTCTTCTTACGTTCCTGCTCGTTTTGACGTGTTATCCAAGACTGGAGCGGGCGAAGGGATTCGAACCCTCATCATCAGCTTGGAAGGCTGAGGTTCTGCCATTGAACTACACCCGCAAACACCTTAAATTGTCAAAACATACTCAACAGAGCACTCGCGTTAGGTAAACCCGACGCGAGCAAGCTGGTGGAGGGGAGAGGATTCGAACCTCTGAAGGCTAAGCCAGCAGATTTACAGTCTGCCCCCGTTGACCGCTTGGGTACCCCTCCGCAAACGTAAGCCGGCTATTGTGCTGGGACCGACAACGACTGTCAACCGGGAATTAGGTCTGATTTTTAGGCCGCCTCGTACAGCCCTGAATAAAATTACATGGCTTGATTTGCGACCAAATCAAAGCCTGCTCAATCACCTATATATAATGTATCTTTGCAAATTCACCGGAGAAACCAAAAAACTTATTCAAATCAGTGGTGTATGTGACTTTCGGCATTAAACCAACGCTCCAGGGGCCATTTCGGGGCATAATCCCGTTCGCCCTCCTGTTACAAAGCTTGAAACCGGCCTCGCCTAATCTTTTACCGCACTGCGCACAAAGCAGGGAAAGAAGCCACCGAATGCACCACATTGCGACCTTCACATTCGTTACGTTAGACTCTCGTTTCTTTGTCGCCGGGACGGATCCCCTGCTTTTTTGACACAGCGACTCTGCCTCTTACTTACATAAACCCGGAGATTTCACTCATGAAATTCCACCTGCTTTTCGTTGCCCTGCTGGCCGTTGTACTGACTAGCTGCAGCAAAGACGACTCATCCGGCGATCATTCCGCCGCCGCCAACAGTGCCAAAGAGCAATCTGACATGAGTAAAACAAGCTCGACCGCGGGCGACAACCCGTTTTACAGCGATTATGACACGCCGTTTGGCATTCCTCCGTTCGACAAGATCGACGAGTCGCACTATCTTCCTGCGATCAAACGCGGCATGGATGAGCAAAACAAAAACGTCGCCGCGATCATCGACAACCCGCAAGCCCCTACGTTTGCCAATGTCATTGAAGCCCTTGAAACAAGCGGTGATTTGCTGGACAGAGTAACCGGCGTGTTCTATGGACTCAACGGCGCCCACACCAACGACGACATGCAGGCCATCGCCAAAGAACTCGGTCCGATGCTGTCTGCCCACGGTGACAACATCGCCTTGAATTCAGCACTTTTTGCCAAAGTAAAAATGCTCCACGACAAGCTCGACACTCTAGACCTCAACACCGAAGAAGCCCGGCTTCTTACCGAAACCTATAAAGGCTTTGAACGTGGCGGTGCGAATCTGTCGGAGGCAGATAAAGATATTCTTCGTGGCCTTAACGAAGAACTGACGACCCTGTCGATTAATTTTGGGCAGAACGTACTCAAAGAAGACAACAGCTTTGAGCTGGTGCTTGACAGTGAAGACGATCTCGCCGGGCTACCTGAAAACGTGATTGCAGGCGGCGCCGCCGCCGCCGCCGAACGCGGATACGAAGGCAAATGGGTCTACACACTGCAACGTTCAAGCATCGAGCCGTTTCTGCAATACTCGAAACGTCGTGACCTGCGTAGCACCATCTACAATGGATACATCAACCGCGGTAACAATGACAACGAATACGACAATAAAGAAATTGCCGCCAAGATGGCGTCGTTACGCACCAAGCGCGCCAACCTGATGGGCTACCCGTCACACGCCCACTTCACCCTGACTAACACCATGGCCGGTACGCCCGACCGAGTTTACGCACTCATTAACCGCCTGTGGCCTGCCGCACTGAATCGCGCTCGTGAGGAAACCGCCGACATGCAGGCGATCGTCGACGCAGAAGGTGGTGACTTTAAAATTTCTGCAGCCGATTGGCGTTACTACTCGGAGAAAGTACGTAAAGCCAAGTACGCGTTTGACGAAGATCAGGTCCGCCCGTACTTCGAAGTGAACAACGTAACACAAGGCGCATTTGAGCTGGCCAAGCGACTATTTGGACTCACCTTCAAAGAACGTGACGACTTGCCGAAGTACCACCCAGAAGTTCGCACCTACGAAGTTTATGACGCGAATAACGACCTTACAGGCATTTATATGTCCGACTGGCACCCGCGCGCGAGCAAACGTGGTGGTGCGTGGATGAGCTCGTTCCGCAAGCAGTCACTCGACAATGGCAAGCGCATCATTCCCATCATTTACAACGTCGGTAACTTCTCAAAGCCAACTGAAGGCAAACCAGCCCTAATGCGATTCGACGAAGCGAATACTCTGTTCCACGAGTTTGGTCACGCACTGCACGGCCTGCTCGCGAACACCCGATACAACTCACTATCAGGAACCTCGGTCTCACGAGACTTCGTAGAATTCCCGTCCCAAGTTATGGAGAACTGGGTTGCCGAACCGGAAGTGCTCGCATTCTACGCAAAGCACTACAAGACAGGTGAAGTCATCCCTCAAGAACTCATCAAGAAAATACAGGACGCATCAAAATTCAATCAGGGCTTTGCTACAACAGAGTACCTGGCCGCGTCGCTGCTTGATCTTGACTGGCACACTTTGGAGGACGACAAAGTTCGTGACACAGCGCGTTTTGAGAAAGCTTCATTGAGAAAAATGGGGCTTATCAACGAAATCGATCCGCGATACAGAAGCACGTACTTCCAGCATATTTTTTCTGGCGGCTACAGTTCCGGCTACTACAGCTACATCTGGTCTGAAATTCTGGATGCAGACACGTACCAGTACTTCAAAGAATCCGGAGATATCTTTAACAAGGAAATCGCCAAAAAGTACAAAGACAGTATTCTGTCCAAAGGTGGAACACGCGACGAAATGGATATGTTCGTCGAGTTCCGTGGAAGAGAGCCTAACGTGGAAGCACTGATTAAACGTCGTGGTTTGAATTAGAGCCGGAAAGTAGCTCGTGTAGTTACACGATTTACTGAAGAACAAGAAAAACGCCGGTTTCCCGCCGGCGTTTTTTGTGGCCGCAAGCAATATATGTATGACACTATTGGCCTGACGAATGTTCGATCAACAACAATCAAACGACACACCATCACCCTACGGATATAACAATGACCATAATGTCAGCTGCCGTCATGCTTTTTCTAATCATGGACCCGCTGGGCAACCTGCCCGTATTCCTGTCAGTACTAAAAAACGTGCCTGCCGAAAGACGTCAAAAAATTATCGTCCGCGAGTTGTTAATGGCACTTGTGGTGATGCTGATATTTCTATTTGCAGGTAGACACATTTTGGCGTTCCTCCATGTACGCCAGGAAGCCGTGAGCATTTCCGGCGGAATCATTCTGTTTATTATTGGACTCAAAATGATTTTTCCAGGTCGAGGAAGCAGCTGGGCTGATGACTCCGACGGAGATAGCGAACCTTTCCTGGTACCGCTAGCT
Organism: Gammaproteobacteria bacterium; assembly: GCA_045107075.1. Taxonomy (GTDB): domain Bacteria; phylum Pseudomonadota; class Gammaproteobacteria; order Steroidobacterales; family SZUA-146; genus SZUA-146. Next base: position 3,803 of record JBGCFV010000034.1, read on the forward strand.
ATTCCGATGGTAGCCGGGCCATCACTACTGGCTGCTCTGATGTTAATCACGAGCGGTGAAGAAGGGCGTATGCTCGACTGGGTGATTGCGCTTATGGCCGCATGGTTTGTTACCGCAGTCATTTTGTTTTTCTCTAACACCTTTTTCAAACTACTGGGCCATCGCGGCCTGATCGCGGTAGAGCGACTCATGGGCATGGTCATTATCATGATATCTGTTCAGATGTTTTTGGATGGCATCATTGACTATTGGCCGAAGGGTTAAGAAGAACCGCATCCATCGACGTGCTCGTTTAATAAAATGAAAACACTAATATTCGATCTTGACGGAACCCTCGTAGACAGTGAACCGCTGTGCAATCAGGCGTTTTTAAATCTGCTACCGGAACTGGATGACAGTCTCGAGGTGCTGACGAACCGGTATCGCGGCATTGAATTGAAACTGATTTTTATTGACCTGGAAAAGCGAATCGGTCGCGCCCTTCCAGACGATTTCGTCGAGTCTTACCGAGCTCAAGCAGCGGTACTGTTCGAGCACGAACTACAGGTCATGGAGGGTGCCGTTGAAACATTGTCACGACTGTCTCATCCAAAATGCATTGCGTCGAGCGGTCCACTTGCGAAAATAAATCACTCGCTGTCGCTGACCGGGCTTGATCAGTTTTTTGGCTACAATATTTTCAGTGCTTACGAGATCAATTCCTGGAAACCTGATCCGGGGTTATTTTTACATGCAGCTAAGGCAATGAATGTTTTTCCTTGTGACTGCATTGTTATCGAAGACAGTGAGGTAGGCCTCCTGGCGGCCGAAGCGGCTGGTATTCAGTCTATTCATTACAACCCTCACAATATAGATCTCTGTGACGAACTGACAACCGCGCGAAATCGGACTGACTCTCATTCGATAGCATCGCTAAGTGAGCTTCCGGAGCTCTTAGCAACACTGGATTAAAGCTCCTCGACGAAACCTCAAATCGTAAATCTCGTGCTCCATGCTCGGGTTTATCAAGCTAAACGGGCTGCTATGTTCGATATGCTTAGGCGGTAAACGCCTTCTTCCTGCACCAATCAGTAGCGGTTCGCTGCATTAATCCAGTGCACGTCTTAGTGTTTGCCAAGTTAACCATCTGATTTTACTGGGTGTCACAAATGGCACATATCTTGCTGTTAATGTACTAACTGGCGACATAAGCAGCTCTTGATTTTGGATGTTTTGACGCCACTTATTTACTTTAGAGAAGAGAATTAGTCGCATGAACATACTTACAAATGAAACTAACAAGGCGACCATTATCGATGTTGCCAACATGGCAAGAGTTTCCATTAAAACCGTGTCCCGGGTTGCGAATGGCGAGCCCAATGTACGTGACAAGACCCGCGCCAAGGTGCAGCGAGCAATTGACCTTCTAGGTTATTCAGCGAACCCCTACGCAAGAAAAATGGGATCACAAAGCCGGCCACCTGAACGTGTCCGAAGCCGTAACGTCATTAGCACTCGTGAGCGCATCGTTCCAATGGAAGCCGATTCGCAGGACGAACTAATGAAAGCCGGCATTGAAACGGTCGGCGCGCAAAGAGCGGCCGCAATTGCAAATAGAGATGGTGATATCGATTGGTGGTAGGGCCCGTTTAACCGTCTGTGTAACCAGACACTGTCCATAGCGCAACTCGGCTACAGTAACTCCGTTAACGGTATTGTCATGCCGTTGTCTTGCACCACGCGACAGTGCATCGGTTTGAGTTTCCGCGGATCATTGACACCGCAAGAGTGGGCGATAATACTCACTTCCTTTTCCATATTCGCCTGATAGTGATAAACACGTTCGGCCTTGTCTTTTGGTACAAGTCCGCGCTGTAGCTTTTTGTCGTGCGTCGTAATCCCAGTCGGACACGTATTCTTATTGCACTGTAGCGCTTGAATACAACCCAGAGCAAACATGAATCCTCGCGCCGAGTTGATGAAGTCAGCCCCGGTGCACAGCGCCCAAGCTACTTCACTTGGGTTAATTAGCTTACCGCTGACAACTACTTTCACACGCTCACGCAAACCGTGTTTTTCAAGACGCTTTATGACCGTGGGCAGACTCTCTTTTATTTGTAGACCCACATTGTCCATGAGCGCCATGGGAGCCGCTCCTGTGCCACCGTCGCCTGAGTCTATCGTAATAAAATCAGGAGCTGATTCTATGCCACGGCGATTAATCTCTTCGCACACTTGGTCAATCCAGTCGCCCGCACCAATCACCGCTTTGAAGCCGGTGGGTTTGCCACTCACGTTACGTACCTGTGTAATGAAGTCGAGTAAGTCGCCTGCGCTTTTGACGTGAGGGTGGCGATTAGGACTAATTGAATCGGTGTTAACTGGAATACCGCGAATTTCCGCTACTTCTTTGTTCACTTTTGCGGCGGGAAGAATACCGCCTTTGCCTGGTTTCGCGCCCTGACTTAACTTGAGCTCAATCATCTTGACCTGCTCGTGCGCCGCAATCCTACGCAGCTTGTCTTCGTCCAGATCGCCATTCTCGTCGCGAGCACCGTATTTCGCTGTGCCCAACTGAAAAACAAGATCGGCGCCGCCTTCTAGATGATAAGGAGACAACCCTCCTTCGCCTGTGTTTAACCAACAGCCCGATTTTTTCGCTCCGGTTGACAGCGCACGCACGGCGGGTTTTGAAATCGCTCCGTAACTCATGGCTGAAATGTGGAAGAAGTGCGGGGTCGAGTAAGGCGTCTTGCAGTACGGACCGACTGTCACCGGCTCAGGTGGAGCGAGCTCACTAGCCAGCTTTGGATAAGGGCAGTTAACAAAAAGAGTGGTGCCCGGCCGTCGAATATCGCGGGTTGAACCAAACGCAATAGTACTGTCGACGTTTTTGGCGGCGCGATAGGCCCACGCGCGCTCGGCCCGATTAAACGGAAGCTCCTCGCGATCCATCGCGAAAAAGTACTGGCGGAAAAACTCGCCCAGATGTTCGAACAAAAATCGAAAGCGACCAACTACTGGAAAATTTCGTCGTACCGTAGACTGGGTCTGGAGCTTGTCCTGAAAGTACATGACCACAACAGCCATAACGCCCACGCCTAAAGCCAATACAAAGAGCGAGGCCAATAGCTGAATAACTTGCCCTACATAACTCATAGAAATCTCCACAATGGGTCAATGGCGACCCGTGCAACTCGATAACAGACCTGTCAGGATCGCGTTATGTTACATGTAATTAACGTAATTCTGGTCCTAGCTGGGAGTTCAGCGCCTGATTGCGTCGTTTTCAAGCAGAAGATCGACTTTATTTGATCTTCCGGTTGGCAATTAATTCGTCAACAACAGCTGGCTCCGCTAATGTAGATATATCGCCCAAATTGTCGAATTCATTAGCGGCAATTTTGCGAAGTATGCGGCGCATGATCTTTCCAGAGCGGGTTTTGGGCAGGCCCGGGGCCCATTGCAGCTTGTCAGGGGTCGCGATGGGACCAATTTCACGGCGTACCCAATTACGCAGGTCGGTACCTAACTCGTCACTCGGCCTCGTGCCACCGACAAGGGTTACATAGACATAAATGCCCTGCCCTTTTACGTCGTGTGGATAGCCGACAACCGCCGCTTCAGCTACAGCCGCATGGGAGACAAGAGCACTTTCGATTTCGGCCGTACCCATTCGGTGACCCGATACATTCAGTACGTCGTCAACCCGGCCGGTAATCCAATAGTAGCCGTCTTCGTCTCGCCGGGCGCCGTCACCTGTTGTGTAGACATTATCGAACGTCGAAAAATACGTTTGCTCAAACCGTTCATGGTCACCGTAGACGGTTCGCATTTGTCCGGGCCAGCTATCGAGAATAACGAGATTTCCCTCACCAGCACCTTCAATCACGTTGCCATCACCGTCGAGCAACGCTGGCTTTATGCCGAAAAACGGCCGCGTCGCTGAACCGGGCTTCAACGGCGTAGCACCCGGAATAGGTGTAATGAGCGCGCCTCCCGTCTCTGTTTGCCACCAGGTATCGACAATCGGGCAATTACCCAATCCGACTTTGTGGTAGTACCATTCCCATGCCTCTGGGTTAATCGGTTCTCCAACCGAACCAAGAAGTCGCAGACTCTTGCGACTCGTCGAATTCAGCGGGCCATCACCTTCACGCATGAGAGCGCGGATAGCTGTTGGCGCGGTGTAAAAAACACTTACATTGTGTTTATCGATAACCTGCCAAAAACGGCTGTAGTCAGGATAATTTGGTACGCCTTCGAACATAAGCGTCGTAGCGCGATTGGCCAGCGGCCCATAAACAATGTAGCTGTGCCCCGTCACCCAGCCTACATCGGCAGAGCACCAGTAGACGTCGTCAGGTCGGCAGTCGAATACAAAGTCATGCGTCATGGAGGCGTAGACGAGGTAGCCGCCCGATGTGTGCATGACACCCTTGGGCTTACCTGTTGAACCCGAGGTATACAAAATAAATAACGGGTCTTCTGCGTTCATGGGCTCAGGTGGGCAGTCAACCGAAGCCTCTTCCAAGGCTGCGTGATACCAAACGTCCCGATTTGAGTTCCACGCAACTTCGGCAACGGTACGATTAACAACCAGCGTTTTCTTGACAGCTCCCACGGGCAGCTTGTCAATGGCCGCGTCGGCGTTCTTCTTGAGCGGAATGGTTTTACCACCGCGCACGCCTTCGTCAGCGGTAACAATATACTCCGACTTACAGTCGGCAATTCGGCCGGCAAGCGCTTCAGGAGAAAAGCCGCCGAACACAACCGAGTGCACTGCGCCGATGCGCGCACACGCCAGCATTGCCATGGCCGCCTCGGGAATCATCGGCATGTAAATCGTTACCACATCGCCTTTGCAAACGCCCATGTCTTTAAGCACGTTACCGAGCCTCGAGACTTCTTCATGCAGCTCAGCGTATGAAATGTGTCGACTGTCTTTGGGGTCGTCACCTTCGAAAATAATCGCCGTGCGCGAGAAATGTTTCACCAAATGCCGATCAATGCAGTTGGCACAGACATTCAGGACGCCGTCTTCATACCACTTGATTGACACATTGCCGCGTGCGAACGATGTATTCTTAATCTGCGAATAAGGCTTTATCCAATCCAGACGTTTACCGTGATCAGCCCAGAACTGCTCAGGATTTTCGATCGACGCCTCGTATAACTCTTCGTAAGACTCGGCATCCAGGGTAGCCTCGTCAAGTACATGCTGATGTACGGGATAAATTTTCGCGTCGCTCATTAATCGTGACCTTATCTTCAACTTTTTCTTTTAAAGTTCTTGTTTATTTCTGTGTCTGCACAGTCGCTACAAGTCAGAGGCTATCGACAGCGGCGCGTCCGTTTTTTGCTTAACCATATCCACGGTTACATCGGGTGCCAGCTCAACCAGCGTGACGCCGTTCTCGTCAAAATCGAACACACCCAAATCGGAATACAGTCTATCTACAACGCCTGCGCCAGTTAGTGGCAGCGAGCATTCGGGCAGCAGCTTGGAGGAACCGTCCCGTGTACAGTGGTCCATAATTACAATGACGCGCTTAACGCCCGCCACCAGATCCATTGCTCCGCCCATGCCTTTAACCATTTTGCCGGGAATCATCCAGTTGGCAAGATCACCATTTTGCGCTACTTGCATAGCCCCCAAAATAGACAGATCAATATGTCCGCCGCGAATCATGGCAAAGCTGTCAGCGCTAGAAAAGTAGCTCGTCTGCGGCAGCTCTGTAATGGTTTGTTTGCCAGCGTTAATCAAGTCGGCATCCACGTCTTCTTCCAGTGGAAAAGGCCCCATGCCCAGCATACCGTTCTCACTCTCGAGCGTGACCTCTACGCCTTCCGGAATGTAGTTGGCCACAAGCGTGGGAATGCCAATACCGAGGTTTACGTAATAGCCGTCTTTCAGTTCCTGACTGGCTCGTTCTGCAATTTCCTGTCTGGTCCAAGGCATAATCTAACCCTCTCCTTCGGTTCGTGTCGTGCGCTGCTCAATGCGCTTCTCAAAGACGTCACCCTGAATTATCCGATCGACAAATATACCTGGCGTGTGAACCTGGTCAGGATCGAGCTCGCCTACTTCGACCAAGTGCTCAACCTCAACCACCGTGACTTTGCCAGCCGTTGCCATGACGGGGTTAAAGTTCCGCGCCGTTTTGCGAAAAACCAAATTTCCCGCGGCGTCGCCCTTGTAGGCTTTGATCAATGACAGGTCCGCTACCAGACCCGTCTCAAGAATGTACGTTTCGCCATCAAAGTCTTTATGTTCTTTGCCTTCGGCAATCAGCGTGCCAACACCCGTTTTGGTATAAAACCCGGGGATGCCCGCCCCTCCTGCCCTGCATCTTTCAGCCAGCGTGCCCTGCGGATTGAATTCCAACTCAAGATCTCCCGCCAGATACTGTTGTTCAAACAACTTGTTTTCACCAACGTATGACGAAATCATTTTCTTTATTTGGCGCGTCTGGAGTAGCAGACCAAGACCAAAGTCGTCTACGCCAGCATTATTGCTGATCACGGTCAGGTTACTCGCGCCTGATTCACGCAGTGCATTTATAAGGTTCTCTGGAATACCGCACAAGCCAAAACCACCTGACATGACGGTCATTCCATCTTTAACAATTCCGTTAAGCGCTTCGTTCGCCGAGGCATAGACTTTCTTCATGAGTTGTTTCCTGTCAAACGTTTAAACACGATGAGTAGCGATCAGGTTTTATACGATGTATCGAGTCGATCCAGTTTACGCAGCAGGCCTGGCCAAGCTAACTTGCCGTCGAGTCCTTTCGTCACTTCGACAACTTGCTGCTTCATACCCGCCTGAATACGCTGGTCAACTTCTATCAGTTTGGCGCCACCCGACATGGCCTTAATTTGTGTCACACAGGCTTTCTCAAAGATAAACATTTGCAAAAAGGCATCGGGGATTGTAGCCGCTGCTGTCAACAAACCGTGATTGCGCAAAATCAGAAACGCGGTGTCGCCCATATCGGCAACAAGACGTGGCTTTTCGTCATCAAGCAGAGCTACGCCTTCGTAGTCATGATAGGACAGCGAAATGCACGGGAACAGCGCAGCCTGATTAAGCGGCAACAGCCCATGCTCCTGAACCGAAACAGCAACGCCGTCTGTCGTGTGCGTATGAATAATACAACCAACGTCGTGACGTGCTTCGTGAATAGCACTATGAATGACAAAGCCTGCGGGATTTATCGGGTATGGAGATTCGACTACCTTGTTTCCGTGAAGATCTACTTTGACCAGAGAGCTCGCGGTAATTTCTTCAAACATTAATCCGTACGGGTTAATGAGAAAATGCTCCTCCGGACCCGGAACAGCCGCAGAAATATGCGTAAAAATAAGATCATCCCAACCGTGCATGGCTACCAGGCGATAACACGCGGCAAGATCGACCCGCGTTTGCCACTCTTCGGCTGACACCTGTTGTTTTACGGTTGAGTCAATAACAGCATTCATAGATCAAGTCCCACATTAGAAGCTAAACATCGTTGCAGGAATCGAAGAGCATCCTGCTTCCCAGATTAAATTAAAACCAATAAATACACGAGCGATAGTGTGACGTATTTTGGAGAAATCCACATTCGTTGACCTTTCCCCCTAAAAACAGTCCTGACCATGCTCTTGGGCTGCGCAGGCTATAAAGGGATTTCAATACGCTTAAGTGAATGTCGATCAGAACTTAAATCTGACACCTCACCTACCCGGTTAGCCGACTTGAGCCCTATGATCCGCGGGTTAATGCGCTTGCTGTCGTAACCGGGTCTTTTGAACCTTTCCCATGGTATTCCGCGGCAGAGCTTCGATCAAATGTATGGCTTTTGGACGCTTAAAATTCGCCAGCTTTTCCAAGGCCAAATTTTTGAGTGATTCTTCCAGATTTTCACAGGTACCGTCAGATACGATAAATGCTTCGACGCGCTCGCCAAAATCGGCATCCGCAACCCCGACAACCGCCGATTCGAGCACTCCGGGCGCGGCGTCCAGAACCCGTTCAATCTCCGCAGGATAGACGTTCAATCCGCCGGATATAATCAGATCTTTCTGACGTCCGTCGAGCGTCAGTCGGCCATATGCATCCAGCCTGCCGAGGTCGCCGGTGCGAAAAAAGCCATCAGAGGTAAATTCACTCTCTGCCAAATCTGGCCGGCGCCAGTATCCGTCGAATACGCTGTCCCCGCAGACCTGGACGAAACCGATCTCGTTCTCGGCAACGGACTGATCATCCCCACCCACGACACGCAGAGTCGTGCCGCCCAGCGCAAACCCTACCGTACCCGCAATGCGTTCGCCCTTCAGGGGATTACTGCAAATTATATTGGTTTCCGACATGCCGTAGCGTTCCAGAATACTCTGGCCGCTCACACGAGCAAATTGGTCAAAGGTCTCAGGCAGTAGCGGCGCTGAGCCGCTGATAAAGAGGCGAATAGTTTCACAACAGGCCCGACTAAATGCCGTGCATGCAAGCAGTCGCGTGTAGTGCGTCGGCACGCCCATGAAGACGGTAGTACCGGGAAGCTCGGCGCATACTTGCACCGGGTCAAAACCGGCGCAAAATCGAATGCGCGCACCGCTTAACATGGCGGTATTAAGCGCGACGAAAAGCCCGTGTACATGAAACACAGGAAGCACATGCAACAAGACGTCTTGCTCGGAGAAGTTCCATGTATCTGTGAGTGCCCGTGCATTTGTGTAGAGATTCGCCTGACTGAGTACCGCGCCTTTTGACCGCCCGGTTGTACCCGAGGTATAGATAATAACCGCCGGCTTCGATTGCGCGCTTCGTGACCATAAAGCCAACCGCTCGGAAGTAGCTGAGTCACAGGTGACCGACTTTGAATGCTCTAACAAGCTTCCATCCCCTTTTGCACTCAAAGTGAGTACAGGCAAAGCAAGATTCTCAAGTACTGAATCCGGATCGATCACTACCAAAGCAGGGTCGGCGTCCTTTACAAAATAGTCAAACTCGCTTTTCGTGTAAGCCGTATTAAGCGGCACGAAGATCAGGTTCATGCGTAAACACGCAAGATACAGTGCAATGGCCTCAGCAGATTTAAACACTTGAACCAAAATGCGGTCACCTTCGAACAGGCCAAAGGCTAAAAGCCTCGACTCAATCGCATCGATCAGAGCATTGAGTTCCGTGTACGTCCACTGCCTTGAATCGTCGCAGTCCAGTACAACTTGATCGGGTTGATTACGATATTTCCGGGTGAGCTCTGAGTATAGATTCATGACACCAAAGCTTACTTAACGTCACAGCGAAATCAACCGGCTACACACGCATCGACTCAACGGTGTCGTTATGAAAGAAAGCGGGCACGCGAGGCCCGCTCAATAACAAATTTGCCCGCGAATATCACTTCGCCTAAAAACTAAAGCGCGCGCCCACAAACAAGACATCGGCCTGAGAATCTTCAAGCTCATAGCGCTGCCATTCACCGGTTAACGCAAAATTCTCACTGAAATTGGCCTGCAGTCCAAGACCATAGAACAGGTCGTTACCGTCGCGCTTTTCGCGAAACTGCGGCGTCGTCAACTCAGACTCCCACTCCATAATGCCACCACGCACGTTTACCGACCAGTTGTCCGTTACCGGTAAAGAAAATATTGCGGACAACGATATCCCTTCAACTTCGCCGCTGATGCCAATATTGTCGAGCCCGGTGTTACCGGTAAAGTCACCGAGATTGACGTAATTGGCCTCAACCGCAATATCGTTATTGAAGCCATAGCCCAGACCAAGGCGAAAGGCCTTCGCGTCGTCGTCAATGGGGAAATCTGTAGACTCTTCGAGATCGGTATTACCCATCGAAGCACTGACGTAAATAGTTTCGTCGGCGTAAACCAAACCCGTTGCAACGAGTAAAAAGAGTATTGAAAATCCGAAACGCACTAACTTTGATGGGGCTGTCATATCATTCTCCTGACTTGAAGACCGCGCTTTAATCACGGTCTATGTGTGTATGGAGCGATACTGACACTGGTTAACTGAACCCAAACTGAATCGGATCGGCCGACGGTGCTCGGCTGACGGCTTATTGTTGCTTTTCGGACCCACGGCGTAGCACGTGACGCACTTCGTAGACTGAGGTTGTGCCGCTTACCTCGTTACCCACAACCAACAATGGCTCACCGTTAGGGCTACGACTGGAAGAAATAAAGGCCATGCCTTCCGGGCTCAAGTCGCCCGCGGCCGGATTGCCATTGCCTTCCCCCAACACACACATGAAGTCTTTTTCTTCAATGTCGTACTCTCGTTGAAGACACACATCTACATCACTGTTACGCGTCGTGGCATAGCTTTGGTAAACAGGGTTTGACGGATTGGTAATGTCGTACACCATGATGCCGCTTATGCGTTCAAGCCCGATAAAAGCCAACATGCGTCCGTCGACCTGACCCACTACCACGCCCTCGGGTTCAGGCCCTTTATCGTCGCTTCTATCGTCTGCCGAATCGAATTCTTCATCTGAACTGTTAAAACTGTCGGTCAGTTGAAGTGCCGTCACACGTTCGAAGTCGCTGCCGCTATCGAATACCAGCTCGCCGGTAGTTGACCAAATGGAAAACGAACGCCCTCCGTAAGCGTAGAGCTTATCGAAGTCACCGTCGCCATCTTTATCACCAAGGGTCGAGGTGATTTTTAATTGACCAAGAGCATCGTCTCGCTGCAAACGTTCTGCCGAAGGGAATGCTATAGCATCAAGTACGACGTCTTTTACACGCCGCTCTTCGCTAAACCCCTCGTAGTCGCGTGAGTCGCCTTCGTTAGCGGTGACCAGATAAACCGAATCACCCACCTGATAAGAGGCGATGGTGTCAGGCAAATACATCCCCAACACCGGCCAATTGGTAATGTTGACCTCTCCGTCCAGATTACTGACATCCAGTTCATTGCCGCGCATTGAATGATCTTTAAAGCCAAGCGGAAAAATGTTTAACACCGATGCGGTCGCAATATCAATTTCAGCAATCGCATTATTTTCCTGCAGCACTACGTACGCACGACCGTTATTGGTGGCGGTTATATACTCCGGCTCCAGATCTTGAGCAACGGTAGCGTTTGGCCCAAATATTCGCACTCCTGCATCCATTAACGCGGTGCGCTGACGGTTAAAAGAAGTAAATGAAGCCGTCGCGACACTGGACTGCGAAATACCGCCCTTCACGTCGATAATGCTAACGGACCCTTCCGGGTCTACCGTGTAATCCGCATTCGGTTCGCCCTCGTTGGCAACCAGCAGATACCGACCATCCTTCGAAAAAATGACGTTATCGGGGAGAGCACCGACCTCAACTGACCCAAGAGATGAAAGAGTAGCGATTGAGAAGAACGCAATCCTGCCTGGCTCTTGTTTAACATGTCCCTCTACCGCAACAGCCAGAATGTCGCCGGAAACAGCCAAACTATTGGCCACGCCACCGATAGCGCTAATGTCAATATGACTCACTTTCTGCGGGTCTTTTGGGTTATCAAGCGATATTACGTCGACCGAGACATCACTTGCGTTAACCACGAACACTTGATTCGAGTGTTCATCAAACGCCAAAATTTCTGCGGCGCCCTGGTTAAAAATGCCTGACGCGTAGGAACCAAGCGGCACAAGATCGAACACAGAATTTTTCTGCGCTTGCGAAGACGGTGCTATCAAAAGAATCGTAGTCACCATCAGAGTGGGTAACCGCATTGTCTCTCTCCGTACATTTGAGGTGTAGATGGTTCAGCCACTCCGGTTTAGATGGTGTGACAAAGCGAACTCTAACCTGACTAAGCGAGGAGGTATACTCTGACTATTGATTCAGGAATCAGGAGATCGTATTGAACATTATTGCCTTTGCTGCGAGTAACAGCCAATACTCGATCAACGCCAGCCTGGTGCGCTATGCCTGTTCACTTATGAATGACGCACATATCGAAATGCTGGATATAAACGATTACGACATGCCGGTTTACGGCATCGACATTGAGCTGTCGAGCGGCATCCCGCAAGCAGCTCACGATTTCATACAAAAACTGGCAAGCGCTGACGCGCTGATTGTTTCGTTTGCCGAACACAATGGTTTGTACACGGCCGCATACAAAAGTCTGTTTGACTGGGCGTCGCGGGTAGACCGTTATGTTTATCAGCACAAACCCATGGTTATGCTGGCCACGTCACCCGGTAGTCGCGGTGGAATCGGCGTACTCCAAATCGCAGAGTCGGGCGCACCACATTTTGGCGGCAAAGTTCTGGCCAGCGTATCCATTCCCAAATTTGGCGAAAACTTCGATCTTGAGAGCAACACTCTGATCAACCCGGAATACGTTAAGCAGATTGAAGCGGCGCTCGCTTTGCTGCCCGAGGCCGTCGCCAAAGAAGCTGCGGACGACTAGGTAGTCGGGCTCTGACCTGTTTGCGCTTGAACCGTCTGTCTTGTAGGCCCGTGCTGGTCATTTCACGAAGGAGCGCTTTCCAGAGGCGAAAAGACTCATGAGACCCAAACGATCTCACCCAGTTCACCGCGGCAAGACTAAGCGTTGCAATCTGTACAGGCATCGCTTGTCCAAGCTAATACCCTTGGGGCGCTCAAACCAGTTAAACGGATGCGAAGAATGAGTTAACTCTTGCTGGCACCAATAGACTCGTGCCGCTGAAGCACCCTTTTCGCCTGAACAAGATGAGGCAAGTCGAGCATCATGCCCTCAAGACCAATGGCGCCTGCTCCGGGGTTATCGTCAAAGGCTCTGATCACTTTGTAAGCGTAATCGACTTCCTCTGACGTTGGGGTAAACGCGGCGTTGATACTGTCAACCTGATTCGGATGAATAGCCAGCATGCCATCAAAGCCATCTCTCGCCGCATTGGACGCATAGCGCTCCAGGCCCTGACTATTTTTGTAATCGGTAAAGACAGTATCGAGTGCTGCAACGTTTGCGCTTGCGGCGGCAATGCGACACTGCGTGCGAGCAAACTCGTATATCGGTAACCATTCGCCGTTAGCGTCGCGATTACGGGATGCACCCAGAGCAGCTGACAAGTCTTCAGCACCCCATGACATGCCCTGAAATCTGGGTAGCACTGTGTTGTACGAACCCAGCTGCTGAAGCGCTTCTGGCACTTCGGTGACCATAGAGATAATACGTGAGCGACGATGTTCGTCTGATAACTCTAGGTTGTCGAGAAGACGATCCAGATCTGACACGTCTTTTGCTGAGCGAGCTTTAGGGAGCAGGTAGCCAGTCGGCATAAGCGGCGCAATGATTTCAAGATCTTCTTCAAGCAAGCCACTTTGCCAGGAATTGATGCGCACCCAAAGCCGATCGCGTAGCGACTCGTCGGCCTTATCAATGAGGTTTGCGACAAGCTCGCGCGCCGCTTCTTTCCTTGCAGGTACTACGGCGTCTTCGAGATCAAGCATCAGAATGTCACCCGGCAGGCTGTCGCACTTTGACAGCATTTTCTCGCTGCCCCCCGGCACAAAAAGCACTGAGCGCATTAGCATTCTATTTCTCCCGTCGATCGCTTACTCATTTCGTTAATTTATCATAGCGCATCTGGTTAAGCGTTTGCAGGGAGAGGCAGAGCCGAATGAACGAGATCCCGCCAACCGAATCAAACCGTAGGAACGGCATCCTGCCGCGATGAAATACAATAAGTCGTCAAGAACTGAAACGCTTGTCGTGGCTGGAAACCCCTAGTACGCACTCTAATGACCCGAAGGGGCATCCTGGAAGTGCCCTTGGGGTACGCACTCTAATGACCCGAAGGGGCAACTTGGAAGTGCTTCTGGCCATAAGCGCAAGCTATCTTATTCAATACGGCTTTTAGCTACGCCGGGAAGAAATCGATGGGCTTGGTGGTGGTGACTTCGTCTACGTCTTGGGCGCCAAAATCGAACATGCGTACACGGCGTAGCAGACTTTTCTCAAAGTCAGAAGAACCCAGCTGACTCGACACAACAGACACAGAGACCACTTTGCCGGATGGCGCGATTGTCAGTTCAAGCACCAGCTTGCCCTGTAGAGTCGGGTCCTTTCGCAGAGCACGTCGATACAACGCGTAAATAGCCGCCTTGTTCTTGTCGAAAACGGTTTCAATTTCATCCTGACTCCGCTGACCCGCGAAATTCGAACCCGACCCACTCGAGCTTGCCGAACTTGAACCGTTACTCGCAGCGTAAGCAGGTGCGGCTACGGCCGTGGTCGTGCGTCCCGCAAGACCACCGCCACCTGTGCTCCGACTTAAATCAGACGTCTTGACACCTGCAGTGCGCGTGCCGCTTTTGCTGGTAATCAAGGAACGCTCGGTAACGTTTCCTTCGGATACAGACGCTGATAAGTTGCGTCCACTCGTATTTTGCACCGCGCTGTTCTGACGCAGGTCAGCCAAATCATCGGCTACGGCCATCAGTCCTACCGTCTTGGCTTTGTTACGAGCCTCCTGCACCACTTCTTCACGTGTCGGCTGCGGTGTGACAGGCTCAGGACGAACCACCGGCTTCGGCGGAGGCTTTATAACCTTAGCTACTTTAGGTGGCGGCTTCACCTCTGGTGGTGGCACGGGCTTTGGTTTGGGTTTCGGTTTGGCGACTTCCTGCTTCACCACCTCTGGCTCCTTTGGCTCAGGTGGTGGCGGCGGTGGCAATGCCTTTTTCTCAATAACCAACTTTGCAAGGCGCGGTGGAATATCAGTGGCCGCGTTGCGATCAATGTCACTCACCGGCAAAAAAGGAATCAGGGCTGAACACACAAGCAGCGTACCCATTACACCAATGGTAATCTTCCGCAGCCGGGTATGCTCTTCTACGTCGTGTGACCAAGGCAACTCAAAACGACGATAGTTAGGGTTATTCATGATTTCATACGCGGCATAGCTCATGGCTTCACCCCGCGCGCAGCAATAGCTCGATTAGCGATACGACGTCGCTTCATCACCGCAAGTAACGTTAGCACCAGCGCAATCAGAATCAGTTTGGCCATTAAGACTCGCCTCCACCGCGCTGCATTACGGCCAGAGACAAGCGACCATAGTCTGCGTCTGTACAGGTGGCCATAACTTTCTTAATCACGCTGTAAGGAGTCGACTTGTCGCCCATAATGGTGACTTCACGCATTGCACGATCGTTTTCGCCTGCATCCGCAATCAATTTGTCGACCTGCGCCTGCAGTTTATCTTTTAGTTCAGGAATGACCGATAGCCCGCTTGAGTCAACGTCTGCAAGTGATACCGTCGGTTCGCCTTGAACCAGAATATCGGTTGCCGTAATCATCACCACAACGTTTTCACGAGGCTTTTGTTCGGCAACAGATTCAGGCAGCTGAACACTTTTGTTGACTTGAAGTGTTTCCACCTCGGTAGAATTTACCAACAGAAAGAAAACAAGAATGGTGAAAATATCCATGAGCGAGACGAGGTTCAGGCTCGGCATTTTCGCTTTCTTGTGCTTCCTTTCCATGCGCTTGGCGCGACGAGACATAGACACGTTACTGACCTCCGGAGAGGTTGCTTGCTACGGGCGCAGCAAGCGGAGCTGCGACAGCATCGCCGATGGAAATATCGGGGAACAGTTCGGCCGGCGTCATAATGAGACCAGGTGCTGAATACACACGCACGGTATCCATCACCTGCACTAGAGAGTTGTAGTCGATTTCTGGTTCGAGAAGAATGGTGGCTGTTGTTATGTCAGGATAGTTCGCCTTGACCTGCTTTAGGTAGTCACTCAATCCCTTCAGGTCATAATTTTCCTGATCGGCCGCTTTAGGCAGCACTTTGAGCAAGCCCGTTTTCGTATCCGCCACTTCCACGCCGCTCTGCCGCAACACCACTTCCAACTGTAAAGCAGGAGTGTCTGTATCCGCTGCACCGTCTCCAGGCGCAGGCAAACTGAGCTCCAGAATAGTGAGACGGGAAAATACCGCCGTAATTAACAAGAACGGCACCAAAATGACCATCAGGTTCATAAAGGCCGTAATGTTAAGTTCGGCAACATCAGTGTTGTGGCGACGACGCCAGCGACGAGAGTTCATTAGGCTGCGCTCTGTTTACCGCGTGGTTCTGACACGCTGTTAAGGAACTTGACCGATACCATTTCGAGGCTGTCAACAAGCTCGGTTGTTTTGGTGGTCAATACAGAATGCATCAGCAGCAAAGGAATAGCGGCCATTAGTCCAAACGCCGTCGTGTTCATTGCCACCGAAATACTGGCAGACAGTAAATCCGCTTTCTCGGCCGGGTTGGCTGCGGCTACGGCAGTAAAGGCTCGAATCAGACCAATAATGGTGCCCAACAGGCCTAGAAGTGTCGCAATGTTAGCGAAAGTCGCCAGGTAGTGAGTCCGTTTCTCTAGACGAGGCATCACTTCCATCAAACTTTCTTCCATCGCTTTTTCAATATCGTCCCGGCGACGAGCCGTGTCGATGCGCGCAAAGCCGTAAGACAAGATAGTAGCAATGGCCGATTTCGACTGGCTGGTGATATTAGCCGCTTCTTTATAACCACCCTTCTTGAGTAGCGGTGCCAATTTTTTCCAGATTGAGCGATTTCGCGCCTTACTGGCCGACAGGTAAAACCAGCGCTCGATAGCGATAGCAAGACCAATGCCGAGTACCAGCATGATGGGGTACATAAATAAACCCCCGTCCTGAAAAAACCGGACAATCGTGTTGTAAGCGTCCACGTTACTCTCCTCGTATAATGTGCGTGTGCGTGGTTATTTAGTCGTTTTTCCTTTGCCGTTACTGGCAGAGGTGTCTTTCAATTTTGAGTAATAATCTAACTGTCGTCTAAACACGTCTGGGTCGACCGGGGTTAGCGCTTCCTCTACGAGACTCGCCAACGGTCGTTCACCCGGACCAAGAGCTTCGGACGTTTTCCAGGGAACAATCACAAGTACCTTGGGTAGCTCGCGACTGCCGGTCACGGAAGTTGTCTTCAGCTGAATGCTGGAACTCGATGCAGCCGCTTCATTTTTATCATTAGCCGTCGATTGGGACTGTGACTCAACGCTCGAATCGGTAGCCTCCTGAGCACTAACACTCAGTGACAGAAATACTGCAAATACTGACAGCCATAAGACGGAGCGCAAATCAGTCATTTACAACTCCTGCAGAGGCGCTGGCGTCAATCTGGTGGCGTCTTTGGAGATCGACCAACCATTTTTCAACGCGCTCGTCAGCTTCTGGAGCATTGGCAATGTACGCCTGATAGTGCTTCTGTGCGGCCAGCGGGCGGCGTAGATACAAGTCGTATAAAATTCCCAGATTAAAATGTGCGTCAAAAAAATCTGGCACAGCACTGAGAATACCCAAATAGATCGACTCGGCCTTTTCAAAGTCGCCTTGCGCCCGATGTAAAATGCCGATTTCATTTTGAGCGACATGCGGCGTTTCGCTCAGACTCTCAGCCTGTTGAAAGACCTGCAGCGCCAGGTCAAATTTTTCAACATGGCGGTACGCCACACCAAGTCGTAAATACGCCTGTGGATCGCGTGGTGCTGATGCAACCTGCTGCTCGAGAAGTCTGACCACGTCATCAGCCTGCGGAGTCGCTGGCGACTGTCCTTTATACAGTGACTTGGAAACGTCGCTCGTTTCACCTTTTGCCAGCTCGACGGGGGCTTTACCCGTACTGGCACAAGCGCTCAGCCAACATGCCACAAACAAACACATTACCGTACGTACGTTTTTAGTCATTGAGCTCTGCAACGGAGACTCCTTTTTCTACTTTCTGGTAGCGGCCTGGCATTAACTGCGCAAGCGCCGCAAAACTCTGACGCATCCACGCGTCGTAAAGACCATCGTCAAGTCGATTGACGTTGGTTTCATGTATTTCAATCGCCTGCTCTTCAAACGGAAACGCCTGTTCCTCAAGCAAGAATTCGTATTGCTCCAACTCGTCTGCGTTTAACCCACCCGGTCGTTCGGACGTCATAAGCGAGTCGGCCATTTCGGCGTACGCAGCGGCTATCTGATAGGTTGCCGCCGTAGTGACCTCTGCAATATTGTAACGGCTGGCCTGACCCAGCTGATCAAGCAACGTTTCCATGCGTTGTTTTTTCAGACGGAGATTCTGCTGGAGAGGCTCTTGCAAACGCACTTCAGCGAACGGACCCCACTGCTGTTTGGCAAACATCAGCGTAGCTCGTGCTGCCGCCGTGCGACTTCTCGGCGTTGCCGCGCTGCCCGCCTGTGCGTCAGTGCTGATAATCGACCTTACCCATTCGATATATTGCGACTCACTGCCCATTTCTTGATAAATACTGGCAACCTGTTCACGAGCGTCAATGTGATCGTCCAGCGGCAGCGTCTGGGAGTCGATCAGGTAAACATAACTATCCAGCAAATTATTGGTATCGTCCGCCTCGCGGAAAATATCGATCGCCTGGTAGTTGGCCGACAGCCGCGTCTCGGAATCGTTTAGAGGATCACGAGCCAAACGCATTAGTTCTCCTGCGGCGTTAGCAGTATCACCGGACTCGAGATAGCTCACCGACAAATTACGTGTTACGTCGCGCTGTAGTTCGTGACCGGGGAAATTGTCTCTGAACCCCTGCAGCACCTGAGCCGCTCGCCCGTAGTCTTTTAAATCCATCAGCACCGAGGCAGCTTCGTACTCAGCAGTCGGTATCAATTTACTGGCTGGAGCCACCTTAGCCAGCCTCAGGAAGTGATCGGCCGCCTTGTCAAAGCCGCCGGCCGCCTGCTCCGCTTCACCCTGACGGTAAACCGACGCGGCCAATAGCTCTGTGACGTCATTGCGTGTAGCCGCTCCGTCAGCTCCTTCAACTTCCAGCGCCAGCGTTTGTGCGAAAGCGCTTTCGGCTTCTGCGTAATTCTTCTGATCAAAGTACGTATTACCTGCGACAAGCGACGCAATACGCTGCTCGCTCAACGGGGCTTGCGGCTCCCAAGCCAGCAAGTCCTTAGCGGCCTGCAATGCGTCATCCAGATCGCCGCGTTCGTAGAGTCGCTCGGTGGCATCTGTTTGAACTCGGGTGGCTTCAGCGTGGTCTTTAAACGCAGAAGCAAATTTAAGCGCACTATCGATAGACTGACGCTCCCAGTTCCAGCGCGTTTGTGGATCGTCAATCGCAGCTTCATGCTTACCGTAGGCTAGTAGTGCCGCGTAAGCCGCTTCAGAAGCACGCGCATGTGGTTCATATTCGTAGGCCGTAAATTCGTAAGCCGTAACGGCTTTGGCAAACTCTCCCTGATCAAACAACAGTTCTGCCAATAAAAAGTGCGTTTCCGGGCTCTCTTCTACATCAGGAAACGAACTGAGCCAGGCTCGATACCATTGTTCGGCTTTCGAGTAAGCCTCAGCTCGCTCGCTACTGCGGGGCCGACTTTTACGTTCCTGAGCGGCCGCGTGATAGTACTGCGTGAGCTCAGTCAAATTCAGCTTCAACGCCACAACGACGTCACCTGATTCTTCAGGACTGTGCAATGACCAATAATCATCACCACCCGCGTTCAGTGCATACTCAGTGGCAAATTCTTCTTTTGCGGCAAGCTCCTGATCGAAGAAGCCCGCATCGCGGTATGTTTCAATTACGGCGAGCTGCATATGCGGAGCGTGTCGTGCATTGGGCAGACGTGCCACAAAGGCACGATAAGCTTCAGCAGCGTCCTGATAGCGCTCTTCCTTCCGTGCAAGCTCTCCCAGATCAGTAAACAGCAAATGTTCAAATCCGGGTGCCGTATCGCGATCAAGCAACGCGTTCAGGTCGGCAACACCTTCACCGTAAGCAAACGAAAGACTCATGGCGCGCAACGCATCGAGCAACATCTCCTGAGAGCCGGGGGGCAGTTCTTTCATTGCATCGCGTTTGTACTCGCCGTCTTCGAGTAACCGGTGGCGCAGCAGATTCAGGAACGCACTTTGAGATTCGGGATAGTCGGATAGCTTGAACAGTGACCAGCCGTGTTTGTACCAGGACTGTTCCAGAAACGTACCGCCTCCTTTCGCGGCACGCTTAATGACGTCCGCATAGGCTAGAGCCGCCGCCTCGTAGTTGCCCTGGGAAAAAAGTGTTTCCCCACGACGAAATTCGCTTTCTTCAGCAAAAGAAGACGTCGGTTGTTCCTGGACCAGCTGCGCAAGCGTCGTACGAGCGGCATCCATATCACCTACCGCTTCCTGTGCGCGAGCCAGCTGATAGAAAACAGCGTCATTGCCGTCGTGCCCCGGATATTGATCCAGCAAGTCCTGATATAGAGCGATGGCCTGACCGTAGAGCACGAGCGCTTCTGCGTCCTGCTCGCCAATAATTAACAGCTCCTCGGCGCGCTCGAGTTCCATATCGGCCAGTCGTCTTAAGGCACCTGGTCGGCGCGGATCATCAAGATTGGCTAACCGCAGGAAGGCTTCGTAGCTTGCTCTGGCTTTCATTTTCGCTTCAACGGCGGTCGTTGAAATGGCCGCGCTGTCACTGAGACTGGTCTCCTGCGCTACCGCCTGCCCTCCCGACCACACGAGCGCAAGTGACACCGATACCGTAGCGATTGTTTTATGCATCACGGCGACTCCTGCGCAAGTGCTGCCTGATCGTAGGCACTCGCTAACGCGAACTGAGCCTCGGTCAAGTAGGCCGTAAGACGCTGCTTGTGTTCATCGAACTGCTGACCAGCCAGACCTGCAAGATATTCTTCGTGCTGGGTCAACGAACGAGTCGCCTGTGCAAGCAAACGCTCAATACGAGGCTCGGCTGCATCGATGCGAGCATCGAAGGTAGAAAATCGATCCGGTGAGCTTTGCTTGGCAATTGCTACTTTGGCCAATCGTTTCTCACCGAGGGCTACCTGCTTTTCAAGCTCGCGGACCTGCTTGGTCATGTCCCAAGAGCGTTCAGGGTATTTTTGCTCAAGGTCCCAAAGCATGACGCCGCGAAGGAACTGCTGTTTCTGTTTGGTGCTGTCAGCCCGCGCCGAGCTGATACGCTGCAGTCGATCACCCGTACGTTCGATTTTCTGCCATAGCTGTGCTTCTTCAGGCGTAGCGAGAGCCACGGCATCGCTTTCAGACTGAATACGAGTCAATTCAAGCCGAGCATTTGCAACTTTGCCCATCAGATCCGCTAGCCGCTCATCTTGACTGGAGCCAGCCTGAAGATCCATTTGTGTTTCATAGCGTGATCGCTGCGCGTCAACAATAGTGCGGAATGCCTCGAGACTCTGCTTCCAGCTGTTCAAATTTTCCTGTAGAAAAAGAACATCGCGGTAATTTTTTAATCCTTCCTGAAAAGCATGGTCAGCAACAAGGTGATAGAGATAACGCGACTCGGGTGAATCGGGTACAGACTTCAGCCGCCAGAACCAACCGACCGTGCCAGCCGTATCGTCAGCGAGCAATGCCGCTAAAAACTCTCCGTGATTTAAACTCTCCTGAAACCCGTTGAGGTGATCAATTTCAGCTTCGAACTGACCAATCGCCTGCTGATATTCACGTATGGCCTGTTCATCTTTACCCAATCGTCGATGAGCAAACGGAATAGCCAGAAGCGCCTCCTGAACGGCCGGATCAAGCCTGTCCTGTCCTTTAAGTCGATTCCAATGGCCCAGCGCCGTCGTAAAGTTACCTTGTTCAATAGCGGCCCAGCCAGCGCCGAGACGCGCTTTGCTGGACAGCGCACTGGCAGAGCTTACGCGCTGCAGAAACTGGCTCGCCTGCGGTGCTTCCTTTTGCTGCAAATGGGCAAAGCCCAAGGCCAGATTAGCTTTGTCCTTAAGAGCCTGATGCTCGTTCTGTTTGGCATTGGCGTCACGTCGAGCCGATGACCAAAACCGCCAGCGCTCGGGGATACGAAAACGCGACGTGCCCGGAGGGCGAATTTTTCCCTTACCGATGCGCGCCAACTGTTTAGACCCGGCATCCACATCGCCGTGACGCACCATGGCAACGCCCAAATTGAATTGCGCATAGGCCGCCAGCTGATCGCCACCCTCCCAGCGTTTGAGTAATTCAACGGCGTCGTCAAAACGCTCTTCGTCAATCGCAATGCGTGATTCGAGCAACTGTCTGCGAGCTACAAACTCGTCGTCGAGCGCATCACCCATGCTCGCAATGGCTTTGCTCGCTCTTTCATTACTGCCACGCTGCCAGGCAATCTCTGCCAGATAGAGCCAGGCGCGGTCACGCACTTCAGGCGCGGCCGTATCAAGCAAGGACTCGAACACCCGCTCGGCGGCATCCTGTTGACCGTATGACAAATACAAGCCTCCAAGAAGCAGCTCCGCTTCGTTGGCGTGATGCTCGAGCGTTTGCTGCTCTTGGGCCACCAAAAGCTTGGTCGCCGACCCGAAATAATCGCCGCGATAGAATTCGAACAGAGCGTCACCGTAGCTCAAGTCCTGAACAGGAGTCAGCTCTGGTGCACGGTCTGCCGCTGACACCGCCGGTGCTGCAGCGAGCAATAACAGCACGCTGAACGCCGTCAATACAATACATTTCACCCACTGAAACGCTTCCGAGGAGCGCGAGCGCAATCGGCGTGAGCTATTGGCTTGAGATAGAGGCAAGGTGGTCATATTGGCTAAGTCTAATCCCACTCGCGCACGGTAAATTCAGGTTGCATGTTTTTGGTTTGGTCTTCAATTTTCAGCTCAACAAATTTGGCACTGAGTGTCTTGTCAAATTCCAGCGTCGTGCCACGACGATACTCCCGATTGTTTGGACCCATGCCTGTAAAAACGGCAACCAACTCATGGTCTCCCGCTTTCAAATTACCCACGTATAGCCGCTGTACGCCGCCGCGGAGTAACGCTTCAGCCTCGCGCTCGGTATAAAGGTAACTGGACACCTTCTTACCGTTCAGCTTGAGCTCAACTGAATCTAGCGAGAAGTACTCACCTACGTCCATCGAAACGTACACGGACACCTGAGTATTAGCTGGAAACAAAAGCTCTTCTTCGAGAATGAATAAATCACGATTCAAACTCATAAGTTCTTTTTTCAGGTCCTGAACGTTGCCGTCCAGATTAGTAAATTCGACCTTCTCCTCGGCAAAGCTTGCCAACGGCAGCAGACAGATAACCAGGCCCAAAATGTGTTTTGTGTAGTTCATAACAGTTCCAGTTCAGACGCTTATGCGTCCGGTTCAAGTCCACGCGAAAAATGCATTTCACCGTGTTGGTCAATAACAATGGCTTCAAACTCTTCCAACGAGTCAATCAATTCGAGCCCGCGCTGCCTGCCCAGTACAAATACGCCTGTCGACAAAGCATCGGTCATGATGGCATCTGGCCCGATAATCGTAACGCTGCGCACACCTCGCGCTGAATCGCCTGAAGTGGGTTCAATTATGTGGTGATAGCGAACGCCGTCCGCCTCAAAATAACGCTCGTAGTCTCCCGACGTAGAGATGGCTTCTTCCTGCACAGGCATACGAGCTGCAATGCCGCTCTTCTCCCTAGGGTCTCGAATGCCAACAGCCCACGGCCGTCCCCGGTGATCGCCCAGAACACGACTATCACCTCCCGCTGTCACTATGGCGTTTTCGATGCCGCGATTTCGAAGTAGCATGACCGCGCTCTCAACAGCGTGACCTTTGGCGATACCGCCAAGATCTATACGTACGCCGTCCCGGGTAAAGCGTACGGTCTTAAGATCAGGATCCAATTGGACATGCTCAATACTAATGGCGGCAATGGCTGCGCTTTTTTCATCTTCAGTGGGCATATCGCCTTGTCGAAAGTCGTAGTGTTTGCCAACGCTTGCGTAAGTGATGTCGAAAGCGCCATTCGTCACAGTGCCGAGGTCGAGGGCTCGCTCAATAAGCTCGAACAGCTCCTCGCCAACCGTGACGGGCATTGACGCCGCGTTGGCGTTTACTCTTGAAATTTCGCTGTGGTCTTTATAAGTACTCATAAGATGATCAATGCGATGCATCTCGGCGATCACCTGATCCATGCTGGCCTCCGCGAAGGCCGCATTGTCATGCCATAGTTGCACGCTGATTTCCGTACCCATGATGCCCTCAGTACGACCAAACCACTCTGCGTTTACGGTACAAGTCGTAGCCGCCAGCAATAAAATCAGCCCTGCCCGACGGGATAGATCTTTCAAAAAGATGGAACCATATAGCGCCATTACCACAAACCCCTAGTACCAGACCGAAAGATAGAGCTGAAAAACATTGGCGTCGAAACCGAACAAAGGCTCTTCACCCACCGGCGCTTCAACGGTAAGGTCTCGAAAATTATCGTAGTCAAAGCGAAAACGATTAAAGAAAAAGTTAATCGAACCCCTGTCTACGAAGGGCAGTGCTTTACCCGAAAAACCGTACGAAACACCGACCCGACCCATATGGTCCGAAAACGAACTTAGCTCTTTGTCTCTTGCGATAAAGTTCTGTGCTTGAGGTCGTTCGAACAAGTCACTGTAAAACTCAGCCTGCGACTGTGAGTGATTACGATAGCCAACCTCAAACGTCCAGTTATCGCGAAATTTGTGCACATACCCAACGCCTACGGTATGGCCCTCGATATCCCAAGTGTCCGTAAAGTAGCGGTAGTCAAAGGTCAGGGCCGCGCCGTGCTTTAAGAAATAACGACTCCGCAGAGATAGTGAGTTACTCGTGCGTGTGCGCGGGTATACTTCGGCTTCGTAGGCGTAGCCTCGAGCTGAACTGTCCTGATAGCGAACCGACCGATAGGGATTATTCAAGAAGCCCTCGTCTGTAATGGCCTCATAGTCCAGACTGGCTATCCAGTTTTTGGTCAGCACTTGGGTCAGACCCAGCTGATAGTGCTGCCGGTTCACTTCGTCTTCAAAAATATCGTCGCCATTGCGACTAACTGTGTCATCACCGCGACCAAAGCCGAGCGACACCGTGGTCAAGGCACCAAACATTTCCTGGCTTACCGAGAAAAAGTAGGAGCGGGCCTGAAAATCGTTCTCATCGCTGTTGGTAACATTCAAGCTGAACTGGGTTGAGTCGTACAGATAGCTCGCGCCCACGCTGGTTTCGATGCGTTCTTCTTCGTAAGGACTTGCGGTTGTCACGACGTCAATCGACGCGCTGCTTACACTATCAACGTAGTACTTGCCACTCAGAGAAACTTTGTCTCCGAATGCTTTTCTGACCACAATGGCGGGGCCCGAAATATCGGCGTTATCGCCCTCATACGCGTGGTACAAAAGGTCTGTTCGGTCTTCGGGCAAAGTCGCCGCATAGACCGATACCGAGCTCATGAGTATGGTCATTAAAATCAGAAATACGTTTCGTGCGTTCATTAATATTGTCCAGATACGTAACTTAGTTACAGCCGCAGCCGCCGTGTGCACCGCCCACCGCTCCCCGGGCACCTTCACGAGATTCAAATACGTGCTGCAAATAGGAAGCCGCCAGTGGGTCGCGCTCAAACGACATAATTGGATCAGCCAGGTTGGCCCTTTCATACGGTTTGACCCAAGGTTCAACTTCGATGGAAGCGCAGCCCGAAGTTCCTAGCAGCGCCGCCAGAATCAGAATGAGTGATTTTTTCATTACCTGCCTCTCACTAGTTTCTATTGCCATATCGTCTGCTTCTTTCCAGCAACGCTAACGCAGTTCACTGGCGTATAGCGCGACGAATAGCGTCTTGATACTTACCTTCATCACCCGGCTTGTAACCGTGATGTATGTATTGAACAGTGCCATTGCGATCAACGACCACTGTCGTCGGCATGGCAATTACTTCGTAGTCTTTACTAACGGAATTCTCGTTGTCGAAGAGAATTGGAAAACTCACACCCAGTTCTGACAACATAGCTTTGGCCGCAGCGCTGTCTTCTTCTACGTTCACGCCCAACATGGTGAAACCCATAGGGGCGTACTTGGTGCTGAGCTCCTCAAGCAAAGGCATTTCCTGTCGGCATGGACCACACCACGACGCCCAAAAATTGATCAGCACGACATCGCCGCGCAGTTCGCTGAGTTTGACGTTCGAACCCTCCAGACTCTTTAACGTAAAATCAGGCGCAGCCTTTTGCATCAGGCTATTCTTGGCAGACCACGCGTTTACAGCAATAAACAAGGCCATTAACGCGGCAATAAAAGCAGTCTTTCTCATCTAGTTAATTCCTCAAAAAAAGATCGTGAAACCGAAATTAAATTCTATGTTGTGCGTTGTTTTTTCTTCGCCCAACAAATCGATATCGAACAAGTGGTCACGCACGTCGGCATGTACCGCGAGAAAATCGTTCAAAATAACTCTGTAGCCAAAGCCTGCGTTTATCGTGAACCTGTCGTCACCTGCAAACTCAGTGCTTCCCACTCCTGCTATGGCGTAGAAAGCCGTATTAAAAGCGCGTTTACTGCCGAAGAACGCCTCTCCCGGGAGAATGTTGTAGCCAACCGACAAGTTGTAGTAGGTAAAATCACGCTCCTCGTCGGTCAAAAGGTCGACAGCGCCGCTTAACTCCTCGAAGCTTGTTCTGCCCCCTTGAGTTTGGCCGTAAGCCGCTTCCAGAAAGAAATCTTCAGTCGCATGAAAGGCCGCTCGAACACCAACTACGGTATCGCTGCCGAAATCTTCAATGCTCATCAAGCCGCCATACACTCCGACTTCAAAGTTTTCCGAATCGATTTTCGGGACTTTGATATCGCGCCGCTCAACCTCCGGATCGATGACTGGTGGCACCTCCTCATCCGCGGCTGACGAAGCCGATTGCTGCAGCATGCTGCAGCCGCTCATTAACAATGAGCCTGCAAGCAGAACGGCTAACAGCAACCTTCTACTTAGAAAAAGAAAGAAAAACCGGCTTTCCACTCGTCTATCTCCTGGTTGTCGTCGCGACTTGTAAAAATCACGTACGTTTTATATTCAAGTCTCAACATCATTCGTCGTGTGGCGTACGCACGAATGCCAAGCCCAGCGAAAGCGATCTCGTCGTTACGATCTTCCACCTCAACCAGCGTTGCGTTGGGCGAAGTGCGCAGCATACCGCCGCCGAGCGTGAAAAACGGTGTCACACGTTTGTCTGGAAAAAAGTTGTGTACGACGTTTGCCGTCGCGAAAACGTTGTCAGCAAACGTTCCAATGCCCTGCGACACAGCTAACTCTGCTGACAGGTTCGGTGTAAACGAATAGGCACCGTAGAGTGAGATTACATCCACGTCGCCAAAAACGCCGTCCATTACACCTATTTCAAATCGGCGGTTCGAGTAGCTTCCAAAAGAGCTGTCTTCAACGCGAATGGCAAAGCCTTCCGGGTCAAGCGTTAACTCTAGCGCGTCACGATGAACCCAGCCCTTCTTGCCGCGCGGTGCTATCACTTCAAACCATTCTGTGCGTCGACGTGTGATTGTAATCGTGTCACCTTCTTCGGCTACATAGAAAACAGGATAGCCGCGACCAGGTCCGGTACGTAATTCAATAAACGGCTCCTCAACAATCACATCGACGCTGGATTTGGCAGAGGCAAACGGCACCACAAACAAGGTAAGAAAAACCGCAGTGTAAATAATGTATTTCATGAGGCTCTAATTCTGAGGAACCGCAAACGGATCGTTATAGTACTGAGCGCCAATATCCAGCCACTCCGACATCAGTCGAAGCTCAGCTGGCGATAAATCGCCGGCATGACTGCCGCCGTTGGCGAACACAGAGAAAAAAGCAGTGGAAGCACGAGCACTGCCAGCTCTAAGAGCCGGACGTACATTTACTGTCGCAAATATTGGCTCCATCGTTTCTTCATCAATGCCGACTTGAATCAAACGGTCCTGCAGTGCATCCATTTCAACCTCCTGCTCGTTGTCGTTAAACAGCAGTTCCCGATAAGACTTGAATTGGGCCGCATTGTCTGGCGACTGACCGTCGGTCAAGTCTAACTGTCCGGCGGGCACTTGAATGACACCCATAGCATCCATTGGGCTGTGGCAGGTCGTACAGGTTCTGTCACTCAACACCGTAACCATGTCGTCGGCCAGTACCACGCGGGGCGTGCTCCACAGTGGGTGAATGTGTTCCTCAAAGTGGATAATTGTGCGGCAAGTAGCGCTCCACTCGGCAACACAGGCGTTCGAAACTGGCTGAGGTGTCTCCATGTCGGTGTAGGCAAAACTGAATGACACGTCTTTGGGGCGTCCGGCTGCCACTTCGTCAGTCCAAACGTCTTCGTAGACAACGTCTACCGACGGAATAATGGAGTCGCAACCCGTTGCACAGCTAATACGTGCGCGCGTTTCAGCCATGGTTTCGCCAAAGTCAGCGAATAGCGCGGCGTCAGTATTTGGGAACGGCAAACTGGTTGTCGTAGCACCCGTATTTACGGCGGTAAAAGCATCGCTGCGACCATGAGCTTCGTCGGTATTCCCAACGTGACAGCCGTTGCAGGTTTTCACCTCGCCTGGGCGAACCGACAGCCATGAACCATGGCGAAAGCCGACGCGCTGTGCGTTTGCGTCAAGCAAATTTATTTCCAGCGCCGTGTCTGCCGGTACTTTTAGCTGTACAGATCCATCAGGTTCGACCGGCGCGTAGGCAACAATTTCTCGCATACCCAAGCCACGGTTGCGGCCAAAAGCCGAACCGTTCAAATCAACTAAATCGTCGTTTGGCAAAGACACTGCTTTGACGACCCGCACAAAACGGATAGGCCTCTGCTCGGCCGTAAACTGGGCGGGATCAGCCAACGCCGAGATACCAGGGCCTGAGAGATCTACACCTGAAAAATCGTACACACTTTTGATATTGATAATGCCGACACCTTCCTCAACAAGAGAGGTATCCAGCTCGGCACCAGCTGCCTGATCAAACAAAATGGCCGGCAAAGGACGAGGCTGTGCAGCAACCATTTCAGTCACCATCACGCCTTCAACTGGAGGTACGACCGGTAATTGGGTGTCATCTGATCGGTCATAGACCCATAAACCGTAAAGCGGATCGGCTTCAATGGTATCGGGTGCGGCTAACAGTTCTTCGGTGCAGGCGGTAATGACATCGTCTACCACCACACGACACTGACTCCAGCTTACAAAAACACGATCCGAACCGTCCCACAACGGGAAAAAGTCGCTGTAGCGGCCACCAGCCGACAACACATTATCGGTACGTACTTCATTATTGGTCGCGGGTTCTTGCGCCGGGCCAGAAGCACCCGCGTTATTGATATTACCCTGTGTGTTTTCAATATAGTTTTCAGTATCAATCAAGGTCAACTGACCACCTAGTCGATTGGCTTCAAACGGCTGCACCATGACGCCGATGCGACCATCCGGCATTTCTTCAGATTCGATAAAGTGCACAGGAGTGTTGTCACTTCCCGTGTTACTACTGTTCGCACCGTAGAGTAGTTCCTCGCCAATACCATCCGGACGGGCAACATAGAGCCCTATGGAATTATTTCCGCTCTTTGCCGCCCAACGGCTAAATACAATCTTGCCGTCACTTCGCACGGTAGGATCCAGATCGTGGCTCTGATTGAACGTTATTTGCCGAACGTCTGTTCCATCATCGTTCATGACGTGAAGGGCAAAAGATTCTACGTTCTCATCTTCGTCTAACGCTGAGAACTGCGGCTTGCCTTCGTCGAGCAATATCGCCTTGGACTGACGTTGACGGGTTGAAGAGAAGACAATTCGGTCGTCCGGTAAGAAAGCCGGCGAGACATCGTGTCCGGCCTCAGCATTAATGTCTGACGATATCACTCGCCGCAGCTCAGCCGTTTCAAGGTTGTATTCCCAAATGTTCCAGGTGGGCTGCTCATCGTCGTCGACGTTTTCAAGCAGAGCCAGTCTCAAAGCGAAGACAATACGCGTTCCCGCCGCGTTAATGCTAACGTTCTTAACGTCACCGAATCCCTCCGTGACAGGAAAGGTGACGTTCGTTTCTACGGCGGTTGGTGAAGCACGTTCACGAACATACAGATCGGCTCCGGCACTGAACGTAACCGGCTCTCGAATGTCGTCCACCGATAGCATCATGTCGCCGTCAACAGGAACAGGTCTCTTGACGTAAGCAATGGGCACGTCGATGACAACCGGGTCCGGCTGCTGACCATCAGCAAAACCAATATTTCCGCCTGTATCCCCGCCGCCACATGCAACTAACATGGTCGCTAGCGCAAACAGAAACAGATTTTGGAATGTTAGTCGTCGTTTTAGCAAAAACTTGTTCACCATGAATTAATTCCCACGCTGGGCGTTGCATAACGCAATACACAAATTACGCGGTTACTACAAAACTACTGAAATAAAGGCAGAAAACACTGCATAAGAGCATCACATCATGAAGCAGCCGCTTATTTAGTCTGTGAACTTGATCACATATTTTTGCAGCTCACCGGTAGATATTGTGGTTTCTGCAACTTGCGTCCAATTACGTCAACGAAAGTCGTTAACGTGTGTAGCGCCGTGTAAAAAACACTGTACTGCTTTTGGCAAACGCAACAATTGTCGCTGATTCGCGACACGTGCAGAACAAAAAAAAGGTGCCCTATACTCGGCGCTCACATTCCGACAGCACAACTTCATCACGCTGTTACAACTCGACTAGCGCCAGAGGGACGGCAATGCCTGAACCACTTCAAAGTAAAAGCCTTAGACTCAGAACACTCAATGCTCTGCGTCTCGCCGCTTGTGTATCAGCGGCTTTACTTCTTAATGTCAGCACCTTTGCCGGCGAGCGTGAACAAGCCAAGACGCTTCACGACCGAATTGCAGGTGTACCACCGACTCCGGCAATCCTGGACAACATGGCTTCTTCTATCGCAAGCGGAGATGCTCTGGGCGCGGCCTTTGAGGCCATGAACAATCCAAGTTTTTACAACGTAACCTTGAAGAATTTTGCGGCCCCATGGACCAACCGGGCTCAATCAGTATTCGTGCCACTTAACGATTATTCGGCAACGGTTATCGGCATGGTACGAGATGATGTTCCGTTCAATACCCTGCTAAGCGCCGATCTGGTTTACACCGGCGGCAATGCCGCGGGAGTTCCGGCTTACTCCATGACTGATAACGCTCACTTCGAGGCACTTGAAAATCAAAATATCGATTTAAGTCAGGCATTGACATCGCAAGCGCAGAGTCAGCTTACGGATTTACCGGCGACGGCTACCGCAGGTGTGATGACCACACGAGCTGCGGCTGAAGCGTTCTTCATTGACGGTACGAACCGCGCCATGTTTCGCTTCACTCTTCTCAACCATATGTGCAGCGATCTTGAGCAGGTCAAAGACATCTCAAGATCACCGGATCGTATACGACAGGACGTGTCCCGCAGCCCCGGTGGCGACAGCCGTATCTTTCTGAATCGATGCATTGGCTGCCACGCAGGCATGGATCCTCTGGCTCAGGCGTTCGCGTATTACGACTTTGACGAAAACACTAACCGCCTGGTCTATAGAGAAAACACCGTCGATCAAAAATACAGCATTAACAGCACCAACTTCGAACCCGGCTTTGTGACTCCTGACGACAGCTGGTCAAACTACTGGCGCGAAGGGCAAAACGCCAGCCTCGGGTGGGACCCGAATCTTCCGGGTGGAGGTAACGGAGCAAAGTCTATGGGTGAAGAGCTGGCCAACAGCGAAGCGTTCGCTCAATGCCAGGTCACCAAAGTATTTCGCAACGTCTGTTTTCGCGCTCCAGCCGACGATGAAGATCGAAGCCAAATCGACGCAATGGTGAATTCGTTTAAAAACTCAAACTACAGCCTGAAGCAAGTATTTGCTGAGTCTGCTGTTTACTGCATGGGCGAGTAATCATGATGAAACGAATATTAGTTATAAGCCTTACTTTACTTGCGGGTGCCTGCGGCGGTGGCGGAGCCGACACCGTTCCGACACCTGTTATCGAAGCGCCGGAAATATCTGAATATACCGGTCCGGCACCCGCTACGGCTGACGTTCAATCGTTCCGAATTAACGTCTGGGACAATTTGAAATCAACCTCTCGCTGCGGCAGCTGCCACACAGAGACAGGCGGTCAATCTCCGATGTTTGTTCGTCAGGACGACGTCAACATGGCCTACTCCGAGGCCACGTCTCTCGTTACGCTGACCACACCCGACACCTCGCTCCTCGTTACGAAAGTAGGCGGCGGTCACAACTGCTGGCTCAGCAGCAACGCTGCGTGCGAGCAAATTCTAGAGACTTGGGTAACCGCTTGGGCCGGGGATGCTATTGCCGGTGGCGGGCGCGAAATCGATCTCGATGCACCTGTCTTGAAAGACCCCGGTGATTCAAAGTCATTTCCCATCGACTCGTCACTCTACGCAAGTACCATTTATCCAATTGCTACGACCTACTGCGCCCAGTGCCACAGTTCTGAATCGCAGTTTCCGCAGCAGCCTTACTTCGCTGAGGCCAGTCTCGAAACGGCCTACGCAGCCGCTAGACAAAAGGTCGATCTTGACGACCCGGACAATTCACGTTTTGTAGTCCGACTCGGAAGCGAATTCCACAACTGCTGGAGTGATTGCACAGCTAACTCGGCCGAGATGTTGGCAGCCGTTAATGCCTTTGCCGACCAGATTGTACCGACTCAGGTCGACCCGCAGCTTGTCACTTCAAAAGCTCTGACGCTGGCGGACGGCACCGTTGCCAGCGGCGGCAATCGCTACGAAGCCAATGCTATTGCTACCTATGAATTTCAAACCCGTAGTGGCCTGACCGCTTTTGACACCAGCGGCATCGAGCCTGCCTTAAACTTGAATTTAAGCGGAGACGTGGGCTGGCTAAGCACTTGGGGCATTCAAATTAACAACGGTAAAGCACAGGGCTCGACAGCGAACAGTCGAAAACTGCATGACCTGATTAAGGCCACTGGTGAATTTACGCTTGAAGCCTGGGTAGTACCCGGCAACGTAAGTCAGGAAGAGGCTCGCATTATGAGTTACTCGGCTGGTGTCGACGCGCGCAACTTTACGCTTGGTCAGACGTTATACAACTATGACCTCTCGGTCCGTAGCTCCAGCACGGACGGTAACGGCATGCCAGCTCTGTCGACTAATGACGACGATGAAGACTTGCAGGCCACACTGCAACACGTTGTCACGACTTACGACCCTGTCAACGGCGGTCGCATTTACGTTAACGGTGAATTCACAGGCGACACAGATTTAAGCGGCGGTGGTTCGCTCATCGACTGGGACGACAGCTTCGCCTTTGTTGTCGGCAACGAAGTATCGAGCAATCGATTATGGCAAGGAAGCGTGCGCTTCTTGTCGATTCATAATCGTGCGCTAAGCGATACGCAAATTCAGCAGAACTTCGATGCAGGCGTGGGCGAAAAATTCTTCTTGCTCTTTAGCGTCGCCCACCTGATTGATGTGCCGGATAGCTACGTCATGTTCCAGGTGAGCCAGTTTGATGAATTCAGCTACCTGTTTGAGTCACCACAATTCATTTCACTCGATCCAACGGCATCGCCCAACAACGTGCCACTACAGGGAATGCGAATCGGAATAAATGGAGGCGAAATCGGCAAAAGCCAAGCCTATAGCAATCTGGATCTGATGCTGAATGACGCCGACTTTGACGCAAGCTCACAGTCACTGTCCAGACTCGGAACGCTGGTTCCCCTTGAAAAAGGACCGGAGGACGATAGCTTTTTCTTAACCTTTGAACTCCTTGGTGACCAGGTTAATGCATTCACCGAAGCCGCTCCACTTCAGCCAGGCACACCGCCAAATCTTGAACGAGATTCGGCCATCGGCCTGCGTACGTTTGACGAAATTAATGCATCAATGTCTGTGATCACGGGCGTTAGTCAAAACAACTCCGCCGTGACGGAAACGTATAACGTAATAAAGCAGCAGCTGCCTACACTCGAGTCGATGGAAGGCTTTCTCGCTTCACATCAAGTCGCGATTGCTCAGCTCTCGATAGAATACTGCAATGAGTTGGTCAACAGTCCGGCACAGCGCTCTGCATTCTTTCCAGGCTTTGATTTCGAGGCTAGCCCGGGCGTTGCATTCGCGGACGATACCGCTCGCGATGTGCTTCTGGATCCGCTGCTCAACAACACGTTCGGGACGGAACTTGCCTCTCAGCCGGATGTGGCTTTGGCGAGAGCCGAACTAAATACTCTGATTGATCGATTAACTGTCTGCGGAAACAACTGCGACACGAACAGAACGGCGGTTGTCGCCAAGGCAACGTGCGCAGCCATGCTTGGCAATGCGGCCGTCGTAATTCACTAATACAAGGGTTTTTGTGATGAAAAAACGTACACACTTTGAACGCCACGAAGCCCTGCGCCACCCGGACCACCGTCGTCCGCAGACGCGCCGTGAGTTTCTGGCACAGGGCTTTACAAGCGGCGCCGGATTACTCGCCGGCACTACTATGTACAGCCTTTTCGCTAATCCACGAAGTGCAAGAGCCGCACTGTCGAGCGATCTGGAAAGCCTGCGTCAGAACTGCGGCATCGCCGTTCAGGGTGCCGGAAAGATTCCGTTTATCGCCATTGACCTGGCGGGAGGAGCCAACATCGCCGGTTCAAACGTGTTGGTCGGTGGAGCTGACGGACAACTCGATTTTTTGAGCACGCAAGGTTACAGCAAACTCGGCCTTCCCGGAGACATGGTCCCCGGCGCGCTCAACCCCGATACGGGCGTCAACGACTTTGTAAACACCGATCTTGGACTGGCGTTTCATTCGGATAGCGCCTTCTTGCGAGGCATGTTGGAGAAAATCAGTCTGCCAAATCTTGCGAATATGAACGGCGCTGTGCTTCCTGCCCGATCAGAAAATGATACGGGCAACAATCCGCACAACCCCATGTACGGTATAAATACGGCTGGCGCTGACGGCGAGCTACTCACTCTGATTGGTACAAGAAGCTCTGACTCCGGCGGCAACTCAATGGCTCCGGACATGATGCTGGACCCAACCGTACGTCCAACCAAGGTCGACCGTCCCAGTGACGTGACGGGACTGGTCGACACCGGCAAGCTGGTCGGATTGCTCGACCAGAGTGATGCGGTTGCAGTTATGGAATCGATTCAACGCATTTCAGATATGAAGCTGGACCGCGTAAACACTCAAGTGACTTCGGACGAAGTGCTAAAAGACCTCGTGCGCTGCGGCTATGTGAAAGCGGCCGACTTAAGCGACCGGTTTGGCGACCCGAGCACACTCGATCCAAATCTTGACGCCGATATTGTCGGTCCCACCGGCATTTTTACCGAAGCCGAAATGGCCACCGAAAGTCGCTTCCGCAAAACAGCCTCTGTGATGAAGCTGGTGCTCAACGGCTTTGCCGGAGCGGGAACAATTGAAATGGGCGGCTACGATTACCACACGGGTGAACGCGCAACGGGTGAAATTCGAGACCTGCTTGCGGGTCGCTGCATGGGCGCTTGCCTTGAATACGCCGCTCGATTAAACACACCTTTAATGCTGTACGTGTTTAGTGACGGCTCAGTCGCCAGTAACGGCCGCATCGACGAATCAGTCGACGGCCGCGGTAAAGGCGAATGGACAGGAGACAACTCTTCTACCGCCGCATCATTTTTCATGGTGTACAGCCCGAACGGCAGACCGCAACTGTTCTCGGGAGACAGCCGAACACCTGAGCAACACCAGCAGCTAGGTTACATGCGTTCGGATGCTTCAGTGGAAACAGGTGCCACACCCGCCGCCAATAACGTAAACCTACTGGTTGAAACGGTCATACTCAACTACATGGCATTGCACGGTGACAATGGAAATTTCTCAACGCTGTTTCCAACCAATGGTCTGGGCAACGCGGCACTGCAAGACAGTCTCACAGCATTTGATCCGATTGTGAACGGTATAATTACTTAGCCGCAACACATAAATCGCAGACATAAAAAAACGGGGGCTGTGCCCCCGTTTTTTTATTCTCGATAACCTTGGCCTTAGTGTCTAGATTTGCGACTGCTGATAGTTTTCTATGCCGATTTTTTCGATCAAACCAAGCTGCGTTTCAAGATGATCAATGTGCTCTTCCTCTGACTCAAGAATGCTCTCGAACAATTCACGGCTTGTGAAATCTTTAACGTCCTCACAGTGTGCAATGGCCGCAACCAGGTCCGGAACGCCGTTCATTTCGAGTTTTAAATCGCACTCTAGAATTTCTTTGGTGTTTTCACCGATCATGAGTCGACCCATGTCTTGCAAATTGGGGAGTCCTTCAAGAAACAAAATACGCTCAATCAGCTGATCGGCGTGTTTCATTTCATCAATTGATTCGTGGTTCTCGTAGTCGGCCAACTTGTTGAGGCCCCAGTCTTTGAGCATTTTGGCATGCAGAAAATACTGGTTAATAGCGGTCAATTCGTTTTTAAGAATGACATTGAGGTGTTTAATGACTTGCTTGTCGCCTTTCACTGACGTGCTCCTGAATAGAAAATTAGGTGATGCGTTAACATATGGGCGCAGTATAGACCGCCTCTACCCAGACGGCAATAAGCCTTTGAAATTTAAGTAATTACAATCGAAACGAGAAGGATTTGCGTTCTCGTTACAAGCGCCGGACAGCACCGTTGGTAGGTCGTTCTGTGGCGGGCATAGCGGCGATCGCGTCTTTGCCCTTGAGCATGGCGCAACAGGTCGTTGCACACTGCCCGCAGCCTGTGGCGACTCCAAGTTCCGCCTGGAGGTCGGTCAGCGAAGCGGCGCCCCGGTCGCAGGCTTCTACGACTTCAGCTTCGGTAACGGCGTTGCATAAACATACATACATGGTTAGATTGTAAACGCTAATGCGAATGATTGTCAATTGTATTTTCGACATTAAATTCACATCGTCGAAACCAATATATTCAATTAAATCAGGTATTTAACCCAGATCAGTTAATCAGAGTAACATAAAGACTGTCTCTCAGAACAGATCGAATTGATCCATCTCCTTTTCGAGCCCCAGTAAAACGGCTTTGGTTTCGAGTCCGCCCCCAAATCCGGTTAACGAGCCGTTGGCG
Organism: Gammaproteobacteria bacterium; assembly: GCA_045107075.1. Taxonomy (GTDB): domain Bacteria; phylum Pseudomonadota; class Gammaproteobacteria; order Steroidobacterales; family SZUA-146; genus SZUA-146. Next base: position 40,656 of record JBGCFV010000034.1, read on the forward strand.
CCTATGATCCGATGACAGGGAACCAGAACAGGAATGTTATTCGCCCGATTAGCCGCGCCAACGGCTCGACTCGCCAGCGGACTCCCCACCTCATTTGCAATGTCGCCGTAGCTCGCCGTCTGACCGTATTTCACTGATTGAAGCGCACGCCAAACCGCCTGTTGGAACGGAGTCCCCGGCTGTGTCACGGGGACCTCAAATTCAATCGCCTCTCCTGCAAAGTAGGCGCGCAATGGATCCAGCGCATAGCGAATCGCATGCTCGTCTTGAATCCAACCCGGTGCCGGATTGCGCTGTTGAAAGCCGGTAGAAAAACCCGTGAAGTGAATTTCAGTTTCAGAGCCTGCGATAAGAAAGTCGCCAACCGGACTGTCGAGAAGCGTGTAGTAAATCGTGTCCATAACTTGCCTCAAACAAACTGTGCGATTGCACCGTAAAGTCTGACGGCCTCCACGCTGTATCCTTTTCGCACAAACTGATAGCGTAAGTGCCCGAGTATTTTTACTACAGGATTACCATGACCCTTTTCGAAAAAATTATCGCCGGTGAAATTCCGGGTGACTTCGTACATAAAGACGATCTCGTCGTCGCGTTTCGCGACATTAATCCAGTTGCACCAACGCATATTTTAATCGTGCCCCGCAAACCTATTCCGACGGTGAACGATCTGAGCGACGAAGACGGTCCGCTTGTTGGACATATGTTTCTGGTGGCTCGCGATTTGGCCAAAAAAGAAGGCATTGATGAAGGTGGCTATCGCACGATCTTTAATTGCAACAGCGACGGCGGACAAGAAGTTTATCATCTGCACCTACACCTGGTGGGTGGCCGCAAGCTCGGAAGCACCGGATGGAACTAAGCCATATGCTTAATTTGGGAATTTTTGAGCTACTCCGATCAAGGCTAAATCACCTAGACCATTGTAATAATTGATTTTTTATAAAAATTACTGACAAAAATGTTTGCGGTAAAAATATCCCAAATTGATACAACACAGCGATTAGTTGAGGTATATTCTAAGCCTACTTCCTATCCTGTCGACTTTGATTCAGCGCCCGAGGAAATGGAAACGAGCGCAATTGGATCGAACTGAATTGGAATCAAAACGTTTCGAACTAGCCGGCCCTGGTTTCGCCGGTTTTGATTCAGCCGGTTTCAATTTGGAACGGAGTCGACGTTAGTAAAACAGGTGTCGCACAAGGACTCGCTATGTATTCTGTTGTCATAATCGATCGTCAAAAATTATTTCGCCACGGTTTGTCATCAATTCTGAATGGGCAAAGTGACCTGGAAGTCACTGGCCGTGGATCATCAACCACCGATGCCATTAAGTTGGTGCGTGAACACCAGCCCGATGTTCTCGTACTCGAGGTGCCGGAGTCGGGTCACGAATGCCTGCGCGCCACGCGGCAAATTTCAAAGGAAATGCCAGACGTGCGAATCATGGCCGTGTCGCCTTACTCTGACCCCTGGCAAGCACAGCAGGCGTTTCGTTCAGGTGCCCGCGGTTTCATGTTGAAAGAAAGCTCAGGTGCTCAAGCGGCGAGCGCAGTGCGTCAAGTCGCTGTCGGTGGACGCTACATCGACCAGTCGCTCAACAGTGTTGATATTCATCATGACGGCAAGAAAACAGACCGGCCACCAGCTAACGTTTTAACCAAACGCGAAATACAAATTGTTACGCTCATTGGTGAATGTTTCAAAACGTCCGAGATCGCTATCAAGCTGGGTATCAGCGGCAAGACCGTTGACAGCCACCGTAAAAACATCATCGACAAACTCAACATCCACACAATGGCTGGCCTGACCCGCTACGCACTTCGTCACGGATTAGTTGAGCTGTCGCAGACGGAACGATAGCCCATCAATAGAAAGGGGCGCAGGTTTAAGACCTGCGCCCTCCACCTAATCCGGTTACACTTCTGAGGCTCATTCAGGAGATAAACTGTGAGCTCAAACTCTACAAAACAACCAGGCCATAAGTACGTCAACGTGCCGTGGCACTTCCGAAAAATGCCGGCACTTGTTGCCCACCGCGGCTACGCACAGCTTTTCCCTGAAAACACGCTTACTGCGTTAGCTGCCGCCGTGGACGCGGGTGCTGCGTTCGTCGAGTTCGACATTCAACTTAGTAAGGACAAGGTACCGTTTCTGATGCACGATCCGGACTTACTGCGCACGGCCAATGTTGACCAGTCTGTGTTTGATCTGACAATGACCCAGCTGGCACACATTAGCGTTGGCGAACCCACCCGGCTTGGCGGCCGTTTTCACAGCGTAAAACCAACGACTCTTGAGCACGCGTGCAGCCACCTGAACGAATGGCCAAACGTGCACTCATTCATAGAAATTAAACGACAAAGCATCGAACATTTTGGCCTGCAAGTGGTGATGGAAAAGACCTTTGAGGCACTAGCCACTTTGACGGCTCCCTTTACAATTTTGTCATTTTGCGACGATGTCGTTGAGTACACCAAGGCGCATTCCGCCTACAGCACCGGCTGGGTGATTCGCGACTGGAACGAACAGAGTCTTACAAAACTCCAACAGCTTTCTCCCGAATTCGTTTATTGCAACCATACCAAGATCCCCACAGACAAACCCCTGCCCAACGGTCCATGGTCATGGGTGCTGTATGAAATTACAGACGAGGAAACCGCCCGATTCTGGCAAGCACGTGGCGCCCACATGATTGAATCAATGACCGTGGGCCGCCTGTTAGGCAGCGATCTGTTTCGACCTCAATGAACGTCGACTCGCCCCTTTATCTTGCACTCGATCAGGGCGGCCACTCCAGTCGGGCTTTTGTTTTCGACTCATCTGGAGACATTATTGCGCGTGCACAGGTTCCTATTACCACGCAGGTCTCTCGGGTTTCCCTGAATAACGAAAATCAAACACAGCATACAAGTGTTTCCTCAACGAGTGCTTTGGCGAATGCCCCGGATAATAAAACTGCGCCTGCCGACTCAAAAGCGGACACGCAAAAAAGAATAGAACACTCGGCGGCGGAGCTTGCTGCATCACTCAGGACCTGCTGCCAGCAAATTGGCTATGCACTCGGCGACAAGTGCGCCCACATTACTCAGGCTGGTCTGGCAACTCAGCGCTCCTCTATTGTGTGCTGGCGCCGCTCCACCGGCACAGCCATAACGCCCGTGCTTTCATGGCAAGATCGGCGCGCCGCAGACTATATTGACGCTCGATTCGATAACTCGGACTTAGTGGAAGATCTGACCGGATTGGTGATGTCTCCACATTACGGCGCAAGCAAATTGCGTTGGTGCCTCGACAACGAACATAACGTTCGCGAAGCCGCTAAAGCTTGCGACCTGACAATAGGACCACTGGCCAGTTTTCTGGCGAGAACGTTAACGGGTGCTACTCATGACGTCTGCGACCCCGCCAATGCCAGCCGCACGTTGCTCTGGAATCGGCACACCAAAGTCTGGTCGACACGACTGTGTGAGCTATTTGGAATCGACCAAACCTTGCTTCCCGAAAGCGTACCGACCCGATATGACTTCGGCCGTATTCGGGTTGGAGCTTATTCAATTCCACTCAGGCTTGTTACAGGTGATCAATCAGCGGCGATCTACGCTTTTGGTCAGGCCAGCCCCAGCACGGCGTTTATCAATCTTGGCACCGGTGCATTTATGCAATGCCCGATCGGACAAAAAACCGCCGACGTAGATGGCCTGTTGAACAGTGTCGTTTACCAAGACGAAACGCGGATTGAACACGTACTCGAAGGCACCGTGAACGGTGCTGGACGGGCATTAACCTGGTGGAGCGAACGACACAATCGCGACGTGCGGACACTTGTAAAAGAGGCGCTTGACCTTCTTCAAACCAAAACTGAATTCGCAAGGAACGTCCCGGTTTTCTTAAACGGTATTTCAGGATTAGGCTCCCCCTACTGGCGCAGCCATTTTAAATCGAGGTTCGTAGCCGGACCAGGCAACGAGGGTGTGCAACCACGTCCGCACGCTGGAGCCATTGCCATTCTCGAGAGCATTGCATTCTTGCTAAATGCTAATTTAGTGCGCGCCGCCGTCCACGTGCCGCTAAATCAACTCATACTTACCGGGGGGCTCGCTTCCGTTGACTACCTATGCCGATCTTTGGCTGATATCAGTGGCATTACTACGGTTCGATCAACGCTTAGAGAAGCCACGGCGCACGGCACCGGGTATTTGTTAGCTCAAAGCGATCACTGGCAAGACACCGGGCAGCTCACAACCTTTGACGTCCGCAACAATGAAAACCTGTTGGCCCGTCACAAAACCTGGCAGACATTGATGGCAGGCGCGCTGGGGTCAACAGACACGTGATGTCATCGCGCGTTAGGCTAAACAGAAAAGCGAAGTCATTGCGGGCTCAGACAGAACGAGTCATTGCGAGCGCCAAGCGCGCGGCAATGTCGTGACGCAGCCACGCCCTGTCCAATTGAATTAATTCGCAGTATCTGGACGGAGATTGCCACGCCCGCTACGCGGCTTCGCAATGACACGGATCAAGCTCGTCGCAACGAGCTTCTGTTTTTTAACTGTTTGGATTCAGGCTTCCCGAACCAGCGGAGAGCGCTTTCGTAATTCCGCCCACTCGAGCTTAAACCACGGCGTAAAGTGATCAGGCGAGTCGCGCAACTCTCGCTCAATTTCAGCAACCGATACCCAGCGGCTCGAAGCCACCTCCTGCCGGTTCGGTTTGACCACGGGATCGCTGATTCCCGTATAGACCCAGCACAGCTCGTGCTCGGACCCTAGGTCTTCAAACTTGGCGTGATATTGAAACTTGTACAGAAACTCCACGTCGCAGCTGAAACCCAACTCCTGTTCCATACGCCGCTGCGTCGCTTCGTCCATGGTTTCACCACGGCGTGGATGGCTGCAGCACGTGTTCGCCCAGTAAAGCGGCCAGAGACGCTTTGTTTCGCTGCGCTGCTGAAGCAGAAGCTTACCGTCGGGATTGAAAACGAAAACAGAAAAGGCACGGTGCAACACACCGTCGGCGTCGTGGCAATGACCCTTTGATGCAAAACCCACTTCCTGGTCGTCACCGTCGACCAAAATCAATTCTTCAGAGTCGAACGATACGACGCGGTCGGTGGCATCCGGCGATGGGTCAAAAACCGGTTTTATTGAAAGCTCACTCACAGATTATGTCCGTCTTGGTTCTATTCGTTAATTGTAAAAGCCATGGCCCGATAGCCCGCTTTTTGCATCGCTGCAACAATGCGATCGGAGTGTTCCGGGCAAAGTGCGATCATGGCGCCGCCACCTCCGCCTCCGGTCAGTTTAGCACCCAGCGCACCGTTGTCGCGGGCAATTTGGATCAACTCCTCAAGTTCGACACACGAAACCTGCAATCCGTTCAAATATCCTTGGCAAACGTTCATAAGTGAGCCCAGCGTCGACCAGTCGCCCGCTTTCATCGCTTCAGCGCCTTCGAGGGCCAGGGCATCCATTTCGTCGAACATGCGCTCATATCGCTCTGGGTTCAATCTCCAGGCATCTTCCACGCGACGCACCGTTGTAGCAGTGAGGCTTTCAACTCCGGTCATACCGACAACGATGGTCATAGGGCCAGCGAGCTCAACCTGCTTTACCACGGGTGGAGAACCTTTTCTGAAAAGCATGGCGCCGCCATACGTTGCCAGCGTATTGTCAACGCCGGATGGGTTGCCGTGGGCTATTTTTTCAGATTCGAAGGCGAGTTCGTTGACTCTCTCATCTGTAAGTTCGAGTTCATAGTGAGCGCTCAAGGCTCGAATAATCGCTACTGCGATCGCGGAAGACCCACCCAGACCCATGGCACGAGGAACCGTAGGCGACACTTCCAGAGTCATATTCTCGTCCGACAAACCCAGCCGCTCAAGAATTAGGGCAGCCGGTTTTTCGTACGACTTCTGTTTGGCTGGGTCTCGCTCAAGGAAGTAGTCAAGACCCCAGTCAGGAATGCTGAGCCGAACACCGTCGCTGCCAGGTGCTACGCGGGCACGGATAGCGAGTGGCACAGGCAGCGCCAGAGCGTGGCGGTTATACACCACTGAATGTTCACCCAATAAAATGATCTTGCCGTGACCTACGGCGCCTTCACTTGCGACCAGCGGCTCTTGCTTGCACTCAGCGGCCGATTCGTTCGACACCTCTTCGATTAACTCTTTGGCTTTCCAGATCTTGATTTCCTGACTCGCCAAAAGCTTGTCGACTACCCGGTCGAAATTCTCACTGCTGGCTCCGGCAGCCATCGCCACACTGCGGGCGTGCAGAGTCATGTGTCCTTTTTGAATACCGTCCGTCGCCAGCGCCTTGAGCGCGGCAAAATTCTGCGCCAGACCCACAGCGCCCATGAGTTCGGCAAGTTCCGTAGCCGACTCCACCCCTGTCATGCGCAGGTTCATGGCGACGGTCGGGTTGGACTGTAACGGACCTCCGACAATACCCACCTTAAGTGGCAATGCCAGAGTGCCTACAAGGTCGCCTTTAGCATTCTTGCTCCATGAGCTCAGGCTCGTGTAATGCGTGCCACGGGCCGCGTAGGCATGGACACCGGCTTCAACGGCCCGCCAATCGTTACCCGTCGCGATGACCAGCGCGTCTACGCCGTTCATGATGCCTTTGTTATGCGTGGCAGCCCGATACGGGTCTACCCGAGCGAATTCGCTGGCGATAATAATGCCGTCGCGAACCTGTTCGCCGGTGAAGCCCTTGCCACCGAGCGACTGCACCGAAATCGTTGCACGAGCGGAGACCATTGAACGGTCGGTCAGATTCGACAGGATGCGCAGAAACACTTTGCCGCCAGTCAACTTCTCAACCAAGGGAGCGACCGCTTCACACATGGTGTTAACGAGGTTAGCTCCCATGGCGTCGCAGGTATTTACCAACAGGTGCATCACAAGCATATCGCCAATTTCGTTGCCGGTCGGATGCGTAAACACTTCGATGTCTTCTGCCCCACCGCCTCTGGCAACCATATTAGGATGCATGCTGTTGGCCAGATTTAAAATCTCTGTCTTGTTCTCAAGAATTCTGGCACGTGCCGTTTGTGTCTGAGTGACACCAACGATCTGGACTTGACCGATCAATATAGGGTCGGTGCTCGTCGCGTGAAAGCCACCCGATTCACGAACGGTTTTTGCCGCTGAGCTCAGTGCGGCCACAATAGAGGGCTCTTCAACGACTAACGGTGCGACGTAGTCTTTGCCGTTAACGGTAAAGTTCAAGCCAAGACCGACGGGCATGCCCATCACACCAATGACGTTCTCGATCATCTTGTCGGCGCCGTCAATCTTGAGCGTGTGATCGCCGGAGGAAAGTGCTCGGTAGTCGGCCTCTCCGACAATGCCCCGAGAGCGCACGGCTTCAACACGCTGTTCAAGCGTCATCTTGTAAAACCGGGGTATGCGAGATTTATCCAAGAGAAACGACCCCCCAAAGGTCACAGGTAGTGGTTTACCAAAGGCCGTAAGCTAGCTCCACGACCACCGCATTGTACCGGCCCTCACCGCCGAGCACTAGGGAACTAAGCTCGGTGACAGGCCAGCCCGGCGTTAAGTGGTATTGAACTGAAACCGGCGGCCTCAACTTCTCGGGCGAAAACGCGTAACGCTTTGATATCAAGCGCATAACCCAATCCAAAGTCACCGTTACCAGCACCGCTAGGTTTATAAACAACACCCACCTGCGCCGCGAGTTTGCGCAGCGTCGCGTGGGCTTCACTGACGATATCGACGCCTACAGTACGACCAAATTCTGACAGATTGTGGCCGTACTGCTCGGTTAAAGTGATAAAACTCTCTGCATCATTCGACATTAACGATGCCGTAGCCGCGTGTGCAATTTCCATTAGAGGCGTCAGTGCCGAGGTGAACTGACCAGGATGGCGATACTGAAAATCAGCAAGCGTACCGAGAGCCGCACTCGTTGAAGCCGGCTTGCCCACCCAGACCGGAAGCATCTGCAGAGTTCCGGGAAGCTCAATCGACTCCATAACGGGAAGCGTGTGCTCGCTGACTCGTTGAAATGAATAGGTGCCGCCCATAACGCCCGCACCAATATCAGCACCGCTTCCGCGACCATGTTGAAACGCTCGATGAACGTTAAAGACGAAGCCGGCTGGAATCTCTACGGTCGGACTGCCTTGCTCTGTTCGAGCGTATTCAAACAGCGCGAATGAAAGCGCGTGCGTTATAGCCGCGCTGGAACCGAGTCCAAGTTTGTTCTCGTTGTGAAACAGCTCCCGGCTGTCGATAGTGCATTTAATACCGCCTACCGCCTGATCTATAACACCGTGCACACACAGTGCATCGAGTATTGTCATGACCAAACTGTGCTCGGGCCGGGCGGCTGCATAGCTCAATCCATCGCCCCAACGTGCTTCGAGCACGGGTAACTCGGCCCCGAGGCTATGCACTTCTATATCGGCACTGGAGGAACGAGAAGGCTCAACCGTAACGACTACATAGCGATCGACGGCCTGCACAATGGCGGGAGCTCCGTAAAGCACAGCATATTCACCCATTAAAAAGAGCTTGCCGGGAGCGCGTACCACGACCCGTTTTTGATAGTTCAAGTCGCTAACCCCGCGCGCTGAATGGCGCTCCTCTGGATCAGCTGGAGAACACCGGCCACCGCGCGTTTTACTGCTCGGTGCGAACGCACTCGACGACCTTCGCGCCAGGGCCAAGACCGGCCCGAACCACGCGGGAAACACCGTCGACCTGCTGCAGAGCTTGCGCCACAGTGTCACTCGCACCGGGGGCGCATACGGCTTTAAGCTGAGGCCCGGCGTCGATAGTAAAAAAAACCGGCACGCCTTGTGCACGCAAAGACCTCACCGTATGAATGCAGGCAAGCGTTGCGGCATTCCAGTAGACGAGACCCGGCTGCGCGGAAAGCATAAGTCCATGCATTTTCAAACAGCTGTATTCTGACACCTCACCGAGTGCCGAAAAATCTCTGGCCTTGATCGCGGCAATAGCCGTCTCAATATCGTGACCCTGCGAGTTAATCCAAGGTTGATAAAAAGGCGAAGTATTGCGAGTCGCCTCCATGCCCACGGTTGAGGAAACGTCTTTTGCCGATTCGGACGCAATGGCGACAACAACTTCAAGCGGCCAGACCGATTCATCGAGCAACGGTTCGGCCACGGAATCTGTACCGTCATCCTGGTTACCCAAATGCATTTGGGCGAAACCGCCGAAAAGAGAGCGAGCGGCTGATCCGGAGCCCATTCGGGCAAATGCCGACAGCTCCTGAAGCGACATATTAGTTCCAAACGCCTGATTGAGCGCAACCACAAGTGCCGCGTAACCCGACGCCGAAGAAGCGAGACCGGCCGCCGTAGGAAAGTTATTATTACTGGAAACGGAAACTCTGGACGCGACGCCAGCGCGTTGGCGAAATGCTTGTGCAAGCTCAGTGAGTTTACGTAACTGACCCGCCGAGGCTGGCTGATTGTTGAGCTCAAACCGGTCATTATCGGCTGCTTCGTCTAACAGCATTCGTGTCGTGGTGGTTAGCGTGTCCAGAGTAATCGATACGGATCCGACCGCTGGAAGGTTAAGCGTGGTGTCGCGTTTACCCCAGTATTTAATCAGCGCGATATTAGGATGCGCCACGGCCACAATTGCATTGTCTGCATCTGTGCTATGCGGATCAGAGCTTTGGGTCTTGTTATTCACGGGCGCAAGTCTACCCTGTCCTGCGACTACTTGCTAAATGGATGGCTGAGTTGGACAATGCAATCCATGTCTAAACACACTGCGTCCTACAGCGATTCCGGAGCCTCGACGGAATCTGACCGTTCCTCTTTTGGTGAGCGTGTCACACAGTATCGAGATCGGATCGACGGCTGCCTTGTCGACGTCATTCCCAACGAAGACACTTTTCCGGAGCACCTTCACAAAGCCATGCGTTACTCGGTTTTGGGTGGCGGCAAGCGCGTACGCCCTCTGCTCACATACGCCTGCGGAGAGGTACTAAATCTCGATCCGGCGCTGCTGGATGCGCCGGCAGCCGCAGTCGAACTGATTCACGCCTTTTCACTTGTGCACGACGACTTGCCTGCAATGGACGACGACGCTCTTCGACGCGGCCGCCCAACGACGCATATTGCGTTTGATGAAGCCACCGCCATTCTCGCGGGTGACGCTCTGCAAGCTTTAGCCTTTGACATTCTGGCCTCGTACCCTGCCCTCAATGACTACCCCAAATCCAGAATCAGTATGATGCGCTGTCTGGCCAGTGCGGCTGGCTCAACCGGCATGACCGGCGGTCAGGCTCAGGATCTGATGGCGGAGGGTAAATCACTGGCTCCAGACGAGCTGCAGCTGATGCACGAACGTAAAACGGGCTACCTGATTCAAGCCGCCATTATGATGGCCTGCGACGCGAGCATTTCGCTCGAAGAAGAACACAGGCAGCACATTCACAAGTACGCAGACCGAATTGGACTCGCCTTTCAGGTATGCGACGACATTCTCGACGTCGAAAGCACGACCGAAACACTCGGCAAGCCGCAGGGTTCCGACCTGGCTGCAAACAAGGCGACGTACCCTTCTGTTTTGGGCATGGCTGCGGCCAAAGAACATCTCGACCAACTGTACTCAGCGTCACTGAAAGCACTTGACGAATTGCCGTTTGATACGGCGCCGTTGCGCTGGATGGCCGACTACATAACGCGCCGAAATCACTAGCGACCTTTTGATCACCCGCCAGGGTCATCTGCTTATTTGTTTCACGCGAATCGTACTCCACCTGACCATCAGGAATCGTCATGAAAATCGAAACACTGTGGGTTAACAACGATTATCGCAATTTCAATTATTTAATTGCGTGCGAAGAAACCGGTGTCGCGATGGCTGTTGATCCACTCGATCACGCGCAATGCCTGCAAGTTGCCAAAAAATCAGGCTACGACATCCGTTATGTTTTAAACACCCATGAACACTGGGACCACATTGGCGGTAACCAGGCCATTGTCGACGCCACGGGCGCAGAGGTTATCGCTCATCATCAAGCCCGGATTAAAGGCCAGGCAAGAGGCCTAAAGGCCGGGGACGCGATACAGGTGGGCAAGACGGTAGAGCTGGAGATACTCGATACGCCGGGACACACCATGTCCCATGTGTGCGCTATTGCTCACGGCGATCGATCAGCCTTGTTTAGCGGCGACACACTATTCAACGCTGGCGCCGGTAACTGTCACAACGGCGGGCATCCTGACGAATTGTTCGATACATTTGAACAGCAAATGTTTTTACTAAAAGATGATTTAACCATTTATCCTGGTCACGACTACCTTGCGAACAACCTGCAGTTCACACTGGATCGTGAGCCCGGCAACAAACAGGCTCAGGCGTTACTGGAACTGGCTCTGGACATGGACCCCGCCGCACCCATTGTGACGAACGTGGAGCAGGAACGAGAAATAAATACGTTCTTCCGGCTGGAACAACGCGAGATCGTAGAAAAACTGTGTGAGGAAGATGTGGCGATGTCGCCAAACGCGAGCCCGCGCAGCGTGTTTTTAAAGCTGCGCGAGCTGCGTAATCATTGGTAGCAGTGCTACTACTGAGCGTTTTTATATTCGCCAAGCGCCACGTTGAACTGGTCCGCGATTGATTCCATTGCGTCTACGGCGGCGTTATACCGAAGCGAGTAAATGGCCTTCTGCTCTTCGGTTAGCTCGTCACCGGCATCAGCCTGCTTTTTATCGAGACACGCCAGATAGCCCTCAACATCTTTAACGTACGATTTCACATTTCCTTGTGTGGCAATCATCTGGTCTTTAGACGCCGTAGTACCGCTGGGCACAGAGAAGTTCGCCTCGCCTGGGTACGTACACGCCAAGGCCGAAGAGGCACCTAGTACAGCCACCGCAGCGATGACAGATTGAATTACTTTCTCCACAAATGACTCCTGATAATGGATAATCGAAGGCCTATTATAGGTGCTTTCCCCCATGTGCCGTCAACACCAGAATGCGGTGTAACATTTTTTTATATTTCAAAGAGTTAGTATGACGGCACCCACCGACACACCCATCTCGTCAGGCCGCGCCACGGTGTTAATTGCGGGGCTTGTTTCGATTATGCCATTCGCTACTGACGCCTATCTACCGGCCCTTGGTGCCATGGCCGATTATCTGAATACTACCGTTCACCAACTGGAACAGTCCGTCGGCTCATTTTTCCTCGGCGCTGCGCTTGGCCAACTTGTTGGAGCCCCTTTCTCTGACCAATATGGGCGCAAATTGCCCATCATGCTCGGAATGTTAATTTATATTGCAGCCAGCCTGATCATTGCAACTTCAACGTCAGACAGCGCACTTATTGCATGGCGATTTGTTCAAGCACTTGGCGCTGGTGTCGCCATGGTCAATGCCGCAGCGATAGTTCGTGACCTGTTTGATGAAGTAGAAACCGCCAGACTGTTCGCCAACATCGCTGTCGTCATGATGATTGCTCCACTTGTTTCCCCACTGGCTGGCGCCTACTTGCTCGACAGCTTCGGGTGGCCATCTATATTTGTGTTTCTGGCCTTTTATGGCGTAGTGGTTATCGGGTCACTGTGGGCTTTCATGCCCGAGACGCGCTTTTTACGCAAGAAGCCTATTGCCGCGAACGGATATCGTCATGTGCTGTCATCGCGCTGGAGCAACGCGCTAGCCCTGTCTCTCGCGTTTAGCGCCGGCTGTTTTTTCTTATACCTCGCCGACGCTTCTTACATTTTTCTGCAGTTCTACGGGCAGACGCCAAAGGCGTTCGCGTGGCTCTTTAGCTTCGGCGTCATTATGCTTGTCGGCGCACACCGTATAAATCACTGGCTTCTCGTACGCTATAAACCGCGACGAATCATGATGTACTGCGTGCCGGTGCAAACCGCTTCAGCAGCCGCTGTACTGGCTTACGCACTCTCGGGTGCCGGCAATATGTGGATAATGTATTTGCTCATCATGATGGTGGGGAGCGTTACACAAATTATGAGCTCAAACGGACTTGCCATCTATCTGGCGCTTCACCCGGACCACGCTGGAAAAGCCAACGCCATCTTGGGGTCAATGCGTTTCGGCATGGGCGGCCTGCTGGGATTCTTGTTGTCGGCTATGCACACCGAATCGCTCGTGTCATTCGGCTTGCTTGTGTTTATATCAGCTGCTTTATCTATGGTTTTGTTTATCATCTGTCGAACTCAAAGCGATATTTTTTCAAGACAGAACACAACTTGATACCACGTCTGATTCGAAGCTATTCAGTCCCCCGCGCAATCAGTAGTCAAACACATAACCGATCTTCATGAACAGCCCCCGCTCTTGCACCTGAATGCTTGGTCGATCTTCATTTGAATCGGCCAGATCAGAGTAGCCGAGGAAAAATACCGTTCGTGGATTCACCTTGTAGGAATAAAGCAGCTGCTTGTTAAAATCCCGACTGCGTTCCACTTCACCAAAGTTGCTGTCCAGACGCGACTCGTTTTCAATATTTTGATACTGAGCGGTCAGTCGCAGGAAACTGCGCGCCGTAAACTGATAAATCAGGCGAAGGTCTGTCAAATTAGCCGTTCGATTTCTAAGCCCAGACACCTTAAGTCGATCATAAGTATGATGTACAAAAAGCTGCGTATGCTTGTTTATTGAATAGTGAATACCCGGCGTAAAGCGAAAATTTTCGCCAAGACGCGTATTGGAAAAATCAATACGGTCGCCAAAATTGAATCCTGCTTCGAGCAACAATCCGCGCAGTGGCTGAATATTAAAATACGAAGTAACGAACTTCTCATCAAACAGCACATCATCAAACAAGCGATCTCGTATCACGTAGCCAACGTTACCGTAGCTTTGCATAGGGCCATTCACCTCTATCCGCCCTTCCAGTTCGCGTTCCAGTAAACGACCGTCGCTGTCGTGGGTAATATCCCAGTCGCCGCCTATTTCAATTTGAGTCCACCACGAGTCTTCACTGTAAAAAACGCGCCCACCGCCAACCACCCACTGCTCTTTGTTTACCTGCGTTATAAAGCCGAGGTCGGCGCGGAAGTCTTCGTCGTAGCGGCTGTAGTTCGTATATTGAAACCAGTTTCGGGAATTATAGTTGTAGCGTAGCTTGTAGGAGTTGCCGCTCTGATTCGGGGCAAGGCCGAAGTCATTTTGCAGCTCTTGAGAGTTCTTGGTGTCGGTAGTCAGAAACTGGGCGCGCAGCCTGTGCTTGCTTCGCCAACGGTAAAACCCGTCTACCCCTCCTACCAGATTTGCGTAATCTCCGGCTGATCGATACGTTGCAATTGCCCCTACATTAAAGTCTGGCGAGAAATCGTAGCGGTAGCGGGAAGCGAAAACGTCCGACTCTTCGTTCAGCGACGCAAAGTCGGAACCAAACGTGCCGGGAATAATAATATTGGTCACGGCGTCTTGTGCGGCAAATGTCCCAATAGTATGTCCACCACTACGACCTGTAACTTTCAAGCCCACATCCGGATCGGTCACGTTACGTGTGTAAATTACGCGCTCGTCAGTATTGAAATAGTTTGCCCCCTCCAGAAAAAAAGGGCGCGCTTCTGGAAAAAATAGCGCAAAGGTCTCGTTCACGGCGAGCTGCGCATTGTCTGCCTCCACCTGAGAGAAATCCGGATTGAGGGTTGCGTCCAGCGTAAATTCAGGAGTGATGCCCCATTTCAAATTTACCCCCGGCTCGTAATTAGTGCCGTTGGATGACATGCGACCGTCATCACCACGGGATTCGCTTGAAGCAACCGTCAGCACAGGATTCAACTCAAACTGATTCCCAAGCTTGGCGTCTTTTAAACCACTAAATTTGGAGAGACGACACAGCGTGCAGTTACGATTACGGTCATCTATGACATTACGATAGATCCGCCGCTGGTCCCGAGGGTGCACGCGCAGAACTTCAAAGCCCCATACTTTAGATTCGTTTGTATCAGCAAAGCGCAGGTTACTAAATGGAATAGCCATTTCGACGGTATAACCTTCGTCGTCTATGACGCCAGCCGATTCCCATATGGCATTCCAGGAATCATCTTCATTCCCTGTACTTTCGTCAAACAGCAGGTCCATCTGAGCGCCGTACGGATTAACGAAAAATTCGTAAGCACGCTGTTCACTGTTAAACGTGTCAAGCTGAATACCGACGAAATCATCATCAAACGCCGCGTCTCTGTCGCGCATGTAGGCGCGTAACAACTCTATTTCTGTATCTTCAGCGCGAAACCCTACATAAAGATTTTCACCGTCTTCATACAAGTAAGCCTTGGTCGCCTGACGTGCAGGAGTATTTTCGTCGGGACTCGTCTCATAGGCCAGGTCGACGACCAAAGCCTGCTGCCAATGAGGCTCGTTCAATACGCCGTCGATCACCGCCGCCTGGTTTATCGTTGGAAGACTGTAAGGTTTGACTGCTCCAAATGTGTCGGCCGCAGAGGTGCTTTGAGCCATGCCAAGCATTGCCAGACTCGCAGCGAAGATTCGAAATGACATCGACAACCTCCTGAAGCTGCAAACGGCTACTTAGATGAAAAAAACTGTTCAGGATCAAGTTTCTCGCCCTCGAAATGCACTTCAAAATGTAAGTGCGGGCGGGTTGAATCGCTGGCCGTACTACCTACCGATGCAATCACCTGACGAGCGCCGACATAATCACCTTTTCGTACCTTGTTTTTCTTATTGTTCGCATACTTGGTGCTATAGCCATCGGCATGTTCAACAACAATATAGTTACCGTATCCTTTTGAGAAACCCGCCTTCCTGACTAGCCCCTCAGCCACGGCGTAAACGGGACTGCCCTCTTTCATTGGGAAATCGAGTGCTTCATGCTGTTTGGAATAGCCATCAAGTTCATCGGAAGTACCATCAAACCCCAGGCTAATACGGCTAGACTCCACCGGCCACTTCGCGATAAAAAATTGACGTGGTTCACGCCCCGCACCGTGTTTACCACTACTGCGCTCGTATTGATTGTTGCGATTTGAACTACTGTTTCGGTTCCTGTTCTCGTTGTTGTTCTGGTTCGCATTGCGGTTCGTGCGAACGGCTTCGGAATACGCATTAGCACCAGCGTCTGCAGCGCTCGCTCGATAGTTCGCGTTGAACTGACCTTTGTCATCGAACGATCTGAGCAAGTTTGAGAGCTCTGACTCCGACCGGTCAGAATACTTGCGAACAAGCTTGATAATCTCGGCGTTGCCGCTCTGCGCCGCAATAATCAGGGCGCCGTCGTTAATGGGCGCACCGGCGTCCAGTAGTTTACGCACTAAACCAACATCCTGACTTTGAATCGCAATGACGAGCGACCCTGAACCCACGTCGACTCCGTTCTTAAGAAGGTTTTTCGCCATGGAAAGATCGCCGTTCTGAAGCGCCATGACGAGAGCTCCGTCAGCGACGGGCGCGTCACTCTCTAAAAGCATTTGCACCATCTTCGCGCTCCGTTGTTCTACCGCCAGCATCAGGGCCGCTTCCTCAATAGGCGCGTCGTTTTCGATTAAAACCTTGACCAAATTGACGTCGCGCTGCTGCACGGCCTGATTAACCATTGATTCGGAAAGTTCAGCGCCGGCCTTTATTAAGCTGCTAACGATTCCGCTGTTGCGATTTCTTATTGCGGACGTTAACAAGGAGGCGTCAACACGGTCATCGTAGTTGTTGAGAAGTTGATTAACTACTTTAGTGTTGTTGGTCTTCACGGCCTTGAACAGCGCGTTACGATCGACCTCGACGTCATATTCCATCATTAACCGAATGGATTTTTTGTCATTATTGTCAATCGCGCTTAGCAAGGCTTTGTCCGTTTCGAAACAAGCGCAACTGTTGCGCTTTAAAAACAATTCAACCAGCCGAAAGTCGCGATTTTCCACGGCTACAAGAAGCGTGGAGGCGTCAGGATAAACGTCGGTGTTGAGCAACAGCTTGGCGATATCGTAATTGCCTGTCATTGCTGCGGCTGTCAATGGACTGCCCACTTTAAATTGACTGTTTGCCGGAGTGTCGGGCGACAAGTCGACACCGAGATAAATCAGCTTATCAACGGCCTTTTTGTGACCTCCCAAAATAGCCGCCTCAAGCGCGGTATGCGGTAGGTGAGCCCGATCATGAATGGTGTTAAGCACGTTTTTATCGCGGGAAGCCAGCTGCTTGAGGCGAGCAACGTCGCCTGTCCAGGCGGCGTGCAGTACCGGAGTTGCAGCCGTAATCTTTGGCTCGACCGTGACAACAGCACCTCTACCGAGGCCCTCGATCCTTAGCTTGCCGTGTTCGTTCTGGAGAGTTGTGCTGGTCTTGTATTCAAAACCGTCACTTTCTTTTATCGAGGCCGCCTCGGGTGCGATGGGGGCTACTGGCTTTGAGGCTCGAGCGAGTGGTGGTAGATCGTTCCGCTTCGTCCCTTCGCCCCCTACAGATTTGAACAGAGGCAGGGGTGGTGCCCCAACGGAATCGATATTTGCATCAAGCGATGGCGGCGTCAGCGCACGCGCATTAGGCCAGGCGACCGCACTCACACTCATTGTCGCCATTAGACCGGCCGAGGTCAGGGCCAGTAATTTCCAGGAATTATGCAACTTGTGATCCGATTTTTTATTCAGAAGATTCTGAATACGGCGACTTAGCTGGCTGTGCGAGCGCAAACACCCTACAGCTAAAACCTGTGGCTGCAAATAAAGTGACTCCGCTACATCCAGTAAATTTGTCGCGTACGTATTGCCTTTACCGTCGTGCGTCAGAACCCAGTCGTCGCAGGCGGACTCGCGTTCGATCTCAAGTTGGCGAGAGACGTACCAAAAGGCTGGGTACATCCAGAACACAATGCTGAGCATTCGCTGCAGCGTGTGCGTCATGGGGTCTTTGCGGGCAATGTGTCCCAGTTCGTGCGTTAAAGTCTGGTCAAACACGCTGTCGTCAATGGTTTCACGCCACGTCATGGGTATGGCTACCCACACCCGGAAAAGACCCACGGTCATCGGTGCGCTGATACCAGCGTGGAAACGTAACAGGGGGCGCTCGTCAATGCCAAGACGAGCGCATAGCTGGTCAAATCGCCGTTCGAAATACGGCGTCACGGAATCGCTTTGCAGTTCAAGCTCGCGCGCGGCGCGATACTCGCCCCATAGACGACGCAGTAAGAACAACATCCCAACCAACCAAAAAACAAATATGGCTTTTAACACCACCGATAGCGAAATCAGACTAGCTCCCTTGGACAACCCGGGGGCGACTGTTCCGGCAGAAGCCAACGAAGATGAATCGGGAGTAACGCTGACAGGCTTGGACGGCAGCGTGTCGGAACCATCGATAGAGACGGGCGACGTCGACTCAGAACCCGTTGTCGTTGTCAGCTGAAATTCAGGCAACGTTAATTCTGGTCGAGGCGCAAAAACAAGCAACGGCATGAACGCAAGACTTATGAGAGTTAGCAACCAAATATTGTGGCGTGTCGTTGCATTGAGGCGGCGCATGACTGTAACCATGAGCGCTACGGCCATCACAACAATAAGCGTCGTCAGCCAATGCAAAGTCAGTGTTCGCAAGAAAAACTCTTGCCACTCCAGTTCGGTTAAATTAATCATCTTTAGCCTCCTCCTGAAGCAACTTGCGTAACCGATCGATTTCTATCGAATCGACGTCTTCGTCCTGAATAAGATTTTGCACGAGCGCCTGAGGCGAGCCGTCGAAAAAGCGTCCGATAAAGTGCTTGAGCGCTGAGTTTCGAGCTGTTTTACGATCAACGAGTGGAGCGTACACAAAAGCACGGCCTTCCTTGTGGTGCTCCAGATAACCTTTCGCTTCCAAAATACCGAGCATGGTTTGCACCGTGTTGTACGCCACCGGCTCCTGATCGCTAAGCGCGTTGACCACGTCACGAACTGAAGCCGTTTTTAACTCCCACAGGACCTCCATAAGCCGTAGTTCGCCATCGGTCAGAGTCTTGGAAGATTTTCGCGCCATATCAAACACCGTTTAAGTTGGTTACTTCGAGCAGCCTGAAAACGACTGCTTCGCTTAAGTCCTAAAGAATTAGTCCTAAGGAATTAGGTGAAAGAATGCCGAAGATAAAACACCCTGTCAACTAATTCTTTAGGAGTTAAGCCAAGTCCCCATGCGGGTCAAAACCAGGCGACAAGGCTCACTGATCAAATCTCGACAAAAGACTCTCAACGATTCAGCACTTCTGCTATGTAGTTAATGGCCTCGTCGGAAGAACTCTGCGCCAACCAAAAAAGCGCTTTCTTCCTGAGTCTTCGTTCAGTACCACTGTCTTCAATAACACTTATAAGCGCCGATACACCCGAGTCAGAAGGGAGCTGGGACAAGGCAAACACCGCTTTGTACAAAACATCCCTATCCGTCTCACTTCGCATTCCCTCTCTAATGCGCCTCTCTGCATCAGGCTCTTCGGTTTGAGCCATCCAGAACCACGATTGACCACGGACTTTAGGTGATTCGTCATTTTTGCCTGCCTGAGCTATCAAAGACGTTTTATTTGACAGAGAAGACTGTGATATCGAGAACACCACATGCTCTCTAAGCTTGGCCAAACTGTCTTCCCGCATAATTCTTGTCAGCTCTGTCTCGGACTGCTTGGCGCGGACTTGACCCATCCAGAACACAGCATCCTTGCGCCTTGTCAGCGGCCTGTTTGGTCTCGCTGAGTCGACCAGAATCAACTGGGCCTGGTTTGAATCATGTGCTGCGATAACCCCCAAGCTCTGTCCTGTAACGTGCCGGTCTTTGCCAAGCTGAGCGCTTAACCATTCGAGGCTTGCTGCCGTGCCTGGATGCCCATGATCGATTACCCGTTCGTCGCTGGTCACCGAACATTGTTCTCCAAAGGCACGAACGCGTTTCGTCTGCCCGTTTTCGATCTGCGCGAACACGCGAATTTCGTCGGTAAACTTGATGGGATCATCTGTTGATATACCGTAGGAGTATTTGTTTCCCTCCAGCTGGCAACCAGACTGCAACTCGCCTTTTTTGCGCCACGTAATACAGCACCAGTTAGGAGCTTCATCCACGGCTTCTACCGTCCAGGTGTGCCAACCATCTGCCACCGGCGACAGCGAACCGGTTCGGTCCGAGCTACCCGGTATCGCGACTGTCGAGCCTTCAACCTGCTGCTGGCGAGCTTGACTCTGTGCCGACGCGGCAATGCCCGTTGCAGCGCAAACAAACAGCACAATCGTATTTACGAAGCATGACAAAACAACAGAACTGAGTTTCACTAGTCTTCTCCTAGCAGCGCCGAATCAATCACATCTATTGCCAGGTCACTGTCCATTGCCACCAAGGCGCGCATGAGCTTTTTCTTATCTTTGACACTGCTGCTTTGTCTAAACAAGTTGAGGACACCCTGATCGTGGTCAGAAATAATCATTCCTTTTAACGCAGCGTCACGAATGGCGTCCTGACTAGCACCCAGATATATTTCTTCAAGCTCTTTTTGCGCTGCCTCTGAACCCACAATGCCAATTCCTCTGATGGCCGCCATTTGTTGATTCTCGCTCTTACCTTCTCTCGCCATTCGGCTCAGGCTCTCCAGGTCTCCCGCAATCGCATAAGCCCGTACAAGGCTTTCACGGTCACCTCCCTTATCAAACAGGAGACGCAGCTCGTCTATCGCATCCATCGCCCCAAGCGTTTTGATTGCAGCGTCAAACTGCTCGTCCGTTTTCGCCGCCTGCGCAATCTGATAGACAGACTGCGTGTCATCCGCGATTAGAAATGCCTGCAAAACCCCGTGCTGAATAGATTCAGGCGAGGCGTTATAAATTGCACGAAGCTTTGTTAAAGAATCTCTATTACCCCCAACGCCGACCATGCGAATAGCTTCCATCTGCAAGTCTCCGGCTCGAGAGGCATATTGAAGCAATAAATCTTGAGCCTCACTTTGTTCTTGCTGACCTAAGACAAACAGTGCTTTTCGTTTAACGCTAGTGCTGCTGTTGCCCTGTAAGACGCGCCGAACGAGCGGCAAAGAACGTTCTGGCGGTGCACTCATCAGACCTTCCAACGCGGCAATCTTCAGTCCGTCCACATCTTCTTGCGAGCCGCTAGAATCTGGCGCACGTAAAGGTGAAGACATAAATGGGTAGCTCGCCGATGCCGTCGGAGACAAACACGCTGCGGTTAATGACAGCAGCGCGAAGAGAATTAGCGTATTGATCAGTTTCATAATAATGTCCTGTTTAAAACTCGTTTGTTCTGTTTGATGCCTGACGGGCAAATTTGGTTAGCGTGATTCTCAATTCAAATTCGAGTTGATCTCGCGCCTTTTCTTTTGCCTCGACCGATTCATCGTCCGAAGACAACTCCAGTAACAAAGGCTCGAACGCCCTCAGTAAGCGAGCGACATCATCGGCCCCGTGTTTATCGGCGGCTTGAAGAAAAGACCGGTTCTGCGAAACAATCTGCTCAATGAGTGTTTCGCGCTCGCCGCTATCATCAAGATCCATAGAGGCTAACTTGATCTGCGCTCGCTCCAGATGAGTAGAGACTCCCCGTACGAATACGACCGGCATTTTCGGCGACGCCGGTCGACTGAATATCTCAGACGATGTTACGTCTGCAACCTGCTGAGGCAGCTTCGGCGCGGTCGTGGAATTTTGCTTTTCGCCAAACCACCAGCCAGCGATAAAAACCAATACAGCTGCCGCAACCAATGCATAAGCTTGACGTCCAGAGCCGCGAAAATAACCCTGCTCCCTCCTCTCTTCATCTATCGTGACATCAAGTGACTGTCGCCATCCTTCTATGGAGCCAGTTGGCGCAAGCGAGCCTTCGGGCAAAGCAATCTGATTTATATCATCGCTTAACTGCGCATAGAGATCCCGTAGTGCTTTATCGCCTTCGAGTGCGCGTCGAACTTGCTCACGCTTATCTGGCGATAGCCCGTCGTTGTAGAAATACAAAATCAAAGTTTCTTCATTAATCATGATGTTTCTCTTAACCCATGCATACCTGCCCGCAGTTTTTTAACCGCTCTGAACAAAGCTTGTTTTACTGAGCCCTCGCCGATATTCATGTGATCTGCAATTTCAGATATGCGCCACTGCTCAAGATGTTTGAGCACAAAACAAACACACTCCAGTTCGCTCAGAGCCTTAAGCGCCTGCTCCAATTCTTGATTAAGCTCACGGCTTTCCAACTGTTTGTCCGGTTCGTCGCCGTCAGCAAGCTGTTCGGGCACATCGGTAAATACACGTCGACGTCGTATAAGCGCAAGCGCGGAATTAATTGCAATTCGGTGAATCCAGGTTTCAAGACGGGCACCCTCACGGAACTGCCGTCTTTTTTGCCAAGCGTTTAGCAATCCGTCCTGAACCGCATCCTGAGCGAGCGTGCTATCTCGCGTGATACGCAGGCACGCCGAATACCAAGCATTGCCACTACGGCTAATTGCCTGGTGAAATTCCTGTTGCGAAGGTACTGAATGACGGTTAAACAATGAGCCCATAGTATTTAGATGCTCGGTTGAGCAAAAACGTTAGCCTGTTTAGGGACTATTTTTGAACTACTGAGATATTTCCTGACGAGGGAAATGGGAGTCAGGTAAATCGACGCTATTTGCAACCGCCTTATAAATTCAAGGCAAAAAAAAGCCCGCTCAATGAGCGGGCTTTTCTATTCTTGAGCGAACAATCTAGTTTCCGGCAGAATTTGGAATATTCTTCAGGAGCTGATCTTCCTCACGCTCGACCGCATCAGGCAGTGCTTGCTCGAGGCTCTTCTTGCGTTTCTTCTCGTTTGCAACGAACGCCAACCACTGATCAACAGCTTTTTTGCTGCCGCCAATGTCTCGGGCTTTCAAGAAAGCTGATTCGGCGTCGTTAAGGCGCTTCTTGTTCAAATGAGCCATGCCCATCATTACATACGCTTTGTCGCGACGTTTGACCCCACCTTTGCTAATGCCTTTGTTCAACGATGCAATGGCTTCGTCCCACAAATCGAGGTTGAGTTGAGACTGCGCTAATCGTACAAACAGCTCACCTTCTCCTGACATGTTGGCCGCTCGCTCAAGTGGCGGAATCGATCTTTTATCTTCCCGTGCCTGATACCAAGACTGAGACAGAAGACGAAGGTTACGTTCGCTCTCGTCGACAGACTTGTCACCCATAGCTTTTTCGAGCACTTCAGCCGCACGGTATGGAATATCGTGCATAAGGTACAAGTTAGCGAGGTTAACGGCATGCTGCGAACCGGTTACGATTCCTGCTTCGTAAAGCACCTCGGTAATAACCAGCTGTTTCTTGGTATCCCCAAGCTCGCTGTAAGCGCCAGCCAGAGTCAGCATGTAGCTGTCTTTGGGGTAATACTTAAGCAGTTCATTCAGCGTCGCCACCATGCCACGGTAATCCTGAAGCTCGTAGTACGCTACGCGCAGCAACAACAGCCAGTTTTCTTTTGGCGTCTTACCTTGCGCTTTGTACAGGTCAATCCCTTCTTTGATTGGACCTAGAGCTTCGCTGTATCGGCCA
>JBGCFV010000035.1:0-132856 GCA_045107075.1 Gammaproteobacteria bacterium
AGCATGTGCAATGACGTGCATCACACCTGACTCTCTTTGTATCTCGCCAACTACCCGCATGAGCTGCGAGGCTAACAGTGCTTTTCGATACACTTCGGCGGTCTGTTTCCACACCACCAGATTCACGTAGCCCGTTTCATCCTCTAGTGTGACAAACGTTACACCGCTGGCTGTGCCTGGCCGCTGCCGGGTAATCACAAGCCCCGCAAGCTGAACTTTTTCTCCTGGCGGCAGCTCCCACAGCTGCTCGGCCGTGCGTAAACGCATAGCAGTAAAATCATCACGCAGTAGTTTCATGGGATGATCACCAAGCGTCAGACTTAACGTATTGTAGTCGTTCATCACGTCGTCACCGGCCGTAGGTCGCGCAAGCAAAGGTGACGCTTCCTGAATATGCACTTCAGGCATTAACGGAGTCGACGGTTCAATGCCCGCTACTTCCCAGCGTGCCTTGTGCCGGTTTCCGGACATTGACTGCAAGGCGCCCGCTCCGGCCAGCAGCTCCATGTCTCTACGGTTAAGCTGAGCTCTGTAAGCCACATTTGCGGCGTCATCAAACTCGCCCTCCATGCGTGCTGTAACGAGCAGCTCCGCGGACGCTTCTCTAAACCCTTTAATACGCGACAGCCCAAGGCGCAGCGCAGCGTTACCTTCGGCATCCGCTTCAAGGCTTGAGTCCCAGCAACTCACATTAACGTCTACGGGTAACACCACAACCTGGTGCTGACGTGCCGCACGAATAAGCTGGGCAGGCGCGTAGAAACCCATGGGCAGGCTGTTTAGTAACGCACAGTAAAAAGCGGCCGGTTCATAGCGTTTGAGCCAGGCCGATACATAGACAAGCAGCGCGAAACTCGCAGAGTGCGATTCAGGAAAACCGTACTCTCCAAAACCCTGGATCTGGTGAAACACCTGTTCGGCAAAGTGCTGCTCGTAGCCTCGTGCGCGCATGCCGCTAATAAGACGATCTTCAAAAGGCCCAAGCCCTCCTTTGCGTTTCCAGGCAGCCATCGCGCGTCGCAGTTGATCAGCCTCTCCCGCCGAGAAGCCCGCCGCAACCATTGCCAGATGCATGACCTGCTCCTGAAAAATAGGCACACCAAGCGTACGCTCCAGCACGCTTTTGACTTCTTCAGACGGATAACTGACCGGCTCCTCACCGTTTCGCCTGCGTAAATAAGGATGCACCATGTCACCCTGAATAGGACCAGGTCGTACAATGGCCACTTCAATGACCAGGTCATAAAAACACTGCGGCCGAAGGCGCGGCAACATGTTCATTTGTGCACGCGACTCAATTTGAAACACCCCAAGCGTATCGCCTCGCGAAATCATTTCGTACACGGCTGCGTCTTCCGCTGGCACCGTAGCCAGAGTCCACTGCTTACCCTTAAACCCTTTGATCAAATCGAAACTGCGCCGAATAGCCGTCAGCATACCGAGACCCAGCACGTCGACCTTGAGTAAACCCAACTCCTCAAGGTCGTCTTTTTCCCACTGAAGCACCGTACGGTTATCCATTGCCGCATTTTCAATCGGCACCATCTCATGCAAGGGCTGATTGGAAATAACAAAACCGCCAACGTGTTGAGACAGGTGCCGAGGAAAACCAATCAGTTCCCGCACGAGCGTCAGCACGCGATGAATGACTGGATTAGCCGGATCAAAGCCCGCCTCACGAACGCGATCTTCGCGAATACCTTTTCCATCCCACCATTGCATCGACCGGGCCAGGCGGTCAGTTTGAATGTCGTCAAGCCCCATGGCTTTACCTACGTCTCGCATGGCGCTGCGCGCGCGATAACAAATAATGGTTGCGGTGAGCGCCGCACGATCTCGCCCGTATTTTTGATAAATGTACTGGATCACTTCCTCGCGCCGCTCGTGCTCAAAGTCGATATCGATGTCGGGCGGTTCGTTACGCTCTTTGGAAATAAAGCGCTCAAACAACATTGACATGCGCGCAGGGTCGACCGCTGTGACGCCCAAACAAAAACACACGGACGAATTAGCCGCTGAACCTCTCCCCTGGCATAAAATGTCTTGCGAGCGCGCGAACTTGACGATGTCGTATACGGTTAGAAAATATTTTGCGTAGTCCAGCTCTTCAATGAGTTTGAGTTCGTGTTCAATAAGATTTTTAACGTGTTTGCTAAGCCCTTCAGGCCAGCGTTTCGCAGCCCCTTCGTAGGTCAGCTTGGTCAAATAGGCTTGAGGGGTAAACTGTTTCGGCACAATTTCGTCAGGATATTCGTACTGAATTTCATCCAGTGTGAAATGACATTTCGCAGCCACTTTAAGCGTGTTAGCCAGTAAAGCTTCGGGATAAAGCTGCGACAGCGCACTCAGAGTACGCAAATGACGCTCACCGTTGGCGCATAAACCGAAGCCGGCACTGTCAACGCTTACCCCTTTACGAATTGCGTTCAGCGTATCTTGTAGCGCCCGGCGCCCACGCTTGTGCATGTGTACGTCACCGCAAGCAACCGCCCGAATGCCAGTCGCCTGAGCAACCGCGTGCAGCTGTTGCAGTCGCTGCTGGTCGTGACCGTTAACGTCAAGCTCAACGGCCAACCAGAGATGTTGGCCAAACTGCATTTTAAGATACTGCGCCTGGGCTTGAGTGGGCACCGCAGGCGGCACCCAAAGCACCTCGCAGTCACCGCGCTGTGCTGCAAGCTGCTCTGTACTAATGCGGTACTGACCCTTTGGCGCACTGCGCCTCGCCTGTGTAATGGCATGACACAAGTTGGCGTAGCCTCGTTTGGTTGTAACCAGCACAACAAGATGAGCCTCGTCCGAGCAGTGAAACTCACTGCCAATAATGAGCTTTAACACAGGGCTCGGTTGTGACGGGTCTTGCACTCGCTCTTTGACCGCCGCGTGTGCCCGCACAATGCCAGACACGGAACACTCGTCGGTCAGGGCGAGAGCCGTGTAACCTAGCTGCGCGGCTTGCTCTACCAGTTCTTCCGGATGAGAGGCCCCACGCAAAAAGCTAAAGTTACTAATACAGTGAAGTTCGGCGTACGACACGGATGAAACTCAGCAATGCATCAGGCAAAAACGCCGTGCACGTACCAGCGCACATCGGCAGCGACAAGAAGCTGCACACCCGGACTCATTTCGGTCAGTGCTTCCCGGACCGCATCCACTTCTTCTAAAGTGGGTGCTGAATATGGCCTCTCTGCATCGTGAGCGGTTACTGTGGTTTTGGCAGTCTCATGTTTTGCCGATTCACTTTCAATGTGCTCATCACAAATCCAAGTGTTACCCGCTGATGCATTACTTGTTGCTGAACCTTTGACCGTTGCATCGTTAACAACAGAGCTGGCCGACGCATCGGTACTTGAGGACGTACGTTCGCAGTAAATCCACAGTACGAGTTGATAAGGATTACTGACAACAAAGTAGTCGCGCGCTGCGTCCTGCCCGTCCCACCAGCCGCTCTCAATGCGTTCAGGTCCGTGTAACACCGTCAGCGATCCGTGCCAGTACGGCAGACCGTCACGGTTTGGCATGCGATGAGGGTGTGCCAGCAACCACAAAGGCCGCAAACCCGGCACGGGCATCGCACTTTGAGTACCAGGTTCGGTGTACTTCCAGGCTTGCTCAGGTCGGTGCTCCGGCACGAGGCATAAACCTGAGACAGCATGTGCACCCAAACGGGCACGCAGCTTTTCAACCAGCTCAGGCCAGGGCACGTCGCTGTGGGCACTGTCATTAAACAGTTGGCCGTCAAAACCGCTTAACGGATACAAACGCCCCGACACCATGCTGATTGCGATAACGCCTTCGGGCAAGGTGAGCTGTTCAATTTTTTCATGCATCAACGACGACAGTCGCGCGTGATCGCGACAGGCGCTGGCCGCACCCATGGTGAGCACGCTTGCTGTTGTATGCGGGTGGTAAAGCGTAACGCGCAGCGCCTGAATACCGCTTTGGCGTCCACGTAAAAAACTGCACAGTTCTACCAGCAGCTTGTCGAGTCCACGCATGATCATGTTGACACTTTCAAGTGCGAACAACAGCTCACGTTTAGCCACAAACTTGTCAGGCGGTTGATAGTTAATGCGTGGGTCAGGCGCAAGGCCTAGCGCCTGATCGAGCTCTTTTAAATGCTGTTTGCCAATGCGTCTGGCAAAGCCGTCGCGCGGCAAACGCAAGCAGTCGCGCAACGTGCGCACGCCCATACCTTGCAAGCGTGAGAGCACGCGCTCAGGCCACGCCGTAACGGCAATGGGTAGTTGACCCAGCTGGGACTTCAAAGACTCGTCGTCCAAAGCAAGGCCTTGCTCGTGTTGAGACAGCCACAGCGCGGCCGTTGGCGTGGGCGCCACCGCATGCACGTGAACAAAATCCAGCGCACGCAGGTCATGCTGTACGCTCTGCATCAGTCCCTCAATACCGCCAAATAACATTAGACTGCCGTGCACTTCCAGTAATAACGCGCCTTGAGGACACAGCGACACAAGCGGGGTAAATTTCTTGGCCCAAGTACCCAACCTTTCAAGCGTTGCCTGCTCTTGTGCTTCGTACTGTGCCAAAACGTCAAGCTCGTGTACAAACGCGTAGGCAGCCGCCAACGCCATACCGGCGCGAACGCCCTGGTCGTAGGCCTTCTGATCGCACGCTACAACACAGGTACGGCCACCCTGCTCCGCTACAACCACAGTGGCCTTTTTAAGCTCTGTATCACGACACAGCACTTCAAGCGGAAAAGCGAAAAAAGTGAGCGCTAGCCAAAGCTGCGCTCGTTCGCTCACAGGCCGCGCCGCTGTTTGCTCTTCAAGCGTAGGCTGTACAGCACGAGCAAGACGCACTGGCGTACCCACATCCTGGTCATGTACTTCAACGTAGGCTGGTTTAGAAGAATGTGACTCGACTCCGGGAGAACGGGGTTCGACTCCGGGAGAACGGGGTTCGACAGGGGGCAGCTCATCCTCCGGGAACAGCGCCAGCGATTTACCGGTCTTATTCACAGCACACTCAGGGATTTAAAAAATCGGCAGCCATTCGCAGCGGTCGTCCGCCCCGACTTTTTAACAAATGCAGTGTACGACCGTGCTCGTCAGAACTTAAACGCAAACGCACTGCAGCCGGCGATGAATCGCTCTGCGCTCGGGCACCGCGTACAACAACGCCCCAGCTGTCTCCCTCTTCGGCAGCCAACTGCAGGCGTCGAAGCGCTTTGGCATTAACTCTGTCAGGTGCCCATACCAGTACGGCCGAGCAGGTACCGCAACGTAAAGCCTGCTCAGCGGCCCACATGACATCGAGACCTTTGCGCGCGTGAACGAGTAACATGCGGGACAAATTAATACCGGCTTTAGACAGTGCTGGAGCGTAAGGTACGTAAGGCGGAGCTATCCAGCTAATCCAGCGATTTACGTCACTACTGTCTTGCCCACACAAATGCGTTAATGCCGGTAAAACAAGCTGCAGCTCACCGCTGCCTGGGCCGTCGAGTAATATTTCGGTCAGCGCGGCACGTGGCCAGCCACCACCCGGCAAAAATTGATTGAGTACGGCGTGGCCCGTTTGAATAACCCGCGCTTTGCGGGCATTCAGCTGGCCACCGCGCCAGACCTTGCCGTGGTCGATTAAATTTTCCAATGCGTCGCTCATAGGCATAGCTACCCGTTGGAGCCACAAAAGACTCCTGTTTAAATGTAGGAACCTTGAAGTTCCTTGAGTGATTTACTAAACCCAGTGCGGTAGCCAAGAGGCAGTTCCGAGTGGACTGCTCTCGCCCTGAGAGTGCTCTTTATAACGGTGGCCCGTCGTCCATAACAGGCCACGTGGTCACTGAATGATGCTCACTGGATGCCTGGCATCCGGTGTCTAGTGTTCAGACTGATGAGTCAGCGGCAGTATGCTGGCCGACGAACATCAACTACGAATCATTCAACAGCACTGCCGTTAATGGTCACGACGAATAACGCCCACCACAATGCCTTCGATCACCAGCGATTCAAATTCCAAATCGACTTTAATGGGATCGAAGTCCGGGTTCTCGGGCATGAGCCAAACTTCTTTGCCCTTTTGCCGGTAACGCTTGACGGTCACTTCTTCTTCAAGACGTGCCACCACTATCTGGTTGTGACGTACATCCGGCGTGCGGTGTACAGCCACTAAGTCGCCACTAAAAATGCCGACGTCTTTCATGCTCATGCCGTGAACCTGTAGCAGGTAGTGCGGCTGCGGGTGAAACAAATTAGGGTCAACCTGATAACGACCCTCGACATGTTCCTGTGCCAAAATGGGCGCACCGGCGGCCACGCGTCCAACCAGAGGCAAACCCTGGTCTTCGCGCATGCTGTCGTTCACGGCGTCAGGCAGTCGAATGCCACGAGACGCACCCGGAATGAGTTCAAGCGCGCCTTTCTTTTGCAGCGCTTTCAAATGTTCTTCAGCCGCGTTAGCGGACTTAAAACCACAGTGTTTGGCAATTTCTGCCCGTGTCGGCGGCATCCCGGTGTCGTCGATGATGTCGTAAATCAGCTGCAGAATTTCTTTCTGTCGGGGAGTCAGATCGCGCATGTTATTCCCTTATCTGTATGGATGCTCAGTAACTGTAATTATATACAGTTAAACAGATTCGGCAAGGGATTCTTTGATGAGCCTGTAAGTGATTCATTCTTAACACCTTCACCGATTTTTCTTCCAAGCCAGCCTCTCCTCGTACCCAATAAAGGCTGTTTACGTACAGTATTCGAATACAGCAAAAACGCGCTACCCTAACCACATCGCTTACGAAAAGGATGCTGAACGATGAAAAATTTTCTCTTACTGCTCACCCTTCTACTTTCGGCGCAGGCCGGCGCCACAAACTACGACATCATTTACCGCTTC
Organism: Gammaproteobacteria bacterium; assembly: GCA_045107075.1. Classification (GTDB taxonomy): domain Bacteria; phylum Pseudomonadota; class Gammaproteobacteria; order Steroidobacterales; family SZUA-146; genus SZUA-146. Next base: position 6,856 of record JBGCFV010000035.1, read on the forward strand.
GACAGCTCTGTCAGCAACGACTATTTCACCCTCAAAATTGATTTCGATTACGTCGCCTCAAACCCGGTTGTTTTCTTTGAACACGAAGTTCTTAATTACGAACAATTCGTAGATGTCTTACTGACGGGAGACAACCTGCCCGTGTTCTTTTTTCAATCGCAACTCATTGACACAAACATGGCGCTTCAGCTCGGCAACGCAGGCTTCGGATCTACCTCAATGGCAGGCAATAGCGGTTCCTTAACAACACTGCTTGATATTAGCGGCTCTGCCTTCTTTGTCTCACCTGCACAACCGGTAGATGTTTTAAACTTCCCATCAGGCTGGCAACCGGGACACACTCTCGTAGACGCGTTTTCACCGGACCAAGTCACATTCGTACTAACCGAAATCACTCAGGTGCCTTTGCCAGCAGCGCTACCGCTCTTCGGATTATCACTGTCCATTCTTGCAAGACGAAAAAGAGCTTAAGAAAGAAACGTCAAAAGCACTCCCACTCGAGAGAGTTGTCAGAATGATTCGATAACACAGACTGCCTAATCGATTAAACTCGAAGCATCCTGACAGAGATTGCCGCGCGCTCCGCGCTCGCAATGACGGGCCATATTACCTGCACACTGCCCTCCAAAAAACGTCAGATAAAGAGAAACGCCAAAAGCTCATACACCTAACCACGCAGGTTGTTCGAGCAATCGCAGGAGTGCAGGTCTGGCACCAACGGTCGCGCTCGCACTGACGAAAGGGGGTTCGGGGGCGGAGCCCACTATAAGGTGGCCTTGGGGGCATAGCCCCCAATAAATTACTCCATCAAGGATTAGCCCCCAACAAACTTAACTATCTACAACCGCCGGCCAAACCAAACCCATACGCAGCGCCACTAACAACACAACGTAACTCGACACCAACGCTGTAAAAATACCGATCGGATGATTCGGAGCAACTTCACTCAACATCAGATACACCAAATACATCACCGCCAGCGAGTTACACAAAAGCACCAGGATCAAAGCCCAGCTCACACCCATCCACAACACCCTGCATAAAACAATATTGACCAACCCCGTTAAAGCCAAAATCAGACCAGGTAGCAACAAAGCAAAGCGGCTACCAGCAGACAATTCACTACCACTGCCAACAGCTGGCCATACAGCCGTGAAATGACCACCAGCAGCACCAACAAGAAACAACCCAAGCAACGCACCGCCCGCCGCCGCAAGGCTATAAAGCGAGTTACGCGATGAAGTACCTAACGACTCAGAAACCAATGTCTTTCTCTCCAACCTTGGCAAGACCACATTCGTAAGCAAACACCACCGCCTGCGCGCGATCACGCAGCCCAAGCTTCGACAACACGCTGGAGACATGCGACTTCACCGTGGTAGAGCCAATGAACAACGCATCAGCAATTTCCACATTGCTCTTACCTCTCGCAAGCGCCTGCAGCACCTCACGCTCACGTACCGTCAACCGCTCCAACCGTGCAGCAAAATCACTTTCGGCACCGAGCTGTTCGGCAAACCGGCTAATCAGTCGACGCGTAATGGCCGGCGCTAACATGGCCCCGCCCGCGGCAATAGTACGCACAGCAGCAACCAACTCTTCGGGAGGAATATCTTTCAGCACAAAACCGCTGGCACCGGCGTGGAGCGCCTTGTAGACGTATTCATCAGGATCAAACGTCGTCAGAATAATGACCCGCATGCGGTTGTCGCCTTCAGTCAAAATCCGCGCTGTCGCTTCGAGCCCGTCCAACTCCGGCATGCGAATATCCATCAGGATGATATCAGGATGATGCTCGCGAGCGGCCGCAATGGCCTCGTGGCCCGTACCAGCCTCGGCAACCACTTCAATGTCGTCTTCGTGCCCAAGCACCATGGCAAAGCCACGTCGCACCAGACTCTGATCGTCAACCACAAGAACGCGTATCGTCATTTAGACCTTTCCTCCAAAGGGAGGACAGCGTGTATTTCAAAGCCACCCTCATTGCACGGTCCTGCGCTAAGCGTGCCTCTGAGCAAGTCTACGCGCTCACACATACCTACAATACCGTGCCCACCAGTTTGCTCCGTGTCACCACCGGCCTCTCCATTGTCCCTGACCCGAACAACCACACTTTCGTCATCCACCGCTACCGAAACGTCTACCTCAACACCCGCGCCTGCGTGCTTAATCACATTGGTAAGAGATTCCTGAACAATGCGATAAACGCAAAGTTCCAATCTGGCAGACATTCCGGTCATTAGCCCCGTTGTACGGAACTGCACCGCCGGACCCGCGTCGTTAACCTCCTGAACAAGAGCTGGCAAATCACTTAAACCCGGCTGCGGCAGCAATGTGCTTCCCTCTTCAACCGGACGTAGCACTCCCAACAGATGGCGCATTTCCGTTAACGCCTGGCGCCCCGCTTTTTCAACTGAAGCCATCGCCTCGCCCGCCGCTTTCGGGTCAGACTGACTAACCGTTTTGGCCGCACCGGCTTGCACCGTCATCAGACTGACCTGATGAGCAACAATGTCGTGCATCTCTCGTGCAATACGTGTGCGTTCAGCAACGACCGCTCGCTCCGACTCTACGCTCCGCTCTCTTTCAAGATGCGTCGCCCGCTCTTCAAGCAGTCGTAAATACTCGCCGCGAAAGCGTAAACGACGACCGAAGTACCACAGCGCAATAACCAAACCCGCTGCAAGTGTCCCACTGATGCTTGGTACACTGAAGACAAACAGATCAAGCACAATAATCGCTAACGCCACCGACATGCCAATGAGGCTGGCCCGGCTATCGCTCTCGTAGCGTCCTAGACTGTAAAGCGAAAAGGCCAGTGCAAAAATACCGTCGCTTACGGGCCCTAACAGCACAAGTAACGCTGCGCACAAGACGACGGCGTGAACCTGCCAAGGATGACTACGCCGCCAGAGCAAAGCGAAGTTACCAACGAACGCGCACAAATAAACGGCTACGTCGCCTAAAGACCCCATCGACAAAACGTCTTTACCCGACCCTTGTGACCACATCCACAGCGTCAAGAAAAACGAGAGCACAGCAATAAGCAAGTCACCCAACTGCGGCCAGCGTGCAAACGGGCCGCGTAATGGCTGCCAAACACGGACGCCGGAACCGTTCAAAAGCTCAGACATATCGGCTCGTCAACTAAGCAGGGTTGGTCATTTATAGCGATGGGCTTGTATCCATAAAACAAACTCCAGAGTCTAAACTAATGCGAAATGCACTGTCATGCGCATCTAGGCGGATTTAGACACGAACCAATATCCTACTTCCGGAGGAGACAAGATTCAGACGTGCGGCCGATGCCGAGTGGGGTGCTAAAGCGCATGATGATCCTCAACAGGACATTAGGAGCGGCCACATGAACGACAGTGTAATGAGAAACATGGCAACGGAAACATGGCTACCACAGAAGCTATTTAGATCATCGGTCAAAATGTGGTTCAGCGTAGCCGCCGCGGGCCACTGGATCTTTCTCGCTTACATTTTGGCGGTGTTCTATCCGCCCGTAATTGAGCACGGACTAGAGGGACTAAAGGGTTCGCACTTACCCTCGGGCTTTGTAAAAGGCGATACGCTTGGCAACCTGGCATCTGTAGGCCATGTACTGCTGGCGGCTATTATCATCGGAGGGGGTCCGTTACAGCTGATTCCCGGTGTTCGCAACCGCTTCCCCACTTTTCACCGGTGGCTCGGTCGCAGCTATCTCGTGGCGGCTGTAAGCAGCGCGATCGCAGGACTCTACATGACATGGACCAGGAGCCCGCTTGGCGACGTAATCACTCAAATCGGTATCTCCGGAGATGGCGTGCTGATCATTGTTTTCGCCGCATTCGCGGTACATCACGCCATGGGGCGCCGCTTCAAAGCGCATCGACAGTGGGCATTAAGACTGTTTCTGGTCGCAAGCGCCGTCTGGTTCTATCGAGTCGGACTCATGGGTTGGGCGATGTTAACCGGCGGCATTGGTGTTGAATGGGAGACACTCACCGGACCTTACATTTACTTCCTGACCTTCGCACAATACCTGCTTCCACTTGCCATGCTCGAATGGTATTTTTACTGCGAACGGCAATCGACACCGAGTATGCTCATCGCTTTTTCAACAACTCTGTTTACGCTTACAGCACTAATGGCCTTTGGCATTTTTGCTGCAACCATGGGCTTGTGGCTACCCGGTATGTAACATCGAATAACGCCTGCCGGTGTTCGACTGACATTCGTTAGAGCCGGATCCACACGGGGGATAAAACGTCTTTTTTATTCAGACTCTTCGTCCGGCTCCGCCCAATCGACCTCCACAATAACTTCATTGCGACGCATAAACCAGGGAGTCATTGGACCGTTGTAACGAGCGAGCGTCGGTTCAGAGACCGTTGCAATATCATCGTCTTGCAAAGCACTCAACAGTGCCGCCTTTTGCTTATCGAAATGAGTTCCTGTGCCGCGTCCAGAGTAACGCTTGACAGCCACCGTGCGCGATTCAATGGTTCGAATACGCACGCGAGAATCATTCGGAACGGGCAACGTTTCAGGCGTGTATTTACTTTCCATGACAAAACTATACGTGTACATACCGTCACCGCTTTCAGCCCGCTGCGAGCTGACCGGGACAGTCATGGCCATTTTGACACCATCCGATTCACGTGACTCTACGGGCGCGGTCATGTTCATTTTTTTAGCTGCCTGATTGTCGCCAAATATATAACCGGCCAAAATCCTGAAGGCCTTGCCACCGGCCGAACGGAAGTCACCCTCCACGTCCGTTTCAGCCACCATGTAAGACTCGTACAATCGAATTTCATAGTCTTCTTGTTCAACAAGCACACGATAAGAAGGTTCTTCGATTGCCATAGCAGAACTCCCAAACAGGGCTAACAGAAAAAACGCCATTAAACGTGCGGTGCGTATCATGGTAACTAACCTCTCTATGCGCTTCTTAATACATATTTAATTCATATAGTAACGAGGTCTTAGTACATTCTGCGTGAAATACGCCCGCACGCACGTAAGCCTCGCCTTGGAGGCGAGTGAGGACATGCAAACTGGGCATAAAAAAAGCCGCACTGCATTTATAGACATGCCGTGCGGCCTCACTGTTCTTACGTTAATTCGAATACGTAGCGGTCACGGCCGTCGGTGAATACGTCAGCACGAAACTATCGCCGGGATTCCCCCCTTCCGTTACAACCGACTCAAACTCGCCGGTTGATGAGCTGTGTGAAAACAGCTGAAACGAGTCACCGACTTCAGGGCTAAAACCATCGGTCAAACGTATAGTCAGCTGACCGGCGTAGTCAATATTTTCACTCGACTCAAAGCGGCCTTCTAGACTGGAGCTTGCAATATCGAACTCAAAGCTGCTTTGCGACGAAAGAACAATCGTGGTTGGAAGGTACAACGATAAACGTACTTCCGGCGCCGATCCGAATATTACCAACCGCACCGTCCAGGTTAAACGAAGAAAGTCTTTTCAGGTTGGCTAGACTTACGTTAGCTGTGCTTGAGATTGAGAAACTCTCGGACCTGATCCGAACGGAAGAAGTGTCAACCTGCAGATCACCCTCGAGAATAAGCGTATTAATTCCCTCACCTATATCCGCAGAGCCAAAGCGGATATCGTCGCTACCACGAATCACGTACGTCTCAGGAATCGTCAGGTTGGTGAACTGAGTCGGACCGCTACCTGTAATTTTTGGACTCACCCACCCGGAAACTGCGCAGCTTCCATAATGATGGTAGCGTTGCCAGACAACACCTGAGTGCCAATAAAATCAAGGATACTGTCACTTGGATCGAGCTGGCCCAGAGTAAGAGTGCCATTGAGCTCAAGGTCGCCGGTAACGTTCAGCACCGAATTACTCACAAGCACATCGGTATTCAGAACAAGATTGGCTATTTCACTGTCGGAACCAGAGGTAAATTCAATTACAGTGCCAGGCGTCGCATTAACGATTGCATTCTTAAGCTCAATGTCGGCCTCCGCGACTATTCTGCCATCCGCCCCATCTAGCGCTATTGAAGAACCTCCAGCATCAAGGTTAGACGCTAATTCAAGGACGCCGCCGTTAGTAGCCAGAAAAACCCCGCTCCCTGAAAAGCGGCCACTATTAATCGCAATAGAAGTTTCTGCAACATTGGCGTTCACTTGACCATCAAAAACAATTTCTGAATTAAGGCTGAAAGTGTACAAACGACCATTTGCACCACTAATACTTGTCTGAGGCCCAAAGGTAAGTGCAGCGTCCAAATTACTGCTTGCACACAAATAAGCCTCACCGGGCTCCGGATTACTCGCTGCATCAAATACAAATGCCGCAGCGTCTGAAATTATTTGACGCGAGTAAAAACACAGCCCCGTCGGTAATGACGTCGATTGAATAGTTGTCGTGCCGTTCAAGGCGATATCGTCGAATACTCTTACTTCAGCTCCGTTTTCAAGTAACAGGTCTATGTCAAACGACATGTCCCGCCAATCGCTGTTTCCGCCCTGAACAGACAACACCGTCCCTGTTGAACCAGCGACGCTGGCAGAGGTTAAATTGGCGTCGGCAGACACCTGAACAGGCGCATTGACACTCTCCATGGACAGACTAGCGCCGTCATTCTCAAGGTTGCCAAACAATTGCAAAGTACCTCCACCGAAAGCCTCTATCGTGCCACTTGCAAACCAGGTGCTGCCACCAATGCGGAGCTCTTCTCCAGCGATGTCAGATATCACATCGCCCAGCAAACGGACGCTCCCGGTATCGGAACCAATGACGGCCCTGCCACCTTGTATCAATAACTCTGAGTCAAACGTAACCGTTGCAAGACTGGCGGGCGACAGCGTGATAGCCGGATTCTGGGGATTGCCCCAACCGTCAAGCACCAATTTTCCCGTGCTATTTACGGTCTGACTTTCAGTAAACTCAATTGCTGTTGCAAACCAGTGCGAATCGATTGTCAATGTCTCGTTGATCGTCAGTCCAGCGCTATTGAACAGCGTTGCACCAGTATCAATGACCGCATTAATATTTAGCGTATTCCCCTGCCATACGTGAGGGCCGGCCTCCAGAACCAACTCCCCGCTGCCCTGCATGGAAGGATTAAACGTGGTGTTATTTATGCGTGTCATTGTGCCGCTAATTTGACCACCAAGCTCCACCGCCTCGAGCGCCTCGAGAGTGCCGTCTTCAATCAGCAACGATTCATTCATAACCAACCCTTTGACAACGGCAACGGTTTCAATGAGCGACACGGTGACATCGTCTTCTACATCGACAATCGCTACCAGGTTCTCATTAGGCACTATTTGCGGCGTCCAGTTGAGTGGGTTATCCCAATCGCCGTCGACCGGACTCGACCACCTGACAGCACCAACCGGACCGGGCGGTAACAGGTAATACGTATTAATAATGGCGCCATCCAGAAAGTTAACCGAGCCACTACCGTCCAGGTCGGCGTCCGGGTCATCCGTCAAGAAATTCTGCTGCCATAAAAAGAAGTCGAGAAAATTAACCACTCCGTCATTATTAAAGTCGGGATCACAGAAGTTACCGAAGCCGTCACCGTCCGTGTCGCGTTGTAATGGGTTGGCGACCAGCAGGCAATTATCCTCAAGATCCATTACACCATCCGCGTCGGTACCGGTCTGACCCAACGTTCGGGTACTGTCCGTCACCTTCGCCATTGACGCGAGACCCCCGGAACTTGTCACTTCGTGAAGCACGGTTACCGGTTCACTGACCTCAGACCCGTTACCAACAATTAACTGAACAAGGTAGTACCCAGCGGCATCAGCGATGAATCTGGGAGACATTGCATTGGAATCACCAAGCTGCGCATTGCTGGACGGCGGCGCGTAGAGTAACGACCAATGATAGTCCAACTCGGTTTTATTCGCCGCTTGCGAAACAGCACCGTCAAGTCTCACGGTAGAGCCGGCAGAAAACGTGCGCGGCACGCCTGCTACGGCAACAGGCACTTGCGCTTGCGCTTGCGCTTGCGCTTGCGTGGTCCACTGAAGCATCTCGCGTTGACTTGATCGCACGCCATCATTTACCTCCAGACTTACGCCATAGATGCCCGGTACGTCTGGCACCAGAGAGGGTGAACGTGTATTTGCCGCATCGATGAACACCTGGCTGTCGGCTGGCTTCCTGATAATTTCCCAGTCATAGCTTAACGTCGCATGGTCCGCAGCTTTCGATTGACCGCCGTCCAGCGTAACCGCTTCACCTACACGATAGCCCGCCGGTGGAGTAATGACGGCAACAGGCGCAACAACTGAGGTGCTGTAAAGCACAGAATCTTTTGCGCGGTTGCCAGCTTCATCTGTAACGGTCAGCTTAAAAACATAGTCACCTGAGACATCCGGTGTAAACGCTGTCTAAACTGTCCGTGCGTCCGATATCTCGACCAGACTGCCTTCTGGTTTTTCAACGAGCTGCCAATTAAAAGCAAGCCGCTGGCCATTGCGCTGTGTGGTCTCACTGCCGTCAAGAAAAACCGGCTGCGAGAGGACTATGTGTCTGTCGTGTCCTGAACTCGCATCAATATAGGCGCTGCTCTGCGCTACGCGAGTCTGACTGTTGACACACGTACCAGACTGCGCAAATACAGCGGCAGAGAAAAAAGTAGAAAGAACAATTGTCAGTATCACATCCGTAAGACTGACCGAAGCAGTCTTGGCGATGGGAAGATTCATATAAAGCTCTCCTTAGCTCAGAACGAATTCGGTCGAATGACCGCGAATCAGCACAAGGGCAGATCGGACCAACAGACAGGGTCCGTTAAAATTCATTTTATTTTAGCTAACCGACTAGCACGTTCGGAGTAGCACACAGCGACCCTACGCTGTGTTTTTCAGCATATCATGACACGGGTATCAATTTAAAAATGACGTCAACTGCGGCATCAACGAATGATCCTGATGGTTTTACAGGAGGTCAATTAGGCGACTCATTCTAAACAAGTGACCATGTAGTGGTTAGCGATTGACAGCAAAACCATTCACAAAGCAACAACATTCACCCGTTTATTTTCGACTTGCTGTCAAACGTCAATTACGAAGAGGCGGATCAGGGGTTTTCTTAGTCGTCTAAAAACATCTCAAGAACGAATGCCGCAAAGCGGTTTAAACGAACGGAAATAAAGAAGCGGAAAAGGCGCTAAAAAAGCTGTAGGCCTGAGGAGAGAGAGAGAGAGAGAGAGAGAGAGAGAGAGAGAGAGTGAGTTCTAGCCACTTAGCGCTGAGCACGTCAAACGTTTATTCTATTGAAGACCCCGGTTCTATTGAAGACCCCGGTTCTATTGACCACCCTGACTAAGTAGCACGCCTGCACACGACTCCTTTGGTATCAGAGCACGTCTGACTTGGACGCCCGGCCGTATACGGTTGCAGCTGGAAATTAAACGACTGCTCAAGAATTTGCTCTACCGCTTCACCGTTACGTAACAACGGCTCAAATTTCCATTTGGACACAGCTCGAACAACAGCACGCTGAAACATGGGTCGAGAGTCTTGATTGACCACAGAGACTTCATCTACCTTGCCTGTCGAATCAATGCGAATTGAGACAATCACTTTATCGACAAATCCTCGAGAGCGTGCACGTACCGGGTAGCGCGGCGTTACGCTGTGAATCAGCTCACCGCCTGTCAACGTCTCCGGCAGGTTCAGCTGGGCGGTCTTCGTTTGCTCACTGGCCGCAGCCGATGAATCGGACTGGGTAAATGACAGTGCTGGCATGCCCGTATGGCGCGTAACCGGTGCATACAGCGTACTGATTTCCGTCATGTCGTACGCTATTCGTGAAGAGTCGGCCCGATCTTCGAGCAACTGGGCTTTGCTTGTTGAATTTTCCACAGTCGACTCGGCTATTACACCGGCATTTTTACCGGCGGACGAATGATTCTCTCTTTCCGTTGATGTGCCTGGAAGTCGTCCCGACTCAGATTTTCGATTCCGGTTAATGGCTGCCTCATCGGACCGGCTTTGATCAAACCCTCCACGTTGAGAAACGGGCAAGCGACCCTCTTTGGACGTGCGTGACGACGCCACCAAAGCGGCAGGCCGACTGCTTCGCACCGGGAAGTCCGCACCCTGCTCTATGGCCGACAAAGGGAGCGCGGTTAAACTCTGCGTGAGTGCGGCGGTTATTCTGGAAACGGTCGATGCATCAATGTAGCGTCGAGAGTATTCGGCCAGCTGAATAGGTTCCAGAGTAAATTCATGCGTCGCCCGCAGGGCGGTTGCCATCTGAGCCGCAGGTTCTTGCTCAAGCGTCTGCGCCAAACCCGATCCGCGCTCCAGGCTACCGGGGGCTACTTGAGATTTGTAAAATACCAGGCCCACAAAGATGGCCGCCACCACTGGCAACATGGCCGTTGAAATCACATCCCACTGTCGATGCGTGCGCCTCTGCACGAGTCGTGAGATTCGAACGACCAAAGGACCGTCGACAGCGGCCAGTCTAAGGCTCGCTGTCGGAACCAGTTCCAGGCTTCTTAGCGCTTCCAGTTTGCTCAGTGCGCGCGCGTAACAAACACGCTCATCGAAAGTATTAATGACCAGGTCGTCGCAACACAATTCACGCTCATGACGAATGGTGCGGGTCAACGTGTACACCACCGGGTGAAAAAACAGTAGCGTCTCGGCAATGAGAAGCAAGTAGTTGATCAAGTGGTCGTGACGTTTCAGGTGCGCTAATTCATGCGCGATAATTAATTCGAGCTCCCGGGATGTTAGCCCCAGTAAGGCACTGCTGGGAATCACAACCATTGGCTTCAAAACGCCGACGACCATTGGCACAGACGCATTAACCGCTTCCACAAGTCGTATTTTGAGTCGGACGTTAAGCCTTATATCCATAGCCTCAAGCAACGCTGCAAAGGCATTATCGAGCTGCGGTAGAGGTTCAGCTCCCGCGCAGGTGAAACGGCCCAGCGCACGCCAGTCGCGAAATAAACGAACAGATAAAACGATTACGCCAGACAGCCACATAGCCCCGAGAAGCGACAAGCCGCCGAGCGCCCCCGTCTGATCGGTCCAGGAAGCGGATGGCGCAACAAACGCTACCGATGAAACCGCGAAAGTTGAATGGGTAGCAGGCGAGGAAAAGAGCAAAGCGGTAAAAGTCAGCAGCGGCAGCAGCATTAGCAGCACTAACCAGACAAAGGCATTGCCGTGTCGAACGGTCGGATTAGCGGTACTCATGACGCTACGCGACAACGCAAAAAGAACAAATATTATGGCGCCCTGCCACAGAAAATGGAGCAGCGTCCAGCCAACGGCGTTGACGATTAATTCAAAAGTCTGATTCACGCTTTGGCTCGTTTTGCTGCGCCTCCAGCTGATCGAGCAGCGCACGAATTTTATCGAGATCTTCACGACTCGCGGTCTGCGCCGCACCGAGTGCCTGCACAACCAGCTTGGAAGGAGAACCATCGAAGGCGCGCTGAACCAGGTCAGAGGTCAGCTGGGTTTGAACACTCACGCGGCTTGATACAGGGCGATAGACGTGGGCTCGACGTGAGTCGTCCCTCATTACCAATCCTTTACGATGCATGATTTGTAAGAGTTTCAAAATGGTGGTGTAACCACTCACGTTACCGCCGGGCATGGCTTCGTGAACCGCCCTTACAGTGGCTGGGCCGTGGTCCCAAAGAACACCCAAAATGACCAGCTCGGCCGGTGTGGGTTTGGGCAATGGTCGATCAATTTGTGCGTTCATAGTTATTCCTGACGGGTGACGCCTCAGTGGAATAACCTACCGCGATTAATCACGAAAGTCTACGTAGATAGAATCCACGTATCGAACTACGCCTAAGTCATTGATTTCGATATTGGGTGGTTTTTTCTCAGAGAATCCCTGAATTGCTATATATACCTGTTTAAACCTGTATTAGGTCTGCAATTTACGTATTGCTGTGGCATGATGGGCGCAGCAGGAAGGTCGACAAATCCTGCACACTAGGCGCAACTATCATAGAAAGAGCATAATTCTCTTCAGTTGCGCATATGGGATTGCATGAACGATAACAATAAACGCATCTTAAGTGTCATTGACGGCCTGGTTTCGCCGAGTGTACAAGAGACTTGTGCCAAAAATTCCGTAACCGAAGATCTACTAGACGAAATGCGTGTCGCTACGTGGCACTGGAATTGCGAACTCGAAGAGGGAAGCTGGATTCCAGCTGCGCCCGGTTGGCTCCCAATTGCGGCGCTCGCCAGCGCCAAAGCACTGCTCAAACACATTCATCCTCACGATCAGGAATTTCTCGCCGCCGCATTACAGGATGTCGAACAAACGTCGTTTGAAACGCAAGCACGAATACATCACGAGTCCGAGGAGTACTGGCTCCACATTCACGGCAAGCGCGACCCCGAACACCCCGAACAAATGGTTCTGGCTGTGCGCGATGTATCCGCCGTAAAAAGTCTGCAGCGCACCTTGCAGCAACAAATCAGACGTCATCAGGAAATGGTCCGTGACACGGAGGCCATCGCCTTCGAATTCGAACTTCCCGATTGGAACGTGCGACATATTGATCGTCAAATTGAAGCACTACTGGGCTATCCAACCGCGGACTGGTTGCGTCGGCCACAATTTCTGAAAGAAAACGTATTCACCGACGACTGGTCACAGTTTGAAGAACTGACCGAAGCCGACGATGACAACGCTGAACGCTATACATTCGAATTCCGTATCCGCACAGCAAACGGCGAGCTGCGGTGGATGAGAATTGCAGGACGGCGAATCCCTGCGGGGCGACTCTCCCCTCCGAGAGTGCGCGGTATCTTGCAAGACGTATCCAAGTCGCGGCTCGCGATAGAAAAGCAGCAGATAAGCGAAAAACAGTTAAGCATGCTTTACGACGAAAACCCCTCTATGTTTTTCAGCATGGACGGCAAGGGCATCGTTCTCTCTGTCAATCGCTACGGGGCTGAGCATCTCGGCTACCGGCCCGAAGAACTGATTGGCCGCAAAGCCCAACTCGTGCATTTACCGTCTCAGCGCAGCGTGGTTAAAGAGCGTTTTGCAGAATGTGTGCAGGCGAACGGCGAAGTCATTCACTGGGAAACGTGCCTTGTCCGGGCTGACGACACGCCACTTTGGGTCAGAGTCGCTGCCCGAGCTACCGGCGAGGGACAACGTTCAGGAATTCTGGCGGTTTGCGAAGACATTACCGAAGCTCGCGCGTTGTCTGACAAGCTCGAATACCAGAGTCGCTATGACCTGCTGACCGGTCTCGCCAACAGAGCAAATTTTGAACAGTGCCTTAACCAGGCACTTGAATCGGCCAAGGAGAACTTGTGGGAGCACGTGCTGTGCTACATCGATCTGGATCAGTTTAAAATCATTAACGACACGTGTGGACACAGCTCTGGTGACCAAATGTTACGCCGTGTTGGACACATGCTGTCCAAGTATCTGCGCGAGGAAGATATGCTCGCGCGCCTTGGCGGCGACGAGTTTGGCATTTTGTTTCATCGCTGTGACATTGAGAATGCCCGCCTTCGCGCTGAAGAAATAAATCAGTATCTCGCCAGTCAACGTTTTAGATGGGACCAGAACAATTTCCGCGTGACGGCCAGTGTCGGCATGGTTGCGATTACGTCGCGCAGCCAAAGCACAGAGCACCTTCTTAGCGTCGCGGATACTGCCTGCTACGCGGCCAAAGACCTCGGCCGCAACCGTGTGTACTGCTCGGTTGAAGACGACGACGCAGAGATCACTCGTCGCCACGGCGAAATGAGCTGGGTTGCCCGCCTGCAGTCGGCGCTCGACGGCGACGGCTTCGAAGTCTACAGCCAGCTGATTCAGCCATTAGATGGCCCAGCTGATGACGGACACTCCATTGAAATTCTGCTGCGCCTCAAAGACTTTCAGGGCGACGTCATTTTACCGGAGCGCTTCATTCGTGCGGCCGAGAACTACCACATTGCCACCCGCCTCGATCGCTGGGTATGCGAACACGTCGTTCACTACTTTGACGAAAACGCCGACTCACTGAAAAACTTCAACTTTGTCTGCGTCAATTTGTCCGCTCAGTCAGTGACCGACAACGAATTTAAAACGCGCCTGATTTTGTTGCTGGAGGGGCGTCGTCACATCGCCGAAAAGCTCTGCTTCGAGATAACTGAAACCGGCGTAATTGAAAACCTCGATGCCGCAACCGACTTTATCAAATGCTTGCGCGACCTCGGATGTCGCTTTGCACTGGATGATTTCGGCAGTGGCGTTTCGTCGTTCGCCTATCTGAAAAGCCTCGACGTCGACATTGTGAAAATTGACGGCATGTTCGTCAAACACATGGTCAACGATTCAATCGATAGAGCGCTGGTGGGGTCCATTAACGACATTGGACACGCCATGGGTAAACAAACGATTGCCGAGTACGTCGAAGACGAGGACACTCAGCGATGTCTCAAACAGCTTGGAGTCGATTTCGCGCAGGGATTCCACATCCATAAACCCGAACCGCTAGCCGAACAAATGGACACCTTGTCACTCGGCAAGAAAGCGCGTTGCCTGTAGCCTCCACGGCGACATTAGACGACCGCTCTTTTCAGGCTAGTCACTCACCCGGTTTCGACCAGCGCGCTTGGCTCGATACATGGCCGCATCAGCGCCGCTGATTGCCTGTTCGATCGAAGTAATCTGATTGACTTCCTCTGTCCAGGTACCGATAGACACCTGAACAAACAAATCTCTGCCATTCACACTAATACCCGCTTTTTTAACAGCCTCGCAAAGCCCGTCACAAAACACGAGTGCGTCTGTCGCACCGGTATCAGGCAACAACATGACAAACTCTTCGCCGCCAAATCGCGCAAGTGAGTCGTCTTCCCGTTTTTGCGCTGTCAGAATTTGGGCAACCTCTTTGAGCACGTGATCACCAGCCGCATGTCCAAAGCTGTCATTTATTTGTTTGAAATGATCAATGTCGATCATGACTAACGTCAGGTCGTGCCCTGAATCGGCCGCTGAAGCGAGATATGCTGCGCTTTGCCCAAAAAACCACCGCCGATTATTCAAGCCTGTTAGTTCGTCAGTTTGAGCCGCCTGCTCAAGCTGCTTTTCAGCGTTTATTTCAACCCGCGCACGATATTCAACCCGAAGAACACACCCGCCAATCTTGATACGACCTGACGGATCGACAACGGCGAGGGTTATGGCGTTACCGTTGATATGCGTTCCGTTTGTCGATCCCAGGTCTTCCGCGACAATACCGGCATCGGTGAGCCGAATAAGGCAGTGCCGGCGAGAAACCTGAGCGTCGTCGAGAACAACATCCGCATGACGGCCTCGGCCGATCAGTAACCCTTTACTAGTGATCGGATGGCGACTGGCTTTGCCGCGAGGGTGAACGATACTTACGTAAGGACGGTTGTCGCCCATATGCGTGAAATGGCTGGGTATTACGGAAACAACCGTATGGTCGTCTGGATCCGAGATTGAAAATTCAGGACGGGACATAGTCGGTACATTACATAATAAAGTCGCTCAAGTTTACCCCGACTTCTGAGGTAATGCACTTGCGAATACAGAACATAACGCGGTGAACCAGAAAGTGAGGCTTAAACTCGTGCCTAGCCTCGTTTCCAAACTAAATCATCGCCATGGAGGCGCAAAAATACGCTCCGGGGCCCTTATTAAACCCACTATAGGGTTGCATGGGCTACACTGCAGAGACGCTCGGGAAGAAAAACTGGTCTTTACGGCCTGACACAAATATAAGGAATTCCCGTAACCACCGTTTGTACAATTGCGAGGCACACAATGCATCAACGGTTAATCTCTGGCCAAACGTGGCTGGCCACCCTTCTATTGGCTCTTGTCATGGTGTTCAACCATGCAGCGCTGGCGCAAGTGCCGTACCTGCATTTTGAAAGTGGACACGTAAAACCAATTGCCATGTCTCCCGACGGCTCACGACTTGTTTCGGTCAACACGTCAGATAACCATATTGAAATTTTTTCTCTTCGTTCAGATGGTTTTGTCCACGAGTACTCCCTGCCTGTCGGCATGGAACCCGTGAGCGTAACCTTTCGAGACAATACACAGGTCTGGGTAGTCAACCATCTTTCTGACAGCATCAGCATTGTTGATCTGACAGGAACACCACGAGTGACAAAAACACTTCTGGTTGGGGACGAACCTCGTGATCTTGTTTTTGCTAACGATCGTGCATTTATAACCACTGCGCACAAAGGCCAACACAGAACCCACTCTTCAGTGGCTGCGGTGCCTGGCGCGGGTGACCCTGAGCTAACAACCCCCGGAGTCGCACGCGCCGATGTTTGGGTATTTGACGCAGCCAATACGGGCGCTGGACTCGGCGGCACACCACTAAGAATTATCGAGTTGTTCGGTGACACCCCGCGTGCGCTTGCTGTCAGTCCCGATGGGACCACCGTCTACGCGGCGGTCTTCATGTCTGGCAACCAGACAGCAGTAGTCAATGAAGGCGTAGTGTGCAACGGCTTTGGCCCCAATAGTTGCGCGGGCGACGGCGTGATTTCGCCGAACGGCTTGCCCGGTGGTGCTATGCCGGGCGGGCTACCTGGCCCTTCCGCCAACGTTCACGGTGACAACGCGCCTGAGACCAGCCTTATCGTCAAGTACGACAACGCGAGCGGCGAGTGGCGCGACCAACTCGATCGCAACTGGAGCAACGGTATTCGTTTCACGCTGCCCGACTACGACGTATTCTCTATTGACGCAACAACGTTAAATGAAACAGAGCGCTTTTCCGGAGTCGGCACGACACTGTTCAATATGGTCGTCAATCCAGTCAACGGCGACGTCTATGTGAGTAACACCGAAGCCATAAACGAAGTGCGTTTCGAAGGATCAGGTTCAGGTGGCAGTACCGTGCAGGGCAACCTTGCTCAGTCACGTTTATCGATTCTGACTTCGACTGGAAACGTGGTACGAAATTTAAACAGTCACATCGACTACTCGGTAACACCCGCTCCCGTCGGTACTAAAGATCACTCACTGGCTACACCGACCGACATGGCTATCAGCGCTGACGGCAGTACGCTCTACTTAGCTGCATTTGGCTCAAACAGGATCGGTGTGTTCGCAACCGCTGACGTTCTGGACGGTAGTTTCAACCCTGAAACGGCCAGCTCCGACTACATTGACATTCCGGGTGGACCCTCGGGTGTCGTGCTGGACGAATCTCGCAATCGACTGTATGTTTCGACACGTTACGACAACGCGCTTGTTGCTATCGATTTGGATAACGGTAATATTCTGGCCAGGCGCGCGTTACACAATCCGGAGCCCGCTACGGTAATCGATGGACGTCCATTTCTTTACGACGCTAACCTGACTTCGTCAAACGGAGAAGCGGCCTGTGCCAGCTGTCATATTTTCGGTGACATGGACGGACTGGCCTGGGATCTTGGAAACCCTGATGAAGCCGTCATTGACAGTCCGCTGACGGTTAATTTGCAGAACATTGTCACGTTTCTTAATCAGGCTTCCGACGAAATCAACGGCACGGGCAATTTAAACCAGCTACACCCAATGAAGGGCCCAATGACCACTCAAACCCTTCGCGGTATGTCCAACTCGGGGGCTATGCACTGGCGTGGAGACCGAGCGGTTGGAGAATTTGGTACGGACGCAACGGACGAAGTCATTTCATTTTTGAACTTTAACGTGGCGTTCCCTGGGCTCCTCGGTAATAGCGACGAACTGACACCCGCGGAAATGGCCAGCTTCACCAACTTTGCACTGGCGTTAACCCTGCCTCCGAACCCGGTTCGAGCCCTGGACAATTCGCTTAATGCTAACGAACGAGCCGGGCAAGACTTCTATCTGGGACCTCGCCGTTCTGACGGAGTACCTTTTGATTTTACCGGCCAACAGGACGGCTTCACCTGTAACGGGTGTCACGAACTTAATCCGGCACTGGGTCGATTTGGCGCATCCACCGCAGCCAGTTTTGAAGACGAAGAGCAAATTTTTAAAATTCCGCATCTACGTAACATGTATCAGAAAGTTGGCATGTTCGGCATGCCTCAGGCCAGCTTCTTTTTGGCTAATGACACAAGCCACCAAGGGGACCAGGTTCGCGGCACGGGTTTTCTTCACGACGGCAGCACTGATACGCTGTTTCGCTTTTTCCGGGCCTCGGTGTTCAACAGCGCACTGAACGATACAGTCGGGTTTCCGAATAATCAGGCGCGTCGTGACACCGTCGACTACATGATGGCATTCGATACCGATCTGGCTCCCGTCGTCGGCCAACAAATCACGCTTACTAATCAAAGCGGCACTGACGTTACCTCCCGTATCGACTTGCTTTTGAACAGCGCGGGCACGTCGTTTGTCTCTAAAATTCTTGGGGGAAACACCACAGAGGCCGATGTCGTTGTTCACGGCGTGATCAACAATCAGGCGGTCAGCTACGCCCGACTTGGCGACGGCACATTCCAAAGTTCGGCTTCTGCGGAACCGCCAATTTCAGCGCTCGCACTGCGCAACCTGGTGGACGGTGACAGCGACAGACTGACCTATACCGCCTTTCCTCCGGGTTACGCTCAGCGAACTGCCAACGACCGCGACCTAGACGGTGTGTTTGACGTCGAAGACAACTGCCCGTTATCGGCAAACGTGTCGCAGGCTGATGGTGATGGCGACGGTATTGGAGACGCGTGCGATAATTGTATCGCCGGAGAGAACGACAGCCAGCTGGATACAAATGGCGACGGTTTCGGTAACGCTTGCGACGCCGATTTCGATAACGATGGCATCGTAAATTTCCTCGACTTCGTGTTGCTTCAGCAAGACGTATTTCAAAGCGGTGTGTTTGACACAGACCTGAACGCAGACGGAGCGGTTAACTTCCTTGACGTTGCCATGTTCAGCAATCAGTTTCTGGGCAGCCCTGGACCAAGCGCCTTCAACTAAGCCAAACAGTAAGGGCCGCATGCGGTGCGGCCCTTAAGTCAGGTGCGTAAACGGAAACTAGCCGCAGGCGTAGTAGCGACATGTTGCCGCATTTGGAACGCGATAGCGTAAAATCTGATGGTCACTGGAAATCGTGCGCCCGCTGCGACCAGAGAGTTTAACGGGAGGCATCTTGAGGCCCTACTGCGGCCAACACCCAGTTAAACCGCTACCCGGTTTTATCCCGTCAGGAAATATTCCAGTTATAAACTGACGACACCCCAAAGTAAGAATAAGAACCCCAAAAAAGCCCCGCAGTGCGGGGCCTTTCTGGTACTTCGTAATTTGGGTTCAGGCAACCTTGCGGCGGCGAACTCCAAACACACCCAGCGCAGCCAGGAACAACGGCAAGGCAGCTGGAACCGGAACCTGGGTTAAGCTCTCGAAAGCGAGCTGTCCCATTACCTGGTGAACGGCAGCCGTTGGGTGGATGCCATCAAAAAACAAATATGAATCTGGATCGAGACATTCCGTCAATATGCAGGCTTCGTTCGTATTCGTGATACCGAATGCACCCGGATCAGCAATCACGTCAGTGAATATGCCACCCAAGTCGAACGAAATAATGTTGATGCCAAGAGTCGCTTCAAGGTTAGCAATTTCAGCGGCCAGATTGGCATTATGCTGAGCAGATGCGGCACTGATTTCTTCAGCCGTTCCGCCAGGAGCACCTCCACTCAATGCTTCGGGCGTCAGACCGATGTCTGGCAATGATGGTACGAAAAAATTGGTCGCACCGGCCGCCGCCAAATCGGTAATCATTTGCGCCATGCTGGCAGCCGCGTTTGCAGCGTCGTTATCGCGAACGTCGTTACCACCGCCAAACACTACGTAGAGAGCGTTAGGATCAGCCACATTGTTAGTGTCGTTGAAGTAAAAATTCAGTTGATCCGGCATGGAGGGCACAAGATCGCCCGGATTTTCTGTCGCACGAGCACCACCAAACGCATAGTTCGTGCCACCAGCGACAGAGTTGTCCAAAGGTAGCCCCATTAGAGCAGCCATGTGCTCGACCCACACCAGGCCGGCAGTACCGTCAGTGAAATTACTGGTAAAACGACTATCGGCGTACGGTGGTTCAGGGCCAAAAAGCCCGCCGAACAAATCGAAAATATTGCCAGAATCAGACAGACTGTCACCAAAGACCACCATGCTGTTGTAGCTTGTCGCGTGTACCGACGCGCTCAGTCCAAGGCCAATAATAACCAGCCCCGTCGCACACATGCGGCGTAAATTAGATAGCAAAACCATAACCCCTCCAACGATAATATTTTGGCTCGCAAGCCTCTGTTATACAGTGCGAATTCTATGACTGGATCAAGCGCAGCCTGTTCGCATCCGTCGTTTGCGCCGTTTCGACGACGCCAGAATACAGTGTAGACCAAAGTCTGCGTGAAAAGCTTAATTTTCCATAACGAACACGTTCTATCTTACGGAACACCTAAGCTCCCATAACCCGTCTGACCCCCTTTTGAAGACATCATCCTGCTCAACCACCTGCCACAATCAACGCCCTCACGCACAGCCGTCCACTCCCACCGAGAACCTATCCATTCACGATTAGTTACATATTTTTTATTCTTTTCAGCGCTTTATACTCCTTTATCAGACACCACAGCAGGGTTACAATGCTACGGTGTGCAAACGGACTACAAACGTGTTGACTCCATTTAAACCGTCAAACTGGCTGATGGCTTCAGTGGCCTGTGTCGCCGCAGGGGTTCTGGTTTATGCCATTGGTCGACCTTATGCACCGCAGCTAATTCATACTTTGCTGTCTAGATTTGACGTGACAGCGCAAATATTACCGTCGTCTGCGCTGCCGCTCACCTACCAGCTCCCCTCTTTCTTTCATATGCTTGCGATGCTGTTGGCCACCGTTGCCGTTACGCGGCACCAGCCAAAATTTCAAAAGCCAGCTTTGATCATCACGTTTATA
This sequence comes from Gammaproteobacteria bacterium, assembly GCA_045107075.1. Classification (GTDB taxonomy): domain Bacteria; phylum Pseudomonadota; class Gammaproteobacteria; order Steroidobacterales; family SZUA-146; genus SZUA-146. The sequence continues at coordinate 27,754 of JBGCFV010000035.1, forward strand.
CTTGGAATAACGATGGAATTCGTGCAGCATCCTGCGGTCAAAAAAAGCCTGGAAGCCTGCGCGGACACCCACGCCTGTTCTGTGTTTTCAGACTTCACAGCCTATGCGCTGGCCGGTACATTTGATCGTCTTGATGTACTGGCTATCGTATTGGCTGCTGGTATAACCAGCCTGCTCTTATGGCGTTCGCAAACAGCTTAAACTGTTGCCACATGCACAACTAAGGATCAACTCAATGACAAGCTCAACCTCAACCTGGTTATGCCTGACTGCACTGTGGACGGCTGGCTTTCTACTAGCGACGGGCAGTAAGAGTTACGATCCGGAAGAAAGTGAACCCGTTGACCCTGTTTTTGTTGATTTCAGCGTGTCTACAAGCGGTGACCTCGCAATTGAAAATGGCAGAACGACCGATACGATCTCAGCGCTTACAGTTAGCGGTAGTTTCGAAAAAGACGGCAACGCCGAAATTACGCTTCGTAACGTACCCGTCACTTTAGACACCACAACCTCATTCAACGTTTTGGTTGTGCCAAATGAGGGAGACAATTTACTCAACGGTGAGTTTTCCGTCGACGTCACGGCCGACCTCGAGTTCGGCCTGGGCCGCCTGCCAACCAGCGGACAGTTATCGGTAGAGCGTAACGACACGACCTCTCTGATAACGTTTGACGGTGACGCCAACAACATTGTAATTGCCGTAGGTGACACCACGCGACCGGCTCTTTCATTCGACGATTTTCGCGAGCTCTTCAGCGACAACGACCGCAATCTCGATGAACGCTTTGCCTCCAAGGCCTACCGCACTCTGGAGAGCACTTGGCTTCTCGCCCGCTTTAGCGAAACCGCCCAACGGGACATCACTGATAACCTGGACATGCTTGAGTCAATGGGATTCGGTTCGGAGCTGACACTTACCTGCGCCAACTCTACCGGTACGCCAACGCCAGACTACGGTGTTACCTGGACGGTTGACCCAGCCGGGACCGGGCTCGGAGAAGCAGGCGCTGGCGACACCTTCGAGTTCTCCTGGACCAACTGCCAGTTCACCGACGACGACCGATTCTTGGAAAGCCGTCTTCGAATTGCAGACTATCAGCTTAATAACGAAACCGTGCCACGCAACTTGTCTTACTCAGTTGTGCTGAGAGACACGCTTGTCGGTGAAGAGGCAATTGACTCAAGTTCCGCCACGCTGACTCGCAAACTAGTTGACGGGACCCTGACCGTTACCGCTACCGAGGGAGCGACGGTAATAACGGCTGCTAACTAAGCGCCGTATAGCCAGTTCTGACCAAAACGTCAGTCGTATTTTTCTTTCTGCAACCTGGCTGCCTGACCGACCCAGTCATCCCGAACAATACGATCGGGAAACGTGTTGATGTGCGACGTAACCCATTCGATATCCTTCTCACCAAGCGCCGCCACCTGTTTGAACAGGTAGATACCCAAACTGTTCATGGTTTTTTCCATCACTGGCCCAACACCCCATATTTTCTTGAGATCGTCCTTTTCTTGCGGAGCCTCAGACAATAACCAGTTCGGTTTAAAATCAGGGTCAATAGTGACGGCTTTTCGTTTTCGGACTTTTTTCGCCGGCTCCCTGGCTGACTCACTCAGCGCTGTGTGCTCTCGTTTTAGCTGTTCATAACGAAGTCGCCACTGCTCCGTCAGTTGGCGCTGCTCGTCGAGCTGCAAGTGTTCGTCTTTAAACTCGGCGTCGCGCAGCTCAAGCGTGCGCTTTAACATGGCGACCTCTTCGTTTCGGTCACTGTTTCCTGCGAGCTGATTGGACAGCTGTTCAATTCTCGCTTTCAGCTCTCGCGCTTCGGCAGCGGCTGCTTGATGTTCTTTCTCAAGACGGTTTTGCCACTCACCCGATTTTTCTTTACCGGTTTCAACCAACTGCCGGGCATCTTTCAGCTCGTGTTTCAAAACCTGCTCTTGACGTCTGGATTCTTCAAGCTGCGCCGACTCATTGGCCCATTGTGCCTTAAGCTTGTCGTGTTCGCTTTGCCAGTGTTTGGCCTGCTCCTTCGCTTCCTCCACTGTGGCTTGGTGAGCCTGCAAAAGATTCTCTAATTGCTCAGCCTGATTGCGCCAGTGAGCAAACTCCTTTCGTGCTTCCTCTGCGCGAGACTGCGAAGTATTGAGCTCTGACACGACTCTTTGATGCTTGTCTTCAAGCTGCGCGTTACGTGCTTCGAGTTCCGCCGTGGCATTGCGTAGCTCAGAGGCCTCGCGTTGGATTGAAGAGGCTTCTTCTGTACGTGTGCGTAATGTCTGTTCCAACTCGGTTTTGCGCAACTCAACCTTGGAAAGCTGCGAGCCGTTCTGTTCATTCTGGCTGCGCAACCTGTTAATGGTTTGATTTAATTCTTCCACCTGTTCGCCAGTTTGCTTATGAGCACTCAACTTGCGCGTCAATTCATTATTGGTCGTTTTGGCCGCGTCAGCGTTTTTCCGACTTTCGTTAAGCTCTTTCTCCAGCTCTTCCAAACGACTTTTGTGGCCTTCAGACTCCGAACGAATAGTTTTCAATTCATCATTTGCAACTCGCATTGCATTCATGTCTTTTTGGCTATCTTGCAACTCTTGCTCTAGCTGCTCTGCACGTCGTTTGTACTGGTCAATTTCTGTTCGCGCGTTTTTCAACTCTTCATTTGCGGCTTTTGAATCATCAGCTTCTTGGCGACTAGCGACCAGTTCTTGCTCAAGGCCACTCAGTTTACTGTTAGCGCCGGATAGTTCATCTTCAAGCTTCTCGACCTGCTCTCGTGCCGCCTCAAGGTCTTGACTGACCTGTACGGCGTCACTTACACGTTCTTCCATTGCGACCAGACGTTGCTGCTGGTGTTGAGAGAGATTTTCCAATTCCTTGTCCGCCGCGGCTACTCTGACGGTGGCATCCTTGTACTTCTGTTGCAGCTCTTCCAACTCACCCCTCAAACCTGCTTCAGTCGAACCGTACTGCTCTACGCGAGCTTCCAACTTCGTTAGTTTTTCCAGTTCTTTGGTACCCACGCCACCAGACGCAAGCGATTCTTTTAGTTTTCTCTCCAGCGACTTAATACTCCCTTTTTGCGCATCAATTTCACCTTCGAGCGAGTTAATAATGTCGCTGCGCTCAGCCAACGACCTTTCCATGGTCGGAATCTGATGACGGTGCTCTTCCACCTCTGACCGGAGTTTTGCAATTCGGGTATCTCTGTCTTGCTCAGTCTGTCGTAGCCGGGACAACCAGGACTGTTCGCTGTCGGCCGCCATACGTCGAAAACTGGAACGGCGCCAAAAATAGGACATCAGCACGCCCAACAGAAACATGACCGCGAGGCACATGACGATGAGGCTTGCTACATAAGCGGTACTACCCATATTAATTTCCCGTAATAACGAACTCGATACGTCGATTGCGCATCCGTCCGTCCCTGGTTGTGTTGTCTGCACGAGGCTGAGTCTCGCCATACCCGCTGGCTTTAAGTTTTGACGCATCAATACCTTCGTCAACGAAATAGCGCTGAACAGATTGAGCCCTTCGCTCACTCAATCTCAAATTATTCTGCTCGTCACCATCTGAGTCGGTGTGCCCCTGAATATCGACCATTATCCCATCGCAGCTGGCAACAATATCCGCCAGCTCTTCAAGCAACGGGTAGCTGTCGACCGAAATAGAGGCACTGCCGGAATTAAAACGAATGGTAGCCGTTTCAAGTTTCTGGTTAATTGACGCCTGACAGTTCTCGATAACGTCGCTGGACGGAGTCAGTATGGCCACGTCTAGCCGGCTTGTGTAACGTTCGCCTGCTACCCTCGTTAAAGCTGCAGCCGCCCGATTTTTTCGTCCTGACGACGTAACGGAACCTACCAGTGACAGGTGCGTTCCGCGGACGTCCAGCTTGCCGCTTGTAAAACCCGCCAGCTGATCAAACAGCTCACGCAGTGCAGAGGTCCATTCCGGGGGCACTGAAGACACTTCTGTTAGCTCGTCAATTACGCGGCGCTCTCCAAATGCACGGCGGGCAGCACCCACTATTGATGCGCGCATGGCCGGATCACGCACCATACCCGTCAGCTTAACTTGCGTTTTGTCGGATATGGCCGAAAAACGGTGCTGGTCAGGCCGCAGGACAACCGGTTTGGCCGCCTGCTCGATCATTTCATCTTTGGCGGAATAGACGCCGTAAACCTTTTCAACTGTTTCCAGAGCGCGTTGCCTAGTGTCCTCGCCCGACACAAAGCCACCTAAATAAATGTTCAGGCCATCCACGCGCTCCACTGTCACGTCCGCCAGATCGGCTTCATTCAACGCCAAACGCGAACGGGTCTCCAGGTCTTCTGCAATCAATGGAAGATGATGACGAACGCAAAATGCGGTCAATATGGCCACGGCTATTAGCGCCGGAACCCAGTACATCAAGGTACGGCTCATTTACACCAAGCTCCTAAAACATGCCTCGCCTGACCTTTCAGCCAGACTGAACCCATTAGCGCCTCCAACCATAACGGGTACCCAGCCTAAGTACCGATTGAAGCCCGAAAGGCACGGACTGAACAGGCATGTCACGCTATCGATTTGCTCGCTGTAATAGCTTGCGGACATTTCCCGAAATGAGACTCGTTTTTTAGTAGAAGTGAGCACTATCCCTAGCTTATCAATAAGAGAGCTCAATTTGCCGAAAAGATTCATGAGGCTGTGCTTTGAACAAAGTCCTCGCTGCAAAACTTAAAACAGCGCTCAACGCAGCTGCTCTTTGGGCCAAAATGCTGCACGCGGGTGCCAAGACACCCCCAAAATAGGTTAAGGGTTTACCCGTACATTATTTATTGCGCAAAATGAACAATAATTGCGCATTCACAATTAAATACAATTGATACTATATTCAGACCAAGCCTAAGAAACAGCATGCAACTGATTGAATATTATATTTATTTAATATAGTAACAACGCGCTTTCATCAAGAGCAGTATCTGAAGTGCGACTTAGTTAACAGTTTCGTAACTATCAGTCATTTATACTTCGTTTGTGAGAAATAAAAACAGAAGGAAGCTGGGGATATGAACGATAATCAGAAGCGCATTTCGGACGACCTGTCGACAGATGATGGCGTTGACAGCATTGCATCCAGCCAACTGCCTGAATGGCACCCGTTCGCTGTGTGGAAATCGCAGATCCGACAGGACCAGTCGACAGCTACCGGCCAACACAGAATTCTGCAGTCTGTGAAAGTAGCCGACGCGTAAGCGTTCTCACTGATACCAAAAACCGTCAGCTAGAACGCGAGCCGTTTTCACCGTCGAAATAAAGCGACACCGTAGCCGACCCAATCATTAACCCTTCCCCTGGCAACTCGAAACCTCTTCGCGTGGCACGAATATCAAGCCTACGTCAGGTAAACATAGTCCAGTCGCACTTCCAATCCCGACTGACGTTTACCAAATCAAAACTCGAGAAGCGCAGCACCCCACGTAAAGCCACCACCGAACGCTTCCAGCAGCAGCGTGTCACCGCGTTTAATTCGCCCGTCGCGAACGCCTACATCCAACGCTAATGGAACGGAAGCGGCAGACGTGTTGCCGTGATCCTGAACGGTTTGTATCACTCGCTCCATCGGCATATCGAGCATTTTAGCCGCAGCCTGAATAATTCGAATATTGGCTTGGTGCGGTACTAACCAAGTGAGGTCTTCTTTTTTCATGTTGTTATGTTTTAGCGCGGTCTTGGCAATGCCACCCAGCGTTCGAACGGCAACTTTGAACACTTCATTGCCCTTCATCTGGACAAAATCACGGCCGCTTTTCAAGTTATCGAAACCGTTAGAGATTCCGGACTCCAAAAACAGAAGATCTTTGTACTTGCCGTCGGAAGATATGTGAGTTGAGCGGATACCTGGCGTTTCAGAGGGCTTAATGATGACAGCGCCCGCTCCGTCTCCAAACAGCACGCACGTACCACGGTCTTTCCAATCGACAATCGAAGACAGGGTTTCACTACCAACCACAAGAGCGCATTTGGAAGAACCTGTTGTCACGAACTTGTCGGCTACGGACAGTGCATAAATAAAACTGGTGCAAGCGGCTTCCAGGCTGAAAGCTGGACAGTTTGCCGAACCGAGTCGCTCCTGCAATAACACGCCCATGTTTGGAAACACCTGGTTGGGTGTCGTGGTGCCAACAACAATCAGGTCAATGTCGTCAGCCGTTACGCCGGCCATGTCCATGGCGTTGCGAGCAGCGCCTTCAGCCAAATCGAGATTAGTTTCACCGTCACTGACTAAATACCGTTGTTTGATACCGGTACGCGTGACGATCCACTCGTCGCTGGTATCGACGGTTTTCGCAAGCTCCTCATTGGTCACAACGCGTTTTGGTAGCTGACTGCCGGTACCGGCTATTTTACTGAACATAGTTGACATCCGAAGTCGTGGGAGATGGATGAGAATCGTGCCTGACTTGGACGCATTTGGCCAGTAATTCGGCCTATTCCGGGCAATGGGGCTTGCTTATAAAAAAGAGCCGCTCCGCAGTTTGTTACCGTTGTAATTATTTGTGAGTCCGAGACTTGTGCTCTCACTCACCGTTGCGCGGATGCTGTAGCGAGGCGATTAAGATTTTTGTAACCGATCTATTCCGGTCGCGATTTTTTTCGGAATGTCTGCTCGCGCTTCGACCATAGCGGTATTAATGGCGTAGCTCAATGCAACCGCATCGGCACCGCCATGCGATTTGATTACGACGCTTCGAAGCCCGACCAGGCTAGCACCGTTATGCGCTCTTGGATCCAACACGTCGAACCGGGCGCCGGACGAGGCGACTCGGCCAGCCAAAAAGCGTGAAAACCCTTCCATGGTTTTCAAGGCGATATTGCCAGCGAAGCCGTCACTGACAGCGACATCGACGTCAGACGAGAACAGCTGGTTAGCCTCACAAAAACCGATGTAATTGAGCGAAGACGCACCGAGTATCTCGTCAGCCTCGTGCAACACTTCATGACCTTTTCCGGCTTCCACACCAATATTCAACAAACCTACCTTTGGTGTTTCGATACCGTAATCTGTATTTGAAACAATGCTGCCCATGACCGCAAATTCTGACAGCATGCTGGCCGTGCACGGAGTGTTAGCACCCACATCAAGCATTATCGTAACGCCATTTTCAGCCGGAATAGGTGTCAGCAATGCAGGTCTACGCAAACCCTCTATTGTTTTCAAAACGAACTTTGAAATCGCCACCAAAGCACCGGTATTGCCATTACTGACGCAGGCTTCGGCTTCGCCGTCACGCACACATTCAATGGCCCGGCGCATCGAGGAGTCAGCTCCGCTGCGAAGCGCTTCTTTGGGTGAGTCGCTCATGGCGATAACGCTGGCCGTGTAAACGACCGAGGTTCTGCTTCTAAGTTCGTCTGACGCATCCGCTCGGAACGCGTCGATGGGTAAGCGGTCGCCTACCAATAGTATGTGAAGATTCGGGTTCTTCTCGAGTGCAAGACGCGCACCGTCAAGCGCAGACGCCGGACCGAGATCCCCGCCCATGACGTCAAGTGCTATCTTTACTGGAGCTGGCATGGATGCCGTTAGAGAGCAGTGTTCGGTGTGTCGCCTTGGTTGACGACATCGTCATCGCCGCGCTGTATGGCAGTGCGCGGCGAATGAACTACGCCTACTCTTCGTCTTGCTCAGGTGCCGCTGTAGCAATTACTTTGCGGCCGCGATAGTAACCGTCTGGACTGATACGGTGACGCAGATGCGTTTCGCCACTGGTTGGATCAATAGACAACGTAGGCTTTTTCAAAGCGTCATGTGAACGGCGCATGCCACGTCGTGAAGGTGTTGTTCGGCTTTTTTGCACAGCCATGGTCTTTCTCCAATGTGTCCCGAGTACGGGAACTATTACTTAGATAATAAATCTTTTAACCCGTCAAACGGCGTAACCGTATCCGGCGTATGTTCTTCATCGTCGTCTGCCACGTATTTATTCGTTAACTCACCGCCGCAATTTTCATCGGCGTGTTTGGCAAACAGCGGGATGCTTAACTGCAAGTCGTCTTCAACCCAGTCGAGCAACCGCACTTCAATTTCGTGTGCTTTTAAACTGTCGTCATCGCCCTGCACGTCTTCGGGCAAATGCCATTCCACCGGAACGGACAAACTCAGAGGCAGTCCTTCGAGGCAGCGTTGGCACTGAGTCTGGACCGCCGCGTCGACCGTTCCTGTGATCCTAATTTTACTCGGGCCATCAGCATCGATATGCAACGTACAGCTTACAGTGGCGTCGTCAAGCTGGTCGACGGCAAGCGCCTCGACAAACCTCGGTAGCTCAGCCACACTCAGCTCTTCATCGACTGGTGTCGCCAATGTAGACAGCTCAACCAATGAGTAGTTGCGTTTCAGGCGTCCAGTCATAAGGCGCGTATAATATTTACAGGCACCCCGCATGTCAAAGGTAAATCCCTCTTTTTCCAACGAAATCGACATAATCCAAGGGCCGGTTTTAGCCTCGACTTCGCCGTTTCGTGCCGCTCAGCTGCAGCAGATGGGCCTGTTGTTTGACAAAAGCAGCCCTGAAGTTGATGAAACCCCATTTAAATCAGAGACTCCCGGAGCTCTGGTTCGCCGCCTTGGCCAGGAAAAGGCGCTGGCCGTAGCTAAAAAACACTCAAACAGAGTGGTTATTGGCGGCGATCAGATCGCGGTATTTAACGGTGAAATATTGGGTAAACCTGGTTCTGCGGCAAACGCTGAACGTCAATTGCTCCGGTTTGCGGGAAATCGGGTGACCTTTTTGACGCATTGCACCGTAGCGGCCTTCGGTGGGCTCAGCCAGTGGCACCACACAGACACCACTCACGTCCATTTTCGACCATTGGGTCTCGAAGAAATAAAGCGCTATGTTGCCCACGAGAATCCGATCAACTGCGCCGGCGGGTTTAAGATCGAACAACTGGGAGTCAGCTTATTCAGTCACGTTAGCTCTGAAGACCCCTCAGCGCTCATTGGCCTTCCCCTTATCTTTGTCTGTCGGGCGCTACGTCACTACGGCTTCCACCTGCCCTGACGTTACCCGCAAAGCGGTGTAACAACTGACATGCTCTTCGCGGCACAATGCCGCTCCCACGTCGGAACAAACTTTTAAAGGACTCGGCCTTTTGGACAACGTCAGCGTCAAGACTAACGGCGAGGTGAAAGCCGCTCAATCAGGTTAACCATTTCCGGACTCAGAGGCGCGTCAAACTGAACCGGGTTTCCTTCCGGAAACTCGAACGAAAGACTCGATGCATGTAAACAAAGCCGTCTGATTTTCAACCTTTGAGTAAACGCTTCCAGATCTTCGTCGCCGTAGCGATCGTCACCGAGAATGGGGTAACCCATATGGGCACAGTGCACGCGGATCTGGTGCGTGCGACCGGTGTGCAATGTCGCTCGCAAAAACGACACACCGCCAAAGTGATCGAGAAATTCGAAATCGGTTCGACAGTACTTGCCATGAGGATGCGGTATGACATAGCGCTCACCGCCCCGTCGCTCTTCTGTCTTTAGTGGCACCTCGCAAATGTGCCGACCGTGGTGCCAGTGCCCCTTCACCAGCATCAGGTAGTTTTTACCCATTTCGTCTTCGCGAATCTGCCGATGCATTTCTCGAAGGAAGGATCGCTTGCGTGCAATCAGCAGACACCCGCTGGTTGAACGGTCGAGGCGATGAACCAGCTCCAGCTTATGTTCAGCGGGAAGCGCTTGGCGTAGTGTTTCAATAACCCCAAGAGACACTCCGCTACCACCGTGAACAGCCCACCCTGAGGGCTTGTTCAACACAAAGTACGACTTGTGCTTCTCAATGATCGTTCCGAGGAGCGTCTCTCTGGCTTTCGAACCGGCCGATGGTTTGGTCTTGGAAGGCAGTCGCAAAGGCGGAACCCTGACCATGTCGCCAGCCTTCAGTCGATAGCTGGCCTTGGTGCGGCCCTTATCAATACGCACCTCTCCAGACCGAATTGCGCGATAAATACGGGATCGCGGTACACCGGGGGCCAGAGACATCAGGTAGTTGTCAAGGCGCCGCCCTGCCTCGTCGGCGGGAACCGTTATAAATTGCACGGTTTCGGTGGGTTTTCGGGGTTTCCCCGGGTCGGATGAATCTGGGTTTATCATGCCTAACTCATTGAAGCTCTTAGTCGTTATTGGTATAGTTCGCGCGTGACTATGTTGTCAAACAAATGCCTTACGTTCGTAAGGCTATTATTTTCCGGGACAGGTGTGCAGAACCACCAGCTTTTTGGCTGGATAGCTGCGCTCATCTCGGTCGTGCCACAGTGGCTGCGCCGATCACCTCTCCCTACAAGTTTATTTAATCGAGTCGGTTGGAACCGAATCGAGTGCGTCCCTTCGGGATATTGTGGAAGGAGGCCGTTTACTCTGGCCACCGCCCCTGCGAGCACCATACAGATTTCAGTTGCCGCTTGCTGTAGTTTTATACGCAACGGCCTCTCTTTTTTTGAGCTACTCACTGCCTGGCCCTATCAACGCCCGAGCAGGTCTCTGCTGTTTGGATCTCCACCCGCACCACTCTGATTCACCCAATCGCCTTGAACACACGAGCAAGGTGATATGAAAAGAATGCTGGTTAATGCAACTCAACCTGAAGAGTTGCGCGTTGCGATGGTCGACGGACAAAAACTGTACGACCTCGACATCGAAGTTCCTTCACGGGAACAAAAAAAATCAAACATATACAAAGGCAAAATTACACGCATCGAGCCCAGTCTCGAAGCGGCTTTTGTCGACTACGGTTCCGCCCGCCACGGTTTTCTACCGCTGAAAGAAATTTCGCGAACCTATTTCAAGAACAAGCCCGAAGCTGGCAAGCGCGTCAACATCAAAGACGTGCTCGAAGAGGGCCAGGAAATTGTTGTTCAGGTAGACAAGGAAGAGCGTGGCAACAAAGGCGCAGCTCTCACTACGTTTATCAGTCTGGCCGGTCGCTTCCTGGTATTAATGCCCAACAACCCGCGAGCCGGTGGTGTTTCCCGTCGTATTGAAGGAGCTGACCGCAACGAACTACGCGACGCGCTTTCAAGCCTCGAAATCCCCAAAGGCACGGGAGTCATCGTACGTACAGCCGGTGTAGGCCGCGGCGAAGAAGAGCTGCAGTGGGACCTCGACTACCTCATGAGCGTCTGGAAAGCGATTGAGTCTGCTGTCGACTCTCGTAAAGCGCCGTTTCTGGTTTACCAGGAAAGCAACGCCATTATCCGCGCACTCCGCGACCACCTAAGCAATGACACCGGCGAAATTGTTATCGACGACGAGAGCGTCTGTAACGAGGCGAGAGAATTTATCGAACGAGTCATGCCGCACAATGCGCGTAAGCTCAAGCACTACACCGACACCACTCCGCTGTTCACGCGCTTTCAGATTGAAAGCCAAATTGAATCAGCATTTTCGCACACGGTGGAACTACCCTCGGGTGGCAGCATCGTCATCGACGCCACTGAGGCACTGGTGTCCATCGACATCAACTCGGCTCGAGCCACCCGCGGAGGCGATATCGAAGCCACCGCGTACAACACCAACCTCGAAGCCGCTGACACCATTGCGCGACAACTTCGAATTCGCGATATGGGCGGCTTGATCGTCATCGATTTCATCGACATGAATCAGGCGAAGAACCAGCGCGAAGTTGAAAATCGTCTGCGCGAGGCTGTTAAGGTTGACCGCGCACGCGTTCAGCTTGGACGCATCTCGCGCTTCGGCCTGCTTGAAATGTCACGGCAGCGTCTGCGACCTTCACTTGAAGAATCAAGCAACATTGTTTGCCCTCGTTGTAGCGGCCAGGGCGTTATTCGCGACGTCGAGTCTCTTGCGCTAGCCATTCTCCGCCTTCTGGGTGAGGAAACCCGCAAAGACCACACGGCTAAGGTGATTGCCAACGTACCGGTTGAAGTAGCGAGTTTTCTTCTCAACGAAAAGCGTGAATGGGTTAACAATCTTGAGAAAGACAGTGGCTGCCATATTGTTATAGCCCCTGACCCTACTTTGCACACACCCAGCTACTCGATTCGCCGGGTCCGTGGTGACGAAGCCAAACTGCCCGAGAACAGCTCTGCCAGTTACGAAATGATTGGTGATCCCGCGGAAGAAGAAGCCAACGCCGCACACTCGCGCGATCAGGCTCCAAAAGCACCGGCTCCTCAAAAAGCCGCTGTAAGCGGTATCGTGCCAACCGGTCCGGCGCCAACGCCTGTCAAAAAGGAAGCTCAACCGACCGATGAACCCAAGGCCAGTAAGCCGGGCATCATCGCCAGTATCGTTTCCTGGTTCTCAAGTGAGCCGAAAGAAGAAGCGCCGACCGAAAAGAAAGAAGTCGCCAAAACCGGAAATTCTCGAAACAACAATCGGTCCAAATCACATAACAACCGCAATGAACGCAGTCGCAATTCACGAGGTGGTCGTAACCGACGTCGCCGTGGCGGTCGCAATACAGAGGGTGACGGTTCCAAGCCGCAGCAGAACAAGAGTCGTAACAACCCGCGTCATCAAAACAAACGTAAGCCCGCTAAGGATAAGGATGGTAACGCTGACCAAGGCCAGGCGAATGCGAACGACAAACCAGAAACTGCAAAGGCCGATGGCAACAGTGACAACAAGCAGGGAGCACGCACCCCGCGTCGTCGCAGAGGTCGTCGTGGTTCAAGAGGGCGCAAGAAGCCGCAGGATCAGAACACCAACAATGAGTCGACCCAAAATCAGGGCAACGGCAACGCCCAACAGGCGCAGAGTGGCAATCAGTCAAACGGTAACGCTCCGACCGACAATCACGCCGGTAGCAATCAAGCGAAAGCCGCATCAGGTGATAACAAACCGGCGGCGAATACAGATTCATCGGGTAACCAAAGTCAGACGCCAAAACGCGAGCCATCAACAGATGCCAAGCCGCGTCGAAGCCGCTCAAGACGTTCGGAGTCTCGTCGGTCAAACCCGGGTAACAACAGCTCTTCTGGAGACAAGCCCGAGGCACAGCAGCACGCCAAACCGGCGAGCTCAGGCAAACCGGCCGCTCCCGCCAAGGCAAATACGGCCAGCTCCAGCTCAGACAGTGGGTACGTAAAGGCTGCAAACAGCAAGCCACGTCCGCCGAAGAGCCAAGACAAGCCCGCCAGCGACAGCAAGCCAGACTCGGGTTCAGCCGCATCGGGCAAGACGTACACGGTCTGGTCATCGGAAGGCAACAGCACACCAAGAACAGGGCCCGGTCGCGACGACCGATAATGGGCACCTTATAGACGTTCCGGCCAGAACGTCATGCATAAAAAAAGCCGGTCCACTTTGTGGTCCGGCTTTTTTTAAGTTCGATCTGTGCTGCTCTGCTTCAGGCAACTGTCCCCAGCACGTCTTCCTTAATCTTGTTCAACAAACCTTCCGTTGCTTCAAGCGTAAGCTCTACTACGTCGTTGAAGCCCTGAGCGCTGCCGTAGAATGGATCGGGGACGTAGGCAGGTGAACCCTTCGGTGCGTAATCCATCAGTAAGCTGATACGATGCTGCTCTTCCCGCGGACAGACATGACTCAAACTAAACAGGTTATCTTTATCCATGGCTAGAACGTAATTGAACAACAGAAAGTCTTCTTCTATAACGGATCGCGCCCGCTGTTGAGTAATATCAATATTCACCCGATCGCACGCTGCAATAGCTCGCCGGTCAGGGCCTTCGCCAGCGTGGTATGCATGAGTACCCGCCGAATCAACCAGTACACGAAACGGTAAATCGGCAGTCTCCAGATGTTTTTCCAGCGCACCCTGCGCTGTTGGCGAGCGACAGATGTTACCCATGCAGACAAACAAAACGCTTATCGTCGGTAAAATTTTCCTGCGCTCTGTCATAAATCAATTTTTCCTGCGGGCTCCGTGCCGGAACGGTTCAGACGATTGAAATAGTCGCGTGCGTTTGCCAGATCGTCGGGAGTATCAACACCGGGCTCGGGGATTGTACGAGCCAGCCCTACACTAATAGGCCATCCATGCCACAGCGCTCTGAGCTGTTCCAGCTGCTCATGAAGCTCCAGTTCGCAACAGCCCGCTTCCGCAAACAGTTTCAGTGCCTCGCTACGGTAGCCGTAAATACCTATGTGGCGCAATGGCTCAACCTGATTCTCATTAACGTCGTCACGTCGCATCGGTACCGCCGCTCTACTAAAGTAAATAGCTGTGTCGTTGGCGCTACGTACCACTTTGACTACATTTGGGTCGGTCAGCGCCGAAGCAGACACTGGAGTAGCCAGAGTCGCTATTTGGGCTTTACCGTTCTGCAGAAGCTCTGCCACCTGTACGATACTGTCAGGAGGAATGAAAGGCTCATCTCCCTGAACGTTAATTACGATTTGGTCGTTGCTCCAGCCTCTGGCTTCTACCACTTCAAACATACGATCGGTGCCACTGCGGTGATCGGCTGACGTCATCATGGCGTCAACGCCCGCGTCAGTGCAGGCTTCCAGCACCCGTTGGTCATCGGTAGCAACCACAATTTCGGAAGCGCCAGATCTGATAACTTGCTCAACGGTACGCACAACCATCGGCGCGCCACCGATATCTGACAGAGGCTTTCCCGGCAGACGCGTTGAAGCGTAACGAGCCGGTATTACAACGTTGAACGCTGGCGCACCGGCTGTCATGTGCCGGCCACCAGCTCCGTCAGTTCATCAGTAGAAAGATGTCTTGCTTCGTCCACCAGCATGATGGGCTTACCTTCGCGCACCGGAAAGGCTAAACGCTCCGCACGGCATATAAGAACCTCGGCGCCGGACTTGAACACCAAATCACTTTTGCACGCCGGACAAGCCAGCATATCGAGAAGTACATGTTCCACTCAACTCTCCTTTAATTGCGAGCTTTAACCCGAAACGAATTCACAGCTTCCAGTATAGACCTTTCGACATCACTTGAAACCTGCGCGTCAACACGGACAGCGTAAAACGTATCCCGAGCGAAATGTTCGCACTTAACCGCATCTTTATCAGTCATCAGTACCGGCAGGTCATCCGCAAAATCGACATCGTGACTGACGTAGTCGTGGTGATCGGAAAAGGGATGCGCAACGACGTTTAGTCCGGCACGCTCGAGACTGGTAAAAAAACGTTCAGGGTTACCAAGACCGGCTACAGCGTGGACGGACTTTCCCTCAAAGACGGACAACTCCCGCGTTTGGCCGGTAGTAAGCTGACGCAGACGAGGATTACCAAGCGCCATACCAGACTGACCGTCGTCCAAAGCTGCGACGTGATTCACAACAGTAGTTACTGACTCAAGTCGATTGACAGGCTCGCGTAATGGACCTGAAGGCAGCAGTCTGCCGTTGCCAAATTTCCGCTGGCCGTCGACCAAACAAATTTCAACATCGCGTTCCAGTGCGTAATGCTGAAGCCCGTCGTCTGTGACTATAATTGTGACACCAGACTCTTCCAACATGGCCGCGGAATTTGATCGACTCCGCCCCACCACAACCGGCACGCTCAAACGCCGGAACATCATGAGCGCTTCGTCACCGACCTCACGCGCGCTATGCAAAGTCGTTACAAAAGTCGAGTCTGATAGCTCACCGCCGTAGCCACGCGTTATGACACCTGGTTTGTGACCCTTGCGTTGCAGCCACTCAACCAGCCAGATGACAAACGGTGTCTTGCCAACTCCGCCGGCGGTGATGTTTCCAACCACAATGACAGGAAGCGACGAACGGTAGCGCGCTTTCCAACCGCGTGTAAAAAAATATGCGCGGACCAAAAGAACCAGATGGTAAAGCCAGGATAAAGGCACCAGCACAATTCCACTGACTGCACCGTCGTACCATACCGAGTGAATCCAGCGCTCCAACCAGTGGCGCATAGCGTTACCTATGTACTCTTGGCAGAATGTTCGGCACCGGACGCCGAAAACTGTATGTCGTGCAAACTCGCATACAGCCCCTTCTGACTGATCAATTCGTCATGGGTACCGGTCTCCATAATTCGCCCTTCATCCATGACGATAATATTATCGGCGTTTTCAATCGTAGTAAGCCGATGAGCAATCACTAACGTAGTTCGATCGAGCATCAGCTCTTTCAGCGCCGTTTGAATAATCTGTTCTGACTGGGAATCCAAAGACGCCGTCGCCTCATCCAAAACGAGTACGGGCGCGTTTTTCAATAGTGCCCGCGCAATCGCAATGCGCTGCCGTTGCCCACCTGACAGAAGCACACCTTTGTCCCCTACCATCGTTTGCAAACCCTTTGGCATGCGCGACACGAAATCCATCACGTGAGCTTTTGTCGCCGCTATTTCAATATCTTCAAGCGATGCGTTTCGTAAACTTCCGTAAGCAATATTATTGGCAATAGTGTCGTTAAACAGGGTGATATCCTGACTCACCAGAGCAATATGATTTCGCAAATTATTGAGCTGGTACTCGCTTACCTTCACGCCGTCGAGACTAATAGTGCCAGACGTCGGGTCGTAAAATCTTGGTAACAAACTCACAAGCGTAGTTTTACCGCTGCCGGAGCGGCCAACAAACGCCACGGTTTGCCCAGGCTCGACCGTCAACTCAATATTAGTGAGCACCGAATTCTCAGCGCCCTTGTAACGAAACGAAACGTCTGAATAGTGAATCGAACCTGACACGGTCTCTGTAGTGTGCTGTCCTGAATTGGACTCTGACTGCTCATCGAGGACGACGAAAATACTGCGCGCTCCGGCTATGCCGCGCTGTATTACCGAGTTTATATCGGTAATACGTTTAAGCGGATCCATGAGCAATAACATAGCGCCGATGAACGAGCTGAAACGTCCGGGAGTGAGTCCGGTATCAGGACGTATGGCGAAGCTGATTATGCCCACCAGACCAAGTGCAGCAATGAGCTGAATAACTGGAACGCTCACAGCTTTGACCAAAACCTGTTTCATGAAAGCGCGCCGATTACGTTCGTTAACCTCGTGAAACTCGGCGTTCTCAAGCGTCTGACCCGCGTAAACCTTGACCACCTTGTGGCCGTTAATCGCCTCTTCAGTGCGCTGGGTCACCCCCCCCATTGACGACTGAATACGTTCGCTATACGCGCGAAAACGTTTCCCCGCATACCGAATGAGAAAGGCGATAGGTGGCCCGATGACCAGAATAAAAAGCGACAACGTGGGACTCATGTAAATCATCCACGCCAGCAGGGCGAACAGCGTTAGCGTATCGCGAATCATAATGGTGATGGCCCGCGTTACTGATTCAGAAACCTGCTCGGTGTTGTACGTCAGCTTGGACAGCAGCACGCCCGACGAACTGTGGTCATAGAAGTGCATTGGCAAGTCGATTAGTTTGCTGAATAAATCCTGACGCATGGTCGTAACCACTTTTCGCCCGATGAACTCCATGTAGTAGGTTGACAAAAAGCCCGCCAAACCACGCGTCACAAAAATGGCAAATATAGCCCAGGGAATCCAGCGGTTCGTGCTTTCTTCGCGTTCGACAAACGTCCCGTCGATAAGAGGTTCAACCAGCATAACCAGCCCTGCAACGGACGCAGCGTAAAGAGCCATGCCACCCGCAGCGAGAGCGAAATACGGCCAGTACGGCAAACCGTAATTTATCAGGCGTCGATAGATCTGACCGCCCGTTTGGGAATCATCCGTATCGACGCTTTCTGTATCGGCTATGTCATTCATTGAAACTACTCGGTTGCAGATTCACGAGTTGTTGCAATGTTTATATTGACGAAACCCAGCCGCCCTGCAACATCCATTGCGGTCACAACGTGCTGGTGTTTTGCCTCAGCGTCTGCGCGTATCGTGATCGGCAAAGAACTGTCACCCTCACTGACTTTACGCAACGCCCGGCGCAGCGTGTCCGCACGCGAGTTAACCAAACTCTGCTGGTTGACGGTATAACTTCCGGTCGACGATACGGCAATCTCTATTACATCTGATGTGCTTACAGGCACGTCCGCCTTTGCCTGTGGCAAGCGAATCTTGACCTCGGACTCTTTGACAAACGTGGTAGACACCATGAAAAAAACGAGCAGTAAAAGCACTACGTCAATTAGTGACGTCAGATTTACCTCTGGCTCTTCACGATTGCCACTTTGCAGTTTCATGAATTCGTCCGGGGTTTCGCCGCGGTTTGAACGGGACGCTTGGTGGATTCAATAGCGTCTACGAGCTTAGTGGCCTCTTGTTCCATGTCGACAACCAGTGAGTCAACATGATTACGCAAGTAGCGATAGCCAATCAGTGCGGGAATGGCCACGGACAACCCCGCCGCGGTTGTGACCAGTGCTTGTGATATGCCGTCGGCCAGAACCGTCGGATTACCAACACCGTTCGCGGTAATGGCCGCAAAAACGCGCACCATGCCGACCACCGTTCCAAGCAAACCGATCAGGGGTGAAATAGCAGCAATGGTGCCAAGCGTGGTGAGAAAGCGATTGAGATCATGAGCCACGTGACGACCGGTATCTTCAATTTGTTCTTTGATGATATCCCGTTCGCGCTTGCGAGCCGCCAGACCGGAAGCCAAAATGCGCCCAAGAGGCGAACTGTCATGCAGCACCTGCACGTGGCGCTCGTCCAGTTCGCCCTTTTCGACCCAGGTCCAGACTTTGGCATTCATGCCCTCCGGCAGAACTCGCTTGCGCTGTAAAGTCCACAGCCTCTCGATAATAATGGCCGCAGCAATCACGGAACACAGAATTAGCGGCGCCATTAGCCAGCCGCCAGCTCGTACGATTTCAAACATGAAGTTACGCCGTTAAATCAGACATTTAGAGGTTACCATGAGAGCGCAAACAGGAAAACCGCTCAAGCCTTACTCCTGCCGCTCAGGAAGCCAGCGCCACAGGCCCGGCGAAGGCTCCCGCGCGGTGTAGTGAAGCTGAAAAGACTCGCCTTCAGAGCTTGTAAACACCAGTTGGCCGGACTGCGCGGTCGTCAGTACCCGAGTCCCTTCCTGACTCCAGCGCTGAACGATTTCAGCGCGTGGCATACCCCACTGGTTGCCGTAGCCGTTACTGAATACGACGTAGGACGGCTTGACCTGCTTGATGAAACGAGGATCTGACGACGACAAGCTACCGTGGTGAGCACCTATGACGAGATCGATTGCTTGTCCTTTCAGCGCCGGCAGGAGTCTGCGCTCCAGCGCGTTGCCAAGATCTCCCGTCAAGAGAACCGAACTAGTCGGACCTTTGACCAAAAGTACACAGGACTGCTGATTACCTTCGAACGTAACACTGTCCGGTGGGTGTAAAAACACGAACTCAACCTCGTCGAAGGTCCACCGAAGGTCACGACGGCAAAACTGACTGCCAGATAGTCGCTCAACAGTTTCCCCAACGTAAACCATTTGAGTAGGCATAGACTGTTGGAGACTGATCGAACCGCCTGCATGGTCGCGGTCGGCGTGACTGATAACAAGCGCATCAACGCGTTCAATTCGACGTCGTTTCAAGAAGGGCAATATAGTTTGCCGGGCACTGTCGCCGCCGGGCCAGGAATTACCGGTATCGTATACAACGGTATGTGACTGAGTTTGAATGACTACCGAAAGGGCCTGCCCCACATCCAGAACGTCCAGCCTGAAATGCCCCCGGCCTGGTTGGTCGCTGCGCGCTATAAACAGGGGCAGCACCATAATTAAGACGGCCCAACGGGCCGGAAATTTTGGCGGACACAGCATGAGAGCGGCACCGATTGAAATCGGGATAGTCAGCCACAGCGACAAAGACGATGCTTCAGAATAAGCCCATGACTGGGAAGCCAGTGCCATAACACTTCGCCAGACAACGTCGAGGACCGACCCCAGAACACTCGCTACAAACTGTGCAAGGTAGGGAGATAACGCTATCGACAACAGCAGCAGTAAAACCATTGGAACAATACACAGACTAAATAAGGGAATGAGCAGCAGGTTAAGCGGCACTGAAATCCAGCTTAGACCTTCGGCCACTGTGATGGATACCGGCAGCATTAGCAGTGTTACCGAAACTTGCAGGCGGAGCGCTAGCTTGAGTTTATCGCGCCAGCTTACCGCAGGAGGCCGGCCGTAAACTGATAAGGCAATGGCCGCAACGGCACCCGCAGACAACCAAAACCCGGTGTCAGCGGCCATCCATGGATTACACAATAACAACCCGCTGACCGCGAGTAACAACGTTGTTGTAACGTTGACCGAACGATAAGACACCCGCCAAACGTGCCACAGTGAAAGCATGACTAGTGCTCGAATAGTAGACACCGCAAAACCGGCGACCGCTGCATAGCTCACAGCCACTAACAACGCCGTCAGCGCTCCACGCCGTAGCAGATTGCTGTGAGGCCGTAACCACACCGGCACGTATCGCCCGATTGAAAACCCCACCAAGGCTGCAAGACCGATGTGTAACCCGGATATCGCCATTAAATGCGCAGTGCCGCTACGTTTGAGTGCTACCCAGTCACTGTCCGTTAAATCTTCGCGAATACCAACCGCCAAGGCCAACACAAGCGGGCCGCTCACTTTTTCCTTTATAAGTGCTTTAACGCGCTGATACATTTTCTCACGAGCGTGCAGGTAGGCCGCATTGCGGCTTTGTCTTGGTAACAGACTTCCGCTATCCGCTTTTACCGAGCCCAACCCGGAAAACCGTTGTGCAAACAGCCAGCGCTCATAGTCAAACCCGACCACATTGCGCGTTCCACGCAGAGGCTTTAAACGCAGTTGCAGCTGCCAGCAGCTTCCTGCTTTTGGAGGTTGCTGTGTACGCCACGCTACTCGATACCGTATGGCCCGGCCTAACGCATTGCGCGCTTCCAGGGCAAAAACAAAACGCGACGTATTTTCCCGGGTTACAACCCGGCTTATTATACAGCCCTCTACGTGCCGCTTGTCGACGCGCATGATCTTGGTGTCTTCGTAGGCATAAAACTGAACACCAGCCACGAACAGGCCAATGCCAAGACTGAACAGGAAGCGCAGCGTCCACGCAAAAACAGTCGCCTCTAATTTACTTGCGGACAATGGCCGTAACCATAAAGGTGCTACCCAACGCCCAGCGAACACAACAAGAAACAGCGAGGCGCCCAACCACGCAGACCACAGCGCCGTCGGAAGCAACACAGCCAGCACAACTCCCAGCGAAATACCCAGCGGCTGCGCTTTCGTCACATTACACTCTTATAAGCCCTCTCACGTGCGTACAACCTACCCAAAGCCTGCAGCATTCTGCAGTCTCTTATCTGGCCAATTCATATAAATATCGCTATCCACTTTCACGGACTCGAGCAGAATCGGCACGACATTTGTCCTACGGCGCATTCGCAGCCCGGAATAATCCGCGCTCACTTGTGCACTTATAAAATTAATAGCGTTTCGGAAATACGGTGCCTGTGCAGGCTTGGGTACTCGCTTACGGTCCGGCTTGGATTTCGGCCACGGCGTAGTCGCCGTGATCAGTGGCTGCCGCTGAGCTCACTCTCGGCCACGTCTACCAGCTTGCCGTCGACAAGCTCTACGACCCGGTCCATGCGGCGTGCAATTTTCAGATCGTGTGTGACCACCACCAATGCAGTGCCACCCGTTTCATTCAGCTCCAGCATCAAATTGAAACCCCGATCTCCGGTGCGATGATCAAGATTGCCTGTGGGTTCATCGGCAAGCACCAGATCCGGGTTCGTCACCAACGCCCGGGCTACCGCGGCGCGCTGGCGCTCTCCCCCCGATAGCTGCGATGGTTTATGGCTCAAGCGTTCACCAAGACCCACCTTTTCCAGAAGACGTGCCGAGGTTTGCAGCGCCTCCTCTGTGTTAACGCGCCGGATTAACAAAGGCATCGCAACATTTTCCTGGGCGGTAAATTCCGGTAGCAGGTGATGAAACTGATATATAAAACCCATGTGACGGTTGCGTAAAAGACCGCGCTCTACTTCGTCCAGTTGAGTAATGTCTTTACCGTCAATGGCCACTTTTCCAGTCGTCGGTAAATCAAGTCCTCCCAGCAATTGAAGAAGCGTCGTCTTGCCAGCACCCGAAGCCCCAATAACAGCGAGTCGTTCACCGCGCTTAAGCTCCAGATTTAACTCATCAAGCACCACCAGGCGGCGCTCACCTTCCTCAAATACTTTCACAAGATCAACGCAACTAAGCACTGATTCTGAAACCGTTTCACTCATGACGCAAAGCCTCTGCCGGCTGCGTGCGTGCACCACGCAGTGCCGGATAAATAGTGGACAGCACGGCCAGCAAGAACGCCATGCCCGCAACAAGCAGCACGTCTTTGGGTAACACCCGTGCTGGCAGGTCGTTAATAAAATAGACAGAAGGTGGTAACAGCTCAAAACCTAATACGCTCTCAAGCCAATGCACAACACGCTCAACGTTAACGGCCAGGACAATGCCCAGAACAACACCAATGACAGTGCCAATCAGCCCGATCAAGGTACCTTGTGTGATAAAAATGGCGAGAATACTGGATGGCTTTGTACCAAGCGTGCGCATAATCGCAATGTCGCCCTGCTTCTCCTTCACTACCATTACGAGTGTGGAAATAATATTAAAGGCGGCCACCGCAACGACCAGAAGCAGAATGAAAAACAACACGCTCTTGGTCAATTGAATGGCTTTAAAAAAGTTGGAATGAGTGGCTGTCCAGTTATTGATGTACAGCAAGCCGCCGGCGTTTTCCGCGACCTCTCGAACGACCTGCGGGGCCTCAAACAAGTCGGTAACCCTGAGCCGAATACCACTAACCTCACCTCGGTATCGATACAATCGTGACGCATCCTCCATATGGATATACGCCAGATTACGATCAAATTCGTGCATGCCAATTTCAAACGTTCCAACCAAACGAAAGGTGCGCATTCGAGGCATTAGCCCAACGGGCGTTACGTTAGCTTCGGAGATCATTAACAACACCTCGTCGCCAACCTCCACTTCGAGTGCAGCGGCCAGGCTCGCGCCCAGAACAACCCCCCACTCTCCCGGTTTGAGTAACGCGTTAACCTTTTGCAGCGGCTCCAACTTACTCACTTTCGCTTCGTCTTCCGGCACAATACCGCGCACCAGACCGCCGCTGAGTTTCTGACCGTTTAGAAAAATGCCCTGACCTTCGATAAACGGTGCCGTATCGGCGACGCGTTTATTTTCACCGGCCACCTCTTGAACGCTTTGCCACTGCGGCAAACGGCCTTCTGAACCGGTAATTGTCGCGTGAGATGCAATGCTTAATATGCGCTCTCTCAGTTCAGCTTCAAATCCGTTCATCACCGACATCACCACAATCAAAACGGCAACGCCAAGCGCAATGCCTGCGATGGATACGTTGGAAATAAACGTAATAAATGACTCGTTTGCACCCGACCGCGTGTACCGCCACGCCATTTGACCTTCAAAAAACTTAGTCATATCGCAACGCCTCAGCCGGTTGCGTTCGCGACGCCCTCCAGGCGGGATAGACAGTCGAAAGCCCTGCCAGTAACAAACCGACAATGGCTATCGTGAGCACTTCTCCCCAGCGCACGTCAGAGGGAATCTGGGTCAAATAGAAAACGTTGCTATCTATGAAATTCAGCCCAAACAGCTGCTCAATACTCGCGGTGATCGCGGCCGTATTCGCACCCACCAGAACGCCAATAACAACACCAGCTAAGACTCCCACCATGCCAATCATATTTCCCTGCACGAGAAAAATGACCAGAATGCTTTTGGGCCCAACCCCCATTGTGCGTAAAATCGCCACGTCAACACGCTTGTCGTTTACCAGCATGACCTGCGTCATGATGATATTGAACGCAGCAACCGCCACCACCAGAAGCAAAATACAGAAGACCATGATTTTTTCGATCTTGATCGCCCTAAAAAATATACGCTGCTGCACCGTCCAGTCGGTGGTTAAATAGGCGTCGCCCAAGTCACCCAACAGCGCGGCCGAAACATTGGGCGCTTCAAACATATCGATGAGTTTGAGCTTCACTCCTGTAACGCTTCCGTCCAGTTCGAACACCGCTGAGGCGTCATCGATGTGAACATAAGCCAAATTAAGAGACTGATCGGGTACGTTACCGCGGAATAACCCCGCTACCGTAAAACGGTGCAGGAACGGTAAGACACCTGTGCCGTCCTTGTTTGGCTGGGGCACCAGAATGTTCAGGCGACTGCCCACGTCGACGCCCAGTCGATCCGCCAGATAGCTGCCCAACAGAATGCCGTTTGTACCGGGCTCAAGGTCATCCAGCTTGCCAACAAGCATGTTACGGCCAAGCATCGATACATTGGGCTCAAGTGCAGGATCCACACCCGTAATGGACACCCCGCTCAGGTTAGAACCATTTACCAGCATTCCCTGACCCTCAACAAACGGTGCCGCCCCTTTCACACGCGTGTCTTTCATTGCCCGGGCGACAACAACTTCAGGAGACGCAAGACTGCCCGTGGCGGATGTTACGGTGACATGCGCTGACAAACTCACGAGACGTTCGCGCAGGTCGTTACCAAAGCCGTTCATAACAGAAATAACAATAATGAGCGCGGCCACGCCGACGGCAATGCCCACCATCGCGGCGCGCGATATGAAGCCTGCAAAATGGCTGGATCGCCGTGCACGCAGATAGCGGCCAGCAATAAAAAACTCAAGGGGAGACGTCATGGGCGCATTCTAATGAATATCGACTACTTTCCCCACTCTATCCGCGTTTAATTTGCGAATTAATATGTCAGATTCATAAAGGTGGGGTTTTCTTACTGTGCCCGGCCAAGTAAGACGCGGTGCTTATCGCTCTTTTCGCGCTTGATCACTGGTCGCACATTCGTGCCGGTTCTCGGCCAATGTCGTCAGAATAAAACCCGGACACAGCCCGGTAGTCAAAAGCGCTCGACTCTCGCATTAAGGGCCTACCCCGGCGAGCAAAGCGCGTCAAGAGGCCTTTTCTCACGTGGAAATCTGCTCAATACAATCACGCAGGCTATTGGTTAAAATCCACTTTTTGCGACGCACAATATATCAGTATTGAGCTTTCAGGAATTCGTGGGATAGAGTGAAGCCAACAACAATTGGGGGAGAATAACGTTGAACGCAAAACTACCTGTTGCCTTGGGGTTACTGGCCGTTTTAGTGCTACCTGCACTAGCCCAATCGTGGACTGAACGCTCCTCAATCGCCACACAGGCCTCAGGGGCCGTGGCGGCTCCTGCGCCGTTGCTTGCCGACCTTCAAACATCAAGCTCCACAGCCGGACCTTCGCGTGGCATGACTATGGCGCAGGTCGAAGAACGCCATGGTGCACCGACAATCCGTCGGGCTCCGGTCGGTAATCCACCGATCACGCGCTGGGAATACGAGAGCTTCATTGTGTACTTTGAATATCGGCATGTTATCCATTCTGTGGCCAAACTAAATCAATAGAACAACGCTCCGCCAGCAGAACCGGCATGATCTGCGGTTCCTCCGAGCCCCCGGTTCAACCCAAAAGCAGTCTTCACGCTTTCATGAGTGCCAGAGCTTTGTAATAATCGGCGTCCGCTGACAGAAGGCGGAGGTTGTGGTCGTCGGCTAACGACAGCCGTCAACACCCGACCCCAGTGCAAATCCACCTGTCCAAGCCGTTATTTTTATCCAAGGCGTAGCTCTCCCATGTCTCAGTCTGCTCGACCAACGCATCCCCCTGCGCTATCTCATCGAACCACCTGGTCCGGCCTGCGGGGCTCGGCTCTAGCGCTTGCGCTCGCGTCTGCCGCCAAAAAGCTCGACGGGCCTATGCTCGTGCTAACCGACTCGGCGCACGAAAGTGAACTGTTGGCTAACGAGCTGCGCTTTTTTCTGAACGACGCACTGCCCGTGCTGGAATTTCCGGACTGGGAAACGCTGCCTTACGACGGTTTTTCGCCACCGCAAGGCATTGTCTCGGATAGACTCGCCACGCTTTCGTCTCTCGAACACATGAAACGCGGCATTATCATCAGTCGACTGAGCACTACCGCTATCCGACTGCCGCCGTTAACCTTTGTTTACGGCTCATCGTTTATGTTCGCACCCGGCGACGTGCTCGACGTGCAAGCGCTGCGTCGCCGACTAACCGACGCGGGCTATCACGCCATGAGTCAGGTAAACGAGCACGGTGAATTTGCCATTCGCGGATCGCTCTTTGACATATTCCCGGCGGGCAGCCAAAGGCCTGTGCGCGTCGATTTGTTCGACGAGGAAATCGAAACGCTTCGCTACTTCGACGCTGAAACCCAACGCAGTGGCGAAACGCTGGAGTCGTTGCGGCTGCTGCCGGCGCGCGAATACCCCCTCGACGAAGCAGGCATAAGTCAGTTTCGTCAGTCCTTTCGACGTCGCTTCGAAGGCAATCCGACCGACTCGGTGATTTATCAGCACATTTCTGAAGGTATCAGCGCCGCCGGGGCGGAGCAGTATCTGCCTTTATTCTTTGAAACAACGGCCAGCTTCTTCGACTATCTGCCAGACAATACGACGATTGCTCTGCCCGATGACGCGACGGGTAGCCAAACACAGCACTGGCAAGACATCGAGCAGCGCTACGAACAATTACGCTATGACCGCACCCGGCCTCTAATGGCGCCGTCTGAAATCATGCTGCCTCCGGACGAATGGCAAACCAGCACCTCTTTGTTCAATCAGCTTTCTCTGAGACGTTTTAAGGACGAAAGCGCCGACGTTGAATTTAGCACTGGCACGCTTCCTGAACTGTCCATCAGCTCAGACGATCACCGCAGCGGTCGACTCATAGAATTTATTCAGGGTTTCGACGGACGTATTCTAATCGTCGCAGAAAGCCCCGGTCGACGTGAAACACTGCGCGCCCTCCTCAGCGACAACCAGCTTCGCCCACGACAGGTATCGACGTGGGACGAGTTCCACGGCAGCGGACACACCCTGGCGTTAACCGAGGCGCTTGTACAGGAAGGCATGTTGCTAACCGAAGCGCGCATTGCCGTCATAGCCGAGAACCAACTATTCGGTCATAGCGCTACGCGCAAAGCACGACGCTCACACAAGAGCAAAGACCCCAATTCGATTATTCGCAACCTGAACGAGCTTAATATCGGTGCGCCGGTAGTACATGAACTGCACGGTGTTGGGCGCTATCAGGGGCTGACCATACTCGAGATTGACGGTGACAAGAACGAATTTTTAACCATCGAGTACGCCGGAAACGACAAACTCTACGTTCCCGTTCACGCGCTCAATTTTGTCACCCGCTATCTCGGCGGACCGCCGGAGAAAGCGCCGCTGCATAAACTCGGTAGTGACCAGTGGGACAAAGCCCGACGCAAGGCTATGAGTCGAATTCGGGACGTGGCTGCAGACCTTCTTGACCTCTACGCCCGACGTGCTGCGCGCATTGGCCAGAGCTTCGCACTCAACGAGGCCGAATACCGTCAGTTTGCCACGGGTTTTCCATACGAACTGACAGTCGATCAGGACACGGCCATTAGCGCGGTCATCGATGACATGACGTCCATCCAGTCCATGGATCGCCTCGTGTGTGGCGACGTCGGGTTTGGCAAAACGGAAGTCGCACTGCGCGCCGCGTTTATATGCGTCCATCAAAGCAAACAGGTTGCTCTGCTAGTACCGACAACTCTGCTGGCCGAACAGCACGGCAAGAATTTTGAAGACCGTTTTGCTGACTGGCCGATTCGTGTGGAAGTACTGTCCCGATTTAAGAGTAAAAAGGAAAGCACACGCATTATCGAGGAGCTGAAAGACGGTAAAGTCGACATTGTCATCGGCACCCACAAACTGCTTCAGGCCGACGTTAAATTTACCGATCTTGGCCTCGTTATTATCGACGAGGAGCAGCGCTTCGGGGTCCGCCACAAAGAACAGCTCAAGGCGCTACGCGCTGAAGTCGATATGCTCACCCTAACAGCGACGCCTATTCCGCGAACGCTTAACATGGCGCTCGGCGGTATTCGCGAGCTTTCTCTTATTACAACGCCACCTACCGACCGACTGTCTATCAAGACCTTTGTTAATCAGTGGAACGATCAGCTCATTCGAGAAGCCTGCCTGCGCGAAATAAATCGTGGCGGTCAAATTTACTTTGTGCACAATTCAGTGAAAGACATTGAGCACATCGCGTCGCAGCTCGCTGACATTATTCCCGAAGCGACTATTGAAATCGGGCACGGCCAAATGAAGGAACGCGAGCTCGAGCGTGTAATGCTCGACTTTTACCATCGTCGTTTTAACTTACTCTTGTGTACAACCATTATTGAAAGCGGCATCGATGTTCCTACTGCTAACACAATTATAATCAACCGTGCCGATCGCTTCGGTCTTGCCCAACTACACCAAATGCGGGGCCGGGTCGGACGCTCCAGTCACCGGGCCTACGCTTACATGATTGCGCCACCGGTGCGCTCTTTGACGCCCGACGCGGTCAAGCGACTTGAAGCCATTGAATCCCTCGAGGATCTCGGCGCAGGCTTTACGCTTGCCACTCACGACCTCGAAATTCGCGGTGCTGGCGAATTGTTAGGCGACGATCAAAGCGGACAGATTCACCAGATTGGCTTCACGTTGTACATGGACCTGCTGGAACGCGCGGTGGAATCGTTGAAACAAGGCCACGAACCCGATCTTGGCGACATGCCTGCACGCAGTTCCGAAATTGAACTGCATGAACCTGCGTTACTGCCGGATGACTTTATTCCGGACGTGCACACACGTTTGATTTTATACAAACGCATCACCAGCGCGGAAAACGCCGAGGAGCTGCGTGAACTTCAGGTCGAGATGATCGATCGCTTTGGTCTTCTACCTGACCCGACAAAACTCCTGTTCGAGATTGCGACGCTTCGGCAACTCGCGCAGAAAGCCGGTATTGCAAAAATTGACTGCTCTGCGGGTGGTGGCCGACTGGTGTTTGGTGCCCACGCCAAATTAGACCCGTCCGTGCTGATTGAGTTGATTCAGCGCCATCCTCAAACGTACCGACTGGTAGACGAGCACACGCTGCGATTTACACGAGATCTGGCTGAAGTTCCAGATCGGCTTAGCTTTTTAACCAGTCTTATTGATACGTTCGTGACCGCGGGAGATGTGGTCAATTGACCAAGACCCGTCGGCTAGCCTGTTCCACAGCGTCAAGCCAACTGGGGTACAATAACGCCACACGAAAACGGGAATACTATGATGCTGCGTAAACCTTGGACGGCCGTTCTGATACTGCTACTGGCCGTCGGCGCTACTGCTCAGGAAACGACCACCCCTGAATATCAGGTGGAAGTACTGGTTGTGCGCAACCTCAATCCTTCGACCGGGACCGAAGTTTTCCCGTTGAATATAGAAGAGGAAGAACCCGTAGAGACTTCAGAAGAGAGTACGGAGATCGAAACCACCACAATCACAGCCGAGACCTTTCTCGCGCTTGACGAAGGTGAACTGACTTTGACCGAAATGGCCGACAAGATCAGACGCTCCAGAAATTTCCGAGTGGTCAATCACTCGGGATGGACGCAACCCGGATTTAGCCGGGACGACGCCGTTCCCAAGGTATTTTTGACCACCGCCAGCACCGGCGAGTCAGTAAATGGCTACATAGTACTGAGTCGTGAACGCTACCTTCGCCTGGCACTTGACCTCACAATGCAAATTGACGAGGACCAGTTTCAACTCAACACACAACGACGCATGATCAGTCGACAACTTCACTACTTTGATAATCCCTACTTTGGGGTCATCGCCAAGATCACTCCGCTATAGCGTGGAGGTCTGGTAGATGCCGCAAGCCGCCGTGGTAGTCGAGACCACAACCAAACACAAATCGGTCAGGCACCTCTACGCCAATTAAATCGGGGCGCAACGAGGTCAGTACACGATCATGAATCTTGCGCGCCAGCACTACCGTAGTCACAGAGGCCACCGGTAGTTCTCGCAATTTGCCCACGACAGCCGCAAGCGTCGTGCCCTGATCAAAAATGTCGTCAACGACGACTACGTCTTGGTCAATCAACGTAGAAGAAGGCGGTACTTTCCAGTTTAGTTCTCCACCAGCCTCGGCGTGGCCGTAGCGGCTGGTATGAACGTAATCCAGACGATGGGGAATGCTGAGGTGGCGAAGAATTCCGACCGCCGGTATGAGCCCACCCATCATCACAGGAAGAATCACGGGCAGCGTGCCTTCAAAGCGTTTGTCCAGCTGCACGGCGAGCGAATGATAGGCCGACTCAATTTCGTCACGCGTCAGCAACACGTCGGAATTAGCGGCAACGGTCGCGTATTCCCCGGGAGTCAAAAGTCGATTATCCGCCATGTTGGTCCTGATCTGTAGTTGATAAAAATTCTTGAAAAGCTGCGTATCGCTTCGTCGTTTTATAGTGTGCGGGCATCGATGTCGCCAACAGGCTTGATATCCGCGGTGAGCCATTTAGCTCTGACACCCCGTCATATAATTCCAACACGGCTTCCCGGTCATTGCAGACGGGTAAAAACTCGCAGCCAGCAGCCAAAGCGCGCTCGACTTTAGCGTGAATTCCACCGTCACAGTCGGCGCCTTTCATGGATAAATCGTCACTGAAGATCACCCCTTTATAACCTAGGTCGCGGCGTAAAATATCACTCACCCAACGCTTCGAGAAGCTCACCAGCTCGTTGTCCTCACAAGAAGCGACCAAGTGCGCCGTCATGACCGACCGCGCCGACAACAGTTTTTTGAATGGCTTTAGATCAACATCGAGTTCGGCCCGGTTGCGGTTGTCTACCGGTAACTCCAAATGAGAGTCGGCGGCGACAAAACCGTGCCCCGGAAAATGCTTGATACAAGATGAGATGCCCGCACTGTGCAAACCGCCCATAAGTGCGGCAGCCAGTTCAATCACGGCGTCTGCATTAGATGAAAAGGCCCGATCACCAATAACATCGCTCATACCGTAGTCAAGGTCGACTACAGGCGCAAAGTTCAAGTCGACTCCAACCTCTCGCAGCTCGCTTCCAAGCACCCAGCCACAGTCCTCGGCACGCTGAACGGCAGCGTGCGGAGACTGCGCATAAAGCTGACCGAATATACGCATAGGTGGGATGCGCGTGAATTCGTCTCGAAAGCGCTGTACCCGGCCCCCTTCCTGGTCGACCGCTATAATCAGCTTCGGGGCAATGTGTCGAATTTCTTCAATCAACGCCTTGACCTGAGTCCTGGACGAATAGTTTCGCGCGAACAATATGACGCCGCCGGTTAACGGGTGCTCAAGCACCTCGCGGTCTCGCGGCTCCAGAGATAGACCTTCGACATCTATCATTATCGGTCCGGGCATAGGATCAGGCCTCTTAAACTAGTGTTTTAAAGTGGTTTGTCAGTTCGTTTACACGCTTCGTGCGCAGAAAGAGAGACCGGCGTTCCCACTGCGACCCAGTCAAACAGCCACATCAAGTCAGCGCTATGCATTCGCACACAACCGTGCGACGCAGGCTCTCCCAGTGGTTCACACTCAGGCGTGCCGTGAATGTAAATGTAGCGACGCATTGTGTCGACCTCTCCCAGTCGATTGTGCCCAGGCTCCGTTCCACTTAGCCAGAGTATGCGCGTAAGAATCCAGTCACGCTCCGGATGCTGGGCGTGTAGTTGTGGAGACCAAATTTCTCCGGTCGGCCTGCGCCCTGTAAAGACGGCCCCTTGTGGTTGGTCACCACCGATTTTGGCACGAATAATATGCGCGCCCAACGGCGTTTGATTGCTGCCACTTTGCTGTCCGGTACCCAGAGCTGCGGTGGAGACAGGAAACGAACGGACACAACAACCATGCTCCAAACACAGCAAAGTCTGGGTTTCTATTACAACGCAAACCTCGCGCTCTGTTGCAGCATTAGGCGCGGACAAATATCGCTACCGATTCAACGTGCCCGGTGTGGGGAAACATGTCCATGATGCCAGCTTTACTCAGAACGTAACCGTACTCTTTCACCAACTCGGCCGCATCGCGAGCCAGCGTAGCCGGGTGACATGACACGTATGCAATAACACGGGGCTTTAATTTACTGATGAGCGGCAACATTTCCAGCGAACCGGCTCGCGGCGGGTCAATGAGCACTACATCGTAGTCATTTTGTAACCAAGACCATTGCGGTTCTGGCTCAAACAGGTTGGCAACATGAAAATCGGTATTGGTAATACCGTTTCGCGCTGCATTCTCTTCAGCTCTTTTCACCAACCCCACATCGCCCTCGACGCCCGTGACGTGGTCAACGCAGCGCGCAAGCGGAAGTGAGAAATTGCCCAGACCGCAGTACAAGTCGAGGACCCGGTCACCAGGTCTCAGCTCGCTATGCTTAATCACGTGACTGATCATGGCAGCGTTCAACGGACCGTTAACCTGAACAAAGTCTAACGGCTCGAAACGCACCGTTACATCAAACTCAGGCAATGCGTATTCGAGAGGTCGCGCTTCCGACAAAGGCGCTACAGTGTTGGGGCCACCTGTCTGCAGGTAAATGTCGACATTTTCCGCGCTGGCAAACTTGTGTAACAACAAACCATCTTTTTCACTTATGGGATCCAGAATTCTTAGTACCAGCGCAGTCGCATCGTCCCCAACCGCGAGTTCTATTTGAGGCAGGCGACTGCGCACCGAAAGCTGGCCGATGACTTCAGACAGTTTTTCCAACATGGTTCCAACCGGTTTGGCTAAAATTTCGCACTGGTGCATGTCAGCAATGTACGGGGTTTTGCGCTCTCGAAAGCCCACCATGACTCGACCCTTACCAGGAACATCTTTAACACCCAACCGACCGCGTCTGCGGTAGTTCCAGGGAGAAGCCGAGAGATCGTCCAACCAGTGCTCAGGGGTCACGCCACCAATATGGGTAAGGTCGTGTTTGAGGTGGTCACGCTTGTGATCACGCTGCCTGGAATCATCAAGATGCTGCAAGACGCATCCACCGCAGAGCCCAAACGCGGCGCATTTTGGCTCAACCCTCAGAGGGCTCGCCTCATGTACCTCATCCGTAACCGCCTCTTCAAAGCTGCGCTTGCGCTTGTAGGTAGTAAAGGTAACGTCCTCACCCGGCAAGGCACCGTGGACAAACATGGTTTTGCCCTCGACGCGGGCTACGCCACGACCGTCGTGGGCAATATCTTCAATAATTGCTCTATGAGTCTGAAATCGGGATTTTCGTTTCCGGGCCACTGTTTATGCACCTAGGTTCTGGGGACGCGAAGTTTAGCAGAATCGTCCGAATGACGCTGTTGTACACCGTCCGCTCTCTGTACGAGCCTCTCATCAGGTAAACTAGGGCCATGGCCAGACTTAATACACGGCAACTGAAACAGTCCTACCGAGCCACGGCATACGCGGCCGTGGCCGCCCTGTTTGCGCTCGCCATGGCGGCTATTCTGGGCGCTGGCTGGTCCCAGTTTCACGCCCTGCAGTCTAGCGCTTTGGACAGAGCCTCCGCTGCGGTCGATAAGGTTCAGGCACTGTACCTGCGCTCAAATACGCCAGCCGCCGACGAGCTGCTGAAGAAACAGGTCCGGGACTACTTCAAACAACTGGGCGAAGAGCAATACGATGCCACGTTCATCATTACGGGCCCGGCCGGAGATACGCTGCTCGCTTTGCCCAGAGACAATTCTTATGTGGGAGCATTCGGACAGACGCACTCAGCGGGCTTGTACAAATCGCCGGGAGTCAACAGCGGCCAGATTACGGTCAGCATCAGCACCGATCGTGCTCTCAAACGGCTAGCCTTTATGGTCGTGGGTGCAACGCTTTTCGGTCTGCTGATTCTGTTCCTGACGCTGCGAAATCTGCACCTCAATACGAAAGCTCTGCAAAGTGGAACCGACACAATTATCAGTGCGTTCGAGCGCTTCGAACGCGTCGATTTCAGCGACTCCGTTTTGGCGACCGGTCCACTCGAACTGCTGACACTTCAGTCGGCAACCAACCATCTGGCTCGTGCTCTGGCAAAATCGCGGGACACGCTCAATGCCCAAGTTGAGGAAGCCGCACAAGAAGTCGCACAGACACTGGAAGAAATGGAGATCAAGAACGTCGAGCTGGATCTTGCTCGCCGCCGCGCTGAGGATGCCAATTTCGCCAAATCATCGTTTCTTGCCAACATCAGTCATGAAATTCGCACGCCCATGAATGGCATCATCGGTCACCTCCAGTTGCTACAACGCGCGTCTCTCGACGAACCACAAGCCAGCTATATTTCGCGCACGCTCCAAGCAGCGAATACTCTGTTGGATATCATTGACGATATTTTAAATCTGTCGCGGATTGAAGCAAACAAACTCGACTTGCAAAGCCTCCCGTTTAATTTAGTGGAAGAAGTTAATCGCTGCCTTGTGCTGCTCGCACCCGGCGCCGCCGGTAAGAAATTTGACCTCTACTTTTTCTGTGATCCCGATGTACCGCAACTGCTGGTCGGAGACAGTTTGCGAGTTCGTCAGGTAGTCAACAATCTGGTTAGCAATGCCATCAAGTACACCGAATCCGGATCAATACGGGTCAGTATTGAGAGCGTCAACACGCTGGGTACCCGACACGACATTATTCTCAAAGTGAGCGACACAGGCCTCGGCATGAACAGCGCGCAAATAGACTCGCTGTTTGAAGCGTTTTCTCAAGCGGGTCGTAGCCCGGAATACGGCACAGGTCTTGGTCTGTTAATTTGCCGATCATTAACCGAAGCAATGGGCGGTACGCTCGACCTCGTAAGTGCTCCGAACGAAGGTTCTACCTTTACTATCACTCTGCCGATGCAGCAAAAAGGATCGGAGAAGGTCGGGCCAGTGACATCGTTAAAAGGGAGCGGCTTTGTAGGCTGTGTCGACAAACAGGCACGTGACTACTTTCAGCAGTTGCTAACAACCAGCGGCCTTACCGTAAGTGAAAGCGAGACTCCTGACGCAACGGCTGAGCTTCTGGTCGTCAATAACAAACAAATGACCGATTTCTTGTCCGAAGACAAAGATCTTGTCGCCATGTGTGCGGCCCGGGCTTCGCCTCATGTTGTGCTTCTAAGTACCGATAACCTCGGCTTGATTAACCGTATCAATCTGAATCAAGGCTGCGAAGCGTTACCGCTGCATAGCTCTCCCATGGCGATTGTTGAGGCCCTGCAGCGCGCGGTCGATAACTCGGACGTGGTGCAGGAGGAACAAGGTTCTCATACCTCCGCGTTTACCGACGACACGCTGAAGCTCGCTGGTGTTCGAGTCTTGCTTGCCGACGACGATAACTTTGGCCGTGCCTATATGAGCGAGCTTCTTAGATCACACGGCGCGCTTGTAGACGGCTGTGTTGACGGGGCAGAAGCGGCGATTTGCACCGCGCAGAACAGCTACGATCTGATTCTACTCGACATTCGCATGCCCGTTTGTGACGGCATCGAGGCGACTCGTCGCATCAGAGAACAGGACAACACAGCGCACATTCCGATTATCGGCATGACAGCATCAGTGGTGCCCGAGCAGCATATACAATGCATGCAAGCTGGAATGACCGACTACTGGGTGAAGCCGCTGAAAATATCTCAACTCCTCGGCGGTCTCGAACACTGGGTTGTTCAACGCAGCGAGCCATCAGACTCGAAACTTAACTCGGGCGTGGTTGAGTACGCGGACTCAGTTTCGGATGCGGAATTGGGAATGGAACCCGGCGGGCATAACAACTCTTCGATAAGTACCGCTCTGAACGAACTGGATAACGAGATGCTCGAATTACTGGTGACCGAAATTGCCGTCTATACGGCACGCCTGAAAGACCTTGATGCGCCAGGCGCAGATTTTTCCCAGATGCAAGATTTCGCTCATAAACTGAGCGGTACAGCTTCTATTTGCAGGCTGACAAAACTGCGTAAAGCAGCGCTTCAATTACAATCTACTTCAGCAAATCGTGATGAAGTTTATTTACCCATAGCTTTGAAAGATGTTTCTCAATCTCTTAGCGAAGTTCGAAAATGCCTTTATAAGGTATCGGGCATCTCATAACCCCTTTTTCATTATCGCGTCATGCGATGTCAATCGCGGTGGTAACTCTGTATCAGGACGTGGCGTAAAGTTGTATCGTCGTCTATGCTCTGAGCAAGATCGCGTTAGCAATTATAAAACCACCTTCATCGCTTAAGGTCAGATAGCCTTCACCGACACCCAGTTCGCTGCATTTTTTTTGCCCGCGCTCGGAAAAAATCACGTCTGGACGTCCAAGTGGATTGGGTGCAACACCCACGTCGCGAACCCAAACGCCATGGGCGAAACCGGTTCCCATCGCTTTTACAATGGCCTCTTTTGCTGCAAAACGCATACCCAGAAATCGTACGCGGTGTTTTGTTTTATAAAACCCCTCAAGTTCGCTGGGCATCAACACACGTTTCGCAAAGCGCTCGCCGAACTGCGCGTAGGTTTTCTCGACACGGTCAGTCCGTAAAATATCAGTACCAATTCCAAAAATCATGACTTATCCTCGCTAGCGCTTGCATTCTGCCGCCACTCTTTGCGACGCGTTTCCATCGACACCAAAACCTGGCGAACTTTTGATCCCGTGGCTCCCAAGTGTCGCTCCAGCGCTGCACGCAGCAAACGTTTCGAGTGAGAAAGACTGGCTGCGGTTGTCAGCTGCCCATCGGCCAGAGCGATGAGACTGCTGCCCGGAAAGGTCAGCGAACTTTCAGATGTGAGAGACGGGCCTTCCGTAAAATCAAAATGGTAGTGATTGTCAGCCAATACCGGATTTCCGTCTTGCATGTGAGTCAGCTGCAGCCCGTATCCTAAAAAGGTGAGCAAATCACGTTCAAACAAACGCAGAACAACCGCTTCGTTGCTGCTGTCCAACTCATTCAGAAAACGTTCGTAACGCTCAAAAACATCCGCCTGACTGTCACCCGGGCGAAGTGCACGCATCACCAGTTCATTAACGTAGTATGCAGAGAGCACACGTCGTGGAACTTTTGAAATTCGACCTGCATCAGCTTCCAGAGCTGTCAGCGTACCGAGAGAACCACGGCTAACCCATGAAATCAGGCAGCGTTGAAATGGACGCAGCTGGCCCTTGAGTTTGGACTTGGGGCGACGCGCTCCTCGAGCCACCAAAGCCTGACGGCCGTATTCTTCTGTGAAAAATTCGCCAATTACGCTTGAATCACGAAACGGCCGAGCGTGTAGAAGATAGCCCGGCGTCAGCGTAACCGCCTGCTTGTCACTCACTGTGATTCGTAGCCCAGAGATTTGAGCAGACGAGCATCGTCCGACCAATTCTTGCGCGTCTTCGCCCAAAGCTGCAGGTGAACTCGCCCACCCAAAAGCTTGATCACGTCCCGGCGAGCCGACGTGCCAATTTTCTTAAGTCGCTCACCGTTCTTGCCAATTAGAATCGGCTTTTGACTTTCGCGGTCAAGCCAAATAGTGGCCGCAATCGAGACCTGTTCATCCTGCACCTCCCAGGTTTCGATCTCAACGGCCAGCCCGTAAGGCAGCTCCTGCTGCAGCTCCATCATCAGTTTTTCGCGCACTATCTCGGCTACTCTGAAGCGGTCGTCTTTATCGGTGTCGGCGTCTTCCGGGTACAGCCAAGGCCCTTCCGGCAGGTTGTCGCCAAGATACTCAACCAACGAACCCATGTTGTCGCCGCTGAGTGCCGACATAGGAAAGATCGCATCGAATTCCATACGCTCGGACAGCTTTTGCAACTCAGGCAATAGCGCGACCCGGCTCGGCGCTTTGTCAATTTTATTGATCACCGCCAAGGCGGGCCTGCCCGACGTTTTGATAGAACGAAGCACGTTCTCGTCGAGGTCTTTCCAGCTACCAAATTCACATATGAACACTACGACGTCCGCGTCGTTCATAGACTGAACAGAGTTACGATTCATAACCCGGTCAATAGCACGTTTACCTTTTAGCTGAAGTCCCGGCGTGTCGACGAACAGGATTTGTGTTTCGGCAACCGCCTTTACCCCTAGAATACGATGTCGGGTAGTCTGTGGCTTAGGCGTCACAATGCTTATTTTCTTGCCTAATATTCGGTTCAACAACGTCGACTTGCCTACGTTTGGACGGCCGACAATTGCTGCGAAGCCACAGCGTTCAGTAATCTGACTCATGTGGACTCCTCTACCAACAGTTCAAGCACGGCCTCTGCCGCAGCCTGTTCAGCCTTGCGTCGGCTGGTGCCCTGCCCGAGCGCAGAAATTTCAAGCGCAGCGAGAATGCATTCGACTTCGAAAAAACGTTTGTGAGCCGGGCCGGTTTCGTTAACGATGTGGTAGGACGGCAGCGCGGCGCCGGTAGACTGCAAACGCTCCTGAAGTTGGCTCTTGGGATCTTTACTCGCGGTGGTCACCGCCAACTGAGTTAATCGATCGCCGTAGAGCGTAACGATTAATTGCTCCGCAGCCCGTAACCCTTTATCGCGATACACGGCTCCTATAAGCGCTTCAACCGAATCGGCCAGTATTGAAGCTCGTCGGAACCCACCGCTTTTGAGCTCTCCACTGCCTAACATTAGATAGCTGCCGATATCCCACTGCTGGGCTATATCGGCCAGAGTCTCTTTGCGTACGAGCGCGGCTCGAATCCGACTCATATCCCCTTCTGCCGCCTGGTCTTTCGCATCAAAGATTCTTGAAGCAATAACGAACCCTAAAATTGCGTCGCCCAGAAACTCTAGCCGTTCGTTGTTATCAGAACCCACGCTACGGTGCGTAAGGGCAGAGCGCAGCAGTTCTGCACGATCAAACTCCAGCCCCAGTTTTTGCGCTAACTTGTCAGCCGGTTTAATCAACGCCTTACCGTAGACTCTGTTTTAAAGTTAACCAAAAAGTTCACGTTGCCGACAAACGGCACTTCGTGATCGTACTCAGCTTTTACGATGTAGGTATCGTTCTTGCGACCGATTTCGATGTCGTTGGTCTCAATAACCGTAATGGCTTCGACGTCGAACCGTTTGTCGATATAGGCTCGAATCATTTTTGGCGTCGCGTTGCCATCTCGCATTCGTTCCGGAGCATCCCGAATCACATTGGCTATTTTCATATACTGCAAATAAACCGGCACCAGCCTCATGGTCGCTAGCGCGAATATAAGTATGACAGCAATAGTGCCAATCCATCCGATAAAGGTCATGCCTTGCTGTTTGTGCTTCATTGCAATCTTCTCCTCACTGAATTTTGGTGCCCGCGCGGGACAACTCGTGCCAGTTCATCCAGACTCGACTGGCTTTACCCACGAGATTGGCGTAAGGCACAAGCCCTACCTGCGGGTCACGGCTATCTTGACTGTTGTCACGATTATCACCCAATACAAAATAGTGCGCCTCAGGAATCGTTTTTTCAAATTCGCCGGTGCCGGGAGACGCCAAAACCTGATGAATCACGCGGTGCTTGTTCGTACCAATCTGTTCAAGCGCTTCAATCTGACCATCACCCGATTCACCGTTCACGTCGTCTACGAAGGTTAAACTGACGTTCTCGCCGTTAATGCGCAAAACTTTGTTACGGTAAAACAAGCGATCTCCGGGCAGTCCAATAACGCGTTTTACGTAGTGTTGAGACTCGTCTCCCGGTTTGCGAAAGGCAATCACATCTCCTCGCTGCGGAAGCCCGGTCGATAGAAATTCACTGTTTAAAATTGGCCAGCGCAATCCATAACAGAACTTCTGCACGACAATATAGTCACCGCTGAGAAGCGTTGGCATCATCGACTCGGAGGGCACACGATACGGCTCAAGTACGAATGAGCGAGCCAGCAATAAGAACAGAAAAACCAGAAATATCGTCCGGCTCAAGTCTACCCACAGCGGCATCGCTATCGAGAGGTTCCTGACCTGATACTTCCAGCCTAGCCAAAACGTACCGCAGGTAATACAGGTAATCAGC
This sequence comes from Gammaproteobacteria bacterium, assembly GCA_045107075.1. GTDB lineage: Bacteria > Pseudomonadota > Gammaproteobacteria > Steroidobacterales > SZUA-146 > SZUA-146. The sequence goes on from JBGCFV010000035.1 coordinate 67,583, forward strand.
AGTAGCCAGGAAAAACCCATACGAGTTACTTGGTCGATTTCAGAACGGCAAGAAAGGCTTCTTGAGGAATGACAACCGAACCCACCTGTTTCATACGTTTCTTACCGGCTTTTTGTTTCTCAAGCAGTTTGCGTTTGCGCGAAATATCGCCGCCGTAGCACTTCGCCGTAACGTTCTTGCGTAACGCCTTGACCGTTGAGCGGGCAATAATCTGCGAACCCGTTGCCGCCTGAATAGCTACGTCGAACATTTGTCGCGGAATAATTTCCCGTAAGCGTTCAACCAGATCACGCCCTCGATTACGTGCGTTTTCCCTGTGCACAATCACAGACAGCGCATCGACGCGATCACCGTTGATTAGCACATCGAGCCGCGCCAGCGAACCGACTTCAAAGCGCGCAAAAGAATATTCAAACGAGGCAAAACCACGGCTGGAAGACTTTAGCCGGTCAAAGAAATCGAGCACCACTTCGGCCATGGGCAACTCGTACTCAAGACTGACCTGCTTACCCAGGTACTGCATTTTCTTCTGCACGCCCCGTTTCTCAATACACAGCTTCATCACGGCCCCAACAAATTCCTCGGGCAAAAGAATGGTTGCGGTGATAATGGGTTCGCGAATCTCGTCAACGTAATTCGACTCTGGCAAATCGGCGGGGTTATCTATTTGAATAACGCTGCCATCCGTTTTGAGGACTTCGTAAACTACCGTCGGCGCGGTGGTAATGAGCTCGAGGTTGTATTCGCGCTCTAGCCTCTCCTGCACAATTTCCATGTGCAGCATGCCAAGAAAACCGCAGCGAAAGCCGAGGCCAAGCGCAGCTGACGTTTCAGGCTCGAAAAACATCGCAGCGTCATTAAGTTTTAGTTTCTCTAGTGCTTCACGGAAATTGGCGTAGTCGTCCGTGCTAATCGGAAAGACGCCTGCAAAAACGCGCGGCTTAACCGATTCGAAACCTGGCAGTGGTTCCAACGACGGTTTACGTTCCGTAGTGATGGTATCGCCCACTGGAGCGCCGTGTATCTCTTTGATGCTGGAAATCAGGAACCCTACTTCGCCGCAGCCTAGTTCAGTCTGATCGACCATCTTGGGAGAGAAAATACCGACCCGATCTGCAAAGTAGTCACGTCCTGAAGACATCACCCGGAATTTCTCACCCTTCTTGAGCGTACCGTTAACCACGCGAATCAGCGATACGACACCGACATAGTTATCAAACCAGGAGTCGACGATAAGCGCTTGAAGCGCCGCATCCGGATCGCCTTTCGGGGCCGGAATATTGTTTACCAGCTGTTCGAGCAAGTCTTCAATGCCGATGCCCGTTTTTGCACTGACGTGCAATGCCTCTGTAGCATCGATGCCAATAATCTCTTCGATCTCATTTACGACCCGGTCAACGTCAGCTGCCGGCAAGTCGATTTTGTTGAGAACCGGAATAACTTCCAGCCCCTGATCTATAGCGGTGTAGCAGTTTGCGACACTTTGGGCCTCAACGCCCTGAGCTGCATCAACCACCAACAGCGCGCCCTCGCAGGCCGCCAATGATCGGGATACTTCGTAAGAGAAGTCGACGTGTCCGGGGGTGTCAATGAAGTTGAGCATGTAGTCCTGGCCGTCACGCGCTCGATAGTTGAGCGACACGCTCTGTGCCTTGATCGTAATGCCCCGCTCTCGTTCGAGATCCATACTATCGAGGACCTGTTCGGACATCTCGCGCTCGCTGAGACCACCACAGGTTTGAATAAATCGATCAGCCAGCGTGGACTTACCGTGGTCAATGTGAGCGATGATGGAAAAATTTCGAATATTTTGCATGGAATTAAGAGCTTAGATAGGCAGCAGTGGGCGGCTGCATTATATACGCAACGGCTCGGTTAAGTACGCAATTTAACCCTGCTGGGCGAGGCTGACGTGAAGTTTTTCCATATCCAGCGTGTGTCGGCACACCTCAGAGCCATTTAGCAGCAGAACCGGAACGTGCCAGCCGTATTTCTGCGCAAGTTCCGCGTCGGCATCGACGTCGACAACCTCCAGCGCAATTCCCTTCAGTTCAGGTGAAAACTCAAGCTCGGCAATCATGTCTTCACAGGCCTGACACCCTCGCCGGCTGTAGACCGTGAATGTCTTGGACATCAGAAAGACACCTCTTCTGAACGCACAGTTGGTCGCAACGAATCCTCCAATACGGGCCCCAATCGCCGTCGCATAAACCACAGCGCGCCAAACAACCCACCCACCGTTCCAGCCAGGGCGCCAGTGTTGGTAGCGAAGAGAAAATGTCCAATAACGGCACCAGACAAAACGGCCGCCAAAGGAATCAAATAAATCAGGGCCGCCAACTGCAGTAGCCGACCCGGTTCGATCGACAATTCCACCGTTTGCCCCACTTCAAATTCGCCGGCGTTGGCAACGGCAACATCAAGTGCAGGCTGCTTTCGGTAGACCAGCTTGCCAATAACCCCTCCACCGCAACCTTCACCGCGCGCGCAGCGTTCACACGCGCTTCCACGAATACTTTGGACCATAAGACGGTCCGTCGAAATTGACGTAATTGTGGCGCATTCGAATAACATAGGCGTATTGCAACGACAATTGCTCAGTGAGTCAAGTGAGGAAACACAAGAGGCTTAATGCAGCGCAGCTTCGATGTAAGTAACGTGCGTGACCTGGGCAGCTATTTTACAGGCTGAAAGCTGTTGCCAATGAACTTGACGGTTGTCGGCGGTACTTCGCCCACGACGGTTATTTGCACGTCGCCTTCCAAACGACCAAAGGCATTGGTCACACCCATTCGAGCTGCACCACGCATAACAGCCTGCCCAGGCTCACGTTGCTCTGCGAACACCGAAACGGTAGCCAGGCCGTCCGAGTAAACGTGGTGCTCTACGCGCGTCTCGCCGTTGTCTTCCACGCTGGACACCGACAAAGAAAAGCCGCTGGGCATATCAGCCGCGTGCCAGGTGGTATTGCTTAAACGTTCAGGAGAGGATTCTTTCGAAGGTTTGATCCAGTTAAAATCCTGAGTATTCAAAGTCGAATCGAACGCTGTCGGACTGAACTTGGGATTGTATTCGATCGCTGTGAACTGAAGAGTTTCTATCAGCTGTCCGTCACGATCGACGGAATCGCACAGGAGAGGCATAGCCGTTTCGCGATCGACCCAGAGCCGATAACCGTAGCGGTACTCGTCGCGCGGGATAATCGCAAGACCGATAGTCTCCCGACCGGCAACCAACTTGGCTTCTTCTATAATCTCAAACTCGTAGTATTTGTTGAGCTTGTCGGTGTAGCGAGGTAGAGAGGACATAAGTGGATTCTTGTCGCTCCAAAGATCCACCATGACTTCTTTGCGCGCGTCGAGAATGCACTGTATTTCTTCGCCCTGACGCAAGAACTCGCGAGCGGCACCGGATTGCGACGTCATGCGCTCGTACACGCGACCGTTCTCGGTCTTGTGCAAGACTTCCATCGTTTCCATCTGGTTGTGCAAAGTGTGCACAAAGGTACCGCGGTAGTTGAGCTGTTCAACCGCCTGCCCCATGTTCTCAAGCCAGGTGCGCGCCCTGTCGTCAGCTTGAGCGCACAACGTCAGCGCTGACAGCAACACAGCGGCTGCCACTCGGCCGGTTGTACGCGTCAGCTCCATTAATATCACTCGCTATCGGCAGGGACTGGTTGATCTGTGCGGGCCGGTACCGGCGCCACTGTGTAGCCACCCATATCGCGAATGCCCATGACGGACTGACGTCCAAAGCCGTTCGCGTATTCACGATGACGGAGCAAATATTGATCCATGCGGCTTTGAGGCACGACCGACACAGGACGAACCGCAGGCAGCTTAAGACGAGGCACGTCGACGGGAAGCAGAGCCACACCCTCTTTGGCCGTGATATCCGCAACGGTGTTAGCCGGAAACTCAGTGTTGTCCGGACCGTCGAACCCTTGCATAGACAAAACGGCAACAGCCGCAACGGTCGCCGCCACGGCTAAGCCGCTAACGGGACGTAGCCAGGCTGGCCACGAAGAAGTGGCGTTCACGGTGTCTGCCGAAACAGCCGTTGATTCATCCGCAAGGGCGGTCTGAATTCGCTGGCTCAACTGCACGTCTGCAGCGAGCAATTCACCGCGCATGGCCTCGCCAATTAGAGCAAAACGGCTAACACCTGCTTTGAATTCGTCGTCTTTTGTCAGACGTCGTACAAAGAGTGAACCCTCTTCTTCGGTTAATTCGTTATCGATAAAAGCCGATAGTTGTTCTTGTAGCTGGTCGGTCACTTACCCAGTCCTCCTGCCAAAATAGGCCGCAAGCGTTTATCAACCGCTTCACGTGCCCGGAATATGCGAGACCGCACGGTGCCCACCGGGCACTCCATTGTCTCTGCAATTTCTTCGTAACTCATACCTTCCATTTCTCTTAGGAGAATTGCGGTGCGCAGGTCTTCAGGCAGCGCGTCAATCGCTTCCGTAACAGTCTCCCGAATCTCCTCCGTGAGCAAAAGCCCTTCCGGAGTATCTGTTTCCTTTAGTCGAGCCTGCATGTCGTACTGCTCCGGATCCTGCAAATCCAGATCGTAATCAAGTGGTCGCCGTTTAGCGGCCACCAAAAAATTCTTGGCGGTGTTAATCGCTATGCGATAAAGCCACGTGTAAAACGCACTGTCGCCGCGAAACTTCGGAAGTGCTCGATAAGCTTTGATGAACGCTTCCTGGGTGATATCTAGTGCTTCGGCCTGGTCGCGCACATAACGCATGACCAGATTGACAATTTTGTGCTGGTACTTCAGCACCAGTATGTCAAAAGCCTTTTTGTCGCCCTGTTGTACCCGCTCTACCAGCAGCTGGTCGTTAGCGCGTTCACTCATGCCGTAACACCGGTGTTCGCAGCAAACCTACTGCCACAACGATAGACTCGTTGTTACGATAAAAGTTCGCGTTCCGGGAGTTTATTTTCAAGTTCAAACCAGGTTCCAAATTTAGTAAGAATTATAAGTTGTTTCTGAGGCGTTCAAAGCACGAAACGTCTCGTAGCCCGGTTCTATTTAATGGCCAAGTGGCGTAGTAGACGCAGGTAAAACTCGCGCTGATGATATCGGTAAAAAATCAAGATTTCCAGACGCTTGCCGTAGTCGTCGAGCAAATCCATGTAGATACAGCCCGGCATCTTCACACTACGACAACAGGTGTACTGTTGCTCGCGAGTGTGACCCTGGTGCTGCGTACGCACACCGTCGACGTATAGAAGATTTCGGCTCGCCTCATTAGTTCCATTTTGAGTGCAGATAGTTGACCACGCCCTTTCACGATCCGGATCGGGTTTGCATCTATTCGTACGAGAAACTTCGTTGACCAGAAGACGATCCCGAGCGTCTAATGAGAGCGCCAAAGACCCGGCTAAATGAGCGTTACGCCGGACGCGTATCCAGGAGCGGAGGAGCAATAGCCAAAGCATCGCGATCGCCTCGGAGGGCAGTTCCAGCACTAGAACGCTTAGCCCTAACCACAGGTGTAGCGCTCCCAGAGTGAGTGTTACCAGAGCTGGAACACTAAGAGAATACGATTCAGCGTTGTCGCATTTTTGCCAGGACATCTTCCATAATGCTGTCTTCGGCGGTTTCGTGTTTAAACATAAGGGCCAAAAGCTGCGGGTCGGGAAGCTCCAGTAAACGCTCAAAGGCCGCCCGCTCTTGCGCAGAAGCGGCCACGTAAAACTCGTCCAGATAACCTTCAGTCACCTTGTCGAGCTCGCGCATGCCGCGGCGGCAGCGCCATTTGAGTCGCCCGAGTTTAAGTGGGCTTATGTCGTCGTCTAGGTCCAAGTCGCTGCGCAACCCGGCTGGTGATCGGGCACGTTAGTGCCCGCCTCGCGCACTAATAAGCTTTTTAGTCTCGGCAATGGCCTTGGCCGGGTTCAGTCCTTTAGGACATGTGTTGGTGCAATTCATGATGGTGTGGCAGCGATATAACCGGAACGGATCTTCGAGATTATCAAGACGATCACCGGTTGCCTCATCTCGGGTATCGACTATCCAGCGATACGCCTGAAGCAAGATGGCAGGCCCAAGATAGCGGTCACTGTTCCACCAGTAGCTTGGGCAACTTGTTGAGCAACACGCGCACAAGATACACGCCGAAGGTTCGTCAATGAGCTGCTGATCTTCTTTCGCCTGAAAGCGCTCGCGATCAGGTGGCGCAGGCGTGTCAGACTTAAGCCACGGTTGAATTGACGCGTACTGCGCGTAGAAGTGAGTCATGTCCGGCACAAGGTCTTTAATAACGCGCATGTGGGGCAGCGGATAAATTTTAATATCGCCTTTGATTTCATCCAGATCCTTGGTGCACGCCAGCGTGTTAACGCCGTCGATGTTCATAGCACAAGATCCACAGATGCCTTCACGACACGACCGACGGAACGTCAGCGACGAGTCCACGTCGTTTTTAATTTTGATCAGCGCATCAAGCACCATTGGTCCGCACGTATCCAGATCGATTTCGTACGAATCAATGCGCGGATTGGCGCCGCTGTCCGGATCGTAGCGATACACACGGAAGGTACGCACGCGCCCCTGCGTGGTGGCAGGAAATGTCTTGCCCTTAGTCATGCGGGAATTTACAGGTAGGCGAAATTCAGCCATGGGTTTGCCTCGTTAAACCAATAGGTTGTTTAGTAAACGCGTGCTTTCGGTGGAATGGTATCGACCGCGTCGGTATCCGTTTCCATATGCACAGGGCGATAGTCAAAACGCACGTTGCCGGCGTCGTCGACCCACGACAGCGTGTGCTTCATCCAGTTTTCGTCATCGCGGTCCGGAAAGTCCTCGCGCGCCTGGGCACCGCGACTCTCTTTCCTATTTGCCGCTGACGCGACAGTAGCCGTTGCCTGCCCAAGCAGGTTGTCCAACTCCAGCGTTTCGATCAGATCAGTGTTCCAAATCATTGAGCGGTCCGAAACGTTCACGTCGGTAAACTTCTCAAAAACAGCGCCCATTTTTTCAACGCCTTCGTCCAGTGACTCTTGAGTACGGAACACAGCCGCGTGATTTTGCATTGTCTTTTGCATATCGAGGCGAATGACCGACGTAGACGTACCGCCACTCGCGTGCCGCAATTTGTCGAGTCGAGCAACCGCAACATCCCCAGCGTTCTCCGCGAGAGGACGATGTCGTTGGTTCGGTTTTACCGTTTCCTTACAGTGGCGTGCAGCGGCACGACCAAAGACGACGAGATCAAGCAGCGAATTTGAACCCAAACGGTTAGCACCGTGCACTGAGACACAGGCCGCCTCGCCAACGGCCATTAGGCCTCGCACCACGCTGTCAGGATTACCGTCACGCGACGTCACAACGTCGCCGTTGTACAGCGTTGGAATACCGCCCATGTTGTAGTGCACGGTGGGTAGCACCGGAATAGGGGCTTTAGAGACGTCGACGCCCGAGAAAATCTTGGCGGTCTCGGCGATGCCCGGCAAGCGCTCGTTAATAACGTCCGGACCAAGGTGCTCAAGGTGAAGGTAGATATGGTCGCTCTCGGGACCTACGCCACGACCTTCGCGTATTTCCATTGTCATTGAGCGACTGACTACGTCACGAGATGCCAGGTCTTTGGCGTTCGGTGCGTAGCGTTCCATGAAACGTTCGTTCTCGGAGTTTTTCAAAATGCCGCCTTCGCCACGAACACCCTCCGTAATCAGACAACCCGCCCCATAGATACCAGTGGGATGGAACTGCACGAACTCCATGTCTTGAAGCGGAACGCCTGCTCGCATGGCCATCGCATTACCGTCACCGGTGCAAGTGTGCGCTGACGTACAAGAGAAATAAGCACGCCCGTAACCGCCGGTAGCCAGAATCACTTTATGTGCTCTGTAGCGATGAAGCGTACCGTCGGCCATGTTCATAGCAACGACACCACGACACTCACCGTCTTCCATGATGAGGTCGATGGCAAAGAACTCAATGTGAAACTCGGCGTTGTTTTTCAAACTCTGCTGATACAGCGTGTGCAACATCGCGTGGCCGGTTCGGTCAGCGGCGGCACACGTGCGCTCCGCTGTTCCTTCACCAAAGTGTGTTGTCATTCCGCCGAAGGGCCGCTGATAAATGCGCCCTTCTTCGGTACGTGAAAACGGTACGCCGTAGTGCTCAAGCTCGATAACCGCTGAGGGAGCCTCGCGACACATGTACGCGATGGCGTCCTGATCGCCAAGCCAGTCCGAACCTTTGACAGTGTCATACATGTGCCAGCGCCAATCGTCTTCACCCATGTTGCCGAGCGCGGCACTGATTCCGCCCTGAGCCGCCACGGTGTGGCTTCGAGTTGGAAACACTTTGGTAATACACACCGTGCTGAGTCCGGCTTCCGCAAGACCAAGAGTTGCCCGCAGGCCTGCGCCGCCGGCGCCAACGACAACGACGTCGTATGTGTGGTCAACAAATTCGTAACTACTGGACATGGGTTAGGCCCCGAATGCGAGTTTAAGTACTGAAAAAACACCAATCACCGCGACGATGAGGTGCAGAAATTTTTGAATCATCAGGCCGCCGATGCGAGACACGCCCTCGGGAGCATAGTCTTCAATCACGACCTCGATACCAAGCTGCGAGTGGTATAGAACAACCAATATGGTGGACACTAGCATCATTGCGTTGAACGGCGCGCTAACCCAAAGAGCAAAGCTGTTGTAGTCGCTGGCGCCGTTATGAACAAGCGTGGCAATTGAGAAAATAAGCCAAAGACCAAGCGGTAATAGCGCGACCGCGCTCATGCGCTGACTCCACCAGTGACCGCTGCCCGATTTGGCTGAGCCCAGCCCCTTAACGTTGCCCAGAGGTGTTTTGCGGCTCATGCGGCACCTCCCAACATAGCGTAGGCGAAGACGCTTGAAGCCAAGACCAGAGACACAATGACAACGGCCCAGCCGCTGCGATAGGCCGACTCAATAGAAAGGCCCTTGCCCATGTCCCAGTACAAGTGACGCACGCCGTTGCACAGGTGATAGAAAAAACTGAACACACCACCCATTATGACAAGCTGCACGAGAACGTTGCTTGTGAACGCCTGCGCATTGGCAAACGAAACCGGACCTGACGACAACGCCGCAAGCCACAGCACCAGCAGCAGAACGCTCATGCTCAGCAGCACGCCAGTAATACGGTGCAAAATAGACATCACCGATGTGAGTTGCGGCCGATACACGGTCATATGTGGTGATAACGGGCGATTGTCTGTCATAGACTTGCTCCGGGTTGATTCCGCTGCTTCATTACCTAAGCATACGGCGTATTTAGTGATTAACAGGTGATAGTATCAAACGGATAAACTCCGCTCAGCTACCAGCTCTAAATGGCACAGATTCAAAAGTCGATGCAGCGACCGCCTTTCTCCCAGTCGCCGTATCGAACCGGGTCAAGACCCTTACGGCCGCCGATTTCTACGGCTTTACCCTCTGACTGTTTCGACCCGTTTGCCGGTTTCTTAATATCCGTTTTGGTCTCGTCCTGCAAAATTTCGTCAGAAGATGATTTTGGCGTGGAATCAGGCATAACGCTGGCCTACTTTTATGGTCTTTGGTAAGTACCGTATTTTGACTATTTAAAAGCCGATTAGCAATTGCCTAACTGCCTAATTTGTGTAAATTTACGTCGGGAACCCCTCTACGCAAAAAAACGGTCCAAATAACCATGAAACCGATCACATTTACCCCCGACCTGTCGACGACTGCGAGCGAACATGCGCGATCTTTTGGTATCGCCGAAGCGCTAAAGAGCACGCCTGAAACGCCACTTGGCTATACCGGCCTTGAGGTTGCAGGGTCTGATGCCGCCACTTTCTTGCAGGGGCAAATGACCGCTAACGTCACCGCGCTGTCCATCGGCCAGTGCCAGCTATCGGCGCTGTGCGAACCCAAAGGCCGTGTCATCGCCCAGATGGACATACTGAGAACCGGTGAGGAAGCCTATGCGCTGATTTTGGCTCATCGCCTGGCCGCGGCCGTCATCACAACGCTTAAGAAGTACCTGATGCGGTCGAAAGTAACGATCACGCCCTGGCCTGAACAACCCGGCTTCTCGTTGAGAACAGCCGACAACGCTCCGGCTCAGGGCCAGGGCTATCTGGGTTCTGATCAAATAGTCGTATGTCGACCAACCTGGCTACCACTTAACGACCCTAAATGGGTACTGACTAATGGTTCAACTGACGCCGGCGAAGCAGAAGCGGACCCTCGCGACCTGACGTGGGCACACGCTCATGTTCTGTTCGGCATTGCCCCTCCGGTGACGGCAACCGATCTGCAGTACATACCGCAAATGCTCAACCTGGATATTCTGGAAGGTATTAGCATGACCAAGGGTTGTTACACGGGACAGGAAATCATTGCGCGCGTTCATCATCGCGGTAGCGTGAAACGTCGGCTTAGACGATTTCTGGTCGACGGAAACAGTGACATAGAGATCGGTCACGCAGTGGAAGACGAGGCCGGAAGCAATGCAGGCTCAATAGTTGAGGTCGCTCTCGACGACGACGGTCAGCTGGCCGTACTCGCCGTGGTAAAAGAGAGTGCTTATTCACCCGAAGCAACCCTGGGTTGTCATGGAGCGACGTTAAGGCAGTGGAACCTGCATTATGAAGTTTAGAGCGGCTGAAGCCTGAGATCAGTCTTAAACATTGGCCGTGTTACAGCGAGCGTAAATATTGAGTCTTTGCCGCAGGGCCATTACGAGCGCGAAGTATTCCGTCATTGCGAGCGCGAAGCGCGCGGCAATCTCTCAACGCCACTATGTCCTTTTTTAGCTCGAAGCATTCGCATAGAGATTGCCACATCCGCTACGCGGGTCGGCAAAGGCAAGACTCCCTCACCATCAAGACTGCAGCCCGCCGAAGACTACCCAAAGTCCTCCGGACGCATGTGCGGGAACAACAGCACATCGCGAATAGAGGCCACGTCCGCGAACAACATAATCGTGCGGTCGATGCCAATGCCGAGTCCCGCCGTTGGGGGCATGCCGTACTCTAGTGCACGAACGTAGTCGTGATCGTATGGCATAGCTTCGTCGTCGCCGGCGTCCTTACTGCGCATTTGCTCGGCAAAGCGTTCGGCCTGATCTTCGGAGTCGTTAAGCTCGGAGAAACCATTGGCCAGCTCGCGTCCGGTCACAAAAAACTCAAACCGATCGGTAATGAAAGGATCGTTATCGTTGCGACGCGAGAGCGGCGACACCTCTGTAGGATACTCAGTGATGAACGTGGGCTTCATGAGCTTTTCTTCAGCGGTCTTTTCAAAAATCTCAATTTGCAATTTGCCTTCGCCATAGTGCTTCTCAACTGGAATCCCCAGCTGTTTGCACATGCCCAGCAAGTAGTCGCGCTCACGAAGACGGCTCGCGTCGACGTCGTCGTTGTACCGAACAATCGCTTCTTCTACCGTCAGCCGTTCAAACGCCGGTGCGAAGTCGATGCTCTCACCCTGATACTCAATTTGTTGGGTATTACATAACGTATCTGCCAGTCCGCGAAACAGGGTCTCAACCAGGTTCATAAGGTCGTTGAAGTCGGCGTAAGCCCAGTACAATTCCAACATGGTGAACTCGGGATTGTGCCGCGTCGACAGACCTTCGTTACGGAAGTTGCGGTTAATCTCGTAAACCCGCTCAATGCCACCCACAACCAGTCGCTTGAGATAAAGCTCTGGTGCAACGCGCAGAAACAACGGCATGTCGAGCGCATTGTGATGCGTAACGAACGGCTTGGCCGCGGCGCCTCCAGCAATGGTGTGCATCATAGGCGTCTCAACTTCCATAAAGCCCAACGACTCGAGAAAGGAGCGGGTATGGGTAATGAGACGACTGCGTTTGGAAAACACCGCGCGACTGTCGTCGTTCATGATCAAATCGACGTAGCGCTGGCGATAGCGAAGCTCGGTGTCACTGATGCCGTGAAATTTCTCGGGAAGCGGACGCAGTGACTTGGTGAGCAACCGAAGCTCGGTTACGTTAATCGTTAATTCACCCGTGCGGGTTTTAAACAACGTACCCGAAGCCGCCACGATATCGCCGACATCCCATTTCTTGAAGTTCTCGTAGACCTCTTCCGGCATGCGCTTGGGCGACGCGAACACCTGGATGCGACCACTGCCATCTTTAAGTTCCGCAAAACTACTCTTGCCCATGATGCGCTTGGCCATCATGCGGCCCGCAACGTGCACTTCGACGTTCAACTCTTCGAGCGCTTCTTTGCTGTGCTCTTCATAAGTCGCGTGAAGCTGGCCCGCAACTGCGTCGCGACGAAAATCATTTGGATAGGCAATGCCTTGCTCGCGCAGTTCGTTAAGCTTACTACGACGTTCTGCGATCAGACGGTTTTCTTCTGGTGCTGTCATGATGATTCACTATGAAAAATTAAAATAGAAATAAAAATAGAAAACGTGTTAGTTAAGACCACGCCCTTTTGCGCTAATGTTTCTATGCTAAACGCGTAAGCGTGGCAGTTGCCTCAACTTTGGTAGCAGGTCCCAGCTCTCGCCGTGTCAGAATCTTAAAGCCCTTGCTTCAAACTCGCCTCGATGAATTTATCCAAATCACCATCGAGCACCGCTTGAGTGTTACCGGTTTCAACCCCGGTGCGCAAATCTTTGATACGCGACTGGTCAAGTACGTACGATCGAATTTGACTACCCCAGCCAATGTCGGACTTGGCATCTTCAACCTGTTGAGCCTCCGAATTTCGGGACTGGATTTCAAGCTCGTACAGCTTTGCTTTCAACTGTTTCATGGCCGTTGCTTTGTTTTTGTGCTGCGAACGATCGTTCTGACACTGCACCACGGTACCTGTCGGGTTGTGCGTAATTCGCACCGCTGACTCGGTTCGGTTGACGTGCTGACCGCCCGCACCGCTGGCCCGGTAGACGTCAATGCGCAAATCAGCCGGATTAATATCGATGTCGATGTTGTCGTCTACTTCAGGTGAAACAAACACCGCCGCAAACGATGTGTGCCGGCGGTTCCCGGAATCGAACGGCGATTTACGAACGAGGCGGTGGACTCCGGTTTCCGTACGCAGCCAACCGAATGCGTAGCCCCCCTCCACCCGAATCGTGGCACTCTTTATTCCTGCAACGTCACCCGCCGAAGCTTCAATAAGTTCGGCTTTAAACTCATGGGTCTCACACCAGCGCAGATACATACGCAGGAGCATTTCAGCCCAGTCCTGAGCTTCTGTTCCACCTGAACCACTTTGAATATCGACGAACGCCGAGCTCGGGTCCATTTCGCCCGAAAACATGCGCTGAAATTCCAGTTTTTCAATTTGCGACTGCATTGAGCCAATGTCGCTTTCGAGTTCCGAGACGGTGTCGGCGTCGTCTTCCTCAGCAGCCATTTCCAGAAGTTCGGCGGCATCATTGAGACGTGCGTCGAGAGACGAGATAGTGTCGACGATTTCGGACAGAAAAACACGCTCGCGTCCGAGCTCTTGCGCCCGGGCCTGATCGTTCCATACTTCGGGGACTTCAAGCTCGCGCTCAACCTCCGTCAAACGTTCTTGTTTGGTCTCAAAGTCAAAGGTACCCCCTCAGCGCTGCGGTGCGCTCGGTGAGGTCCTTGATGGAAAGTTTTAACGGATTGGTTTCAAGGCTCATGTTCTACGTCCATCGTGCAGAAATTCGTTGCGTCGCGTCCACGCATAAGGGCGAATCATTTAAAAGCGCGCAATGGTAACATGCACATAGACCACAGGATACGAACAAATGACCCAATTTAAAGACGCCCACCATCACGCTCTCGCCTGCTTCTCCGAGCGATTGGCCACGCTATCGCTGCTTATCCTGCTAGCCATCTCGCCTGCAGCTATGGCCGCCAGCGACTCAGACGGTGACGGTGTCAGCAATCGTGCTGACCAATGCCCAAGCTCAAACGCCTCGGCAAGTGTGGATGCACGAGGCTGCGAATTTGACAGCGATGGTGACGGTGTTGTGGATCATCACGATGAGTGCCCTGACAGCACGACTGGAGTAGCCGCCAACATTCGCGGCTGCGCGCACGATAGTGACGGTGACCAGGTCGTCGATTTTCGCGACGCCTGTCCAAATACAGACAAGGGCGTAAACGTCGACGCGACAGGCTGCCCACTCGGCGACGCGCTGCAGCTGCCTGGCCTCAAGTTCGCTCAGGGGTCATCCACACTTAACCGACGCGCCCGCGCCGTATTGGACAGGGCAGCAAACACGCTGGAAAAATACCCTGACCTGAGAATTGAGGTGGCGGGCTACACAGACAGTCAGGGAGACGCCGGAAGCAACCGTAAGCTGAGCCAACAGCGCGCCGAAGCTGTGAGACGCTACCTTGAAACCATCGGAATCAACCGTTCGCGCCTGAGCGCTCGCGGCTACGGTGAGCAAAACCCTATCGCCAGCAATAACTCAGCGGCCGGTCGAGCCATTAATCGACGCGTAGTTCTGAAACTGGGACGCCGATAACTCTCTTGGCTTTGGCCGCATCATTGTCATTGCGAACCCGCACAGCGGGTGTGGCAATCCCCGTCCGAATGCTACAAGCCAAACAAGACAGGCCTGGTAAGTTCAAGAGATTGCCGCGCGCTTTGCGCTCGCAATGACGCGCTCGATTTTTTGGATCCCGTCATTGCGAATCCGCGTAGCGGGTGTGGTAATCCCCGTCCGAATGCTACGAGCCAAACAAGACAGACCAAGGTAACGTCCAGAGATTGCCGCGCGCTTTGCGCTCGCAATGACGCGCTCGATAAACGAAATAGCGGATTATACCGGAGCCGCGTACCGCACCATTAACTGCATGGCGCTGCCACCACGATAGGTATCAGGCTCCAATTCAAACACGCAGCGAATGCGATCGCCGTTTTTGATCGGCCATTCAGCGCCTGCGCCAGGCAACGCGTTAAACCAGATACCACGGAGTCGGGTACGACCAGAACTTAAATTTAAAGACAGATGTATCGGATCCCCGCCCACCGCTCGCACACCCGTCAGCTCAAACTCACCGTCGAACATAGGCTTGTCAAAGCCGCGCCCGAACGGCGCCAGCGTTTGCAGGCTTTGCCAGCCGGAAAAACTCAGATTGCTTTCGCTAAGACTACCATCGGTCAAAATAACGGGCTGTAATCTTACGTCACCTATTTGATTGGCTACTGCGGCGGACAACGCCGTACGAAAGGCCTCCAGCTGATCGCGCTCAAACGACACGCCAGCCGCCGCCGGGTGACCGCCAAAGCGCGCTAGCAGGCCCGGATGCGATTCATCTACCTCTTTCAAAGCAGCTCCGACGTCTACGCCAGGCACGGAGCGCAACGAGCCACTCACGAGCCCCGGCTCGCTGCCAGGGCTGCAGACACACGTCACCCGACCAAAACTCTCGAGCAGACGCGACGCCACAATGCCCTGTACGCCCGCGTGAAACGTGTCGTCATACACCACCACAACCTGGTCGGTCTTAACAAGCGATTCGGCCACACGCTCTCGCGCTGACACCACCATGCGTTTTTCAGTTTCGCGCCTCTCTTGATTGTTGTCATCCAGTTCCTGAAGCCAGGAACGTGCTTCCTGCAGATTGGTTGCGGCAAGAAAGTGCCACGCCGCAAATGGGTCCTCCATACGACCACGCGCGTTAATGCGGGGACCTATCTGAAAACCAAGATCATCTACCTTGAACGCTTCTGTTCCCTTCGACAGCAATTCGGCAAGTGCCTGCCAACATGGCCTTGTGCGTCGATTGAGTACTTCGAGACCTGCTGCTACAAGCGCCCGATTGTTATGGCTAAACAAACTAACCGCATCCGCCACGGTACCGAGACTTACAAGATCCAGATGGCGAGTGAGCTTTGGCGCAGTCACTGCGAGCAGTCCACGGTCAATCAACAACTGACGCAAATGACACATCAGCAGCCAGGCCACCGTGCAACCGGCGATGGCGTGATCGGGGTACTGACACTCAGCGCGGGCCGGACTCACCGTGGCATAAGCAGAAGCGGGCACGCCCGCCGCCGGTATGCCGTGGTGATCCGTCACAATGACGTCAATACCGGCCGCTTTCAGACGTTCAATGCGCGGCTCGTCGGAACTGCCGCAGTCAGCGGTAATCACCACGGCCGGCCCTACGGCCAGCACTCGCTCGCACACTGGATCACTAAGCCCATAACCTTCGGTCAGACGATGACCGATAAATCCGCTAATGAGTTCATCGTCAACGCCAAAGTCGTCCACCAAAGACTCTCTGAGCAGCGTGTGTGACGTAATACCATCCACGTCGTAGTCGGTCACCACGCCAATTTTTTCACGGTTTTCAACGGCGCGGGCCAAACGCAGGCACGCTCTATCAATATCCGGCAGCGTTGAAGGGTGATCAAGATGCCGCAGCGACGGACTCATTAGCGCGCCAAAATCGGCCTCAGCGTTCGACACTCGCGCCGCCACCAAACGCGCTATCAGCTCATCCAGTCCTGCATGAGTTGCTGACTCATAGGTTTCGTTACAGTAATCGCGCCGAACTATCGATGGAATTAACATCGCTATTTTTTCTTCCCATGCTGAAGATTCCGGACGACGGCAAAACCGGTCTGGAGTATAAAGTAAGCTGAGGCCCCGCCCGAAAAATTACGGTTCAAAAACCATGTGGAGGTTGTGGCGAAGTTTATCATTTTGTCGCGGGCTCAGGTTCACCTTCTGATTCGAAAAACGGGCGCACCGCTCGGTGTATTTGAGCAAACGAAGTCGGAACAATCCTGTTGGTAGCGACTTGCGACGCGATCATCCAGCCCCGCCCGGAGCGATTTTACCGATCATGGGACCCGGAGCTTTACGTTTACCGGTTTGGTCTGATCCAATACTTGATTAGAACCCTTCTGGCGCGGTAGCGTTGGGCTCACTTATTGCGACAACTGTTGAAGCACATGCAATTTATTAAGGACAATACCGAAAACGCTCGCCTCATCACCGGCATCGATTCGGGCGCCATTCGTGTAGACGAAGATGTCATTACGTCCAGCTTTATATTGAACGCTGACACGGTGGTGACCTGGCCGGTCAGTCACGTCAACCAAATCGAGTCCGATCACTGGCAAGCCGTACTGGATACGCAGCCGGAAATCATTTTGCTGGGCACCGGTCCAACGCTGATTTTCCCGGAGCCACACCAGCTTAAAGCGGCTTACGACCGACAGATTGGCGTGGAAGTTATGGACACTGAAGCGGCCTGTCGCACGTACAACCTGCTTGTACACGAACGCCGAAAGGTCACTGCGGCGCTGATTATTTAGTAACAGCTCACTTAAATAAAGACTGATTAACTACTGTTTACTAAGGTAATTTAGCGGCTTGACGGGCTTACCATCTCGACGTATCTCGAAATGCAGCATGGGCACACCGCCTGGACCGTATCCCATCGTCGCAATGCGCTGCCCTCCCTTAACCTGGTCACCCTCTTTAACCAACATGCTGTTGTTGTATCCGTAAGCCGTCAGGTAGCGCTCGTTATGCTTGATAATAATCAGCTTGCCGTAACCAGTCAGACCCGTGCCGCTATAAACCACCTTGCCGTTGGACGCCGCGAACACGGGCTTGTCGAGCGTCGCACTAATATTAATGCCATCGCCGACTCCGGCATCATTTCGGTTAGGTACCAGCTTGCCTTTGGCGGGCCAGTACCAGCGCTTTGGAGTCGATACGCTGGCTACCGTGGGCGGTGGTAGTCCGGGCCGGGTTGTGGTTGGTTTGGGCTCGCTCCATCCGACCGGTTTGGTGATTCTCAGCGCCTGCCCCGGCAGTATCCGGTCAGGATTGTCTATTTTATTCCAGGCCACAAGATCCCGCACACGGACTTCGTAGCGAAGAGCAAGAACAGCTAGCGACTGGCCTTTCTGGACAATATGAGTATCGGGGTCCCAACGCAGCGGATTGGCGATGCAGCCTGAAACACACAGCGCAAACAGACAAATTAGCCACCAGCGACGAGACGAGGCGTATTGCGCCATCCAACCGCACACGCCGCGCTGCCTGATAGCGGGCAACACTGACTGAATGCGAGGACTCACTTTGAGCCTAGTGTTTCAGCAGCAGGACGAGCGCAACCACGGCAACAATAGCCAATACACCCAGAACATTAATATGCTGACGGATACGTGCCTCAAAAGGCGCACCACCCAGACGAACCAGACCGGCCACTAAGAAGAAACGTGCTCCACGACCCACAGCCGACGCCGCCACGAAAACCGGGAATAACATTCCGGTAGCACCGGCGGCGATGGTAAACACTTTATACGGTATGGGAGAAAAGCCGGCGATAAATACCGCCCAAAAACCATAGGTTGCAAACCAGTCTTCGGCTTTTTCAAACTTATCCATGTAGCCGTGACTTTCCAGCACAGGCTTTATCTGATCAATGCTGAACGCTCCGATTAAATATCCCAGAATACCGCCCGCAACACTTGCGAGAGTGGTAATCAAAGCCAGACGTACCCAACGGTTAGGCTGCGCCAGCGTCATGGGCGCCAACATGACATCCGGCGGCACTGGAAAAAATGACGATTCGGAGAAACTCACCCCGGCCAGAAACCACGGCGCCTTCGGATGCACGGACCAAAGTAAAACTTTATCGTAGAGCCAGGCAAAAGGAGACTTCATTTAAGGCCCTCGAGCAACGGAACAAAACTAACCTTATCCAGCACTTCGCGCTCAAAGGTATCCCCCCGGCGTGTCAACATGACGAGGTCCTGGTTGCGGCTCGGTCCCACCGGAATTACCAGCCTCCCCCCTTCGCCCAACTGCCCCATAAGCGCCTGCGGAATTTCTTGTGGGGCGGCCGCTACCAGAATGCCGTCGAAAGGCTGAAAACGAGGCAAACCTTCGAAGCCGTCTCCGTGACAAAACTGGACGTTGCGAATCCCTATCTGCCACGACAAATTACGTGCCCGCTCGGACAGCGGCTTTATCCGCTCTATGCTGTACACGCTACGAACCAGAGGCGCGAGCACCGCTGTTTGGTAACCGCACCCGGTGCCCACTTCCAGCACTTTGTTGACCGGGCCATCCCGTAACAGCGCCTCGGTCATTTTAGCGACAACGAAAGGTTGCGAAATCGTTTGACCATGGCCAATCGGTAGCGCCGTGTCTTCATAAGCCCGGGTAGCCAACGCTTCATCCACAAACAGATGTCTCGGTACGTTTCGAATACGATCGAGCACCGCCGTATTGTGAATACCCTGACGAGCAAGCCTTTGAACAAGGCGTTCGCGCGTACGCGCCGACGTCATGCCTATACCGCTGTGCCCCACCTCATTCATTCAGCGAGCCACTCGCCCAAAGTCGACACAAAATCGTGCTGGGTTAAATCTACTTTAAGAGGTGTAATAGAAACCTTGCTCTGGCGAACGGCGTGGAAGTCGGTGCCTTCGCCGCAGTCCTGCTCGGCCCCGGCCGGGCCGATCCAGTAAATGGGATAGCCGCGAGGGTCAACGTCCGCGATCACTTCCTCGGCCTTGTGGCGGTTCCCGAGGCGCGTCGCCACGAAACCTTTTAGCTCATCGTAAGGCACGTCGGGTACATTTACATTGAGAATAGTATCCGACGGCAGAGGGTGTTTTTCAAGCCGACCCAGAACGTCAACGGCCACGCGTCCGGCCGTATCAAAATGGGTGTTCCCGACTAGCGAAATAGCGACGGCCGGCAGACCTAAATGACGCCCTTCCATAGCGGCGGCTACGGTACCGGAATAGAGCACATCGTCGCCGAGGTTAGCGCCGTGATTTATACCCGAGAGCACCATATCCGGCTGCTCGTCGAGTAAGCCGGTGATGGCCAGGTGCACGCAGTCTGTTGGTGTACCGGTAATGCTGTGGAACCCGCGACTGTCCGTCCGCCGCCTCAGCGGAGAAACCAGGGTCAAGGAGTTACTGGCGCCGCTGCGGTTTTGGTCCGGCGCAACTACGGTTACGCTGGCCACGCCTTTCACGTGCTCGACCAAACAGGCCAGGCCTTTGGCGTGATAGCCATCGTCGTTACTGATTAATATGTTCACATTGGGTTTTCCGGGTCTGGATATTGATTATACTTCTAAGCACTTCCAACGACCCTGATGTGACGACGGCACCGTTTTACCATAACGACGGACGGCGCCTTGTTTAGAACAACCGGGTTCGCCCAAGTATAACGGCTCTGACTGAGGTTGTAATGACTAAGGACGATGACAAAGACGCCTTTCGAGCGGCGGTAGGTCCGGTAAAGCCCCTTCGCTATGACCGGGCGACGCCCGAGCGCGAAAAACCGGCTCCTGTCGCGCGCTTTACGCGTGCGGATCAACTAAGCGTCCTCGCCGAGAGTCTCAATGACCCGACCATCTGGGTTGAAAGCGGCGACGAAGTTCAGTTCTGCCGGGCTGGTCTCAAAAGTCCCATTATGCGCAAACTCAAACGCGGACAGTACAGCTTGCACGAAGAAATTGACTTGCATGGACTCAACGCAAGCGAGGCCAAACAAGTGGTCTACGAATTTCTCAAAGAAGCCCGTCGCCGGCACTGGAACTGTGTGCGGATCATTCACGGTAAGGGCAAACGCTCTTTTCAGGGCCTGCCGGTGCTGCGCCCGAAGGTCATCAAATGGTTGCAACGCACGGACTGTGTCATTGCGTTTTGTACCGCCACAGCTCGTGATGGCGGCACGGGCGCACTCTATGTGCTGCTCGACTGATTACCCCACTACAACCCACCCTGACTACTCGCCCTCATTCGTCTCAATACCTCTGTTGGTCAACAACAATCCATCAGCGGTAACCAACTCACGCAGCACAGAAGTGGCAAACCCTCCTTTGGGTAGCCTGAAGCGCAGCGTTAAACTGGAGGCGTCATTGAAAGACCACTCCAATTTGCTAACGGGCAGCCGAAGTGCGCGACGCTCCTGTTTCAGCCCAAGCCCCTCAAGCCCTTTCGTCATGACGTCGAACGACGCGACTGCTTCAAGCTCGATGCGTCTCACCTCGTCCGCCGAGGCTAGCTCACCCAGCCCCCACATGGGACCGCTTGGATGCAAATCAAGCGCGTCAAAACGCGCCTGGTCGGTCTCCTTTAGTCTGTCGTAGCCAAACCAGCTGGAGCTACCGTGTAAGTTGACCGCCTCACCGGGTACCAATTGATTCCAGTTGCCTAACTCCACTCGACGCGCAACGACAGTGTTGAACACGAATGATCTGGCCGCCGACACGGCGAAGCGATGTTGTTGACGAGGCAGCTTTCGACTCTGGGTAAACAGCTGGCCCGCTTTGCGCAAGTTAGCGCCGTCGTGACCAAATCGCTGTGGGCCAAAGTAATTAGGCACACCCTGTAACCCAATCCGGGTTAGCCTTCGCTCAAGCGCTTCCCGAGTGAGGACGTCACCAGACACATCTTGAAGCGTAATCTCAAATCCGTTTTCGCGGTGACTTCCAACTCGTAATTTGCGCCTGTGGGCCCTCACGCCGAGTACTTTCCAGCCCTCTCCCGATGCGGCCGCCAGATCTTCTTGTGCAAGACCTTGAGCTGGCAACGTGACAAATTGACGCGTAATCGCAAAGCGGTCTTTTAGCCCTGAATAACCGATTGCCTTACGAGACACCTTCAGACTTCGAGACACCGCATCGAGCATGTCCAGTGTGTTCAGGTCAGTTTTCTCTAGCTCAAGTAACCAGTGCGGACCTTCACCATCCGCCTCAAAAGGCAGGTGCTCGATAACAATAAAGTCTGCCGGGTCTCGTTTTAGAACGGCCGTGCAAACCGGACCACCAAACGCGAACGGCAATGCCTTGCAGGACGGACCTAAAGAATTATTACTAGTCAAAATGTGCTCGACAGTTAAAGTGAGTCGGGATTTGCTGTAATCAGGTACGAGCGAGCAAAGCCCGGCCGGGCAGGACGAATACGATCAGGGAAGTGGCTAAGGTGGCGATTCGGCCGAGGCCTCCTCGTCCGTCACAATTTGCACAAAAGTCTCGCCCTTGCGCGTCATACCCAGCTCGGTCCGTGCACGCTCCTCTACTGCGTCAACGCCCTCTTTCAGGTCTTTGACATCGGCTTTGAGTTCACGATTGCGTTTTTGTTTGGCCTCAACCTCGGCCTGCCGAACCTCAATGTCTTGCTTCAATCGGCGCACTTCCTGGTAACCGTTATCCGCCAGCCATAACCGATAGGTCAGCACGGCCAGAACAACAAGCAGTAAAGTCACCAGCAGATTTCGGCCGTTCATAAAAACTGTCCCCGGGCATGTTGTCTAGAAATTGAGTGGAAAACCACCTCGACCAGCATACGTCGCTGCACTTCCCAGCGCCTCTTCGATACGCAGCAGCTGGTTGTATTTTGCCACACGATCGGATCGTGACATTGAACCGGTTTTAATTTGAGTAGCCGCCGTACCGACCGCGATATGCGCAATAGTGGCATCTTCTGTTTCGCCAGAACGATGGGATACAACCGCGCTGTAGCCTGCTTTGTCTGCCATGTTAATGGCGTTGATGGTTTCAGTTAGCGTGCCGATCTGATTAGGCTTAATCAAAATTGAGTTGCCAATTTTTTCCTCGATACCGCGCGCTAAAATAGTTGTGTTGGTGACAAACAAGTCGTCACCCACCAGCTGAACTTTGTCACCCAGTTTGCGGCTCAGCTGCGCCCAACCATCCCAGTCCGATTCGTCCATACCGTCTTCAACTGACACAATAGGGTACCGGGCAACCAAATCGCTCAGGTAGCCAACAAAACCAGCGGCATCAAAATCACGCCCTTCTGAAGACAGGTTGTACCGACCGTTTTCGTAAAACTCACTGCTCGCTACGTCCAAACCGAGGTAAACGTCTTTGCCGGCTGTGTAACCCGCCGCGGCAATCGCTTCCATGATGGTTTCAAGCGCCGCTTCGTTGGAGGGCAAGTCGGGTGCGAACCCTCCTTCGTCACCGACGGCTGTGTTCAAGCCTCGACCGCTAAGGACCTTTTTCAAGTGGTGAAATATCTCGGCTCCGCACTGAATCGCTTCGCGAACCGAAGTGGCCGCAACCGGTAACACCATAAACTCCTGAATGTCGACGCTATTGTCGGCGTGTGCACCACCATTAATAATATTCATCATGGGCACAGGCAGGGCAAAATCACCGCTCATGCCAGACAGCTCGGCTAGCCATTGGTACAGCGCTTTATCTTGTGTCGCAGCGGCGGCCTTTGCGCTCGCCAGTGACACCGCCAGAAGTGCGTTCGCGCCAAGATTTTCTTTGTTGTCGCTGCCGTCCAGATCCAGCATTACCTGATCAAGAGCTTGTTGATCAAGTGCATCCAACCCTTTCACCGCCGGAAAAATCTTTTCATTCGCGTTGGCAACGGCTTTCAGAACACCTTTGCCCAGAAAACGGGAGGCATCACCGTCGCGCAGCTCTACGGCTTCGCGGGTGCCTGTAGATGCACCGGAGGGCACAGCCGCTCGACCAAATGCGCCTGACGCCAACGTCACGTCAGCTTCTACCGTTGGATTTCCTCGTGAGTCGATCACTTCACGCGCAATTATGTTTTTTATCTGGCTCATTCCCGGTCGTTTCCTTTTGTCTTTTTGCGTTGTTCTGATTAATGATCGTGCTGTGCTATCAATCCGAATACAGTATTAGTTACCTGTTCCAGTCCAGCGAGGTACGTCTGCGCCGGAGTGGCCTCCAGCCGGAAAAACAGCCCCCCCGTAGAACGCAGTAGCGTAATTCTTCATCGCGGCAAGTACCGATCCGCCCCGACTTCAGCGCTTAACTCAGCGCATCCTCGTCTCGTGCTCGCGACTTGGTAATACGATCGAGCTCAACCAAAGTGGTGAGCAAGCTTTTCATCAAGTGCAAAGGCCAGGCATTGGGCCCGTCACTCAGTGCTTTGCTTGGATCGGGGTGGGTCTCCATAAAAACGCCCGCAACACCGACCGCCACCGCCGCTCGTGCCAGCACCGGTACGAATTCGCGCTGCCCACCAGAGGACGCCCCGTCACCGCCCGGAAGCTGAACTGAATGCGTGCCGTCAAAAACAATCGGACACTGCGTGTCCCTCATAATGCTTAGGCTGCGCATGTCGGAAACGAGATTGTTGTAGCCAAACGAGAAGCCTCGCTCACACGCCATGATGCGCTTGTTGCCTGTAGCCTGAGCTTTCTCGGTCACGTTGCGCATTTCCCAGGGAGATAAAAACTGTCCCTTCTTGATGTTCACCGGCAGCATCGACTCGGCCACACGCGTAATAAAATTGGTTTGACGACACAGGAACGCCGGTGTCTGTAATACGTCTACAACGCTCGCAACTTCATTAATGGGCGTATCTTCATGCACGTCGGTAATCACCGGCACACCAACCTGCTGCTTAACCGCGTCCAGCACTTTTAGCCCGGCCTCCATGCCAGGTCCGCGAAAGCTGTTGATAGATGAACGATTCGCTTTGTCGAAGGATGACTTGAACACAAACGGCACGCCCAGTTCAGCGCACATTTCTTTTAGTGTGCCAGCCGTATCAACTGCAAGCTGTTCAGACTCGACCACGCAAGGCCCAGCCAGTAAAAATAAAGGTTGATCGTTACCGACCTCGTGTCCACATAAATCCATGACGACTCCAGAGTCAGCCTTCGGCGACAGCAGCAGAAGCCGTCACTTGAGTGCTCGCGCTGTAGGCGCGGGCGGCGGTTACAAAACCACTGAACAGCTTGTGGCCGTCGCGCGGGGTTGAGGTAAATTCGGGGTGAAACTGACAAGCCAGGAACCAGGGGTGATCGTTAATTTCGATCATCTCTACGAGTCCGTCAACCGAGCGACCTGAAAAAGACATTCCGGCTTCGCCCAGTCGATCCAGATAGGTATTGTTAAATTCGAACCGGTGACGGTGACGCTCAATAATTTCGTCAGACTCGTAGGCGCTCGCCGCCAGGCTGCCGTCGGTCAGTTTGCAGGTCTGTGCACCAAGTCGCATTGTGCCACCGAGGTCCGAGGCTTCATTGCGCTGCTCTACCGTGCCGCTTTGGTCTTTCCATTCTGTAATAAGCGCGATCACCGGGTGTGGAGATTTTGGATTAAACTCGGTGCTGTTGGCCCCTTCAAGCCCTGCAACGTTGCGCGCGTATTCGACTACCGCCACTTGCAAACCCAAGCAAATGCCAAGGAACGGAATGCGATTCTCGCGTGCGTACTGCACCGTTCGGATTTTGCCCTCGACACCACGTTCCCCAAAACCGCCTGGTACCAAAATAGCGTCCATTCCGACCAGACACTCTGGCCCGTTGTCATCTATCTCGGTCGATTCAATGTAGTGAATATTAACCTTGGTTTGAGTGTGCAATCCGGCACAGGACAGCGCTTCGTTTAACGATTTGTAGGAATCGCGAAAATGCACGTACTTCCCGACCATGGCTATGTTTACTTCGGCATCGGCTTTGCTTTTGGCATCGACAACGCGCTGCCACTCGGATAAATCGGCTGGAGGACACTCAAGTTTGAGCTTCTCAACCACGATATCGTCTAGCCCTTCTTCGCTAAGCAGCCTCGGGATTTTGTAAATGTCGTCGGTATCAACGCCCTGAATAACAGCGTTTGCCTGAACGTTGGTAAAAAGCCCAATCTTGCGTCGTTCTTCTCGCGGCAAGGGGCGTTCTGTGCGGCATATCAGCACGTCAGGCTGAATGCCGATGGAACGCAGTTCTTTGACCGAGTGTTGAGTTGGCTTGGTTTTCAACTCACGCGCCGCGGCAATATACGGTACCAACGTCAAATGAACGTACAAAACGTTGTCGGTGCCCATCTCGACGCCACACTGTCGTATGGCTTCAAGAAACGGCAGCGACTCGATGTCACCCACTGTACCGCCGACTTCTACCATGCAAATGTCGGCATCACCGGCACCACGTTTTATTGAAGCGATAATCTCGTCGGTGACGTGAGGAATAACCTGCACAGTGCCGCCCAGGTAGTCTCCGCGGCGTTCCTTGCGAATCACACTCTCGTAGATTCGTCCGGTGGTAAAATTGCTGTGTCGACTCGTCGTGGTGCGAACAAAACGCTCGTAGTTGCCAAGATCCAGATCGGTTTCCGCGCCGTCTTCGGTAACAAACACCTCGCCGTGCTGAAATGGACTCATGGTGCCCGGATCGACGTTAATGTACGGATCCAGCTTGATCATGCTGATTGAAAACCCGCGGGCTTCCAAAATGGCACCAAGGGAAGACGCGACGATGCCTTTGCCCAATGAAGAGACAACACCACCGGTGACAAATATAAAGCGAGACATGGGAACTCCGTCAGTAAAAAGGCGCTGGGATCAACGCCCCACGACGGATGTAAATGTTAGCCTAAGGCCTGTCAGCATACAACGGTCAATCGACACTTAAGCGTGCAATAATTTAAATGAAGTGCGGGCCGGAAGCCCTTCTTCTTGCGAAATAATCCGCTATTTAAGGGTCATTGCTGCGCCAAACCAGCTGACAAAATATTTGCGCCCCATCCTCAGCTGCAGGGCGGTACCGCGAGTCGATCCATTGATTGGCAATGGCGATCAGCTCATCCCCCAAAAAGACCAGGGGCAGGCGCGAGCGCAGGATCGGCGGTACGTCATTGCCCTGAAACCAGTGCTTCAGCGACTGATGCTGACCAGAGGCACGACGCAGTCGTTCGCCGTTTTGCCGAAACCTGACCGTCAGCCGCTGCGTCGCGAGTTCTCCGGCCAAAGCCAGACCGCCCCTGCCCAGCATTTGGACGCCCGGATTTTGCCTACTCAGGTCAGTCGGTGAAGTCTGTAATTGCGGCCCACAAATGGATTGGGGGTCGTTACGGTCTTTGTTCGACTGTGTTAAACCCAGTTCGCCGAGCGCTCCGGGTAGAGCAATCCATTCGCCCAGCGCCAACTGTGCCGACCAGTCGTCAGGCACATCACCAACACCCCGGACAAACACCAACCTGTTTCGATACCGTTGAACGGTGCCCTCTTTAAGCTCGAGAACCGGCACGCGGTCGCACATTGCCTCGTTCCACTGACGCAACGCTTCAGTCAATCGACGGCGACTGGGGTAACGGCAGCCAAGCCGAGACAACCAAAACCGAACGGCATTTGCTTGTCGGACCAACCCAAGTGGTTCCAGCGCGCTCCAGTCGAGTCCTGTGTCGCCATCGCTAAAACGAGCATCCTGAGCCGCCAAAACGGCGTTGAGATCGGCCGCTTCGCCAATCAGTTCAGAACTTCGAGCGATAGCCTTAACGGCTCCGGGCCAACGCTCGCGAATAAGTGGCAAAACGGAACCGCGCAAGAAGTTTCGATCAAAGTGTTCATTCTGATTTGAGGGGTCTTCGATCCACTCGATACGCTGATTCTCGGCGTAGACCTGCAGTTCCGCACGAGTGTGGTTGAGCAGTGGCCGAACGTGACGGGTACCTGAGGGCAGGGTCTGGCTCAATGGCATGGCCTGCAGTCCGGCGACTCCTGCACCTCGCAACAGTTGAAGTAAAAGGGTTTCGGCCTGATCATCTTTGTGGTGTGCTGTGACGAGCGTTTCGTCACCGCACTCTTGCTGGAACAGCTCACGTCGCGCATTGCGCCAGCTCTCTTCAAGATTGCCGTTATTAGAAAGCCCACTAAGGCGATGAACGCTTAGCGTTACGCCGAGCGCCTCCACCTGACCTCGTACCCAGCTTGCCCAGGAGGACGAATCGGAGTGTGCGGCGTGATCAATGTGTATAGCCCGTACGGCGTATCCCGCCGACACCAGAAGGTGCAATAAAACCATCGAGTCCAGGCCACCGCTAACGGCACAAACAAAGGTCGGTTTAATTGGGTTGACAGAATCAGGGTGGGCGACACCGGCTCGTTCAAGCGCACGGCATAAGCCGGCCACGGAAACGTCGCTCATGGCTTCAGTGCGAGCTGATATCGAACATGCATTAGAGAACCTCGACCACGCAGCCTATGCTCTAACCGGAATATTTTCCAATCGACGCAAGACGTTCGACGCGACGAGTGATCATCGTTTGTTCGTCCATCTGGTCGACGTCCTCAAGCGCCTGGGCAAGCTTGTCTTTGAGGCTTTGCGCCATCGCCGGAATATCGCGATGCGCACCGCCCAATGGCTCTTGCACCACGCCGTCAATCAGCTCCTGCTGCATGAGTTTATCGGCGGTAAGTCCCAGTGCATCAGCCGCTATCTCGGCTTTTTCAGCACTCTTCCACAAAATGGACGCGCATCCTTCCGGACTGATAACCGAATACACCGAGTAACCCAGCATAAACACACGGTCACCAACGCCAATGGCCAACGCGCCGCCTGAACCACCCTCACCAATTACGGTACAAATGATGGGCGTTTTCAATGTCGCCATGGCTTTCAGGTTTTGTGCAATCGCTTCACTTTGCCCGCGTTCTTCCGCGCCGACTCCGGGGTAAGCCCCCGGCGTATCGATGAACGTAAAAATGGGTAACTTGAATTTCTCAGCCATGCGCATGAGCCTGAGCGCTTTGCGATAACCTTCGGGTCGTGGCATGCCAAAGTTGCGACGAACCTTCTCTTTGGTTTCCCGACCTTTCTGATGCCCAATAATCATAACCGGACGACCGTTAAAATTGGCCAGACCGCCGACAATCGCCGGATCGTCAGAGTAGCTGCGATCACCGTGAAGTTTTTGAAAATCGGTAAACATCAGTTCGACGTAGTCGAGCATGTACGGTCGCTGGGGGTGGCGAGCAAGCGCCGTGATTTGCCACGGAGAGAGCTTTGAGAAAATCGAGCCGGTCAGCGTGTCGCTTTTGTCTCGTAAACGACTAATCTCTTCGCCTATGTCGACAGCCGGATCATCAATAACAAAACGAAGCTCATCGATCTTGGCTTCAAGTTCGGCGATGGGTTGTTCGAAATCCAGAAATTTCAAGTTCATAAGTTATGACCGCGTTGATAGTTAATGCGAGCGAGAAGACGAACCATTACCGAAGCCGCCTGATTTTGCAACTCCCGGCGGATAAACAATTTTAACACCTCTTTCACCAACCAGTCCGACAAGCTCCTCAATTAATGCGGTTGTCGGCTTTACCCGCCAGCTGTCGCCCAAAAGCAGCCGGGCACTCGCCTTGGCACCGCGGTACTCAACGCTTACCTGACAGCCGTCCTCAGCCGCGCTACAGCTACCCAGAGCAGCGCGCAGACCGCCAACAAACTCGGGGCGGGGGTCGGTGCTCGAATGATTCCACAGCACAACCACGTGACTTGCGTAGCGCTGCCGCGCTGCGTTGAGTTCCTGAACGCGCGTCGCTCTCAGGCTCCAGTCATTTAAAAAATCGTCGTAGCGCAGCCCCCCTTCAACCAAAACCACCTGATCGGCGGCCAGCAAGTGACGATATCGCTCAAAGACATCTTCAAACAGGACGACTTCCAGACGTCCCGAGCGATCCTCCAGAGTGAAACTGACGCGATTTCCGCGTTTGCGAAAGCCTCCCACCAAACCACCGACCAAAACGTTTTTCTTGGCCGCACCGTACTGCCCCCCGCTGGAGGGTTTTGGCGGCCCCAACAGTTGTGCCAGGTCACCCCCCACCAAGGAGTCCAACTCCTTGCGGTAAACGTCGACCGGGTGACCAGTCAACCAAAGACCGAGGGCCTCTTTCTCGGCAACCAGCCGTTCGCGCTCAACCATTTCGGGAACGACGAAGGTACGTCGCATGACTTCTTCAGAAACAGCGCTTTCGGTCATTTCACCAAACAAGTCGTCTTGCCCTGCAGCCGCGGCCTTGGCATTTTGCTCAGCGGCTTTGATAGCTTCAGGTAAATTAGCCAATAGAGTGGCGCGGTTTTCACCAATGGTGTCTAAAGCCCCGCCTTTAATAAGCGCTTCGAGCACACGCTTATTGACGCCCGACAAGTCAATGCGCCCACAGAGATCGTCAAGCGACTTGAAGTGTCCACCCTCTTCTCGTGCCTCAATAATCAGCAGCACCGCGCCCTTACCGACACCCTTTAAGCCACCCAGTCCGTAGTGAATGCAATTGTCACCGGCTACTGTGAATTGATACTCGCCCTGATTGACATCGGGTATCAGCACTTCAAGCTGCATGTCCCGGCAGTCTTCAATAAGGGTTAAAATTTTGTCGGTGTTGTCGAGGTCGGAAGACAGCACGGCGGCCATAAAAGCCGCCGGGTAATGCGCTTTTTGCCAGGCTGTTTGATACGACAACACGGCGTAGGCCGCCGAGTGGGATTTGTTGAACCCGTAACCGGCAAACTTTTCCATCAGATCAAAAATGTAGGTGGCGACGTCAAGCTCAACGCCTTGCTCTACTGCGCCGGTGGTAAACACTTCGCGCTGTTTGGCCATTTCCTCTGGCTTCTTTTTACCCATTGCACGTCGCAAAATATCGGCGCCGCCGAGAGAGTAATTAGCCAGAACCTGAGCAATTTGCATGACCTGCTCCTGATACAGAATCACGCCATAGGTCGGTTCAAGAATGGTCTTCAGCTTGGGGTGGGGGTAAACAACCTCTTCTTCACCGTGCTTTCTCTTGATGAAGTCATCAACCATGCCAGACTGCAAAGGCCCCGGTCGAAACAGCGCAACCAGCGCAACGATATCGTCGAAACGGTCTGGCTGAAGTCGCTTTATCAGGTCTTTCATTCCGGGCGACTCAAGCTGGAACACGGCCGTTGTCGCGCAGCGTTTGAGCAAATGGAATGTCGCCGGATCGTCCATCGGAATGGTGTTCATGTCCAGCGCTTCTTCACCGCTTTTTTCGCGCAGCACGTTAATCGTTTTGGTCGCCCAGTCCAGAATGGTCAGCGTGCGCAGACCAAGAAAATCGAACTTGACCAGACCTGCTGACTCAACGTCGTCTTTGTCGAGCTGCGTAACAACGTTGGTGCCGTCTTCGTCGCAATAGAGCGGCGTAAAATCTGTCAGTGCAGAAGGAGCAATCACTACACCACCAGCATGTTTACCCGCATTACGTGCCACCCCTTCGAGGCGGCGCGCCAAGTCGATCAACGTGCTGACTTCGTTGTCGTCTGCGTAAAGCTGCTTAAGTTCTGCATCTTGAGTCAGCGCCGCGTCAAGTGTCATACCAATTTCAAATGGAATCAGTTTGGCAATGCGGTCTACAAATCCGTAGCCGTGTCCCAGTACCCGACCAACGTCACGCACCACCGCGCGAGCGGCCATGGTTCCGTACGTAATAATTTGGGCAACGTGGTCACGACCGTACTTTTCGGCCACGTAGTCGATGACACGATCACGACCATCCATACAGAAGTCGATATCGAAGTCAGGCATCGAGACCCGTTCAGGATTTAGAAAGCGCTCAAACAACAAGTCGTGTTCCAGCGAATCCAGGTCAGTGATGCCAAGACAATAAGCCACCAATGAGCCCGCACCGGAGCCACGGCCCGGACCAACCGGAACGCCGTTCTCGCGCGACCAGCGCGTAAAGTCGGCCACGATTAAAAAGTACCCCGGAAACCCCATGGTCTGAATAACCTCAAGCTCAGTATCCAGACGCTCGTGATATTGCTCAATTGGTATTTTCGACTGATCGCCAATACGGTTCTTTAGACCTTCGTACGATTCATTGCGTAAATGCGACTCAATTGTTTCGCCTTCGGGCAATGGAAAATCGGGAAGCACACTTTTACCGAGCGTTAACTCAAGACTGCAGCGGCGGGCAATTTCAACCGTGTTGCTCAGGGCTTCCGGCAGGTCTTCGAACAGCGCTGCCATGTCTTCCGGCGTACGAAGATACTGTTCTTCAGTGGTATTGCGCGGCCGCCGTTCGTCGTCAAGTGCATAGCTTTCGTGAATACACACTCGCGCCTCGTGCGCTTCGAAATCATCACTGTCGATAAACCGAACGTTGTTCGTTGCTACCAATGGCAAGTCATGGGCCACGGCAAGCGGTACCACTTCGTGCAGGTATTCCTCCTCACCCGGCGCACCGGTTCGACTGACTTCAATGTAAAACCTGTTTGGAAAGAGTCGCTGGTAGTGCTCAACCTTGCGGGCAAAATCGTCAGGTGAATTTACGTCATGAGCCAACTCACCGAGATGGCCACCTGACAGCGCAATCAGGCCTTCACACGACTGTTCCGTCAGCCAGTCACGATGAATCCGCGGCTTACCCCGGAACTGTCCTTTGGTGTACGCAAGACTCACCAACTCGGACAATCGGGTGTAGCCACTGTCGTTCTGGCATAGCAAGGTGATGCGATTAGCCTGAGAGTCTTCGTGGTGATCAACTACCCACAGATCAGCCCCGAGAATGAGTTTGATTCCGGCTTTAGCGGCAGCTTTGTAGGCTTTGACCATAGCAAACAAATTGCTTTCGTCGGTTACCGCCACGGCAGGCATATTGGCATCGACCAATGACTGCATAAGCGGTTTAATGCGTACAACGCTATCGACTAACGAGTACTCGGTATGCAAACGAAGATGAACAAACTCAATCACGAACGCGATCCCGTTGTGCGAGCGTTACTGCTGGTTAGCTCATTTTTCGTACCCTGCAGCTCGCGTGCTTTTCTGACGGGTCGAAAACTGTTGCGATGATAAATGGTCGGCCCATGCTCGCGAAGTGACTGCATGTGCTGAGCCGTTGGATATCCCTTGTGCTTGGCAAAGCCAAACTCGGGGTGAATCTTGTCCAGCTCAATCATGAGTTGATCACGATGTACTTTGGCGAGAATTGACGCAGCACCGATGCATGTGTGCACGCCATCGCCACCAATTACAGCGGTCATATCGAGTGGTTTTTCCAACCCGCTTGGACAACGGTTGCCATCAATCAGGGCGGCGTGAGGCCTGACACTCAGGCCGTCCAGAGCTCGACCCATTGCCGCCATGGTCGCGTGGAGAATATTGAGTTCGTCAATTTCTTCCGGCTCTGCACTCGCAATCGACCAGCACAGAGCGCGCTCTTTGATTTCCAGACTGAGTGTTTCTCTCGCCTTGGCCGTAAGCTTCTTGGAGTCGTCAATGCCGGCAATCGGATCGCTGGCCGACAGAATCACGGCCGCCGCTACCACGGGTCCCGCCAAAGGGCCTCGGCCTGCTTCGTCTACACCAGCAATGTAACGGGGCGCTTTGGTCGTCGCGTCGGTCACCAATCTGATCCGCCTTGTGAGGAAATGGAAATATCCGGGAGGCTCTCCAAAAGAGCGTCCACGGCGCGTTCATTAGCGTCTACCGCCAGCACCTTTTGCACCTTTGCAAAAGCGGCCAGTCGCTCCGGACAGTGGCGTTGTTCATACTGATCAAGCGCGGCAGCCGCAATTTTGTCAGGCTCTGCATCATCTTGCACGAGCTCAGGCACAAAGACCCCTAATCCCATGGAATCGGTTAGTAGATTGGGTAGAGAAAAATACTCTACGTGCATCAGGTTAAAGCGATTTACCACCCATCCGGTCAAGGGCGAAAGGCGATACGTCATGACCATAGGTCGACCGAGCAGCAGCGCTTCCAGCGCAACCGTGCCCGATGCCAGTACCGTGACATCAGAGGCGGCTATCACTTCGGTAGCTGGCGCTTCACAAATCGATACGGCGGGTGCCGCGGGTGCGGCGGCAACAGCGGCATGCCATTCGATTGACGCGGCCTGCCCAGCCAGAGCGGTAATAAACTGAGCTCCAGCGCGCTGACTGGCGATCTGCCGGGCCGCCTCCAGCATTATTGGTGCGAGTGTTTTTACCTCGGCACCACGACTGCCAGGCAAAAGCGCAAACACGGGTGCGTCACTCGCTACTTTTAGCCGGCGACGTGCGACGGCTGTGTCAGGCTGCACGCTTACTGTGTCGGCCAGTGGATGCCCAACAAAAGTTGCTGGCACCTCGTGTTGTGCGTAGAAATCGGGCTCGAACGGTAAAACGCAGAGCACCCGATCGACCGCCGCCGCAATTGCGTGAACACGTTTGGGGCGCCACGCCCAGACCGACGGGCTAACGTACTGGAGCGTTTTACAACCTGGACCGCGCAAGCCAGCTGCCATGCGTAAGTTAAAGTCCGGAAGATCAATACCAACAAACGCATGAGGCTGATAATTCCGAATGCGCTGCAGCAGTTGACGTTTAAGTTTTAATAAGCGCGGCAGATGCTTCACGACTTCAGCAAGCCCCATGACGGCTATGTCTTCAGCCTGCCACCAGGACGTTAAGCCCGCCTTCTGCATGGCCGGCCCACCCACACCCACAGCTTCTGTACGGATACCGCGTCGATCAAGCTCGCGCAACAGACCAGCACCCAAAGTGTCACCAGACAATTCGCCTGCGACCATGGCTAGCCGTAACGTTGGCTCATCAGCCTTCACAGCGGCGCTCCCGGTGTCGGTTGCATACGACCTTAGCGGATAATGCTGCGTTCGGAACTGGCCAGAAAATCGACCAGCACGTTGAGCTCAGGTGCGGTCGCGGCGGCCTCGGTTAATTTTTCGAGGGCTTCCTCCAGTTTCAGATCGGACCGGTACAGCGTTTTGTAGGCACCGCGAATGGTGCGAATTTGCTCAGTACTATATCCGCGCCTTTTAAGGCCTTCACTGTTGACACCCTTGGGTGCTGCTAAATGCCCGGCCGCTACAACATAGGGAGGCAGATCTTTGCTCAAACCGACATCCATCGCACAAAACGAATGTGCTCCGATACGACAGAACTGATGTGCTTTGGAAAAGCCGCCGAGTATCGCGTAATCACCGACCACAACGTGTCCGGCGAGTGTGGCGTTATTGGCTAGAATCGTGTGGCTGCCCACATCAACGTCATGAGCTATGTGCACATAGGCCATAATCCAGTTGTCGTCGCCGATGGTCGTGACGCCCCTGTCCTGGGTCGTGCCCCTATTAATTGTGCAAAACTCACGAATCGTGTTGTGATCGCCAATTTCAAGCCGCGTGGGTTCGTCAACGTATTTCTTATCCTGCGGCTCACCGCCGATAGCGTTGTGCGAAAAAATTTTATTGTGCGCACCAATAGTAGTAGGCCCTGTAATCACGGTGTGAGCATCGACTTTAGTATGCTCGCCGACCGTGACATCGGGGCCGATGACGCAATACGGACCAATGCTGGCCGTGTCGGCAATCGAGGCTCCGGGGTCAACAATGGCCGTCGCGTGAATCAAGATTCGAATTCCGAAGGAGCACACATCATTTCAGCAGAGGCCACTACTTTGCCGTCAACCTCGGCCTGAGTGGAAAACTTCCACATGCCGCGAATCTTGCGCATTAGGGTCGCCTTCAAAATAACCTGATCACCCGGTTCAACCGGCGTACGAAAGCGCGCTTTATCGATACCGACAAAGTAATACAGCACATTGTCTTCGGGAGTACTTCCGACCGTAGCAAAGGCAAGTAGACCCGTAGCCTGGGCCAGTGCTTCCAAAATGATCACACCCGGCATGACCGGACGATGTGGAAAGTGGCCGGCGAAATACGGCTCGTTAACGGTGACGTTTTTAATTGCTTCTATCGATTCACCGGGAATGCACTTGCGTACGCGATCGACAAGCAAAAAAGGATAACGGTGCGGCAGCTGCTTAAGCACCTGATGAATGTCCATCTCGAAAGACTCTGGCATGACAATTCCTGTCGACTAATAAATGAAATAGGTGGGCTAACGGTTCTGTTGATCAGACTGAACAAGGGTCTGGCTCCGGGCCGACTCGAAAAGCCTGATCAGTTCATTCCCGTAATCTTATCGCATGGTTGATTGCATCAACCAGTGCAATTGTTCAGATTTATTTATCGAGCTTCTTTTCAAGTGCGATGAGGCGTTTGGTCATCTCGTCCAGCTTGCGAAAGCGCGCGCTGTTGCGCCGCCAGCGGCGAGCCTCATCCATGGGTAAAGCGCTTGAATAAACCCCGGGTTCAGTAATAGAGCGGTTCACCATCGTCTGCCCAGTAACCACTACATCATCGCATATTGATAAATGGCCGACAAAGCCTACGGCTCCCGCAATCATGCAGCGCTTGCCAATATGTGTACTACCGGAGATGCCAGTGCAGGCTGCTACTACCGTATGCTCTCCAATGTGAACGTTGTGAGCTACCTGAATTTGATTGTCCAGCTTTACACCGTTGCTGATGACCGTATCTTCCACAGCACCGCGGTCAATGGTGGTAGACGCGCCGATTTCAACGTCATCGCCAATGGTCACCGCGCCGAGCTGAGGCACCTTGATCCAGCCAGAACTTGTATTGGCGATGCCAAAACCATCCGCTCCGATAACGGTATTAGGGTGCACAAGAGTCCGCTTCCCAAGGCTCACGCCGTGGCAAAGAGTCACGTTAGCGACCAGCCGACTGTCATCGCCCAGCGTTACGTTGGAACCCACGACGCAACCCGGACCAACAACGGCACGCGCACCAATCACCGCCCCGTCCTCGATAACAGCAGAGGGTCCAATGCTGGCGGTGGCGTCAACCTGTGCTGATGAGGCAACGGAGGCCGTGCTGGCGATGCCCGCCGTAGCAGAAGGCTCAGGATGCAAGAACGCCGCAATGCGTGCGTAAATTTCGTAAGGATTAGCGTGAATCAAAGCGGTTGTCTGACATTCTTCGACGTCGGCTTCGGTCAATATGACCGCACCCGCGCCGGTTTGCGCAAGCATGGAACGGTATTTGGGGTTCGACAGAAAACTGATGCACTGGGCGTCCGCTTTCTCAAGCGTACCTACCCGCGATACCTCACGCTCCTTGTCCCCGTTTACCGCACAGCCGAAGCGAACGGCGAGTTCCCCAACTCGCACCGCCACTTAGAATGAGCGTCCGATATTAAACTGGAAGCGCTCAATATCGTCGCCCAATCGAATCAGAGAACCATTTGCGTCACGGACGTCGTCAACGGCGTTTAACGGATACGCGTAGCTAAACTTGAACGTGCCCAGAGGCGCGAGCCACTGCACCGCCACACCGACTGACCGACGCAACGCGTCCTTGTCGAAGTCGTAATCGATTAAACCGGTGCCGGTGCCGAATTCACGAAACGGCGTAGAACCCGTATAAAAAACGTTACCAATATCGTAAAAGAGGCTTAGACGAGCCTGGTTTGCAAACTTTTCCGGTGTCGGCAAAATGAGTTCAAACTGAGCGAGCGTTTTGAGGTTACCACCGTAGGGATTACCGCGAGAGTCAACCGGCCCGAGCTCACCCTGACGAAAACCTCGCACCGAGTCGGGTCCACCGGCAAAGAAGTTCTTGAAAGGCGGTAAGTCGGTTGTACCGTTCAGCGCGTCACCAAAGGCCAACTCAACATTCAAAGACAGGATAAAATTACGCCCAATAGGCTTCAAGCCGAAGAAGTCGTACGACGCAACATAGTATTCTGTTTTACTGCCCGGTATGGACATGCCGACGTTAAACAGGTGCCGCATACCGCGGGTAGGAAAGAGAAAACGGTTGCGGCTGTCGTAGGTGTAGCCTGCAAAAATCTCGAAGACATTAAAGCCTGTGCCACACACGTCGCTTGAAAACGACGTATCTACCGATATGCCATCATCAGGGTCAGGGTCGGTATCAAGTGCGCCACAGAGAAGGTTGTCGTTGTTTCTGACGTTGAACGGGTCACCGTTGTTGTTAATAAACGCGAGCGACTGAGAACTACCAAACGCGGAGCTCACAACCAGTTCCGTATCCTGATAGGAGCCACCAAACCGCAGTCGGGAGTAATCCGAAAGCGGTATACCGTACTCGAGCGTAGCCGACAGCGACGCTGTATCAAAGTTCGACGACGCCGACGTAAACTGGGTCGTCTCGCGATAAGCCAATGATGACCTGCGACTAATGCCGTTGGTGGTCACGTAGGGGTCTGTGTGGGACAAACTAACGAGCTTGCTAAAACGTCCCGCGTTAATGTCTACACCGACACGGTTACCGGTGCCGAGAAAGTTACTGTGGGTGAAATTTCCGTTCAGAAGAACACCCTGAATACCGGACCAGCCGATACCACCGCCCCACTGTCCCGGCAGGCCTTCTTCGATTTCGAACGCGATATCAACCAAATCGGGGCTGCCAGCAACGGGAAGTGTTTCCGAGCTTACGTTTTCAATGTACGGCAAGCGGCGAACCAGTTCTTCTGATCGCTCTACCGCCGTATTCGACAGCCAGCCACCTTCCATCTGACGCATTTCGCGACGCAGTGTTTCGTCGTTTATGCTGTCCGCACCATTAAACTCGATGTTCCGCACATAAACTCGTTCGCCTGAAACAACGCGCAGGTCAACATCCATCGTTTTCGATTCACGATCAATTTGCGGAAGCGGCTGTACTTCGGCTCGTGCAAAACCTTCCTGACCTAACCGGAACTGAATAAACTCGTTCGTCTGTGTCATGAGCTTGCGCGAAAATATCTGCCCAGGCTTGAGTAGAACTAACTGTTGCAGCTGCTCTTCAGGCACAACAAGATCGCCGGAGAGCTTTACTTTGTCTACGGTATAGATATCGCCTTCATCTACGTTAACGGTAATGAAAACAGCCTGTTTGTCGGGCGAAATTGAAACCTGTGACGACTCGATTTTAAAATCGGCGTAGCCCCGGTCCATGTAGTACGACGTAAGCGTTTCCAGGTCACCCTCGAGCGCCTCTTTTGAGTACCGGTCATCTTTGCGAAACCAGGAAAGCCAGTTAGGTGGGTGCTGCGCGAAGTCTTCCAACAACTCATCTTCTGTGAACACCTTGTTGCCGACAATGTTTACGTCACGAATTTGAGCGCGCTCTCCTTCGACAATTTTGACGGCTACCTTAACGCGGTTGTCATCCAGCTCTTCCACTTCAGTTTCAACGGTGGCTCCGTATTTGCCACGCGAGAAATACTCTTGAGTCAAAAACTGCTCTACCTCGGCCAGCAGCGAATTGTTGAATGACAGGCCCGGTGCCAAGCCAGAGCTGCGCAGACTGTCGGTAAGGTCCTCGGTTTTTATATCTTTATTACCCGAGATGTCAAAACTTGCGATTGAAGGACGCTCCCGCATAACAACCACGAGCGTATCGCCGTCGCGCCGCATGCTCACGTCTTTGAAAAAACCAGAGCGATACGTAGCGCGCAGCGCTTCCTGCACGCGGCGCTCATTCATTTCGTCACCAATGTCTACGGGCAGAATATTAAATACCGCACCTTCACTGATACGCTGGAGTCCTTCCAATCGAATGTTACGAACAACAAATGAGGCCTCTGAGGATGACTGCGCCATCACGGGACTGGCTGTTCCGACGAATAAAATCGACGTCCACACCAATGTTACCCAAAAAAATATTCGCACGAATCGGACTCCTTAGCCGAAAATACTGACAAGATCATTGCGAAACGCAAAGAACATTAATACGACGAGCATGGCCATGCCAATTTGCTGGCCGATAATTTCGGCGCGCATGGACAGCGGGCTGCCTTTAATAGATTCAGCGATCTGGTACACAACCTGACCACCGTCAAGCATGGGCACAGGCAGCAAATTAAGCACGCCCAGGCTCAAACTCAAAAGCGCTAAAAATCGAATGTAATAAGTTGGCCCTTGACGCGCTGTCTGCCCGGCAAAGCGAGCGATGTTTAAAGGTCCACTAATATTCTTGATTGAAACCTGACCAATGACCATCTTGTACAACATGCTGACCATCATGACCGACAGGTTGCCCGTTTCGCTTACAGCCTTGCTGAAAGCCGGAACAACGCCCAGCTGTTCTGTAAATCGAATGCCTTCAAACTGCTCGCGGGCGTCGTCACTTATCTCAAACATCACGCCAATTTGGCCAACTGCACGACCGTCTTGAACCACCGATGCAAGCTGGGCCGTCATTTCCTGTTCGCGGTCGTCACGCAATACCGTGAGAGAGACCGACTCTTCCGGATAGCGTCTGATTTCACGGGTGGCGTCGGTGTCATAAGGCGTAGACACACCATTGACCGCAAGCACAATGTCACCGGTCATGAGTCCGGCACGCTGTGCTGGCGTGTCGGGGTGTACGGTTTCTATGCGGGCAATACTCCTTGGCCACCAAATGGAAAAGCCCAGCCCCGACATCAGCGCCTCAGGTTCAGTAAGCGCTTTTCGATCGCCAAGATCACCAAGACGTATCGTACGCTCTCTTTGGCTGTCCTTGTGGCGCACGCCCATTTCGATTTCAGGGCCTGCGATAACACCGTCGAGCAACGCCATGTGCGCGTCATTCCAGTTATTCACCTCGTCGCCGTTAACCCGAACAATTTGATCTTCTTCGGCGAGACCGGCCATAGCCGCCGGCGAACCCTCTCTGACCTCGCCAACCACCGGTTTTAAACCACTCACGCCGAGCATGAACACCAGCCAAAGAAAAAAGATAGCGAGAATAAAGTTAAACGCAGGGCCCGCCAGCAGAACGAGAATGCGATTTAGAATCGGTTGGTGATTAAACGCTCGATGTCGCTCTTCAGGTGATACCTCGCAGTCCCGACTGTCCAGCATCTTCACGTAACCACCGAGCGGCCAACGACCTACGATATATTCGGTGTTGTCCACGCCGGCCGTGCGATTGACGATGGGTTTACCAAAGCCGATGGAAAACTTCAGCACCTTGATTCCGAGCTTCCTGGCCACAATGTAGTGCCCGTACTCGTGCACTGTCACCAGGATACCGATGGCGAGCAGCGCAAACAGCACCGTTTGAATCAGGTTAAGAATGTCCAAGGTATCCGAACTCCAAATTAGCTGCGCCAGTCGGTCGATTTAGTACCGTTCAGGCTTGGTCAAATTGACCGCAAAAGTGTACCGCCAAGACTGCGCAACATCAGATATTAACGACCCTGTCGCACAGCGATGGTTCCCCGACTAATTATAACT
This sequence comes from Gammaproteobacteria bacterium, assembly GCA_045107075.1. GTDB lineage: Bacteria > Pseudomonadota > Gammaproteobacteria > Steroidobacterales > SZUA-146 > SZUA-146. The sequence continues at coordinate 108,365 of JBGCFV010000035.1, forward strand.
TGATGCCGCTTTTGCCGAAATCAGCCCGCTGGAATGGCGCTAAATACGGCCAGCAGACCAAATAAGACCGGCGCAGCCGCCGAAAAGCTGTCAAAACGGTCCATTACGCCACCATGCCCCGGAAACACGGCACCCATGTCTTTAATCGCGGCATTTCGCTTAAACAAACTCACCGTCAGGTCGCCAATGACCGAAGCCAGCACAACAATAGCCGCGAGCGGCAAAAGCTGTGTCAGCTGGTGATTAAACGATAGCCCGTAAATGGCCGCTACCACCAAGGCCAATACAAGACCACCAACCAGCCCTTCCCAAGTCTTTCCGGGACTTACGCTCGGAGCGAGCTTGCGACGCCCAAAGGCGCGACCGGTGAAGTACGCGCCGATATCCGCGGCCCAAACCAGTAAAAAAGTCAATGCGAGCAGCTTGGCTGGCTGCCACCACTCGACGGAGTTGACCTGGGCCAGCACCGAAAACGCTGGCACGATGATCAGTGCGCCACTCACTACGATCAACCACGGGGGCGGTGAAAACGGAAACTTCCACACAAAAACGGTTGCGATGAGCCACCACGCCATGGCCAGCAGCAAAATAAAACCCAGCGCACCGAAATAGGCCTCTCCACCGGGTGCGTTGGCTTTTGCAATGGCTAACACCACCAGCAGCATAAGTACAAAATATGCCGCCGTAATCATGAAGCGTCCAGCGGAGGTCACTCCGGGCACAAGCTTCGACCATTCCCAGGAGGCCAGCGTGTACAGCACGAGTCCCGTAGCCAGAGGAATGGGTTGCGGAGCGAATACCAGCAGAATAATCAGCGGTAGCACCATGACAATCGCGGTGATAATTCGGGTTACCAGCATCAGCGTGCTTCGCTTTTGGCAGCGTCGTGTTTCTGAATATCAAGAACGCGTCCGAAACGGCGCTGTCTGGAGGCGTAAACGCCTAGCGCGTCTTCAAGCTCTTCGGAACTAAAGTCGGGCCAGAGCTTGTCGGAAAAATACAGCTCAGCGTAAGCCAGATTCCACAGTAAAAAATTACTAATGCGCTTTTCGCCACCGGTGCGAATAAACAAGTCAGGATCGGGTACAGCCGCAAGTGCCATATGTTCGTGGATTTTTTCTTCTGTCACTTCAGACGCATCCAAAGTGCCGTCGGCTACTTTCACAGCAACACGTTGTGCCGCACGACATATGTCCCAACGACCACCGTACGAAACGGCGATATACAGTTTCAGCCCCGTGTTGTCGTTAGTCAGCTCTTCACTTTGGCGGATCTTGTTTTGTAATTTTTCCGACAGGCGTTCGCGCTCGCCGATGAATTCCAGTCGAACGTTTTTCTTGTGAAGGTCTTTTACTTCACGACCCAACGCTTCGATGAAGAGTGTCATTAACACGCCGACTTCGTCGTCGGGGCGGTTCCAGTTTTCACTGCTAAAGGCAAACAGCGTGAGCACCTTAATGCCGATCTCGCCACAGCGCTCAACAATTTTGCGGGTCGTTACAACGCCCGCCCGGTGGCCCGCTGTGCGGCGCTTGCCCCGGGCTTGCGCCCAGCGCCCATTGCCGTCCATGACGATGGCTATGTGGGACGGTTTGACGTCGACATCGTTGTCGTGGATCACCGTTGCCATTGCCGGAGTATATTCCTTGAAACCCTGGAGCCTAAAACTCCATGAGCTCCGCTTCTTTATCAGCCAAAACGGCATCCACTTCAGCTACGCGTGCATCCGTAATTTTCTGCATGTCTTCCTGAGCGCGGTGATCGTCGTCCTGGCCAATCTCTTTTTCCTTGAGCAACTCTTTAACACTTTGAAGCGCGTCGCGGCGAACGTTGCGAATGGCAATTTTTCCTTGCTCCGCTTCGTGCTTGACCAGTTTGATCATGTCTTTTCTTCGCTCTTCAGTCAGCGGCGGCAGTGGCACGCGAATGACCATTCCGGCGCTGTTCGGCGTCAGGCCGAGGTCCGAGTTAATAATGGCTTTTTCGACCAGCGACACCATTGGCTTTTCCCAAGGCGTGACGCTAAGAGTACGAGCGTCATCAACAGCTACGTTCGCTACCTGGGACAACGGCACGTTTGAACCGTAGTACTCAACCGTTATTTGATCGAGCAGGCTGACGTGAGCGCGGCCTGTGCGAATTTTTTTCAATACGCTTTTTAACGCTTCAACGCTCTTGCTCATGCGGTCGTCGGCGTCTTTCTTAATATCTTCAATCATTGAATCAGATCTCCTTCTACCCGTCGTTCGACACGACAGTGCCGACGGGCTCACCCTGGACGGCTTTTACCAAGTCGCCCTTATTAAACAGATTGAACACAACCAGCGGAAGCTCGTTGTCGCGACACATTACAATGGCGGTCGCATCCATTACTTTGAGGTCATTGACCAGCACTTTCGTGTAGCTCAATGAGTCGAAGCGCGTGGCGGTTGAGTCCTTCATGGGATCAGCAGAGTACACCCCGTCAACCTTGGTGGCCTTCAACAGCAAATCCGCACCGATTTCGGTGGCACGAAGAGCCGCTGCCGTGTCGGTAGTAAAAAACGGGTTACCTGTGCCCGCCGCAAAAATGGCTACTCGTCCTTTCTCCAAGTGCCTGATGGCACGTCGTCTGATGTAGTCTTCGCACACATCGTGAATGGACAGCGCCGACATGACGCGAGCGTACGCACCGCAGCTTTCCAACGCGTCCTGCAACGCCAGGGAGTTAATAACTGTAGCAAGCATGCCCATGTGGTCGCCTGTTACACGATCCATGCCGGACCGCGCCAAACCTTCACCGCGGAAAATATTTCCACCGCCAATGACGACACCCACTTCGATGCCGAGACTGGTGACTTCTTTAATCTCCATGGCAATGCGCTTGATCATGTTGGGATCGATACCATAGTCGACGTCACCCAGCAGGGCTTCGCCCGAGAGTTTTAGCAGAATACGTTTAACTTTTGGTGGTTGGCTCATATATTGACTCGCTGTATAAACAAAACCCCGCAATGGCGGGGTTTTGCGGGCAGCCACATTCTACATGAACGTGACGCTGCCAGTCGGATTTTATGCAGATTAAGCATAGTCGCCTGAGTGGCGGAAATTTCGTCTCTGAACGCGGTCAGGATGGATATTTCAGCCAAAAAAGACGCCTACGCCGGTATCTGCCGGGTCAGGTCCCCGAACCGGTTAGCTTCAACTGCCGCTGTCACTCACCGTTTTAGCGACTTCTTCCGCGAAGTTCTCGACCTTTTTCTCAATACCTTCACCAACTTCGAAGCGGACATAGTCAACCACGGTGGCGCCGGCGCCTTTCAGAAGTTTACCAACAGTTTGGTCGGGATCTTTGACAAAAGCCTGGCCGGTAAGTGAAATTTCGTTAACAAATTTGCGCATTTGGCCTTCAACCATTTTTTCCATGATTTCCGGCTTCTTGCCTGAAGCTCGCGCCAATTCTTCTTTAATGGCGCGTTCTTTGGCCACCACGTCAGCTGGAACGTCTGTCGGCTCGATGCAGACAGGGTTCAGCGCAGCCACGTGCATAGCCACATCACGGGCCAGATCTTCGTCACCACCCTCGAGGGCGATCAGGACACCAATGCGGGCGCCGTGAAGATAAGAGGCCATGGTGCTACCACCGTTAACACGAGCCAAACGGCGCACGGAGATATTCTCGCCGAGCGTGCTGATGAGTGCGCGCCGCGCGTCGTCGACGGTGCCGCCAGATGGCAAGGCAACAGCGGACAGGGCCTCTACGTCAGCCACGTCGTTAGCAGCAGCCGCCTCGGCCACACTGTCTACAAAAGCGACGAAGCTTTCGTCTTTGCCAACGAAGTCTGTTTCGCAGTTAACTTCAACCAGAACGCCATTGTTGCCAGAGTGCTTGATAACAATCAGGCCTTCAGCTGCAACTCGACCGGCTTTCTTGTCGGCCTTGGCCGCACCGCTCTTGCGCATATCTTCAATCGCCGCCTCGATGTCACCATCGGCTGCGACCAGCGCTTTTTTACATTCCATCATGCCAGCGCCAGTGCGCTCGCGAAGTTCTTTCACCATGGATGCCGTAATAGACATGGCTAAATCCTCATGTTCTTTAGAGTGAATAAGATAAGCGACGCCGCACGCAAAACCGCGTGCGGCGTGCATTACTGAGCGTTACGCGTCAGATTTTGGGGCTTCTTCAGAAGCGGCAGCCGGTTCTTCTGCAGCCGGTGCTGGCGCTTCCGCAGCAGCTTCCTTCTTGGGAGCGGCTTTTCGAGCGGCAGGCTTGCGAGCAGCGCGTTTCTTCTTGGGCTTGCCGTCTTCGTCAAGCTCTACAAAGTCGTCGTCACCAGCCGCCAGCTCCGGTACTGAAGCTTTACCTTCCAGTACAGCGTCAGCCATTGACTTGGTGTAGAGGTTGATGGCGCGCATGGCGTCATCGTTACCGGGTACTACATAGTCAACGTCGTCCGGATTACTGTTGGTATCAACGATTCCAATGACCGGAATACCCAGCTTCTTGGCTTCGTTAATCGCAATGCGCTCGTGCATGACGTCAATGATAAAAATGGCGTCAGGCAGGCTTGGCATGTTTTTAATTCCACCCAGCGTGCGCTCAAGCTTTTCTTGCTCGCGACGCAAGCCCAGAATTTCTTTCTTGTTCAGAGCTTCAAAGGTACCGGTTTCCTCCATCGCTTCGAGATCTTTCAAGCGTTTGATGGACTGTTTAACCGTTTTGAAGTTAGTCAGCATGCCACCCAACCAACGGTGACTGACAAACGGCATTTCGCAGCGACGGGCTTCTTCAGCCAGCGCGTCACGAGCCGCACGCTTTGTTCCTACGAACATCACGGAACCGCCGTTAGAAATCAGGTTCTTGACAAAAGCAGTGGCCTCATTGAAAAGCGGAAGGCTCTTCTCGAGGTTTATGATATGAATCTTGTTTCGTTCGCCAAAAATGAACGGTGCCATTTTTGGGTCCCAGAAGCGCGTTTGGTGGCCAAAGTGCACACCGGCTTCCAGCATTTCCCGCATTGATACGGTAGCCATAGTATTCTCCTAAGGGTTAGGCCTCCACGCGCCCTACCCTGCCAACCTCATTATTGAGGCACCCAGCGGGGCGTTTTTGACGCGTGTGTGATTTTTTGCTTGAAAAGCAGTGATTGCTAAAAAAGCGCGCGATTTATACCATACGACGCTGATTTCAACAATCTACCCCCTATCCTGCCCCCAAAGGGGCGCCTTCAGGACCGTACCAAAGCATGAATGTAACCATTAAGTCATTGGAACAACAAGATAAAATGCGTATTGCCGGCAAGCTTGCCTCCACGGTGCTGGATATGATCGGCGAGCACGTTCGCGCAGGTATTACGACTGACGAGCTTGACCAGATTTGTCACAAGTACATTACTGAGGTGCAGGACGCTATTCCGGCACCCTTGAACTACAAGGGCTTCCCCAAGTCAATTTGCACGTCAATTAACCACGTTGTCTGCCACGGCATCCCGGGCGCGAAGAAATTGAAGAAAGGCGACGCTATTAATATCGATATCACGGTAATCAAAGACGGTTTCCACGGCGACACGAGCCGTATGTTTTTTGTCGGCAAACCCACTGTTATTGGCAAGCGACTTGCCTCCACCGCGCGCGAAGCCATGATTCTTGGCATCAAGAAAGTGAAACCCGGCGCGCGACTGGGCGACATCGGCCACGTCATCCAAGCGTTCGTTGAGAAGAAAGGCTATTCCGTGGTACGCGAATTTTGTGGGCACGGCATCGGCGAAGTGTTTCACGAAGACCCTCAGGTATTGCACTACGGCGATCCCGACACCGGCCTCGAGCTTAAGGCTGGCATGTGTTTTACCATAGAACCTATGGTGAATGCCGGACGCAAAGAAGTGAAAATCTTACCGGACGGCTGGACCGTTGTGACCAAAGATCACAGCCTTTCCGCCCAGTGGGAACACACCATCCTCGTAACCGAAACAGGCTATGAGGTGTTAACCCTCGGCGCCGATGAGACGCTTTAGCGCCTGCCTGTGATGAATAGATTCTCTCTAGTCAAACAGCCTCCATTCTTCTTAGCGATTGATCACCTGATTAGTGCGGGCTAGTGGGCGGTTTTAGTTCGCCAGAAAACTTTGATCAATGGCCTGAGCTATCAAGTCTTGATACGCAAATAGACGCTGGCGAAGACGCCCTGCCCGCCTATCGCAAGGCGCTTGAAAGCGCCCGCGGCCGACTTCAGGAACGCTTTACCAACAACGAGGCAATCGAAGACCTTGTCAGAGACCAGGCACGACTGGTTGACGGCATTTTGCTGCGTTTGTGGCGTACTTTTCTGGGTCAGCAGTACGGCGCTATGGCACTCGTTGCCGTTGGCGGATATGGCCGCGGAGAACTGCACCCCGGAAGTGACATCGACGTCATGCTGCTGGTCGGCAAACGTAAAATATCCACCGAAGACAAACAGTGTATCGAACAGTTTCTGACCATGCTTTGGGACATAGGCCTGGAAGTCGGACACAGCGTTCGCACACTTAAAGAATGCAAGCGAGAAGCCAAAAACGACATCACTGTAGTAACCAGCCTGATGGAATCGCGACTGCTTCACGGGGACAAAGAACTCTTTGAAAAAATGTCCAAGGCGACTGGCACCGATTCCATGTGGAGCGCCGCCAAATTTTTCGAAGCCAAACTGGCCGAACAGCTGGCCCGCCACACGCGCCACCACGACACTACCAGCAATCTCGAACCCAACGTTAAAAGTGCACCGGGTGGCATGCGCGATCTGCAAATGGTCGACTGGGTGGCCAAGCGACACTTTGGCAATAACACCATGCGTGAACTTGTTGCCACTGACTTTTTAAGCGCGCACGAATACCATTCTCTGGCACAAGACCGGGCTTTTCTGTGGAAACTGCGTTTCGCATTACACACACTGGCTGGTCGTCGTGAAGACCGCCTGCTGTTTGACTATCAGGCAAAGATTGCCGAGCGCTTTGGCTACGAAGACTTGCCGCACAGCCTGGGTGTTGAGCAGCTCATGCAGCAGTACTATCGTACCGCAATACGTGTAACTCGCCTGAATGAAATGCTGCTGCAGCTTTTTCGCGAAGCCATTTTAAATCAGGGGCAACACTCGGCCCGTCGTATCAACGACGACTTCCAAATCATTAACAACAATCTCGACGTGATCGATCGAGAACTGTTTGCCAAGCGTCCGGGCGCCATGCTTGAAGTGTTTGCTCACGTGACGGAACACGATGAAATTACAGGCGTCAGCGCCCGCACCATTCGCCTGATCAGGCAACGAAGAGAACTGATCGACGACACCTTCCGATCCGATCCTGAAAATCACAAGCTGTTCATGAAAATTCTGAAGGCGAAAGCCGGCGTAACCCATGAACTGCGACGCATGAACCGCTACGGAGTGCTGGGTCGTTTCATTCCTGCTTTCGGAAAAATCGTCGGGCTCATGCAGTACGACTTGTTTCACGCCTACACCGTAGATGCTCACACCCTCTTTGTAGTAAGCAACCTGCGCCGGTTTTCGTTAAGCCAATACGACCACGAGTTCAGGTACTGCAGCCAAATCATGCAGTCACTACCACGACCAGAACTCGCTTATCTTGCCGGCTTGTTTCACGACATTGCCAAGGGCCGCGGCGGTGATCACTCGGAGCTTGGCGCTATCGACGCCGAGAAATTCTGCCAGGACATTGGTATGGACACGTATGGCGTGCGACTGGTTGGCTGGTTGGTTAAAAACCATTTAACGCTCTCTGTCACGGCGCAAAAGAAAGACATTGATGACCCGGCGGTCATTCACGAGTTTTCAGAACTGGTCCGCGACGAATTGCACTTAAAGTATTTGTATGTGCTGACAGTGGCAGACGTGCGCGGCACTAATCCGGGCATGTGGAACAGCTGGAAGGCTAGCCTGTTTGAAAACCTCTACCGTCAAACTCGCCGAGCCCTCGACCGCGGACTTGAAAACCCGATTGATCGTGAAGAGCTTATCTCGGCGACAAGAGTGGCCGCTGAACAACGTATAGCAGCACTGGGCATTGATGATGCCGCTCGTGATCTGGCGTGGCAAAACCTCGACGACTCGTATTTTCTGCGTCACTCATCTGACGAAGTCGCGTGGCACACAGAAGTTTTAACCAGCCACCCTGAAGTGAATAACGTTGTCGCTGCTGTGCGCAACCTGGCCAGCCCTTCCGGTGGAAGCCTAATGGTTTTGGCACCGCGATCGGCGGTTAATTTTGCCCGCGTCACCGCGGTACTCGAGCAGCAGGGGTTGACTATTCTCGATGCGCGCATCACTAACGTAGCGCGCGATTACAACCTCGACACCTATCGCATTCTCGGCACGTCTATATCTAAACATGACGAAAAAGACCGGATGCTTCGGATTGAAAAAGCGATCGTCAAAGCGTTCGCGAAAAAGGTAACGCCAAAAGTTACACGCCCGGCACCACGTGCGGTCAAGGTGTTTTCAACTGAGACCGTGACTGATTTTGTCAACGATCCCAATACTCGCTTTACGGTCATGGAAATTTCATCCGCGGACAAACCGGGCCTCTTGTCTCGAATTGGACAGGCGTTTCTGGCTTGTAACGTCATGGTGTCTGCCGCAAAAATTACGACCATTGGTGAACGTGCCGAAGACGTTTTTTACTTGACCTCCGAAACCGGTAAGCCGCTGAGCCCTGAGGCCTGTGAAGCGTTGGAACAGGCGCTCGACGAGCGCATTCCGTCAACCACGTGAATCCGAAAATCGACCAACTCCGTACGTATCCATTTAGTCGTCTCGCTGCGCGCCTTGAAGGAGTGGCACCTCCATCACACCTCAATCCTATCAACATGCACATCGGCGAGCCTCGTCACGCCCCTCCAGACGTCGTTGCCAAACTGCTTGGTCAAGGCAACGGACTGGGTCGCTATCCAGCTTCAATTGGCTCTCCTGAACTACGCCAAAGCTGTGCTGGCGCTCTTACGAGACGCTACGACTTAACCTCTGATTTTATCGATTCGGAATCCATGATCGTGCCGGTGAATGGCACGCGAGAAGGACTTTTTGCATTCGTTCAAGCGGCGACGGGAAGAAAACGTAACGGTCTCGTAGTAATGCCCAATCCGTTTTATCAAATTTACGAAGGTGCTGCGATTCTCGCAGGCGTTGAGCCGTACTATTTGAACACAACTGAAGACAACAACTTCGTGCCCAACCTGAAGTCCATTCCGGCAGACATTTGGCATCGATGTGAAGTCTTGTTCCTGTGTAATCCGGGCAACCCGTCAGGCACGCTGATGAGCGCGGACGATTGGCGACTGGCGCTGGAGCTTGCCGATCGCTACGACTTCTTGGTCGCCGCCGATGAATGCTATGCCGATATCTATCGTGAAGGATCGCGCCCCGTCGGGCTGCTCGAGGTATGCAAGGAAGATGGCCGATCGGACTTGTCGAGATGCGCCGTATTTCACTCACTGTCCAAACGTTCGAACGTACCCGGCTTGCGTTCCGGCTTTATTGCAGCTGACCCGTCAATCGTCGAGCCACTACGTCAATACCGCAACTATCACGGCTGCGCTATGGCCCAAACGGTGCAGGATGCGAGCGTGGCCGCTTGGGACGACGATCTGGTCCCGGCCGAAAATCGACACATTTACGATCAAAAGTATGCTGCGTTCATGGAGATTCTGGGTGAAAAATGGGCGCTAACCGTTCCGTCAGGCGCTTTTTATCTTTGGCCTGAAACACCCTTGGACGATCGTGATTTTGTCCGCGGACTGTTCGCGTCCCAAGGTGTGAAACTCCTGCCAGGCCAGTACCTGGCACGCGAGTCCGAGGGTTACAATCCGGGACGAAGACGGGTAAGGCTCTCTTTGGTACCTGATCTCGCCGACTGTCGCGAAGCGGCCAAACGCATTAGTACGTACTTAAATACGCTTTAGTCTGATTGATTCATCCCGGCCGACTTATTGTTGCGCTGGAAAGCACTTGGACAATTCATCCATTCTTGAATACAGCAACGAACGTGTTGACTGTCGGCCCGCCTGAATTGAAATCACACTTACCCTGTTACTCTGCCCGCGCATGCGTTTTAATAGAGCCTGCGTTTCACCAATCCGGATATACTAAATGAGCTCACAACTTCACGCTTCAGACCAAACCGTCATCGAACAGGCCTGGGAGATACGAGACACGATTACTCCTTCGACAGATAGCGACGTGATTAATGCCATAGAGCGCGTCGTAACCGCGCTCGACAGCGGTGAAGTTCGAGTGGCCGAACCAGAGGGCGACAGCTGGACAGTAAACGAATGGCTCAAGAAAGCCGTGCTTCTTTACTTTCGAACGCACAACAATGTCGTGCTGGACGACGGCAGCTCGCGCTACTTTGACAAGGTTCCACTTAAGTACAGCAACACCAGCGAGGCCGAGTTTCAACAGGGCGGCGTGCGCGTTGTACCGCAAGCAATTGTACGTCACGGTGCCTACGTCGGTCCCGAGTGCGTGCTCATGCCGTCTTACGTAAACATCGGCGCGTATATTGACAGCGGTACCATGGTCGACACCTGGGCGACTGTCGGCTCTTGCGCCCAAATCGGGCGCAACGTGCATTTAAGCGGAGGTGCCGGAATTGGTGGCGTGCTTGAACCCCTGCAGGCAACCCCTACTATTATTGGCAACAACTGTTTTATTGGCGCGCGCTCTGAAGTCGTTGAAGGCGTTATTGTCGAAGACGACGCCGTGCTGTCCATGGGTGTTTTTATTGGCCAGAGTACGCGTATCTACGACCGCGAGCGCGACGAAGTCACCTTTGGCCGAGTACCTCAAGGTGCCGTTGTGGTGCCCGGATCGCTACCGTCAGACGATGGCAAATACAGCCTTGGCTGCGCCGTCATTGTAAAAAGAGTCGATGCAAAAACTCGCGCCAAAGTAGGCGTAAACGAATTGCTGCGTGCGTGGGACTGAAGGCACATTCACCGTGCTCCTGTTTGGCAATCCACGTTTTCGCAAGAACGGCATGTTGCCGCGATGACAGAAGCCATGTGTCTATTATGCGAGCGTTATCTACCGGCAAAATGAACCGGGCAGCCATCGGCCGGAAAAGCAAATACTCTTGGCGTGCTCCTGCGCACCGCACAATTTCTGGCCCAAGGAAACAAAGCCTGTAACTACTTTCAATCTGAAGACGTGACCTAAAACCATGACTATTAAACTCTACGGAATCAAGAACTGTGACAGCTGCAAAAAAGCGTTGAAATACCTCACAGCACAAGACGTCGATGCGGAACTGATCGACGTTCGAGAACAACCGCCCACTACTAAACAGCTTAAAGAGTGGTGTCAGGAATTTGGACGGGATGCATTCGTCAATAAACGCAGTACAACCTGGCGCGGCCTCTCTGACACACAAAAAGCGATCACAAGCGACGCTCAAGCGCTCGCGCTAATTAAAGAGTCTCCAACGTTAATGAAACGTCCGGTTATTGTCGCCGGTGAAACGCTGTTGCTTGGCTTTAAGGCAGGCGACTTGGACCAACTAATCAACTAACGCGGTAATCCGAGAAAATGAGTCAACTCTTACAACTTGTCCGCGACCTGATAAGCCGACCTTCAGTCACACCGGAAGACAGCGGCTGTCAGGATGTCATGCGCTCACGGCTTGAAGCCATAGGATTCTCGTGTGAAACCATTGAGGCCGGTGGTGTCACCAATCTGTTCGCAACCCGTGGACAACAAGCCCCTCTGTTTTGTTTTGCCGGCCACACCGATGTCGTCCCAACCGGCCCGGAAGAACAGTGGTCAAGCCAGCCCTTTGCGCCGGAAATTCGCGATGGAAAACTCTACGGACGCGGTGCGGCTGACATGAAAGGCAGCCTGGCCGCGATGATTTGCGCCACTGAAGCTTTTGTAGAGGCGCACCCGGAACATCCAGGCACCGTTGCATTCTTGATTACGAGCGACGAAGAAGGCCCAGCCAAATACGGCACACGGGAAGTCATGCGCGTTTTAAAGGAACGCGGCATCCGCATAGATCACTGTCTGGTTGGAGAACCCAGCTCTTCGAAACAGCTTGGCGACGTCGTTCGAGTTGGGCGACGAGGATCATTGCACGCACAGTTTACGATTCGCGGAGTTCAAGGGCACGTGGCTTATCCCGAGATCGCGCTTAACCCCATACATGCGGCGGCACCGCTCATCACGACACTAAACGACGAAGTCTGGGACGAAGGCAATCCGTCTTTTCCACCAACAAGCTTTCAAATTTCAAATATTCACAGCGGCACCGGTGCCAACAACGTGATTCCGGGTGAACTCGAATTTACCGCCAATTTTCGATATTCCACGGCCGTTACGGAGCAAAGCCTCAAAGCTCGGTGCGAGCGCATTATCGAGGAAGTCGGTGTTGACGCCGTGATCGACTGGAACCTGTCAGGCGAACCGTTTTTAAGCGAGCACGGCGCTTTGACCAAAGCCGTTGCGACAGCCATTAAACAGCTCAGCGACATAGACACCGACCTGTCCACAGGTGGTGGAACGTCCGACGGACGATTCATTGCACCAAGCGGCGCTGAAGTCGTCGAATTGGGCCCGATTAACGCGAGCATTCATCAAATCGATGAACACGTTGACGTCGACGATCTAGAACACCTGGTCAAGCTTTACGAACACATTCTTGGCGGTGTGCTAATACCCTAGTCGATTAGATTTATAACTCTGGCCAAGCAGACCAGGAACGCGTTGCATGCGCCGTATCTTGTCGCGATGAATACGCGGTACCTTCAAGAACTGAAACGCTAATCGCAGCTGGTAGCGGCTCCTACGTGTGCATATCGCGGCGTGAATTCCAGCGCAGTTCTAAGCCGTCACAGCTCGAAGCGCTCGCAAGCACAAATCGACATTCTCGGCTTTCGCACTGTGACCCATAAGCCCTATTCGCCAGACTTTACCCGCAAGCGTTCCAAGGCCTGCACCTATTTCAAGATGATGTTCATTCAGAAGCGCCGCTCGAATTTGTGTCTCTTTCGCGACCAAATGCTCCGGGATTAGAACAGAGTTTAATTGTGGTAATCGACACGACTCATCGACAAGATAGTTAATGCCCATTTCAGCCAGGCCGTTGCGTAACGTTACGTGCATGGCCTGATGGCGCTCCCAGGCGTTGCTCAACCCTTCTTCCTGAAGCATAACCAATGCCTCGTGCAGTCCGTACATCGCGTTAACGGGCGCGGTGTGGTGATAGGTACGACCGCCCTGCCCGTCCCAGTAGCCCATTACCAGATTCAAATCGAGAAACCAGCTCTGAACTTTCGACTGGCGTTTCGAAATCGTTTCAACGGCGCGTGCCGAAAAGCTTACCGGTGAAACGCCAGGTGGTGCTGACAAACATTTCTGACTACCTGAATACACCGCGTCTATGCCCCACTCATCAACCAACAGAGGTACGCCACCCAAAGACGTAACGGCATCTACCAGAGTCAAACAATCGTGTTTATGCGCAAGCTGACACAGCGTTTGCGCGTCGGACAATACACCGGTGGAGGTTTCGGCATGAACAAACGCGAGCACCTTAGCGTGCGGATTTGCTCTCAGCGCGTCTTCCACTTTCTGTGGATCAACCGGTTTACCCCAGTCGTCTTCGACCACCACCGCTTGGCCACCAATGCGCTCGACGTTTTCTTTCATGCGAGATCCAAACACGCCGTTAATACACACAATGACCGTGTCGCCTGGTTCAACCAAATTAACAAAAGCCGTTTCCATGCCAGCTGAACCCGGCGCCGAAACCGCGAAGGTCAAATCGTTTTGTGTCTGAAAACCGTAGCCCAATAACGCTTTTATTTCGTCCATCAACTGGGTGAAATCAGGATCAAGATGTCCAAGCGTAGACTGCCCCATAGCCTTAAGCACACGCGCGGAGACGTCAGAGGGTCCCGGACCCATGAGCGTTTTAGTAACGGGTTGGAACGAACCTATTTTTAGATCAGATTTAACCAGCAAATTTGTCATTCGTTTTCTCACGCAAAGTTGAGTTCAAAGTAAAGGCCTGAAAGCGGCGCAACGGTTTTAAAACGAACTCATTACGTCGACGAGTGTCGCACATTAGTAGTCCATGTTTTGCTACTACTCACCATAACCTGTTAGTTTAGTCGCCCGGAACCTTCAGACCAAGCACCGTCAGTTCTTAAAGGAAGTCGTTATGCCGAACTATCTACTTACGTACAAGGGAGCGTCTAAACCCGACAGTCCTGAAGAAGGCCAAAAGCTCATGGCCCGTTGGCAAGAATGGGTAAAGAACGTTAGCGACCGTATCGTCATGCAAAACACACCGCTGGGAGCAGCTAAAACGGTGGATAAAAACGGCATCACAGATCTGACTGAACCGGTACAAACCAACGGCATTACCGCTATCTCCGCTGACAGCCTTGAAGACGCGCTGGCGGTGGCGCAAAGTTGCCCACATACCGAAATTGGTCAAATTGAAGTGCGCGAAATGTTTGAGATGCCGGGATCGAAATCGTAGCGTTTGGTTTTCGTCCTGGAAAGCTTGCCCGATCTACGCCATTGCAGGTCCCGCCGATCCACGTCTTTGCGGGCTAGCCCGACCTACGTCATTGCGAACTAGCCCCACTTACGTCATTGCGAGCCCGCACAGCGGGCGTGGCAATCTCCGTCCGGTTGCTCCGAGTCAATAAATAGAACAGGCCAAAGCAGCGCCAGAAGATTGCCACGCGCTTCGCGCTCGCAATGACACAGTTGAAATGGCGCTCGCGGTAGAATAATTACATAGCGCCCGCAGCGAAAAAATTGCATAGCGTTCGCATGGACAGAATCTAAATAACGCCCGCAATACCGAAGTTTACGTCGCCATCGCAATGACAGAGTCGCGTTGGCCCAAGCATTAATAGAGTCGGAATAGCGCTCGAACTGAAAAGCCTCGAGTCGCGCCCAGAGCGACCGCCTCCGAACGAAGGGGTTTAGTCAGCCTCTCGCCAGTTCAACCACAGGCCAGCGAGTCCCACAGGTAAGATCGAAATCAGTACCCAAGCTGGCATGCTTAAGCCAAACAGTGACCAGTCAATATCGGCGCAGCGTCCTGATCCAAAGAAAACCAGCTTTAGCGTTTCGCCAAGCGGAAAGGTATCCAGCAAATAATTAAGCCCCGGGCCACAAGCGGCCGATTCATCGACAGGAAGACTCTGGATGTACAGGTGTCGGCTAGCTACTGCGACACCAAAGGCCGCCGACAGACCAATGAGAGCACCGTAGACTCGTCGGACTTTAGCAGAGGCCCCGCCGTGCAATGCCGCTACCAAAAACCAGACGCCCATTGTAATCACGGCAATTCGCTGAAAGATGCATAAGTTGCACGGCTCCAAAAACAGCACGTGTTGTGCGTACAGAGCGTACGCCATCATGCCGGCGCAAATGACAAACCCAAGCCAGTTTCCTTGTCGACGAGAAATATTCAGCATTTTGTGCGGGCCTCTTTACTAATTAATTATGGGTACAGGTCTAGCTGCCGTGCGTCACGTTGTTGCGCACATATTCAGGCAGCGCCAAATACGGGGCTTCAAATTCAACTGCGCCAGTGGATGCACGCAGAGCTATCGCGGCTGCAGACGGACGAACTGAATCCAGCACTGGGACCTTTAGCTGCATTAATTCCGGATATTCCGAGAAACCGTTTCCGACTCCCTGCAGCGCCACTCCACCAAACCGGGTAACAACTTCGGCAGGATCAAGTACGGCTTCGGATGAGACCAATTTGGTTAGTCCAAGTTCATCCGCCTCGTACAAACCGCAGTATACCTGTTCTTTGCGCGCGTCGAGACAGACAAGCAGCGGTGACAATAGTGCGGTCGCATCACTGCCCTGCTGATTAAAAACAGAATGCGCCACCGCCGCAAGACTCGACACATTGGCTATATTTAAACCAGCGCTATATGCCAAACCCTGTGCCAGAGCCGCGGCTACTCTGAGTCCGGTAAAGCTACCCGGACCTCGCCCAACCGCAATGCCGTCGAGTTGATTTAACGATAATGCTTGCTGATCAAGCAAAGACTCAATCAGCGCAAGCAGCTGTTCAGCCTGCGCGCGCGGGTCGTCGCAACTTAATTCGACGGCACTACCGTCGATGTCGAGAGCGACCGTTGCCGGACTGGCGGCCGCTTCAATGCTCAACAGCTTCACGCCGGTAGCCCTTTGGCAAAGCGTCGGGCTACTGGCAGATCGCGCTCTACCGGCATCGGCGGCAAACTGTTTAAGAACAGTCTTCCATAGGCTTTCGAATACAGTCGCGGATCACACACTACGCACAAACCTCTATCGCTGGCGTCACGGATAAGTCGACCAACGCCCTGTTTCAAGGTGAGTACGGCTGTGGGTAATTGATAATCCATAAACGGATTACCTCCTTTCTTGCGCATCGAATCAAGCCTGGCTTGCAGTAGTGGATCGCCTGGCGATGCAAAGGGCAGTTTGTCGATCACAACCATACCAAGCGCCGAGCCACGCACGTCGACGCCTTCCCAAAAACTGCTGGTACCTAACAGCACGCCGCGCCCGTCTTCGCGAAAACGTCGCAGCAGCTCGTCTCGAGGCTGCTCGCCCTGAACCAGAAGCTGACGATTGGGTAACGACTCTCTTTTTAAAATGTCTTTTGCAATGTTCAAGGCCCGGTAGCTGGTGAACAGCAAGAACGCACCGCCCTTCAATCCGCTTAAAAGCTGAACACTCAACTCTACAACGCGCTCCGTATATCGCTCGTCGGACGGCTCGGGCATGTTTGTCGGAACATAGAGCATTGAGTTTTTCTGGTAGTCGAATTCACTGTCAACTTTCAATGCCTCGGCGTCATCTAAACCAACGCTTTTGGCGAAGTGTGAAAAGTTGTCGCCAACCGCAAGAGTCGCAGAGGTAAAAATCCACGCGGCCTTTTGCCCCTCAATAATCTGCTTTAGCTGTTCAGATACATCCAGCGGTGAACGCTGCATGTGAAACCCGGTGTGTGTTGTTTCAATCCAGGCCACCACATTTGATTCATCCATTTGCATCATTTGCTGCAGCGTGTGGGCGGCGTCTCGAGCTCGGCGCCGACAGCCATCGAGTCCCGAACTGTGCCCATCGAACGACATTAATATATCGTTGAGCCCGAAAAGGCGCGACGTCAAATCGGCAATGGCATCAAGCACCGTCGCTCCAACGTTATTCAAGTTGCGTCGACCGTTTTGACTACCCAGCGACGATCGCACTCTGGCCGCCGCACTCTTTACCGCATTAGTCTCCGCTTCAAGTTCTCCGCGAGAAATACCAGCGGCAAAACTCTCTGCAACAACGTCTTTGGTAATGCCGTTGATTTGACGCGAGCTTAACCGTGCACCAAAGAAATTCGCGGCCGTGTCCGGAAACTGATGAGCCTCATCAAGCACCACGACATCAGCGCCCGGCAACAGCTCACCGAAGCCATCTTCTTTCAGACGAATGTCGGCGAGAAGCAGGTGATGATTAACCACCACAACGTCGGCCGCCTGTGCGGCCTTTCGAGCGTTCATTACGTGGCAGTCGCTAAAGGCTGGACACTCCTGCCCCAGGCAGTTATCGGCGGTAGAAGTCACCCACGGCCAAATGGGCGCGCCTTCAGCAATATCGGTTAACTCTGAGGTATCGCCCGTGTCCGTTGAACGCGACCAGGATAAAACCTTGCCAAGCTGACGACGATTGATTTTTCCATCGCTTTGCACGCCGGCTTGCTCAAGTCGGTATAAGCACAAGTAGTTACTGCGCCCTTTTAACAAGGCGACAGATACAGGCTGACCGAAGGCGCCGGTAACCGTTGGCAAGTCACGGTGAAAAAGCTGGTCCTGCAAGTTTCGTGTACCGGTTGACACCACCGCTTTGCGACCTGCCATCAGCACTGGCAGCAAATAGGCAAAGGTTTTACCCGTACCCGTGCCTGCTTCGACGATTAAGTGTTGGCTATCTCGAATGGCATCGCGCACAGCCTGAGCCATTACAATTTGGCCAGAACGAGGCTCATAGCGCTCCACCTGACTGGCCAACGGCCCGTCCTTGGCAAACCACTCTTGCGCCACCGTGCGCTCTAGCGGCGCCGTACCAAATTCATCCATCACGTTTATTCGCCGGCCCTGCTGAGCGCGACAGCAGCGCCGTTCGTGTCGCCTGCCGCTTCTCGTGCGGCGGCTGTGACTCGCCAACACGTCGCCCTCAACGCGCGATCACCACCGGCCTGAGTCAGGGCTCGCTGAGCCAGCAACTCAGCCTGCCTGTTATTACCTTGATCCAGACGCACACGCGCCAGTTCCAGACTGAGCCATGGATTACCCGGCTGAATGCGCATGGCACGCTCTACAGATGTAGCGGCCGCCTGATAGTCACCGCTCGCGCGCTGACGGGAAGCTTCCTCAAGCAAAAATCCAGCCGGCCCGGTTGGCTGAGCCACCGTGACTGGAACCTGAGGCGCTGACGGGTTTTGCGTAACCGGAGGCTCTTCAGCGGCCGGCGGCTCAACCCGCACGGGCACAGGACGAGAGACCGGTGCCGCAGGCTCGTTGTTTTCACTGCGCGAGCCACCCGGCCATGTTTCGTAAACCGCACACGCGGGATTCAAACACAGGATAAGCGCAAGTAGCGGCCATCGATATTGAAAAGGCATAGGTTACTCTGATTCAGGTTATGAGAAGCTGATCTGTTCCGGCTTTTGTTTCGCGTCCAATCGAGTGAGCCAATCAACGGAAACTCAACCTACGCGATCAGTCTGTGTATTCTACCGTGAAGATCGGTTGAGCGATCGAACACACCAGTCGCCCGTAAGCACACAGTTAAGCCCCCTCTTCTAGCGGCACTCAGTCAGAAGCGGTCGCTCAAAATTCGTCCGCAATGGTATCAGAACTGCCGGGTCGCAGTACCCCAAAGCGTCGCCTGTCTCAAAGTCAAAGGGTGACTGTGACATGGACTCCGGCGCGTACAGCGAGATAGACCCCGCGTCGAGCGCCCGCATAATCCCGGCCCACACGGGCAGTGCGCCCTGAGAGCCTGTTAAACCGGTCGGTGCATTGTCGTCGCGACCCACCCAGACGACGGCTACCGCCGACTGACTTATTCCGGCAAACCAGCTGTCTCGAAGGTCGTTCGTACTGCCGGTTTTGCCGGCCACGTTGGCACCCGGCAAGCGATAGGTGAGACTGCGCGCCGTGCCGTGTGTCGCCGTCAAACCCAGAGTGCGCATAATTTGGTAGGCGCTGTCGGCTGAGGCAGCCTGCTTTACTTCCAGCGGATAGCGATTTAACTCTGTGCCCGCATTATTTTTTACCGTGCTGACGACTCTGGGCGGAGTCACAAACCCACTGCCCGCCAAGCCAACGTAAAGCTGCGCAACCTCAAGTGGCGACAGCTCCACGGCACCCAACAGCAGCGACGGAAACGCATCCACTTCACGCGCCAGTCCATGTTGGTACAACGTACTCACCACCTTGTCGACACCTATGTCCATACCGGCCCGTACGGCTGGCGTATTAATCGACTGCGCCAGCGCTTTGAAAACAGGCACATCACCACCGTACTCGTCGTTAAAGTTACGAGGTGACCAAATTTGACCCGTCTCCAGCTCGACTTCTAACGGGGCGCTGCTCACCACCGTATCAAGATCGTAACGTCCGCTCTCAAGCGCGGTTAAATAAACGAACGGCTTAATCAACGAACCTATCGGCCGCCGCATGTCCAGCGCCCGATTAAAGCCGTCAAAGCCGATTTGTCGGCCTCCGACTAGAGCGATTAACTCGCCGGTGTCAGGAGCCAGCACCGCAGCAGCCGTCTGCAAACCTCGAGCTTCCTCTGATCCGTTTTGCTCAAGCTGCCCGACCGCCAGGCTCATATTTTTCTCAACGCGTTGCTGAGCAATCACGTCGAGGGTCGTGAACACGCTCAAACCGTTAGAGATTAAATCCTTTTGCTCATAGTCTCTTAACAACTGTTGTTTGACCATCGACAAAACGGTTGGATATCCACCGAAATTGCCGGTGCGGTCATCGGTGATACCCAGCGGTTGGGTCAGAGCGTCTTCAGCGGACTCCGCACTAATCACCTCCTGGTCGCGTAAAATGCCCAGCACCTGATTGCGTCGCTCCAGGGCGGCGGCAGGATGGCGTCGAGGGTTGTACTGCGAAGGTCCTCGAACCATCCCGGTCAGGGTAGCGATTTGATGTATCTCAAGCTCATCAAGTCGACGTGAGAAATAGAAACGACTGGCCAGATCAAATCCGTGAATGGCACGACCGCCGTCTTGACCCATATAAATTTCGTTAATATAGGCCAACATGATTTCCTGTTTGTCCATGCGGGCATCGATTGAAATGGCCATGAGCGCTTCTTTGAACTTGCGCCGCCAGGTTTTTTCATTGCTCAAGAAATGGCTTTTAATGAGCTGCTGGGTAATCGTGCTGCCACCCTGTTCAACGCGACCAGCTCTTAAGTTGGCAAGTGCCGCCCGCGCAATACCTCGTAAATCCAACCCCTGATGAGACTCAAAGCGTCGGTCTTCAACGGCCACCAATGCCTGTTTCAATAAATCCGGAACGTCGTCGGCACCTATGACCATTCGGTCTTCACCGCTCCGCGCCAAAATACTGCCAATCATCTGGGGTTCCAGACTGGCAAGCGGCAGACGGTCGCCTTTAGCATCATTTACGTCGACAACCGTGCGACCTGAAAAGTAGATATCGAGCGCTCGCGACGGCACGCCCGACAAAGCATGGCCACGGGAAATGAGTCGAAGCTGATCGCCAGAGCGCCCGTACTCACCTTTACGAGAGGGTTGTTTCACGCGCTTGTAACCGAGTTCGATAACGTGACGCTCAAGCTCGTTGGCCGACAAAGACATCCCGGCGTACAAGTCGACCGCACGCGCATAGACGCGCGCGGGCTGCTGCCACGGCTGGCCGACAAAACGATCTTTTATTTGAGCGTCAAGTATCAAGCCGTAGATCACTACGGGTATGGCTACGGCGATCAATAAGATCAGAGCGAACTTGCTCAATTT
The DNA here is from genome assembly GCA_045107075.1 of Gammaproteobacteria bacterium. Classification (GTDB taxonomy): domain Bacteria; phylum Pseudomonadota; class Gammaproteobacteria; order Steroidobacterales; family SZUA-146; genus SZUA-146. The sequence continues at coordinate 129,409 of JBGCFV010000035.1, forward strand.
GCCAAACAAGGTCCAACGATTAGAACCGGGCTTTACTTTACGGGCTGTTTTCCGCTTGGCCTTTTGCTTGGTCTTCTTCAGGGTTTTACGCGCAGTCTTTTTTTTGCTCGCCGTTCCAGACTTTTTGGTCCGTTTTTTGGTGGCTTTCTTACTCGTCTTTTTACGACTGCTTTTATCGGAGGAGGTACTCATGCGCGCACCTTACCACCGCTATCAGCCCTTGTCCTGCGCTCAATACAACTCACTACAAATAGTCACAGGAACGACGGTTTAAATCACCAGAATGCCACAATTGAATAAGGCACCCGCGTTGCGAGCGATAATATGAGGCTTAATACATTCGTTATTCTATTGACCGCGGGGTCGTCTGCGACTCGAATTTACGATGGCATCCTCGCGGCGGAACAATATGCCACGACGGAAATCGTCGAAAGTGTGCTGATCTGCTTTAAGCCGAAACTTAATATACGGTCCGTCAGCCAGATAACCAGCCTGAGAAAAATCGTCGTCTTCAAAACCCGAGAGATTATAACCGACACTAAGCCACGCGTTCTTGGCAATCGTCATACCCGCTTCCAGACCAACTGAGAAGTCGTACACTTTCGCTCGCCAGGAGTGACGTACGTGGCCATGAAAACCAACATCAAACCGTGACGTCAAGTCATGGCGATAAGACAGGCCAACGAGGTCCGAGAAACCAGTGTAGCTGTCGTCGTTGAAGTTACTGCGCACGAACTTGGCGCCATACTGAAAATCAATCTGGGTGTCCCGGCTTATCATCCAGTTGGCATTCAAGTTGTTTACCGCCTTCCACGTCCGGCGGGCGTTAGTTGCGGAGTCTATATCGTCAAAACTCAAATCCAGACGATCAAATACGGCCCATTTGCTGTCAGCTGGACGAAACGCCCAGCCTAACCGTACGTCAGCATTGAGCGCATCAACGCCGTTGCGGCTTGAACTGTTAAACACCTGAGTATTTAAGCTAAAACCGACACCAGCGTTTTCTTCTCTGTAAACGCCCACCTGAAGCGTCTCACGCTGCTCTGAATCGGAGTTACGGTATTCAAGTCGCGACGTAGCTGACCAGTTGTCACTGCGATACAAACCGCCTATAAAAATACTGGTGAAGTCTTCAGCAATAGCTCCAGACGCAGGTGGCGTATCAATATCGAATTCGCTGAAACCACTATCTGTGACGGTATTGCCGTGATCGAAACCCAAATCGACGGTTACTTTATCGTTAAGCTGAATACCTTGCACTAAACCAACATTGGCAAATACGCGTGGACCGTATTCAGTTATTTCCTGGTTTATGGACGCATTCACGCGCGCCCTTTCCCAGGGTGTCACCTTGACCCCACCGCGCGTGGTCTGAGCGTCAATGCTATCGCCGTCCGCTATTTCGTGTTCGGCAAAGAGCGTAAACCGATCGTTAAGACGGTAGTCGAGACCCAGCAGAGTACGGCGAGGAAAATCGCCGTTAGCGTTGTCGCCAAGAGCAAAGTCAGTCGACCCGCGCAGCGTCAACTTGTCATTGAGCGCTTGAATACTCGCATTTACGAACGCCTGCTCCGAGTCGTTTCGAACACCGTTTTCACCTTCATCAGACGCCGAACGTAAACCAAATCCAAACGTACCTCGACTGCCCTGATAACGTGCTTCTGCCTGCGCCACGTTGCGCGTGGCGCCGTTACCAAGATTGTCCTGCCTGTACGCGTCAGCGTTCAACGTAAGCTTCGGGCTCAAGCGCATGCGGCCACTGAAGCCCGTTTTACGCGTACCGCTCTCAGTACCCCTCTGTTGGCCCAGCCCAAAACCCGATTCCTGCTCGCGCGTGTACACTACGCCGTCAAATTTTTCTCCTTGATGACGAAGCTCAAGCAAGTAGGCATTGCCTTCAGCCGCCCCGCCATTTTGCACCGAATCGCTTGTTGCATATTCGGCTCTAAGCTCTGTTCCAGGTCGAAACGCTACTCGAAGATCGGCGCCATACAACTCTCCGCTACCACCAGCCATACCTTCTCTAAGGCCTGTGGCACCGACTTCAACACGGTCCCCGACTTTGAGCGACACCCGGCCGCCCGCTATTAGTTCGTCATCCGACGAATCACGACTCTCGTAGTCCACCACAATAAAGACCGGGTTGAGCTGGGGGCTGCGGCTCATGACGGGCTGTTTAAAAAACAACGTCCCCTGCAGATAGTCTACGTTGTAGTCGAGATGACGAGCCATGGCCCGACTTTCCAGAACAAGCTCTGTTCGAAAGCGATCCCGAACTTCAATTGTGACCTTTTCACTGTTGATAATGACCGGTTGCCGACTGAGCTGATAAAGGCCAGACGTGCCGTCCCCGGCGATTTCATCTTTTACAAATGACTGGTTCGTGCGTGAAGCGAAGACGTTGTAACCAAAACGCTCTCCGGCATACTCGCTTTTGAAACCGTTGAGTGACCGCGTGTAGCGCGACAGCTCCGTCACTGTAAGAGCCGTTTGATGATCTCCGAACAGCGCGTAAAACTGGTTTCGTTCAAGCTTTATAAACAGCTTTTCCTGACTGGCCGCATCAAACCGCTGCTCGGTGGCGTCACCGTAAAGCGTATAGAAGCGATCAGGGTCTATCGTTCCGAATAGTCGGTCTTCATCTTGGTGACGGCCGCGCGTATCGTAGGCAAGGGTCATCAAATAGTCACCGCGAACGCGACCTTTAGCGAAAAAAGCGACACGCCCATCTTCGTAGTAATCCTCTTCAAAACCGTCGTCCAGCGCATTGTCGACATTGTCTTTGAGACGGTTGTAACCCACGGTGCCCTCGGCAAGCCCTACCAACACCCAGTCACGCGCTGCAGGCCGCAGCCAAGCCCGAACTTCTTGTTCCAATCCATTTTCAAATTTGAGATTCAGCACGACTTCGCCGGCCTGCGATGTAGGCTCAAGTTCGATGACCGCCTGACCTTTCGAATTCAGCGTGTAAACCGGATCTCTGTCTCCTACGACCACCAGCTGATTCTCACGCGACGCGTCAACTTCCCATTGCGCTCTGTAAGGCGGTAACACCTCGTACACACCAACAGCTTCAGGTCGCCCCGGGAAGTTCTCTCTATCAAAGGTATCCAGCACAATCACGGGACGCTGTCTTCCGTCAGCCACAAGTTTAGAGGCCTCAGAATTAAGTTTGGCGCGCACAGGCCCGCCGCTAAAGTGAACGTTTCGAGTCAGGCGATTCAGCTCAATGCCGTTGCGGTCGGTTACCACAACGACCAACGAGTTATCGCCTGGATTAACATTGACACCACGCCAGCGGCTAATCGAAACGGTCTTCGCCCGGTTACGATTCTTACCTTCGTAATGCAAGCCGTTGACGAGTTCACCATTAAGCTCGAGACTAACCCGGTTAGCCGGTGCGTGTTTAACCGCAATTTTCAGGCTCGGTACGGCCAGGTTCTCCCCA
>JBGCFV010000036.1:0-105884 GCA_045107075.1 Gammaproteobacteria bacterium
CGGTTTTTGCGTGCCCTTCATATGTTGCCGCTAATTAGTGATTTAAAATCCGTTCGCAGTGTGAATTAGAACGTCGGTTCGTACTTCGCACGGGCTGGTATTTTACTCAATTTGAGTCTTGATTTAAGTATGTTCGATATAACAGAAATCCACGACAACGACTTTGTCACCGTCAGGCTTATAACAAACGAAACCGTCTATGGTGTTGTTCTCAACCATAGCGGCGACTATGTTGTTCTGAAGGAGTATCTTGACTTCACCTATCTAGGGTACAAATTTATATCGAGTAAGTTCATCTCAGACATCAAGAGATATAAGCCCGTCGATATGCTGGCTAAGATTGTTAGTGCGGAGAAAATGACGGAGGTCGACAGCGAGTACCGTTTTCTAAGTGAAATTGGATCATCAGATCAGTTGTTGAAAGAGCTACAATCAACGCATCGCGTGTGTATTTTTCACGAAGACGGTGAGCATCTGACTCTTGGGCGTTTGTTCAAAATAGCTGGTAAGTATCTTTTCATACAGCGCATTCTGACGGACTTCGTGTATGAAAAAACCTATTTTCGACTTCACAAACATAGCATAAGCATGATTGAACTCGGGAGTGAGTATTTGCGTGTCTATCGGGACTATTCTGATGAGCCTGTTGACCATAGCGGTGACGAAAAAGGGAACACCTATGAATAAAGTTAAGCTTTTACTACTAGCACTGGTACCGTGCATTTCCTTGAGTTCCTTTGCGGCGACTGAATACATCCGTTTACAAGGAACTGTCGGTTCTGATCCCGCGCTAGATTTGCCCGACGGTCTGATTCCCGGTCAGTTCTTGTACTTTGATATCGAGTTCGATGTTACTGTCGACCCAGCCGGGTTTTCCGACCAGTCTTCATTCAATTTTTTTGAGGCGAGTTTCTACGCCGGAAACTACGCTGTTGACGTCAGTTACGGCTATGCGAGTTTCGATGCATCATTTAGGCGTTACCGCGGGTTCTCTTTAAACCAGCCATTGCGTATTGAACGTGTTATCAGCTGTGACTTTGATTTTCCACCACCACATTGCACTACACCGAGTCTGGGGTTCGACTGGGACGTAGGAACTATCGCTTTCCTGGAATCAGGGTCGCAGTTCTTTTCAGATACGCTTTCGGTATTAGAAGTAACCTATCGAGGAAGTGAGCCCCCACCGCCAATACCACTGCCAGCTGGTCTTTGGTTGTTTATCTCGGCTCTGGGTGCTCTTTGTGTAACCAAGAAACAATAGATTATTGCAGATGTTATTAGCGCTACGTAATCCACGCTAATTACGCGTAGTTAGAAGGGCGGGAGGTTTTTATATCTACCACCGGCCGCACTACCGTGAAGGGCAAGGCCTCTAATGAAGTGCTTAAGGAAAAGCTGGTTGCTTGGATCTGAAACTGCCTGGCGAAGTTAGGGAGGGCGCAACTTAGTAAAGGCATAGCTCATCGCATACTCTGTTGTTCAATGCGTACAGTACACAGTTGTCAGGGCCGCCAATACGAGCTTTAAAGGATTTTTTACATTCGTTCATAGCAAAATCAACTGCTTCATGCTCTGTCGACCATCCCTTACTGAACCCCCACACTTGATAGTCGCTGGTTTTTCCGATGACAAAGGCTTTGTGAAGTTTATAGCTCGTGTAAATCTCAAAGGCTTCTCGGGCCTCGTAGCTCAAATCTTCATTTTCTTGTTGGAGTGTCGTAACGCAATCGGAGTTTCGCTCACATAATCTTTGATTTAAAGCGTAGACGAAACAGTTGTCCGGACCACCTATCTGTGTTTTGTACGCCGTCCTGCACTCTTGTAATGCCAGGTCCGCAGCTTGGCGTGCAGAACTCCATTCATAACTAATACCAAACACTTGGTGATCGCCCAGAGTACCTATTGCAAAAGCTTTGTTTCCGCGATTGCCTTGGTGTTCTTTGAACGCTATTTTCATAATATCGTCGAATTGCACGTTTTCTGGCTCGGGTGGAATAGCGCAGCTCGCAAGAAGCGGAAGGCAAAGCAGAAAGAGTATCCAGCTGCTTTTTTGTCGTGTTGATAAAGAGTTCATAACAGTCAGACCGATTAAGGAAACGTATTTGGCTATCGGAACTGTAACAAAATTTTCGATTTAGTAAGCGGCTTGAGTCCTGAAAAGAAGCCGGTCGGAACCAGTCTTTTTTCTTACGTTTTCTATATAAACGGTCATGCGTCTGTTTGCTTTGAAATTGCCAGCGAACGCTCTGCCTATTGCTCGACGAGATAACAACCGTCTGATGAAAAGGCCAGGCTCGGGGACGGAGCCTGCCTTTTCGAGCATCCTGCACCAGTCGCGCCTAACGACGTGAACGGGATCGTGGTCCGCCTTCAGGGGCGCAGGCGACCGTTTCACTGTCGTTTGGGATGACAATGCATGAGCCTTGTACTTCGTCTCCACGCCGACCGGAGAATGAGCAGATCGAGCCTTCTTCCATGCCGCTACAGGCTTCAATGGCTTCAGGGGGAGGGCCACGGCGTTTGCCCCGATTTTCATCCTCGGCCGTCGCAAACGGTGCCAGCAAGCATGTGGCTACTACCGCTGCCGCCGCTATTTTATTTGAGTAGCGTGTTTTCATATTGATCTCCTGATGTGTTGTTACTTGAGGCCAGTATCGGCCCGTAACACGCACTCAGAACGCAGGAAGTATGGAGAAAAAGAGGAGACGGCTCTTGGGCTTGAGGAGTCATGATCGATTGCACTCTGTTGCAGTGTGTTTCAGTGTGTCTTCTGCGCTATTGGGCGACACCACGTAGAACACTCCGGGCCTTACATTACTCAAGCTTGTAACCGACACCATAAATCGAGTGTAAAAGCTCTTCATCGCCTATAACGTCATGTAGTTTACGGCGAATGTTCTTGATGTGAGTGTCAATGGTTCGGTCACTGACAATACGCTCGTCGGTGTAGGCCAGGTTCATTAGTTTGTCTCGTGAGAACACAAAGCCGGGTCGTGCAACCATGGCTTGGAGCATGCGAAACTCTACCGGCGTAAGGTCAATGCGTTGCTGGTTTGCAAGGCATTCGTATTTGTCCGGCAGCACGATTACGTCTCGATAGGTGAGCGTGGTTTCATCGGTCTTTACCGGCTGATGGCTTGCACGGCGAAGAATGGTTTTAACCCGAGCGACCACTTCTCGCGGGCTAAATGGCTTGCAAATGTAATCGTCCGCGCCCAGTTCCAGCCCAATGAGTCGATCAATTTCATCGACTTTCGCGGTGAGCATGACAATCGGAACGTCGGAAAACTGTCGGACTTCACGACATATGGTCAGGCCATCCTTGCCGGGGAGCATCAGGTCCAAAAGTACCAGCGAAGGATTTACTTCCTTGATGTGCTCTGTTGCGTTTGTACCATCCGCCAGAGTCGATACCTGATAGTTATCGCGCTCGAGATAGTCGACCAGCAGCTGAGCAATTTTGGCTTCGTCTTCGATGACGAGTACGTGAGGCGTTGAGGCGGTCACGAGGTTGAGTACTCCGGTAGTTCAATCTTGATATGCAGGCCGCCCTTGGTAGAAGGCGACGCGCTTATCTGGCCGCTATGTGCTTCGACAATGTTCCGGCAAATAGCGAGGCCCAGTCCCGCACCACCAAAGCGGCGGTTACGCGACGCCTCAAGTCGGTATAGCGGTTCGAATAAATGCTCACATTCGGAAGCGGTTACTCCCGGTGGCGTGTCTTCAATCTCGATAACAACGTGCTCGCCGGTACGATTGAGGCTGATATCAATTTCACCCGGAGAGTCGGTGTAGGCCAGAGCATTTTCAAGAATGTTCTGAATGAGCTGTATGAGTCGTTTGCTGTCAGCGTTAACGGTGGCGTCATTCAGCGTGCTGTTTAGCGCAATGCTGGCCGCCGCCGCTCGTGTTGCACACAGTTCGACGTTGTGACTGATTACGTCTTTAAGGTTGCAGGGCGCAAACTCGTACTTAAGGCCACCAATGTCTGAAAGCGATAGTTGGTACAGGTCGTCGATCAGAAATTTGAGCCGCTCTACTTCCTGGGAGAGTGATTCGGCTTGAGTGGCGTCAAACGGCCGTACGCCGTCTTTCAACGCTTCGAGTTCCCCGGTCAATACGGTCACCGGTGTGCGCAGTTCATGAGAAATATCTGCGAACCAGCGTTGCTTGGAGTCTCGCGTTTGTTCAAGCGTCATGGCGAGACGGTCAATGTCTCTGGAAAGCTGGCCAAGCTCGTCTGAACTTGTGGCGTCAATGCGCACGGCGTAATCACCGTTCGACAGCTGTTCAACGTCTTTGGTCATACGTCGAAGCGGCGCCAGAAGCCCTCTGGCGAGAAGCAAAGAGACCAGTAGAGCCAGGCCTAAGGAAACCGCACCAATAGCCCAGCTTGCCCGCGACTGCTGCGACGAAAAAGCGGTTTCTTGCGGTGACACGAACTGTCTTCGTGGCGCGCTTCTGAGCTCGCCAATTGGGGTTGAGTCGAGCATGACGGGTACACGAATGGCGGCGTCAAGTTGGTCTGGAACGTTGCCAGCAATAAGTTCGTTTTCCACAGAGTAGAGCGCCGTCGGAATTGGGCCACGCCTGTCACCTGGACCTTCCCCAAATCCGTCGCCGGGCGGAGGTCGTCGGCCTCCGGGTCCACCTCTGCGTGGCGGCGGCCCGTCACCTCTTGTTAGTCGACGAAAGCGCTCTGGTGTCATTGAGTCCCAGCTGTTTTGAGCTTGTGTGTATTCGCCAACCATGTCGTCACGAAGCTGCTCCAGGCGAACTTGCTCCAGTGCATTAACGTAGTCCAGAAAACCGCGTTCGAAACTCCAACGCGCAAGAGTCAGGGTCGCAATGAGCACTACCAGCGTCAGAGACAACAGTGCCAGAACCAGCTTGTGTGAAAGAGTAAACTTCATGTTTTTATAGTGCCGACAAAGCGTGTTGTTGCAAAGCGCTTACGACTTATCTCGATTGACTAAGCTGAACTGGATTAGGCGAGCTCGTCTTCATTAAATGACACCGTGAGCTTGCCGGCTTGGTTGCCAGACTACACAGCAAGTGTGGAGTAACTGTGTAGATCGATCAAAAAAGCCTAAAACCGAATGGGTATCTTTAACATACTGTTGTTCGGGTTACGTTAAATAGACTTAACCCAATGAATTAATTAGAAATAGTGACATTTCGCTATGAGCGTGCAGAAGCCCGTTGTGGAGGTATACTAAAGACAGAGACGATTTTCAGTCAGCACGTACGACTGCAAAACGTCATTGTTTCAGTCGCGTAGAAAATAACAAAATGAACGATACCGACTTTCAAAACCGAGTCATGGTGCTGTGCGAAGAGGCTTTGTCCTTTGAGCCTGAAGAGCGGGCGGGTTTTCTTGAAAAAAAATGCGCCGATAGTCCGGAGCTGCGTGCGGCTGTAGAAAAGCTCATATCGACCGTAAATAGAACCGACGAGTTTCTGCGACCGGCCTCTGAAGAAGCAGAGCTGGTTGTCGGAGACATGGTGGGAGACTACCGTGTTGTCAGCAATCTCGGCCGGGGTGGTATGGGAACAGTGTATCTTGCCGAGAGAGTGGCTGAAGGCTATTCGCAGCGAGTAGCGTTAAAGGTCATGCGTACCTTTCTCCAGTCAAATGACATGATTAGTCGCTTTAACGAAGAACGACGCATTCTTGCTCGCCTGCATCACCCCTACATTGCGACGCTCATGGATGGCGGTACTACAGACCAAGGTCTTCCATACCTCGTTACCGAGTTGGTTGAAGGTGTGCCTATCGACACTTACTGTGACTCGCGCGAACTGACCGTTAATCAACGGCTGGATCTTGTGCAGAAAGTCGCTTTGGCACTTCAGTCGGCGCACCAGAATCTGGTTGTTCACAGTGACTTAAAGCCGGGCAATATTTTAATTACCGACGACGGTATTCCGAAACTTCTGGACTTTGGTGTTGCCAAGCTCGTCACACCTGTAGTGGAGGGCGAAGAGAGTGTTGCAGATGACAAGTTCATTGCGCTCACGCCTGAATACGCGAGCCCTGAACAAATTGTGGGTGAGCCCGTCACCACTACCAGCGACGTGTATTCGCTCGGTGTGCTTACGTACAAACTGTTGGTGGGTGAAACGCCGCACAAGCTCGAAGGAGCACCGCGAGATGAGCTGGTTAAACACGTTGAAAATAGGGTTGTAAACCGGCCAAGCCAACATGTCCTGTCGTTGCGAGACCCTGAGGTGGCCGAAACCGTCGCGGGCGATCGAAAGAGTACGATGCAGAATCTTTCGCGCAAACTGTCTGGTGATCTCGACGCCGTTTTATTCAAGGCTCTGCAACGTGACCCGCTGGAGCGATATCCGTCTGCGCTGGTGTTTGCTACCGAGCTCAAAAGCTACTTACGCGGTTTGCCGGTAACCGCCATCAAAGACAGTAATTCTTATCGTCTTGCCAAATTCGTTAAGCGCAATCGCGTGAGCGTTGCCGCCGGAGCTCTTGGTTTGCTCGCGCTTGTTGGTGGCCTCACGGTGTCAATGTGGCAAGCGCACATTGCGAGCAAGCGTTTTGACGACCTGTATGGACTTGCCGAAACCGTTATTTATGATCTCCACGATGAAATTGCAGATCTCCCGGGGGGCACTCAGGCGCGGCAGTTGATGACTCGTGAATCCTTGCACTACCTTGACCGTCTGGCAAAAGATTCGGGTGGTGATCGCGCTTTACAGCTGGATCTTTCGAAAGCATACAAACGTCTTGGCGATGTGCTGGGTAACCCGACGAATGCAAACCTTGGCGATGTGGGCAGTTCGGTAGACAGCTACAACAAGGCGCTGGTCATTGCGCAGCAGCTTTCCAGCGGTGTTCAAGACGACCCATCGATTGAGCGCCACAAAGCGATAGTTCATGAAAAACTGGGTGACGTGTTGGCGTGGACAGGTGATTTTGACGGTGCTTTGGAACACTCCGCAAAATCAATGGAGCTGTTTGAGAGTCTCGTGGGCAATTCACCCGACAATGCGATTGCGATTCAGTCTGTATCGATATCTGGCGTTAAACGTGGAGATCTTTTAGGTCATCCCAGTTTTCCCAACGTTGGGCGTACAGCTGAGGCTCTTAAGTCTTACCAGCAGGCTCTCGCGACGATTGAACCGTTAGCCAAAAAGGAACCGGTTTCCAAAACAACAATGCGCTACTACGCTCTCGCTCACGAACGTGTTGGTACGATGCTATCGTTAAATGAAGATTTTGAACAAGCACTGGTTAATTTCGAGACGTCGCTGGCGATTAGACAAGAAATGGTCGCTGATGACCCAGCGAATACCAATGCGCGACGTGATGCCGGTATCGCGAAGGAGAAGATTGGTGATGTACGTTTGGCCAGTGGCAATCCGCAGGCGGCACTGCCTCACTATTTGGACGCGCTACTCATATACCGCTCGCTTGCAAAGTTGGATCCGGAAAACGTTAACGCGGCGCGTACTCTCGCTTTCGGTCTGGGGAACGTAGCCGAAGCACTGGTGGCGAGTGGGAAACCAGAGGATGCCGTAGCGTATTTTGACGAGCTTCTCGATATTCGTCAGGCCCTTGCTTCGCAAAATCCGGAAAATGTTCACTTTCAGACAGAGTATGAAGAAATGCTTGAACAAGCAAAGGTGGTTAACGCGCTCCTCGAAAATTAGCAGCGCGCTGGAATTTTATTAATCTTTGTACTCTTCAGGCCTCCCGAGTGCGTACCCCAAGGGCACTTCCAGGCTTGATCCTTTGGATCAAGTAGAGTGCGAAGGAGCACCCCAAGGGCATTTGCTTGTCCGGCCGATGGCCGGACAGGCTGCACGGCTCATCTTGCCGCGATGAAATACGCGATGCGGTAGAGAATTGAAACGCCTTTTCGCGGCAGGATGCCGCTCCTACGAGGTTCGTGTAAACCGTTTAGTCCCGCAACATTCGTACAAACCACCTAGTCACCGTCTTGTGCGGTCAGTTGGTCGATGACGACGTTAATAGCGTGAACATAACCGTCCACTCCCAACCCCATAATCGCAGCGTCCACTGCCGAAGATACGTACGAATGGTGCCTGAACGATTCCCTCATATGAGGGTTGGAAATGTGCAGCTCGATGCTCATGCCCGTGTAGCACTTTAGTGCGTCGTGAATGGCAACGGAGGTGTGAGTATAGGCCGCCGCGTTTATGATAATGGCGTCCGCTGTTCCAATGGCTTCCTGAATCCACTCGACCAACTGGCCTTCGTAGTTCGATTGCAGAAACTCTAGTTCGACGTTGCGACTGGTTGCGGCTTGGGCACAGCGTTGTGCAATATCTTCGAGCGTTTCGTGGCCGTATATATCCGGCTCTCTTGTGCCGAGTAAATTCAGGTTGGGGCCATTGATAATAATTATTTTCACGATGCGCCCTCAGTCAGTAGTCTGACGGCGGCCCGTATGGCAACGTGATAGCTGTCGGCACCGAGCCCGCAGATAAGCGCTGTTTTACCGTCTGGCCCGCGCAGTGCTTTGAAAGCGCCCTCGTCATAGCGAAGCACATTCGTCATATGGATTTCGGTGACACGGCAGGTTACCTGCGAGAGCACTTCGAGGTCGGCGCAATATTTCGCGTAGTCGATTGACGTTCGTTCGGCGCAGCCCATTTGGTTAATAATGAGGGCGTCAAACTGGTTTGCGTCTTCTCGAACCCAGCGCACTACTTCATCCTGGTTGTCGCTCTGTCGAAAATCCAGAGTCAGTCCCAGGTTCGCACAGAGCGCTGTGCAGCTGTGTTGAATAAGTTTGAGTGACGTAATGCCCAGAGTGTCATCGGCAAACTCTTCCATGTTGGCAAGACCTGGGCCATTAAGCACAAGGAGTGATGGATCGCTCATGAACGCGCCCTGTTGATTTCAGTAGTGTCGATGATAGCGTACTCGTCTGGACTATTCATGATGTGATGATTTATTCCAATTGGTGTCCGGAGCAGGCGAATGTCATTGCGAGCGTCAAGTGCGCGGTAGTCTTCTAACGTTCCCGCTGTCTTTACTATTCAGTCATGACAAACCTGACGGAGATTGCCGCACCCGCTGCGCGGGTTCGCAATGACTCGGCAACCGTATATCACTGAGTGGGTGTGTAATGACCGAGGCCGGTGAATGTCACCGCGAGTGCTCGCGATGACGCGGGCAAATCGGAGTCTCAACCGGCCGCTAACTTTTTTTAGCCAGTATCCGCTCGAGCATAGCGCGTGATTCTTCGGCCACGGCGTTTCGGATGTCGTCGATTTCGGATGGTTTGGCGTCCACCACTAGCAAAACGTATTGATCAAGTGCGGCCCAGGCGTGTTCGATACACATGGCTACTGCGATAGCTGCCTTCACATCGGTTATCGGCGTTTTTTTGTCGAGCGTTTCTGTTACCTCGTTTAGCACCTGTCGAGGTATCGACGTTTTGTTATTGAGTTCGATAGTCGCCAGTTCCATCTCTCCATCAAGCACACAGCGGAGCACGGCCATTTGATAGTGCTTGTCCTGCGATAAAGTAAGAGGCGGCGGATTGCTGGGAATGCGACTGTTCGATACTGTAGCGTAATCTGTGGTGCGCTGAGCAACGTGTTCTGTGTGTTCCCGTGCAAGGCGGTGCATGGCGACAGACAGCAAGCCCTTCTTACCGCCAAAGTAATGGTGTATTTGGCCGTGATTAACACCCGCTTTTTTTGCAATGTCGCGAATCGTTACCGCTCGTGGGCCTAGCTCTGACAGTAGCTGACAGGCTGATGCAACGAGTTTGTTTTCAACCAGTTTTCGGTCGCGCACTGGCTTTTTGGGGGTGTTGGACTTGTTAGTTTTTTTCATCTGGTTAGCTTCCGTGCTGACAATGTGTTGGGAAGCATGCGGGCCTGTAGACGCGATTTCTGGCGTTTAGCTTTAGTTCTCTTTGCTCTGATCTAACAGGAGCAAAAAGAGCCGAACTCAACCGCCTTTCCTTTTCGTATGAAAAGGTGCCTTAACCTATGCTGCCTCCCCAGGCTTCTACATAGTATCGTGTTTTTACGCTATACAGAGTCTAAGTTTGGCCGGATGGGTTATCATCACCGTATAACCCTCAAGTTGGTATCAGGGTTAACCGCTATACGGCAGATTTCGCTCTCCAGCGAATAAAGGCAGATGCTCAAGTTAATAAACGCAACACTTCGCGAAGGGTAAATTAATGAAGACAAAAATCACTGAAATGATGGGCATCGAACATCCAATTATTCAAGGTGGCATGCATTACGTCGGTTTTGCTGAATTAGCCGCGGCCGTTTCGAATGCGGGTGGGCTCGGTATCATTACAGGCTTGACCCAAAAAACGCCGGCCGATCTGGCTAACGAAATTGCTCGATGCCGCGACATGACCGATAAACCATTCGGCGTGAACGTGACTTTTTTGCCGACCGTGAATGCGCCTGACTATCCGGCAATAATTAAAGTCATTATTGAGGGCGGTGTGACGGTGGTGGAAACGGCTGGCAACAATCCTGCGGAGGTGCTTCCGTACTTGCAGGACGCCGGTATTAAAGTCATTCACAAATGTACCTCGGTACGCCACGCTCTGAAAGCTCAGTCGATTGGTTGCGACGCGGTAAGCGTTGACGGGTTTGAATGCGGTGGTCACCCGGGCGAAGACGACGTGCCCAATATGATTCTGTTGCCAAGAGCCGCAGACGAATTAGAGATTCCGTTCGTGTCTTCAGGTGGGCAGGCCGATGGTCGCTCTCTCGTAGCTTCAATTGCGATGGGTGCTGAAGGAATGAATATGGGTACGCGTTTCATAGCTACTCAGGAAGCGCCTGTTCACGAGCGTGTCAAACAGGCTATTGTTGCTGCCTCTGAGCTTGATACCCGCTTGGTGATGCGTCCACTGCGAAACACGGAGCGGGTCATGAACAACGCGGCCGTTGAGAGTCTGCTTGAGAAAGAAAAACGGCTTGGTGATTCAATCAAGTTTGAAGACATCATTGACGAAGTTGCAGGTGTGTATCCACGCATCATGAAAGAGGGCGACATGGACGCCGGTGCGTGGTCATGTGGTATGGTGGCTGGTTTGATTCATGATATTCCTACCGTTCAAGAACTGGTCGACAGGATCATGGCGCAGGCTGACTCGATTATTGCTGAGCGATTGAATGGGATGTTGGCTTAGAGTTTTGGTTTTTGAATTCAGGTAGAAAAGATAGCGTTGGCCATGGAAGTTCTTGTTGTCCGTGGTGTTATTTAGGCTTGGGTAGACGCTGTCTTTGCGAGCGCGAAGCGCGTGGCAATCTCTTGAAGTTACTATGGACCGCTTGATTGAAGCTCGTCGCATTCTGATGGAGATTGCCGCACCCGCTACGCGGGCTCGCAATGACAGAATTCATGCTGCCTCCGCTTTTCCCTACGCGGGCTCGTAATGACAGAAAGCGCGTTTGAGCGATTCTAACCGTTAACGCGAATCAGGTAGCCTGTGTGTTTCCGCATGTTGAGTACACGGTCTTCGTCGAGTAGCAGATACTGGCCTTTTATACCCAACAGTTTTCCCTCTATCTGCGGCAGTTTGTCAAAACCTACGCTCTTTACTTTCTCAGGGTAGGCAAGTACCGGATAGTCTATGGCAACAACGTCTTTGTCGTCCGTTACAAACTGTCGCTCTGACTCTTTGAGCTTTTCCGCAAGTTCAAGCTTGCGCTCGGCTAAATCGTCCTCATGAATTTCGTTTTTGAGCATTCGTCGCCAGTTCGTTCTGTCGGTTAGATAAGACTTCATCGCGACTTCAACCACACCGGCCGTGTATCGGTTGGGCGTACGTGCGAAGACAAGCGCTTCGGAAGCACCTTGATCAATCCACCGGGTTGGAACCTGCGTGCCGCGTGTAATGCCCACTTTTATTACTGAGCTTTTGGCCAGGTACACAACGTGTTCTTGCAAACAGTTGCGTTCAGCCCATTCCATATCGCGTGCTTCGCCCTCGTGAGCGCGGCACAGTTCGGGGCGTAAAACACATTCGCTGGCCTCCGGAGCGCTGCGAAAGCACGGGTAGCAGAAGCCCTGGCCAAATGATTTTTTAATCGGGTTGTCGCATTTGATGCACACAATTTCGCCGTCAAACTGAAGCGAGATATGTGTATCGATGAGCGCGTTCATATCGATGTAGTCATCGCCAATGGGTAAGCGGTAAGCGACAGGCTCTGAGAGCTGAGTTTCCATTTTAAAAATCTGACCGTAAATAACCGTATCTCCTAATAGAGTTTGACCCTTCGGGCCAAGTAGAGTGCGTACCCCAAGGGCACTTCCAGGCTTGACCCTTCGGGCCAAGTAGAGTGCGTACCCCAAGGGCACTTCCAGGCTTGACCCTTCGGGCCAAGTAGAGTGCGTAGGAGCGGCATCCTGCCGCGATAAAGCGATTCAGCATAAGTCTTTGTCGCGTATTTCATTGCGGCATGATGTGCCGTGCCGCTTGCTGGCCAAAGGCCAAGCAAGCGAACGCTCTTATAATGCTCTCAAGCGTGTTTATTGTACGACTTTAGCTCACGGTCGGCAGCGGTTTGTAGTACCGGTAGCGGCCTTTGGCTTAAAGCGTAAAGCCGCCGTCAACGACGATGCACTCACCGGTTGTATAGCTTGCGGCATCGGACACGAGATATAAAACCGTTCCAGCCATTTCGGCCGGTTCCGCATGGCGATGCATAGGTATTTGGTCGATAGCCATTTTGTAAATGTCGTCGTTAGTGAAAAGAGCTCCTGCGAACTTGGTTTTTGTAAGACCAGGTAGCAACGCGTTCACCCGAATGTTGTGCTTGGCACACTCTTTGGCAAAGGCCTTGGTCATGTTAACCACGGCCGCTTTGGTGATTGAGTAAATGCCTTGGGCGTAGCCAGGTTGAAGAGCGTTAATGGACGCGGTGTTAACGATGGAGCCACCTCCGTGTTCACGCATAAGCTTGCCGGCCTCAATAGACATGAAAAAGTAACCGCGTACGTTGACGTCTACGGTTTTATTAAACGCACCGAGATCGGTATCGAGAATGTCGCCGAAATAGGGGTTGGCTGCTGCGTTGTTCACCAATATATCCAGTCGGCCGTGGGTCGACTTGATGTGGGCGAAGATCGCAGCAATGTCGTCCATGTCGCCCACGTTGCAGGCAAACGCTTCGGCGCTGCCACCGCTAGCCGCAATGGCATCGGTCACGGTCTGGCAGCCGTCAATACGGCGGCTCGAAACAATAACGTGAGCACCTTGCTCAGCGAGCAGTTTGGCAATGTCTTCACCAATGCCACGACTCGCGCCTGTAACCAATGCGATCTTTCCATTTAAGTTAAATAGTTCGGTGCTCATAGTGTCCTCGAGGTGGTCATTGTGGGTAAAAAAGCTCAATTGGTGATGTGGTGCAAGTCTTAGTGTGAACGCCTAACCAATTGAATTAATGTAATTTAAATTGCAAAATCAGGGATGTGTCGCTCAGATGCTTTCCCGGCACGGCTTGATTGTGTATGGTGACTAACCAGTTTTCGCTGCAGTGTGTCATTTTTACACATCTGCGACTGAAGGACGAGTCATCGACTCGCCATCCACGAATTTAGAAGAGGCCAGACCCGATGTTTAAAGGTAGCGCTATTTCCGTCACCCCGCTTGAAGCCGGCATTGTCGAACTCAACTTTGATCTGGCCGGTGAGTCAGTCAACAAATTCAACGCCTTGACCATTGGTGAGCTAAGCGAAGCCATAAACGCCATAGAGCAGGTCAGTGACCTCAAAGGCGTTTTGGTCACCAGCGGTAAGGGTGTCTTTATTGTAGGTGCCGACATTACCGAGTTTGGCACCATGTTCAGCGCAACTGACTTTAATAAAGCTGAGGACCTTAACAACCAAAACCTGAACCGAATCGAAGACCTGAAGGTCCCGGTTGTCGTTGCTATTAACGGCTACGCATTGGGCGGTGGACTTGAGTTCTGCCTAGCCTGTGACTTTAGACTCATGAGCACCATGGCGAAAGTGGGCCTGCCAGAAACCAAGCTGGGTCTGATTCCCGGCTGGGGCGGAACGGTACGTTTGCCACGTATTGCTGGCGCAGACACGGCCATCGACTGGATTGCATCAGGCAAGGACCAGCGGCCTGACGTTGCACTTAAAACTGGTGTTGTCGACGGCGTGGTAGCACCAGAACACTTACGCGATGCGGCGCTGAAAGTGCTTAATGCTGCCATTTCAGGTGACATGGAATACCAGTCTCGCAGAGCTCAGAAAAAAGCACCGCTTCAGCTGAACCAGGTTGAAAGCATGATGGCGTTTGAAACCTCCAAGGCGTTTGTTGCCAATATGGCAGGTCCAAATTACCCGGCGCCGGTTGTGGCCATCGAGTGTATGCAAAAAGCGGCCGGTAAAGGACGTGAAGACGCCATTCAAATTGAAGCTGACGGTTTCATGAAGGTGGCCGCAACCGAAGCGGCTACTTCCTTAATTGGTCTGTTTCTGAGCGATCAGCTGATTGCCAAGAAAGCCAAAGGCTGGGAAAAACAGTCTGACAAGAAAGTGCAGCAGGCCGCCGTTCTCGGCGCCGGCATCATGGGTGGTGGCATTGCATATCAGTCGGCGTACAAAGGTGTGCCGATTAAAATGAAAGACATTAACCAGGAAGGACTGAATCTCGGTCTTACAGAGGCTAACAAGCTGCTTAGCAAGCGAGTAAATCGCGGACGCATGACCGTTGAAGTTATGGGTAAGGTGCTGGCTTCAATTGACCCAATGTTGTCTTACGACTCGTTTGGAGACGTTGATATTGTCGTAGAGGCCGTGGTTGAAAATCCGAAGGTTAAGCACATTGTGCTAGCTGAAGTTGAAAAAACCGTCGACAAAGACGCCATCATCGCATCCAATACGTCGACCATCTCGATTTCTTATCTCGCTGAAGCACTCGAACGACCTGAAAACTTCTGCGGCATGCACTTCTTTAATCCGGTGCACGCCATGCCTCTGGTTGAAGTCATTCGCGGTGAAAAATCTTCTGACAAAGCCATCGCGCGCACCGTGGCCTACGCCAACGCAATTGGCAAAAAGGCTATTGTTGTTAACGACTGCCCTGGGTTTTTGGTTAACCGCGTTTTGTTTCCATACTTCGCTGGTTTCATGGGGCTGTTAAAAGACGGCGCCGATTTCCAGGTCGTAGACAAAACCATGGAACGCTGGGGCTGGCCTATGGGGCCCGCTTACCTTATGGACGTGGTTGGCATGGACACGGGCTCACACGCTGAAGCCGTGATGGCCGAAGGCTTTCCAGATCGCATGACCAAAACCTACAAGACGGCAGGTGACGTCATGTACGAGAACGAGCGCTACGGTCAGAAGAACAGCAAAGGCTTTTACGAGTACGAACTCGACAAGCGTGGCAAGCCGAAAAAAATTGTGTCCGAAGAGTCGTACGAGTTGCTCAAGCCTCACACGGCGGAGCGCAAAGACTTTGACAAAGACGAGATTATTGCTCGCATGATGTTGCCAATGGCGACTGAATTGGCACGTTGCCTTGAAGAAAAAATTGTCGATTCGCCAGCCGAAGCCGACATGGCGCTTGTTTACGGCGTGGGCTTTCCACCGTTTCGCGGTGGCGTGTTCCGCTGGATCGACAGCATTGGCATCGAGAACTTTGTAGCGATGTGCGACAAGTACAAGCATTTGGGTAAATTATACGAAGCGACCCCGGACCAGCGCGAGATGGCGGCAACCGGCGCCCAGTACTACGGCTAGTGAGTGGAGAGAAATCTCACGCACTGTTACTTCAGATAAAGACTGATCAGGAATTATAGATATGAGTACGAATCCAAGAGACGCCGTTGTAATCGATTTTGCCCGTACAGCAATGGGACGTTCCAAGAACGGCTGTTTTCGCAATACGCGTTCAGACGAACTGAGCGCTGAAGTCATCAAAGGGCTACTGGCACGCAACAGCGCCATTGACCCTGAGAGTATTGACGACCTTATTTGGGGTTGCGTCATGCAGCGAGACGAGCAGGGAGCCAACCTGGCCCGCTTCGTGGGTTTGCTCGCTGGTTTGCCTCACTCGGTACCAGCGCAAACCGTAAACCGTTTGTGCGGTTCTTCAATGTCCGCCATGCACACCGCTGCCGCCAACATCATGGCTGGCATTGGTGACGTCTATATGGTGGGCGGCGTTGAGCACATGGGCCACATTGATATGAACAAAGGCGTGGACCCTAACCCGGAGCTGGGTCTGTCGGTTGCCAAAGCGTCTGGCAGCATGGGCATGACCGCCGAGCTTCTCGCCATGATGCACGGCATTAAGCGCGAAGACATGGACGCGTTTTCTGCGCGTTCGCATCACAAGGCGGCCGCAGCGCGAGCGGAAGGCAAGTTTGCGGGCGAAATTATCCCGGTCATGGGACACGACGCCCACGGTGTGCCGTACATGGTGGAGCACGACGAAACGATTCGACCCGACACAACGGTGGAAGCGCTTGCCGGGCTACGACCTGTGTTTAATCCAAAAGGCGGCACAGTAACAGCCGGTTCGTCATCGCAGGTTACAGACGGTGCCTCCGGCATGATCATCATGTCTGCTGAACGAGCCAAAGCGCTGGGACTCAAGCCCAAAGCCAAAATTACGGCGACTACGCTGGCCGGTGTTGATCCGTCCATTATGGGCTACGGTCCGGTGCCTTCAACGCTTGCTGCGCTCAAGAAGTTGGGTTTGAGCATGGGTGATATAGACTACGTCGAGCTCAACGAGGCGTTTGCTGCGCAGTCACTGCCGGTGCTCAAAGATCTCAAGCTGCTTGACGATATGGACGAAAAAGTGAACGTACACGGCGGCGCTATTGCGCTTGGCCATCCGTTTGGTTGTTCGGGTACGCGTATTTCTGGCTCACTGCTGACGGTAATGGAGCAACGTGACATGAACATTGGCATCTCGACTATGTGCATTGGTTTGGGCCAGGGCATCACCACTGTCATGGAACGCTTGAACTAAGGCATGTATTCTCACTGGGTCGCTTTTCTTGAAGAGGGTTGATCCAGTGAGAAGTCTTGTATGTTTCAAAATCGTTGCGTTGCTGGTTCTGACCGGTTGTGCCGCGGAATCTCCAAGTGAAATTGCGACGGCGCCCGATTCCATTGTTATGTACACGGGCGGTGTTATCTGGACAGGCGAAGAGGCTACGACCGACGCCAGCGTCATGGTCGTCGCAAACAACGAAATTGCCTATGTCGGCGACGGCGCTAACATTCGAATAGCCCCTACCGAAACCATTGACCTGGGCGGTCGCTTTGTCATGCCCGGCTTCATCGACAGCCACGTTCATTTTTACGACGGTGGTCTGGGATTGGCAAGCGTTGACCTTCGCGATGCGGTCTCGCCGGAAGAATTTACTCAACGCATTTCGGATCACGCCCGCACACTTGAAGTGGGTAAATGGATTCTTATTGGCAACTGGGACCACGAGAACTGGGGCGGCGAACTGCCAACTAAAGAGTGGGTCGACGAATTCACGCCAAATAATCCCGTTTACATCACACGCATCGACGGACACATGGCTCTTGCCAACAGTTTGGCGCTTGAGCTGGCTGGCCTTAATGCATCAACCGTCACGCCGTCGGGTGGTGAAATCGTTCGGCATCCAAACGGTGAGTTAACGGGAATTGTCAAAGATAACGCCATGACCCTGGTCGGGAAGGCGATTCCATCCATGTCTGATGAAGATCGCCTCAAAGTGTTTGAGCTTGCTCAGGCTCACGCGCTGAGTCTTGGCCTCACACAAGTACACGCAGTGAGTGCCGGACCCGTCACCAATTTCCTGGTCGACGCCTTTCGCTACGCGCGCGACCAAGGTGCCATGAAGCTGCGCGTTAACGTTTATTCTCCGCTTGAAAGCTGGACTGAGACACGTGACTTAATTGAACGGGAAGGGCTGGGTGACGATCAGCTTAACTGGGGAGGTGTCAAAGCATTGACCGATGGAGCACTGGGTTCAACTACCGCCTGGTTTCACGATCCTTACGTAGACGAGCCCGCAAAGAGCGGCTTCCCGCTCATTGAACCGGAAATGCTTAAAGCATTGATGAGCGACGCTGACGTGAACCGGTTAAGGCTTGCTATTCATGCGATTGGCGATAAAGCCATAGACCAGGTCATCGATGGTCTCGAAGATATGGCCGACGACCAAATTCAGTCGCGCCGTTACCGAATTGAACACTTTCAGCACCCGACACCTGCTGCGATTGAGCGTTTGGCTAAAAACAAAATCATCGCTTCGATGCAGCCGTATCATGCTATTGATGACGGCCGCTGGGCAGAGAGTCGCATTGGACCTGAACGCATTAAAAGCACCTACGCTTTCAAAACAATTTTGGACGCGGGTGGTTTGCTGAGTTTTGGTTCGGACTGGCCTGTTGCGCCGTTGTCGCCTTTGCAGGGTGTTTACGCCGCGGTTACCAGACGGACGACAGACGGTGCGCACCCGAGCGGTTGGCAGCCACAGGAAAAAATATCCGTGGAGCAAGCCTTACGGGCTTACACCGTTACGAATGCCTACGCGGCTTTCGAGGAGAATCGCGCCGGAACGTTAACTCCGGGCAAGCGCGCCGACTTTGTTGTTCTGTCGCAGGACCCTCGTAAAGTCAATCCGAACCTCATTGGTGACATAGAAGTGTTACGCACTGTGATTGACGGAGAGACCGTATTCGAACAAACACCATAGGAGCACCGTAAGGGCCGTGTTGAGGTGCCTGAGAATGTTTGATGTTGAAGCGCTATTTCGCGGCAGGATGCTGCTCCTACGAGTGATCGCACTGAACTTACACACAATTCACGCTGGTATTATAGTGCCGGTTTACACATTGAAAAGAGAACTACTATGAAAGAAGCTGTCATTGTATCTACTGCTCGAACGCCTATTGGTCGCGCTTTTAAAGGCGCGCTAAACAATATGAAGTCGCCCACTATGACGGCTCACGCCATAACTCACGCGGTGGAGCGTGCGGGCGTAGAGGGTGGAGAAATCGAAGACGTCATTATTGGCTCGGTTCTGAACGCGGGTACTGCGAGCAACAACGTCGCCAGGCTGGCGTCGTTTGCTGCGGGTCTTCCCGTCACGGCCGCAGCTCAGACTATTGATCGTCAGTGCTCTTCGGGTGTAATGGCGATTGCTTCGGCCGCCAAGCAAATCATTGTTGACGGCATGCAAATATGCGTTGCCGGTGGCCAGGATAATATTTCAGCCGTTCAAGTACCCTATTACGAATGGGCTTCAAAAACAGGCGATCCGAATGTGTTGGCTAATTACGAGCATGCGTATATGCCCATGTTGCAAACAGCTGAGCTTGTGGCGAATAAATATGGCGTAACGCGTGAGCAAATGGACGAGTACGCACTGTCGTCCCAACAGCGTACGGCCGCGGCTCAGGAAGCGGGTCTGTTCGACAACGAAATTGTGCCCATTACTACGACCAAGGCGGTTTACAACAAAGAAACTAAAGAGACAACGTACGAAGAGGTGACGTTGAGCAAGGACGAAGGTAACCGTCCTTCGACCAAGATAGAAAACTTGCAGGGTCTCAAAGCCGTGATCGAAGGTGGTACGGTTACTGCAGGCAATGCATCCCAGCTTTCCGACGGTGCCTCGGCCTGTGTTGTGATGGACCGAAAGCTCGCTGAACAGCGTAATCTTGAACCGTTGGGTATCTATCGTGGCATGACCGTAATGGGCAACGAGCCTGAAGAAATGGGTATTGGACCCATCTATGCCATTCCAAAATTGCTCAAGCTGCACGGCTTGAAAATCGACGACATTGACCTGTGGGAGCTTAATGAAGCCTTCGCCGTGCAGTGCTTGTACTGTCGCGATCACTTAGGTATCGATCCGGATAAATACAACGTTAACGGTGGGGCTATTTCAATTGGCCACCCGTACGGCATGACCGGTGCGCGCACCATTGGCCATATGTTGCTCGAAGGTAAACGTCGTAACGCTCGATACGTTGTTTCTACCATGTGCGTAGGTGGCGGCATGGGCGCAGCGGCGCTGTTTGAAATTGCCTAGCTGAGTCTGACTGTGAACTGGACGGTTGCGTTCGCAGCCTTGTCAGACAGCAATATGAATAAACGCCTTGCCGCAATGCGGCAGGGCGTTTTTCGTTACGCTTTCTGTGTGGTTTTTCTTGAGGATCCTTTCGAAATTTTTTCAATTTAAATCAGCAGCTTGAGTTGGATGCAGGCCGAATGCACCACCGGAAACTCAAAGAGCCGTCGCGCCGTCGGAACGGGCTTGTACGTGAGCGGGTCACTGATGAGCCGATTTTAGTACCAACGCGGTATGTCTGATTATAACGATGCTTTGTGTTGCGAAGGTTAAACGGGTCAAACGACCTGTACGAAACCGGGTGGCGACGGCACGAGCGATTTTAAAAGGGGAGTTAGAGATGAAGCGCTTACAATATTCACTGGCCATTTCCGTCGGCGTCTGCGCCGCGGCTGTGTTGGCAGAGCCCATGTTCAGTGCGAACTATGGTATTCCATGGGACGTAAACGACGGAGGAGGCGGGGCGGCGTCTTCGGCGAGCTACGCCATTGAAAGCAGCATCACGCAACCGTCTGCGCTGGGCGAATCAAACAGCGCAAGTTTCACCCTGAAGGGTGGTTTCTTTGCGGCACCTGACAGCGATACAGACAGTGTGCGGGATTTTATGGATAACTGTACGTTTGACTTAAACGCCACTCAGTACGACTCGAACGGCGACGGGTACGGCAATTTGTGTGACCCGGATTTGGACAATAACGGCGCGGTTAACTTTATTGACTACGCGATGTTGACGTCGGCCTTTCTGACAACACCGGCTTCGGCTAACTGGAATCCGGATGCTGATCTGACCGGTGACAATATCGTTAATTTTGTCGATATTGCGTTGTTCCAGTTTTTCTTCCTGCAGCCACCGGGGCCGAGTGGTCTGGCTCCTTGATGGTAAATTAGTATTCGACCTCCAGCGAACTGATCTACTAATTGTTTAATGCTCCGCTGCCCGGCCGTTCTGGCAGCGGCGGAGCTCTTTAACAAACGTTTACTTCCTAAGGGATTTCTTCAAAGCCAGATTACTCGCTATACTGTTCTCCTGTGTTGCCATAGGGAAAGCAGTGGGCGGTCAGCAACAAATTACTCAGCTTTTGCAGGCAGCCGCCGACGGCGACCGCCATGCCAACGACGAGCTTTTTACGACGGTTTATCAAGAACTGCGGAAAATTGCTCGCGCGCACCGCAATCGCTGGCAGGGTAACCCAACGCTGAATACAACGGCGCTGATTGGCGAAGCCTATCTGAAGCTCGCTAAAAACGATCTTGCAACGTACGAAAGCCGCACTCATTTCTATGCGACGGCCTCTAAAGCCATGCGTCAAATTTTAATCAGCTATGCCGAGCGGGCCAAAGCGGCCAAACGAGGCGGTGACGTGGTACACGTCACGCTGTCAGAGTTAGCGTTAGATAGTGGTAACACGCTTGATGAGCTGCTGGTGATTAACGGACTGCTGGAAAAACTCGAAGAAGAAAACCCGCGGCACGGGCGACTGTTTGATTGTCGTGTTTTTGGCGGCATGACCATACAGGAGACGGCCTCTGTTTTGGGTGTGTCATCGGCTACCGTGAAACGCGACTGGACACTGCTCAGCGCCTGGGTTTACCGCGAAGCCCAAAAGGGAGCGGCTAAGCTCGACGAATCAGGGCGGGTCGATTAATCACTATGAACTAAGGCCTGGCGCTTACCTGAAAGCGTGGTGTGTCGCGTTATTTTTGTCGATGTGACAACCGTGAAAAGGCGAAGCTTGCCAAGAGCCCTGCCAGTGCGAATGCCGATAAAAACATAAAGAACTGCTGGTGGCCCTCCAGGCCCGGAGAGCGGTCAATAAGAATGCCGGCTACGAGGGTGACAAAAATGTCGGGCATGTAGCCAATTACGGAAACGATACCGACTGCGGTTCCTGTGACGGCCATTGGGATTTTGGCCTCTTCAAACAAGGTAAAATACAGGCCGCGAAAACCAAAAATAGCGATGCACGTTAACACTGTGTTGGTCAGCATGGCCCAGGCTGCACCCGGTACCGGCGTCGACAATGCGAAAAACAAATCGGATCCGAGTAGAAGTGCGAATAAGACCAGTAGTGTTTTAGATGAACCGAATCGATCCCCAATGAGGCCCGCAGCAATCGCCGCGACGGGTCTCATCCACGAGCCAATGGTGACAATGCGGGCGGCCTCTATTTCGTCGAGACCGTAGGCTTGTACGGCAAAGAGTGAATAGTTATCGAAGCCCTTGTAACCCACATAGGCACAAACAACAATGAGAGCCTGAAGCCACACGGCCGGTAATTTGATTGCGAACAGTACGTTGCGGGCAATGTTAGAGCCGCTTTCGTTCAGCTTGTTGTGTGCATCGGTGACCTGCTCACCCCGAATGACAAACCAGACCAGTACGCCGGCTGCCGCGGTGACCGCCGTGTAGCCATAAATAATCGTGCGAAGAACCGCTTTTTTATCTTCCAGTGAGGCATCGGCTGTGCCATCGGGAAAGGCCATGCTAAAGAGCAGCACACCGACCGAAGCCAGTGCCGCGGCGAGTAGTCCGCGTCCACCGTCAAGTAGTCCGAACGCCTTGCCCTGGGACGTTATGCCACCCCATTCTCTGGTTGCACGTATCATCGCGGCCCAAAACAACAAAATGGTCGAGATACCAAAAAAGCTCCAGAGAAACAAAGAGCCTTGATAATTAGGGAACGTGGCCATGTACAGGCCACCCGCGGCCGTCGACCACAGTGAGAACGCGAGCAGTTTGTGGGCTGGAAAACGATCAGCAATTGCACCTCCGGGAAAATAGGCCAGCATGGCCAGAACGCCGTATGCGGCTTGAGCCGCGCCGAGTTCTGTCGGGGTGAGCGCGAATACTTCCAGTACGGTCGGTCTGAAAAAACGGGTAACATGAAACGGCAGCGCGAAAATAGCCTCTCCGGCTATGATCAGTGCGAACATATACCCGTAGCGGTTCATGGTTAGTTTGTCGTTCTGGCAGCTGGCGTGACGCGCCAAATAACGTTGCCGACGTCGTCCGCGATGAGCAGCGCTCCGCTTTTGTCCGTTTTGACTCCTACCGGGCGACCTTGAGCGCGGCCTTCGCTATCAACAAATCCACTTAGAATATCGACTGGGTTGCCGCTGGGCTGGCCATTAACAAACGGTACGAAAATAACTTTGTAGCCGCTGCGAGGTTTGCGATTCCATGAGCCGTGAAGGCCAATGAATGCCCCGTTCTTGTACGTCGAGGGCAACAGGTCGTCGGTGTAAAACTCAAGACCAAGAGCGGCTACATGGGAGCCGAGCGCATAGCTTGGCGCAACCGCTTTAGCAACCAGGTCGGGGCGCTGAGGCTTTACCCGTGTATCCACGTTTTGTCCGTAGTAGCTGTAAGGCCAGCCGAAAAACTGGCCTTCTTCAACCTGTGTCATGTAATCGGGTACCAAGTTGTTTCCCAGCTCGTCGCGTTCGTTTACCGTTGTCCATAGCAGCTTGCTCTGCGGATTCCAGGCAAGGCCTACCGGATTGCGTAAGCCATCAGCAAAGACTTTAAGCTCTCCCGATCGCGGATTGATTTTAAGAATGGCGGCCCGGTTTACTTCTTGGTCCATACCGTTCTCGCCAATGTTGCTGTTTGATCCGACGCTTGCGTAAAGCGTGAGTCCGTCGGCGGACGCGAGAATATTCTTGGTCCAGTGATGATTAATACCGCTGGGCAGATCAACTACTTTAGTCGGCGCAGTGGTTATTCTTGTATCACCTGTAACATAGGGGAAGCTCACAACGGCGTCTGCATTAGCCACGTAAAGCGTATTGCCTACCAACTCGATGCCAAACGGTGAGTGCAGGTTTTCAAGCAGCGCTGAACGAAACTCGGCGACGCCGTCTCCGTCTGCATCACGCAGCAGTGTAATTCGGTTGGCGCTCGGGACGGCACCGCCTGCCTTGGTGATAACTCTTCGTGCAAACCAGCCTTTTATGCCTTTGATTCCGTCAAGGCTACCCGGTGAATTGGACTCCGCGACCAGCACGTCGCCGTTCGGAAGCGTGTAAATCCACCTTGGGTGATCAAGGCCTCGTGCAAAGGCGTTAACGTCAAGGCCGTCTGCGGCAGTGGGTTCGGCGCCGTCGATCCAGCCGACCGCCGGTGCAATGTTAACCACTGGAAGCAGTGAGGAATCGGGTTCAGGTAATTTTGGGTTAGCGCCAACTCCGGTTGAAACGGGCTCTACTGAGCTGCTACAGGCCGTCAGTAATAGCGCAAACGCAAAAATACACAGTCTGTTGAGTGAGCGCGCGGTGCTTAGTGGTTGGTTCATATGATGGGAGCCTTTGGGGTGCGTAGGAGCGGCATCCTGCCGCGATGAAATACGCGACGTGGTTGGAGGCTTCATCGCGGCAGGATGCCGCTCCTACGTTTTAGCGAGTTTAGATATCCACTCTTAGTCTTTCCAGTAAAACGCCTTCGTAGTGCGACTACCGGTAACGCGTTCGTTGAGAGTGGCTGCATCGTACAAACGACCGTTCAGCATAACCATGTTGATGCGGTCAGTTTGATAAATGTCATCCAGAGGGTTGGCATCAAGAATAATCAGGTCGGCGAGTTTACCTTCTTCCACTGAGCCAAGGTCACGATCAAAGCCCAGTTTTTGGGCCGGTGCCATCGTCGCGCTGCGAATAGCTTCGACAGGTGACATGCCGCCTTGGGCAAAGCCCCACATTTCCCAGTGGCTGGCAAGACCCTCCCGCTGTCCGTGCGCACCAATGCTGACGTTGACACCAACGTCGGCCAATTTCTTGGCCGTGGCCGCACTCGTTACGTGGTAGAACTCTTCTTCCGGCGCCGTCACGCGGCGTACTGAACGAGGTTGGAGTACCCGTGGTGGTACGAAGTTGCTCAAAATTGGGTGTTTCCAAACGTCGGTTTGTTTGTACCAGTAGTGCTCTGCGGTTAGGCCGCCGTAAGTCACAACCAGCGTGGGTGTGTAGGCAACGTTTGTTTGCTTCCAAAACTGCAGAACGTCGCTATATAGCATCGACTGTGGAATGTTGTGCTCAATTGCGCTGTTACCGTCCGCGACCATTGATAGGTCCATGTGAAAGAGCGCACCGCCTTCGGAGACGCTCAACATGTTTTCTTCCCGTGCCGCAGTCGTTACCTGCTGCCGTTGTTCGCGCCGCGGCTGATTGTAGTTTTTAACCGCGATCGCACCTTGTGCCTTTAAACGACGGATGTGTTCTTTGGCATCATCTACCGAATTGATGAGCGCAAAACTGGACGATCTTGCGCCGTAAACGATGTCGCCTGTTGAATAAATGCGCGGTGCGAGAATAGTACCTGCGCGCTGCATCTCAGAGGCCGCGAAGATAGCTGTGGCGTCATTTGACGGATCAAATACGGTCGTAACACCCAAAGCAAGCGTCGCGTAGTTTTTCCAGTTCTGTTGCGGAATCATGCCAACACCCTGGCTGCCGTGAGCGTGAGCGTCGATGAGTCCTGGAATAATGGTTTTGCCTGAGACGTCAACCGTGCGTGCGCCGGCTGGAACGTCAACGGAGTCAGCCGCACCAACCTCTACGATGCGATTGCCGTCCACAATCACCGTACCGTTTTCGATTACACCGCCCTCGGCGTCGGTCATGGTAACAATGCGTGCGCCGGTGAGTGCTACCAGAGAGTCGGGTTTATCGGCCGCCAGTTCCATTGACATGGACGAGCCGTTTGCAGGTGCCACATATTTGGATGCGTCGTCATCTTTAGAGCGGAGTTTGAATAATTCACTGACGTTCGCGCTGAACAGCGTTGACCCCAGTGACCAGTTGAGAGTGTCGCCGCCATTGCTCCAGTTCGGGAAGTTACCACCGTCGCCGCTGGCTCGAGTCATTTTGACACTGCCCACTTTGGTCGTGAGCGTCAGCGGCTTACCGCCGGGCGGTAGTGGTAGCGCGTAGACGTGGTAGTTCTCTCTGAAGGCAATGTACTGGTCGTCAGGAGACACTTCGAAACGACGCAGAAATTCGCCTTTGGCTAACGTGCGTGCGGCTTCGCCGTTGAGATCGATGCTGACCAAAGTCTGGCCGCCTTCGCCACGGCGTGTCACGTAGAGTCGATCGGTGCGCGCGCCGAAGTGGGGGTTGCGACCGTTACTGGTAACCTGACGCGCATCGCCTCCGCCGGAGTTAATCAGAAACACGCCTGTGTTCATGGCGTAGTTGGGTGACGTCAGGTTGCCCCCGCGACGCGCTTCGAAAACAATTGAGTTGTCATCGGGTGCGTAGCGCGGCCCGTGAAAATGACCGGGTGTCTGGGTGAGCCGGCGACTCTTGCCGCCACGTGCGCGTACCTGATGGATATGGCCAAGTTCCTTGTCGTTCCAGCTTACGAACGCAACTGATCGACCATCGCGCGACCACGTTGGATCGTATTCGAACGAGTCGTCTTCGTCACGCGTCAGTCGTTTTGGTGTGCCGTTAGGTAAATCCATTACGAACAGTTTTCCGTTCGTTTCAAACACGACCTGTCGGCCGTCAGGCGAGGCTTCGGCATTGCGCACCATGTGCGTGTCGAACTTATCCGGGGCTACGTCAAAAGTGGGTCGGGGCGCGTTGTATACAGTGCGAGTGTCGTTGACTTTGAAGGGAATGTCGGTCACTTGGCGAGAGCGGATGTTAATTCGCTTAATTTTGCCTTTCGCCCAAAACACGATGCTGTCGGAGTCGGGCATCCAATTCATATTGGGGTATACGCCGTGAACGGCCCAGACTTCCTGCATGTCGCGATCGAGGTCTTCGTAAATGGGGAATTCGTCGCCGGTTTCAAGGTCTTTGAGATACAGAGCGCTTTGCAAACGAATACGACGTACAAACGCAAGATAACGACCGTCAGGAGACGGTGCAGGTCGTACAGCACCGCCCGCACCGGTCACAAACGGAACGGTTTCATTCGTGTGCAAGTCGTGGCGACGAATTTGGAATACTTCGCCATTTGAGTCCTGGGCATATTGAAATCGAGCGCCAGACGTTACGTCCATGCTGTAGTAAATGTAGCGACCGTCGGGAGAGAAAGCGGGTTCGCCAATTTCTTTCTGATGTTTTGGCGATGGCTTTTCAATGACTGCAACACCACTACCACCGTTGCGGTGGTACATCCAGATCTCGCCCGTGCCTAACGAGCGGGTCGTAGTGTAGTGTTTTCGCGCAACGATATAGCGACCATCCGGCGACCAGTACGGATTATTCAGTAAACGAAAATCTTCTTTGGTGAGTTGACGTGGATCGTCGCCGTTCGCTTTCATAATCCAGATGTTGTCGCCACCGCCTGCGTCGCTGGTAAACGCGATTTCGCTTCCGTCCGGGCTGAAACGCGGTTGCATCGACCAGGAGACGCCGCTGTGTACCCGAGTAGCACGGCCACCCGAAATGGGCAGCGTGTAGATGTCGCCGAGAAGATCGAATGCAATTGTGCGTCCGTCCGGGCTGACGTCGAGACTCATCCAGGTGCCGGAACGTGTGTCGATGTCGATCTCTACCGTTTCTCCCGGCGGCGTGTCGACGACCCATTCAGTTTTCTTTTTGTCGTCGGTCGATTTTTCTTGCGTCGAGTCCTCTTCGACCGATTTTTGCGGGGCCGGGTTCGCTTGAGCCGGGCTTGCGTCGGCAAGATCGCCGTGAGCAAACGCCGGTGAGGCCAGAGAAAAGGGTAAAAATAGAAGAGCGAATGCGAGCATATTTCTTACAGACATGGTTTGGTATCTCAGCTGAGGTAAGGCGACACATTGATAATAGTCGATGGATGTGTGGAAACACCAGAATCGGAGGATCACGACGTGGTCAGTAAATATTTACCTCACGGTTTGCCAATGTATATCAGGCATAAAAAAAGGCCGGACAGTGCCGGCCTTTTTCTCTTTCTTTAGGCTTTATTTTTAGTAAAGCCTTAAATCTTACTGCACGTGCTAGCGACCGCCCGTGCTCATCAGTGAGTCGAGCAGGTTTTGTTCGGCTGCTGATGAACCACCCACAGTCGGAGTACGCAGGAATGTAGCCTGTGACTCGATGTAGTCGATTGCACACTTAAGCGCACCAGGGCCCGCTTCGCACTGTGTTGTGAACAGTGACTGCCAGTTTGGGCAAGCCTTTGGAATGTCCTGCATGATGGCTGCGGCGGTGCCTGGGCTTCTCAGCTCCGACGCCAGTGCGCGCAGCGTGATTTGACCTGATGCAACACGGCAGGTGTCACCGGCCAGGTTAACGACCGGCTGATTTACATCTTCAGGATGACCTTCATAGTGGCAGAAGTAGTCGTGGAAGGGCTCACCGGCAGCCATAGCCAGTGCGTCAGCTGCATAACGACCCAACTGAATTGGAATGGTTGGCAGGCTGAACGGCAGTTCCAAAGCGCTTGCGGCGAGTACAGGATCGACCGGTCCACCACCCAGGGCTGACGGGTTAATCATGGCGTCTCCCCAGATAACCATGGCTTGCGCAACCAACTCGGTGTTTTCAAGACCAATGCTTGAGCCTTGAGTAGATGAAGTACACATGCCGTCACAGATGTCTGGAATCCAGTTGCCGGTAGTGAGGTCTGATTCGATGGAGCAACCTGCACCCACTACGCCGTTCGGCTTAATGTCACGCCAGACGCAAATGTCTTCGGTAGCGAAGCTGCCAGGGCCGTAGTTACAGAACGTGCCGCTTGGGCAGTCGCCGCTGAAGTAGCAAACGCACGGTGGCTGGTCAGGGTTGGTGCCTGTCGGTCCGGGTGTCGTCAGGAACAGATCGCCAAAGCGGGCAATGTCCAAAAAGTTCACGGTACCGTCGCCGTTCAAATCGGCGTCCGGGTCGGCGGACAGAAACTTGTCGCCAAGGTAAGACAGGTCGGCAAAGTTGATCACGCCGTCGCCTGTGAAGTCAGCGTCGCACATGTTGCCGAACGAGTCGCCGTCGGTGTCGCGCTGAAGGTCGTTGAAGACCAGGGTGCAGTTGTCAACGTTGTCGTCGAAACCGTCACCGTCTGTGTCCCAAATATCCTGAGCAACGGCTGTGCCGGACCAAGCCAGCAACAAGCCCAAGCTCAATAGAGTTTTCATTTTACGTATCACGGGATGTATCCCCTTTAGTTGTTCCCCATATAGAAAAATGACTTTAGTCCTCCAGCGAGTGAGTTGCAATCCGGACTTTGCGCAATCGAACGTATTGTGAATGAATTGTTATATTTGAATGATTTGATTACTTTGGTCGACGCAGTGCAGCACTGAAACAGTGCTGTAACTTATAAATGAACGATTTTATTGCTGGTAGCAGTTGGGGGCGACAGTGCTCGGGCCTGGATAGTTACTTTAAATGAACGGTATTGATTCAAGCTGTTTGATGCTTTGCTTTCAGTTTTGGCCCTGCAGGTGTAACGGAGGCGGAGACTGATTCTGAACTCATGGCTAATGAAGTGGCCTTGGGGTGCTCCAACCAAAGAATTCATGTCTGATGGATTTCCGGCTTGGGTGTCACTTTTTCGGGACGAAAAAAAAGGCCGGACAAAGCCGGCCTTTCTCATTTCTGTGTCAGACGGTTGTTATTGGCCGTCGGCACCTAACAGTGAGTCGAGCAGATTTTGCTCGGCTTCTGAAGTGCCACCTACAGTCGGTGTTCGCAGGAACATAGCCTGTGACTCGATGTAGTTGATTGCACATTCAAGTGCTCCTGGTCCGGGTTTGCACTGAGTGCCAAACATGGACTGCCATTCAGGGCACGCTGCAGGAATATCTTGCATGATGGCGGCGGCTGTTCCTGGTGCATTCAGTTCAGACGACAACGCACGCATGGTCAACTCACCCGACGTAATCAGGCAGGTGTTACCAGCCAGGTTAACAACCGGCTGGTTTACATCTTCAGGATGACCCTCATAGTGACAGAAGTAGTCGTGGAAGGGTTCGCCAGCGGCCATGGCCAGTGCGTCGGCTGCATAACGACCCAGCTGAATTGGAATGGTTGGCAGGCTGAACGGCAGTTCCAAAGCGCTAGCTGCGAGTACCGGATCGACTGGTCCACCACCGAGGGCTGACGGGTTAATCATGGCGTCTCCCCAGATAACCATGGCTTGCGCAACCAGTGCGGTGTTTTCAAGACCAATGCTGGAGCCTTGTGTAGATGAAGTACACATGCCGTCGCAGATATCTGGTGTCCAGTTACCGGTGGTCAGGTCTGATTCGATCGAGCAACCAGCACCCGGGACGCCGTTTGGCTTAATGTCACGCCAGACGCAAATGTCTTCGGTCGCCCAGCTGCCAGGACCGTAGTTACAGAACGTGCCGCTTGGGCAGTCGCCGCTGAAGTAGCAAACGCACGGTGGCTGGTCAGGGTTGGTGCCTGTCGGTCCGGGTGTCGTCAAGAACAGATCACCGAAGCGGGCGATGTCCAAAAAGTTCACGGTGCCGTCGCCGTTTAAATCGGCGTCCGGGTCGGCGGACAGAAACTTGTCGCCAAGGTAAGACAGGTCGGCAAAGTTGATCACGCCGTCGCCTGTGAAGTCAGCGTCGCACATGTTGCCGAACGAATCGCCGTCGGTGTCACGCTGAAGGTCGTTAAATACCAAGGTGCAGTTGTCAACGTTGTCGTCGAAACCGTCACCATCTGTGTCCCAAATATCCTGAGCACCGGCTGTGCCGGACCAAGCCAGCAACAAGCCCAAACTCAAAAGTGTTTTCATTTTACATATCATGGGTAAATCCCCCTGTTGTTCCCCTATTGATATTTAACAATAGTCCTCAACGGAGGGTGTTGCAATTCGGACAGCGACGGTAATTTTTACCGGCCGGGTAGAGTTGGAACAGAACGAATCCGTAGGCGCTCGTTTATTCGAACGCGCTGCAACACGGTAGATTTGCCGTCACCCCAGTCGATTGTCAGTTTTTGAATCCTCTTGCTGTTGCCTAAACCGAAGTGGATAACCTGCTCGCTCTGGCCAAGATAACTGCCCCCGGCCTTGATATACCGGGTTTGTTCTATGCCGTCAGCCTCGACTGTAATACGGGCACCGAGACCGTGAGGAGCGCGTCCGCGGTATCGGGTTGTATCAATGACTACCTGTAACCAGCTCGTTTCAGGTGACGTATATGAATTATTATGTTCATTTCGATAGAGTTTCATGCCTTCCTTGTAGGAAAGCAGAACGATATCCATGTCACCGTCCCGGTCGTAATCGAGGGTCAACAGCGTGCGACCTTCACCGATGTGATCGAGGCCACTTTGCGCACCAATTTCCTCAAATGTCAGGTCTCCGCGGTTGCGCCATAGGTACGACCGCTCATTGTCAAAACTAGCGTTCGTCACGTTATCCGCAAACGGCCAGCCGTTTGTCATGACCAAATCGGTCCATCCGTCATTGTCGAAATCAGCGGCCTCACTGCCCCAACCCCAGCCGCCGTCGCTTACGCCGTAGCCCGCCGCGTTTTCGGTAAACGTGTGGTTACCCTGGTTAATGTATAAACCGTTACCCCAGAAGTCACTGTCGAAATTGGCTGTTGGCCAAATGGCCGTGATGAACCAGTCTGGTCGACCGTCACGGTTAAAGTCGCCAACGGTTGTGCCCATGGCGTTGTGTGCTTTGCTAATAGTCCAGTTCGGCGGTGCTTCGCTGTCGCTTGCCAAACCACTTCCCGGGTCAAGTTCTGTGAACGTGCCGTCGGTATTGTTGCGGTAGTAGCGGTTGGTGCCGAAGTCACCCGGAATTAAAAGTTCGGGGAAGTGGTCTCCGTCCATGTCGGTCCAGATGGCGCCAAAAGCGCGAGTACTGTCTTTAATAATGCCTGCGCTGTTTGTCGCGTTGACGAACGTACCGTCACCCTGATTATTAAATAGCCGAGCTCCAAGCACCGGCGAGTTGTGCCACGCGCCGACGAACAAATCGAGGTCGCCGTCCCGGTCGTAATCACCAAACGCTGCGCCGTAACCGTCCGGGTGCGTAGTAGTAGTGGTTGCTACGCCTGCGGCCGTGGCGACGTTAACGAAGTGATCTCCTTCGTTTCGAAACAGCATGTGTTTTCCGTGGCCGGCGTTTTGATTCATAAAACCAAAGCTCGTTACGTAGATATCAAGATCGCCGTCGTTGTCGTAGTCGCCGGTGGCGACACCGACACCGCGGTGAGGCGAGGCCAGATTCCATTCCTCTGCTTTGTCGCTAAAAGTGCCGTCGCCGTTGTTAATAAATAACGCGTCGGCTCGTCCGCCGCCGCCAAGAACGAACAGGTCTGCATAGCCGTCACCGTTGAAATCGCCTGCTGCACCGCCGCCCGTCATGGGTCCGGATTGGTGATCGAGAGAGGTCGAATGAACGAAGTCGAGTCCGGACGCCGAGGTGGCGTCAATAAAAGTCAAAGGGCTTTCGATACCTTTCGGCGCCTCAGTGCGTCTGGCTGCAGTCGCCGAGGTCTTGGCTAATGTGCCAGAGTCAGCTCGTTGGTCGGTGTTTTCGAGCCGCAGATTGTTGGCAGCGAACAGTGAGTTGGGCGTAAGGGCAGCAAGGGCTACGATAGTAAAAAGCGTGCGTTTCATGAGTTGTTCTCGTTAAGTCTGCGCTTTAGCTCCAGAACGTCTGTTTCAAGCGAGGTTACTCGCTTTATGAGTTCGTCAATTTGAGTATTGCGCGGTTTCGGTTTTGCGGTTTCGACTTGTGCTTCATAAGATTCGACGTCGATTTCGCCGCAGAAAAGATGAGTGTACTCGGCGTCTTTGCGTCCGGGCGTTCGTGGGAGTTTTACGACTAGCGGTTCGTTTTCATTCGCCATGAGCGAATTCAGGGCGGTAACTACGTCACCGTTGTCGTTGAACGCGTGCAGTCGTGCGGCGCGGGTTCGCAGCTCACCGGGCGTTTGTGGACCGCGCAGCAATAACAGGCAAATGACAGCGCGCTGTGCAGAGTCGAATTGATAACCCTCGTACTGCGTGGTGTAGAAACGGTGCGAATATTTTTCAACACCGCGTCGAAAGTTTTCTTCGAGTGTCACTAGTTTCTTTTTCTCAAGCTCGCGGACGGTATGCTGTACGGCACCTTGTTCCAGATTCATAACCGGATCACGGCTCGATTTTTGATTACAGGCGTTCTTGAGTGCATTAAGCGTCAACGGATACTGGTCAGGCGTTGTGACTGATTTTTCAATCAGGCACCCAATTACGCGCGCTTCGTTGGCGGTCAGTTCGTGACGCATGCATCCTCCAGTCTTGCTATTGTGTTTCAAACGGCAAGTTTAAACATATACTGCCAGCGTAAGCAGTGTCGACTCTTTATTGCTGGACTTTACATTATGTATGGTAAGCCGGAATGTGAAATTGTCTTTTCACATAAAATGTTGCGAGATTTACTGCTTTCGCAGCACCCCGACTTGGTGGAGCTCGGGCTAGGGGTCAGCTAGGGGTCAAGTCTTCCCATATCCCATTTTCTTGTTAAGAGATTCGGCCTTGAGAGGTTTCCGGCCTGCCACCAACCAGTCCCTTTTCGGAATGGCTCCCTATCGGTCCGTTTTATTTCCGAAAAGGGACTGGTTGGTGGCAGGCCTGTTTTCTCTTTATTTGGCTGAGCAACTTTTTGGGGTTGTTGGTATGGGGTTCTGGCGTTTCTGTTTCTCTGGCGTTTCAGGTGATTCGATATGAATCTCGCTTGGGTTTTTCGTGTCCCAAGGGCATTTCGCCTGCCTCATCAGACCAGGTAGAGTGCGTACCCGAAGGGTGTTAGCTTGTCCGGCTGGTGGCCGGTCGGGCTGCACGGCATCCGGCCGCTATGAAATACGCGACATCATTGAGAACTGAAACCACCTTTCGCGGCTGGAACCCGCTCCTGCGACATCTGATCATTCTTCAGAACGGGTTCGGCGTATAGCCTTGCTGAAGTAACAATGCGTGGGCCGTCATGGCCGACAACGCCATTTTTACCCCTGGTACGAGTTCATCTTTGGTCACGCCGCGGTAGGCCGCTGTTTGGCCGCACAGGTAAATGTCGGTGTTGTTCTTTACGAGAGCCGCTATCGCCTCGATGTTGGGGTTGTGTGTATCCTCGTTCTTCTTCTGATAAAACGTGTCATTCGTTACGTCTGTCGAAGCACTGCCGTGAACGACAACTGCAACATGAATGTTCTCCTTCGGCACTCCCGCCTCGACGTGCATGTTGATAAAGCGAGCAGCGCTGTCCAGTGTTCGATTAATGGTTCCGGGATCGGCCTGTTTGCCGACGTCGAACGTGACCTTGAACTCCGCGTCTTTTGGGATGCGCATGTCACTGTCGACGCTGGCTACTTTGCCAAACGAGGGGATGGCTGTGCCGTTGTGAAATGCATCCGGATTTTGGGCGGAAGCGGCAATAGTTAGACAGCTGGCACATACAAGGGCGGTGATTTTAGATGTCATGTTGGTTTCTCTACAGGTATTTGGTCAGGCAAACAGATGCGTGATCAGGCAAGCATGAAGCTCGCCGTGCAGTTTGCCACAAGTGAGTCGTCGGACTTCAGGCGCATTTCGCCTTTGAGTTGAATCAGGCGACTGCGCTCGCTCTCTATCCATCCGTTCAGGATTACGGTGTGGCCAACTTCGAGCGCTTGTCGATAGCGTACATCGCATTTGGCCGTGTGCGCTTTGCGTTTTTGTTTATACAAAATATTCGCCATGACGTCGTCGAGGCAGGAAAATATAATGCCGCCATGCACCGTGTTTTGGTAGCCAACGTGATGCTCGCCGGGCGTGAATTCTCCCGTACAGCGGTCGCCTTCAACCGTGAACTGTATTTTTAAACCGATTGGATTGTCAGGCCCGCATGCGAAACACATGGTTGCTTCTTCAATGGGTGTAGTCACACGATCTCGCTTTTAAGTTTTCGATTGTGGTGTCTTTGCGTACGTTCTCAAACACTGCGGCGCAGAACTTAAATGACGCTCGCAGGTCTGATTAAAACATCACCTGGAGGGAAATTGCCATGACTATATTTAAAACCGGTCTACTTGTTGCGTCGCTCGTGCTGACGCAAACAATGGTGCAGGCAGGCGTTAATAAGAGTGCGCCGCCGGAAGTAGCCCATTTCGCCAAGCTTATTGGGCAGGGGTCAACAGCTGAAGAGGCTCTCAAGCCTGACGGCTCTGGCTGGATCGCGTCCAAGGGTGCCGACTAGGATTTCGAATGGGCCTACGACGGTTTTGGTGTTCGCGACTACTACGTGTCGCCGTCGACCAGCATAAAAGTTGAAGACGAAGCCAAGCGTCAGCGTGGCATTAATTTAAGAACGTACAATGCAGCCGAAAAGCGTTGGGTCATGACCTGGCTTACCGCCGCCGCAACGCCACCCTCCGGATTTACCGCGACTTCAACTGATGAGCGTATTGTGATGATCAGTGACGAGCCGGGGCCGCGCGGGTTTTATCGAAGAATTACGTTTTTTGATATGCAAGAAAACAGTTTTGAATGGAAGCAGGAGCGTTCCAAAGATCAGCAACAGTGGCTAGAGATTTATCGAATTCACGGCACGCGTAAAAACTAACCTTGAAGATCTAACGTGTTCATTCATGAGGCAAGGCTGCGTCCAGACTCGATCCTTCGCACTGAGTAGGAGTGGCTTCCAGTCGCGACTATAGTGTCGATCATATAAGAGTCAACGCGTAATTTATCGCGGCAGGATGCCGCTCCTAAGTGAATTGCTCTACTTTTCGCAAGCTTTGAAGCTCGCGTATGCCGGGTGGGGTAGAAACGAGATCAAGCCTGTTCATTCTGCAAGCTACTAAGTCAATGCTACCAACCTTCTTTCGGCACCTCGCCCGTGCCTGGAAAAGTCAATGTACAGAATGCTCAGACCTGATCTCTTTAACTGTTAAGCCTATGAAGTAATCACTGGCTTTTTAAACCATCGCGTCGAATCGGGCATCCATTCTTTGAGCTAGAAGATCAATCGTCTTGGAAGCCAGGTTATTTACAGGTGCCGTTGGCTGTTCAAGCTGGGACTCCAGCTGACCTACCATGGAGCTGACGACCTGTAGTTGAAAGCCGCCGGAGAATGCAAGCGCCGGTGTGGTATTTTGCCCTTGAGCAGACTGACCGATCGAGTTAATCGACGAAGTCAGCTGATTCAAAAAGCTCTTGATGGTTGACAGAGCGCTGTTCAGATCAGTAGCCGAATCGGGGTCTGAATGCACAAGTGTTTCTAAAGGAGGCGGTGTGAACGGAGCCTCTTGTGTTACCTGCGAAACAGCGGGCTCGTTAGCCGGTGCGACCGCCGTCAAGTCGGGTGCGTTTACCGGAATGGCAATGGCGGCAGGTATTTCAATAGGGCTCGGCGCAGCGACCGGAGGCGTTGGTGGAAGAGCGGCCTCTAGCGGTGTTCTCGGTCCTTGCAGAGGCGAAGGCGGTGTTTGCGTAGTCTGTGTCTCAATCCCTGGGCCCGAGTACGTGTAGTTCTCGGTTACTTTCAAATCCAGACTAATGTCGGCTAGCTGCTCGCTGTCCAGGTTGAACTTACTGGCCATGCCAAACGCTTCTTTGACGTCGCCGTCGTAAAACGTATTCGCGACTTCACGAGCCTGAATGAGCACGCTACGAATAGCACTGAGTTCTTCGCCGCTTAAATCGCCTTCAACGACCACCTGAAATTGCGACGAATCAGATCCACTCATGGCAAAGTTCGATACGACGCTGCCGCCGCCTTCGAACTGTCTGTTCTGTGCGTTCATGCCCTCGCTATTCATGAATCTCATCGTGACCAGGTCACCTTCTTGAGTTCTAAGCTGAAGCATGCCGCTTTCCGATCGGTTGTAGTTGACGGCGTTCTGCACAGCGGCTCGCATGGGGCTTTCATTATATGTGTCGGTCAGGACTCCCCGGTTACCGCTCGAGCTTGTACTCGTGCTCTCGCTGCTGTTACGCATTCGCTTGGAACTGGTTCCGTCGGTGGCGAAGCTCATGCTCTCAGAACGCTGTGTTTGGGTGAAGGCTGTATTCAGGGACGAGATAATATCCATGCTGTTCTCACTTTTGCCTAACGGGCCGGGTAGATTAAAATTAACTATCGATGGACATAATATCGACCACTTGTGAGTTAGCTTTAGAGAAAAATGTTATTGAGTGCTTTATAAGGCTCCAGAAAGTAAAAGCCTTTAATTTCATGGCAAGAATGATCTAGACCGTCTTTCCGTGTTTTTGCCTGATTAAGCGTGTCTGGCCTTTAGGCGAAATAAGGGTAAACAATTCATACAAATCAACGATTAGCGGGTTGCTACGCCTTGGTAGCGATTTGGGTAGTTTCCCTGACATGTAGTGCGGCTTGCCGAGATTCTGTAGCCCTTCGAGCTACGGTTGTTGAGCCTCTTTTTGTTGTTCAATGCTCCTGAGTTCTTTCGGTCGGCAGGGTGCTGACTTGCCATCTTCAGTGCGACACGGGAAATTAAATAATGTCTGCTTCCAAGCTATCTCGGCAATTCACAAGAGCTGTGTTTCTTAGTTACGTTCTTATATTTTTGATGTTGGTTTACAGCAAAGCCGCGATGGCTAACGAGTCATCACTAGCGCCAATTGTCGTCAAACCAATCGAACATTGAGAGGCTATAGTTTACCGCCAGCAGCAGCTCTTTTTTGTTTGGTGGCAAATTTTCTTTGACCCACATTATCGGTTCGCCAACGAAAGGCAAAGCCGATAGCTGCTCGTTAGAAGAAAAAATCTCTACGCCAGATGTGCCTGAAACCCACGGTGGTAGAGAGCGCCTTTCAGGGCCATTCTTTCCTTCTACCAACTCATACAAATCTGTTGTTGCTCTAACTGCATAACTTTTTTCGCCGCTGGTCAAAGCGAAGTTCATGGTTCCATTCTCGTCGGGCTTAATGATCAACTGCCAATTTTCATTGTCACTTATAATTGAACAGGCCAAGAAGGTCTCCAGGCGGTCGCTGAATGAGCGTCTGGAACGTATGACTCCTGTGTTTCTTTCTTGGTTGGTAACCTTTAGCGACGCGTTGTCTTTTGTAAAGGCCTCGCATTCTGAACGCCACTTGGTTGCAACTTTGTCGCCAAGCGAGAAACCAAATTTCGTGCTCCCGGATATTTCATATTCTTCGACTAAAAACAAAGGGTCGCTATCGAATATGAGCTCCTTAAGAAGGCTGTTTCGTTTTTCACGAACATCAGTAAGCTCTGTTTTTTCCGTTCGAGTCCTCCTGTGTGCTTCGCTTACAACGTAATTGGATAGCTGTTGATTGTGTTTCTTAAACGGCAGGAACCCCTGCGGCTTATTGAATTTTATAGCTTCCGCTGACGCTTCGAACGTTTTTGACAAGGGTATTGTTGGTCCCTGTGCCGAGCCGTTTTGGAGGCTGCTACAAGATAGCAATACGGGTAGAAGACACAAAAACCAGATGACTGGGTGCTTATCAATTGTGGATAGAAACGATTGCAAATTGTATTCCTTTTCGGAGCCTCGTTTAGGCCGCAGTTTCAAACAAAGTCTCGTGTTTAGCGTCCAACGAGATATTTGCTGTTTGGTTGTTAAGACATCTGGTCAGGATCTGGATCTCTTTACTGACTTGGGCGAGGACTGTCTTTTTAACTCGTGCCGTACTTGTTTTATCACACCGTGTGCATCGCGCGTCGGCTCCATTTGCTGGTCAACCATCGCCAATGAGGTCAAACAGCCAAAAGAGTGGTCCGGGCTTTGGCGTCTCAACTGGACGGGCACGTCACTTTGGTATCCCGGTGTTCATTCAATTGATCCTCAATTGATATATTGTTATGTTGTTATGATGAAGTGGTCAAAGCCTCTGGTTGCAACCGCTCCTGCCCGTTACCACAGGACGAAAGCTCGCTATGTCTGAAATTCGACCCGCTACCGGCCCTTTGACTGATATTCGCCTGATTGAGATGGGACAACTGATTGCCGGGCCGTTCTGCGGACAGTTAATGGCCGACATGGGCGCCGACGTGATCAAAGTCGAACCACCTGGCACCGGTGATCCCATGCGGGTTTGGGGGCGAGGCGACTATCCGCTTTGGTGGTCTGTGTGCGCTCGCAACAAACGCTGTGTCACGGCCAATTTGCGAAAAGAAGAGGGCCAAGCGCTGGTGCGCGAGCTGGTTGCAGGCGCGGACATGGTTCTTGAGAACTTCCGTCCCGGTACGCTCGAGCGCTGGGGACTGAGCTACGAGGAGTTAAGCCGTGATAATCCGGGGCTCATTATGATCCGGGTGTCTGGCTACGGCCAGACGGGTCCTTATTCCTCTCGGGCAGGTTATGCCGCTATTGGCGAGGCCATGGGTGGAATGCGCTATCTTTGCGGTGAGCCCGACCGCCAGCCCAGTCGGGCGGGGCTCTCAATGGGCGATACGCTGGCGGCCACATTTGCCTGTAATGCGGCTTTGGCTGCGTTGCATCACAGGGAACGCACCGGGGAAGGTCAGGTCATTGACGCATCGATTTACGAATCGGTGCTGAACGTCATGGAGGCGACTATTCCCGAGTACACCGTGAGCAACTACGTACGCGAGCGCTCTGGTGCGATTTTGCCTAACGTAGCGCCATCCAACATTTACGACTGTCAGGACGGAATTTTTCTGATTGCCGCTAATCAGGACACCGTATTTGGCCGTCTAGCCGAGGCCATGGGGCAACCGGAGCTTGCTAAAGACGAGCGTTTTAACAGTCACACGGCGCGTGGCGCACATCAGGAATTGTTAGATAATCTCATTTCCGACTGGAGTAAGACAAAAAC
Organism: Gammaproteobacteria bacterium; assembly: GCA_045107075.1. Lineage (GTDB taxonomy): Bacteria > Pseudomonadota > Gammaproteobacteria > Steroidobacterales > SZUA-146 > SZUA-146. The sequence goes on from JBGCFV010000036.1 coordinate 39,775, forward strand.
GGTTGCTGAAGTCGAAGCGCTAATGCTCGAACACGGCGTGCCTTCAGGCAAAATCTACAAAGCTCAGGATATGCTCGACGATCCTCACTTTCAGGAGCGCGAGGCGATTGTGGCAACACCTACCGAGAAGTGGCCCGATCTTAAAATGCAGAACGTGTTTCCAAAAATGTCAAAAACTCAGGGCGAAGTTCGCTGGCCGGGTGTTGAAGAGTTGGGCGCGCACAATAAAGAAGTCTATGGGGACTTGCTGGGCAAAAGCGACGATGAGCTTGCCGAGCTTGCGAAAAACAACATTATATAAAGCGTGGTCGGGCACTGGCCCTCGCGCACAAACCAGAGGAAGATGCTATGACGTTTCGGCTTGGAGTTGACGTGGGCGGTACGTTTACCGACCTGTTGCTGGTGGACGAATCGTCCGGCGATACCTTTACGGCCAAAGTGCCTTCAACGCCCGATGATTCATCCATTGGTGTTTTTAACGGCATTGACCGAATCTGCAGTGAGTCCAACATTGACCCGCGCGACATTTCTCAGGTGATGCATGGAACGACCGTCGCAACCAATGCCGTTCTGACAGGGAAAGGCGCAAAGGTCGGTTTGGTCACAACCAAAGGTTTTCGCCAGGTACTTCAGGTGGCGCGATCGTTCTGCCCGGGCGGTTTGGGTGGTTGGGTTAGCTATGTAAAAAATCCGCTGTTGGCTCCTCTTGAGCTTACTATCGAAGCTTCAGAGCGAATTGATGCTCAAGGTAATGTGGTCGAAGCACTGGATGAAAAAGCACTTCGTGCAGACCTTGAAACGCTAAAAGCAGGCGGTCAGGTTGAAGCGCTTACCATCTGTTTTATTAATTCTTACGTCAGTGGCGTTCACGAAGAACGGGCGCGCGACATTGCCCAAGACGTGTTTGGCGATATGACCATTTCAATTAGTAGTGAAGTGGTTCCCGAAATGCAGGAGTACGAACGCACTGAAACAACGGTCGTTAATTCTTACGTTCGACCGCAGGTGTCCAAGTACGTACACAATTTACAGACGTCCCTTGCGAAGCAAATGGGCGACGATTTGAAATTAGCCATTCTTCGCTCCGACGGTGGCTTGGCCTCTGGGAGAGCGGCTTCAGAGTCACCGGTCAATTTGCTGCTGTCCGGTCCGGCAGGCGGTGTGGCTGGAGCGCTGTATTTCTGTCAGCGCGGCGGCTTCGACAATATTTTAACGTTCGACATGGGTGGTACTTCAACTGACGTGGCGCTCATCCAGAACGGCCAGGCGCGGGTCAGGCGTGAAACCCGAGTTGGGGACGTTACGGTGCGAGCACCGTCTGTTGACGTGAGAACCGTTGGCGCAGGCGGCGGATCAATTGCGTTCGTACCCGAGCTTACCAAAGCGCTGCGAGTAGGTCCGGACTCTGCGGGAGCTGAACCGGGGCCGGCGGCGTACATGAAAGGTGGCGACAAGCCAACCGTGTGCGACGCGAACGTAGTGCTTGGCTACTTGCCTAGCGACGTAAAACTCGGCGGCGCCATGACCATTAACCGCGAGGCGGCTGAGACGGCAGTGCAAACGGTCGCCGACGCGATGGGCATTGATTTGATGGCCGCTGCGGAAGGTATTATCAAGATTGTTAATGAATCGATGCTGGGTGCCCTGCGTTTGGTGTCGGTCGAACAAGGTTACGACCCACGCGACTTTGCGTTGGTTGGTTTTGGCGGGGCAGGCCCGCTGCACGCCAACTCGATGGGTATTTTGACAGGGTCGTGGCCGGTCATTATTCCGCCGGGACCTGGCGTGCTGTGCGCCTACGGAGACGCGACCACCCAGGTACGCGACGAAGCCTCGCGCACCTATGTCCGGAAAGTAGACGACATTACTGCCGACGAATTTGTAAAAGAATTAAACGATCTCAGGGCGCGAGCAAGCGAATCCTTTGCCGCCGACGGTATTGGTGAAGATCGCCAGGAAGTCAGCTATCAGGCTGATATTCGCTACGCCGGTCAGGCTTTCCAGCTGTCACTTGAGGTTACCGAGGCGGGCGTTCGAGAGCATGGTTTGGGTGTCCTGACCGATGAGTTCGACCAGCAGCACGAGCAGCTGTTTACGTTCGCGCACGGCAAGGACCACGAAATTGTCATGCTTCGTGCGGTAGTCAAAGCGCAAAACGTGGGTATGGCGGATCTTCGCATCGGCCAAAGTGGCGGTAAACTGGCCGATTCAAAAGTCCATGATTCCAAGTTCTATTACGAGCAGGCGTGGCACGACGCGTCCATTTACGAGCGCGATAAAATTGCACTGGGAGAGACGATTCCCGGTCCCTGCATTGTCCAGGAAATGGATTCAACCACCGTCATACTTCCAGACCACGTAGCTTCGGTCGACTCGGTTGGCAACCTGCTCATTAACCCACAGAACTAGGAGTTCGTCATGACTGCAACCATCGCTCAAACCAACTCCACACCGTTTAACCGGGTCGAAGTGGATACCGTTACCGTCGATATTATTGAAAACGCTCTGCGCAACGTGCGCGAAGAAATGGACGCCGTACTCTTTCGCACGGCCATGAGTCCTGGCATTCGTGAACAGGGTGACTGCTTTCCCATGGTGGCAAACCGTCAGGGAAAAATGGTCGTTGGCCAGTTTGGCTCGTTTATTCACGGCTTTTTAGAGGGCTACGACGACGAGATTGAAGAGGGCGATATCATCATGACCAACGATCCGTACATGTGTAACGGCGCGGTCTCTCACTTGCCCGACTGGATCGTATTGGTGCCGGTTTTCAAAGACGGTCGCCATTTAGCCTGGACCGCCATGTTCGGCCACATGTCAGATAACGGTGGCATGGTGCCGGGCTCCATTCCGATTAAAGCTGACACCATTTATCAGGAAGGCATTCGCATTCCGCCGACCAAGCTGTACAAGAAAGGTGAGCTCCAAACTGATCTGCTTGAACTGATTTTGCACAATGTGCGAACGTCCGAATGGAATCGCTTTGATCTTAACGCTTTGGTTGCAGCCTGTCGCACGGCGGCCAAACGCTGCGTTGAAATCGCGGAACGTTTTGGCGACGAAATTTTTGATTCAACCATGCAGATTATGCTTGACCGTAATCTGCAGGCGATGGGCCAAATTATCCAGATCATTGTGCCCGAAGAGCCGTCTTACTTTGAAGACTACGTATGCGATGACGGAGTAGGTAAAGGCCCGTATAAAATTGCGCTGAAAGTCTGGCGCGAAGGTCCCAAAGCCATTTTCGATTTTGAAGGTACCGATCCTCAGGCAAAGAGTTCGATTAACTTTTACCTGAACGAAGAAATGTTCAAAATGTTTTTTGGCTCGTTCACCATTAATTTGTTCGACCCACATATCTTGTTCAACGACGGATTCTACGAATTAGTCGACGTACGTATTCCCGAAGGTAGTTTGCTCAAGCCGAAGTTTCCCGCTGCATTAAGTGGACGGACTCACGCTCTTGGTCGCATCTTCGATGTAATGGGTGGCGTGCTCGGGCAAGGTGCTCCGGATACCATGAACGCGGCGGGCTTTTCCGACAGCCCTCACTTGTTCTTTTCAGGCTACGACCAAAAAGGCGAGTGGTTTCAGCTGTTTCAAATTGGCTTTGGCGGTATTCCGGGGCGACCTGTGGGTGACGGTCCTGACGGCCACTCGCTGTGGCCTGGTTTTACCAATGTGCCTAACGAGTTTATCGAAGCGTATTTTCCACTGCGAATTAAACAGTACGAGCCGATAGCCGATTCAGGGGGCGCTGGTTTGCACCGCGGCGGTAACGGGCTGTCGGTTGCCTATGAGTTTTTGGTTGAAGGTCAAATTGCCGTCCACGACGAGCGTTGGCTTACGTACCCCTGGGGTGTGCGCGGTGGTGATCCTGGCATGCGTTCAACCAAGCGTCTGGTCCGCGCCGATGGTTCAGAGGAATGGCTACCGGCTAAATGCGAAAATGTGAATGTAGGTGCGGGCGACGTGCTGTATTTCAACACGTGGGGCGGGGGCGGCTGGGGCGACCCGTTTGAGCGCGATCCCGAGCTCGTCAAAGCGGACGTCGTTCGCGGTCTGGTGACCGTCAAAGGCGCAGAACGCTACGGTGTTGTACTAGGCGATGATGGCGAGGTGGATTCAAGCGCCACAGGGGCTCTTCGGGCTAAGATGAGTGGAGACCGGGGTGAGATTGAACTGTTCAACCGCGGCGGTACCATTGAAGAGATTAAATCCAGAGCTCTGGACGAAACACATTTGTCTCCACCCGAGTCTCCGCATGCATAGAGGCTTCGGCTAGCTAATAAAGGCCTTTACAATGAGTGATTTCCTCGCGGGACTAAAGTCTGAATGGGATTTAAGTCGGAGCGGCCCTGCGAATAGGGTGCCGCTCTATCACCAGCTGTACTCGATTCTGAAAGCCTCGATATTGGACGGCACTATTCCGTTCGACGCACAAATGCCAACCGAGCAGCAGCTGGCGGCTACGTTCGACGTGTCGCGTATTACTGCGAAAAGGTCGATGGATGAACTGGCTGCGGAAAACCTCATTGCACGCTATCGGGGCAAAGGCTCGCACGTAACCTACAAGTACGAGCCGCAGCCTGTTCGCGCCCCTCTGGTGGGTATGCTCGAGAATCTCGCCGAAATGGGCAAGCACAGTAGTGTTCGCGTCATTTCGATTGAGCAAATTGTGCCTCCGGCTGATATCGCGGCCACTTTGGGTCTGGCAGCAGGTGAAAAGATTCATAAGGTCGTGCGGGTTAGCAGTAACGAAGAGGGTGAGCCCTACGCTCACTACACCAGTTATACGAAGGGTATTACCAAAGGATTTACAAAACGTAATATTGAGCGGACGTTGCGTTTGGATATTTTGAAAGACAACGGTCTGCGATTGCACAAAATAGAACAGACTCTCAGTGCGGCTGCCGCTTCGCGAAAAATTGCAGTTGATCTTGAGGTGGAGCAGGGGACGGCGATGCTGTCGATTTTACGGCTGGCCTTCGACCGTTCAGGTTCAGTGGTAGACGTGCTGGACTGCTTTTATAATCCGTCCTTGTTTACCTACAAGATGGTGTTGAGTCTCGACTGATAACTGTCGTTTGAGTCAACTAGAGTGCGTACCCCAAGGGCACTTTCAGACTTGACCCTGCGGGCCAAGTAGAGTGCGTACTAGTCGGCCGATGGCCGAACAGGCTACACGGCTCATCTTACCGCGATAGGTTGTCAATAATTTCAACAACGTCGCGTATTTAATTGCGGCTGGAAGCCGCGCAGCCTGCTCAGCCCGAAGGGCTAAGCAAGCAAGTGCTCTTGGGGTGCTCTGCTCCTACGAAAATCGCGATTACGTTCAAAGTCACGAGAGTAGCGAGCACGCAGAGAGTTCGCTCGCTCTGGTACCTTCCCGCCTGTGTCACACGCTTCTCGGTTTTACCTGTGCCGCCATCAGCACGATAACCAGCGGCGGAACAAACGGCAGAACTCGCTCAAATGGATCCCCTGGAAGATGCGCAAGTGTCGATAGCCATGACGACAAGACGTTGCTTGTATCCGCGACGTCAATCGTGCCGTAGGTATAAAACAATACGGTCAGTCCAAAACCCGTCAGAATGCTCCATATACGCGCAGAGGCGACGGGTTCGCGATTGAGGATACGCGCAATAATAACGGGGCCGAAGGCCGCACCGAGTGCGTTCCACGCGAACAACACACGATTGAAAATAGTGTCAGGTAAAGTGAGTGCCAGTGTCACAGCTGCGAGCACCAGCGACGTCATAACAATGCGCGACAGGGTGAGCTCACTCATGCGCAGTCTGTTGGTCAAACCCAAGTCATGTGCAATAGCCGCGGCTGCTGCAAGCAGCAGTGAATCCACGGTCGACATGACCGCTGAGAGAATCGCAGCAATGACAATACCGGCGAGGAGTGGTGGTAACAGTTGTTCGGCCATCACGTAGAAGATTTGTTCGCCGGTGCCTGGTGCGACGGCCAGGCTGCGGGCGGCCATCGCTAGAGACGCCATGCCAAGGTAAACGACCACAGCCCAGGTCATGGCAATTGCGAATCCTTGTTTACGCTCGCGCTCACCTCGGACCGCCATGAGTCGAGCTAATAAGTGGGGTTGGCCCAGAGTGCCAAGTCCAATGCCGGACAGGCCCAGAGCAAAACCAATGAAGGCAAACCCGGCGTGTCCTCCGCTGCGATCAAGTAGCGCCGGGTGGCTGGCGCCAACGGTGCGGACGATCTCGCTAAAGCCACCGGCTTCTACGACGGCCAGTACCGGTACGATAATCGCCGCGAGCATCATTACGACACCTTGCAACGTGTCAGTAATGCTCGCCGCCCAAAAACCACCCAGTAAGCAATAGAGCAGGATAATGCCGGCGCCCAGCAGCAGACTGCTGGTGCTGTTCATATTGAAATTGGCAACAAAGGCGTTAGCAGCGGCGTCAAACTGCGCGGCAATATAGAAAATAAAGCAGAAGGTGATTAGCACGGCGGCCAGGGCGGCAATTTTCGCGCGAGCGGGGCCGTCTACATTGGCGCTGATGAACTCGGTGGGTGTGACGTACTGTCGCGCTGCTGATTCACCGCGAATGCGTGGTCCGAACCACAGCCACATGACGACGTAGCCACCCCAGATGCCGGGCAGCATCCACAGCGCCGAGACGCCGTATGCAAACGTAAAGCCGCTGAAACCAAGCAGAACCCAGGCTGAAGATGTGCTGGCCGCGTACGACAGTCCGGCTACCCACGGCCCCAGATTCCGCCCTCCAAGCAAGAAATCATCAGCTGTTTGTACCCGGCGAGAGGCCCAAAATCCTATCCCGATAAGCAGGAGCTTGTAGAGAACGAGGGAGACAAGAATGACTGTAGTCTGGTTGTTTATGGAAATCTCCAGCGTGGCATCGACTATTTCTCCCAATCTTGGCACTAAATGACGGGCGATTGGAGGCTTTTAGTCAATTACCGCGATAGCCCGAGAGTATGACCAGACGGAATGTGATGCTGGCAAAAGGGCTTTTGGCGGGGTAAGGTTATAATGATATGACAATCTGACTTAAGGATCATCGCTATGTTGAACTCCCGCACGATGCTGTTTGGAATGGCCGCCTTCCTGGCTCTTTCACCTGCTCAAAAGTCATTCGCCCAGAGCGGTGCAATGGAACTCGAGGAAGTGGTGGTTTCAGCGCGTAAACGCGATGAGAGCCTTCAGGAAGTACCCATTGCGATTACCGCTTTTACCGAAGAAACGATTGAGCGTGCGGGTATTCAAAGGCCTGCCGATTTCGTGACCCTAATGCCGAATGTGACCATTGTTGATACGGCGAACGTTGGCGACACGCAGGTCAGCATTCGTGGAATTGTTTCGACTCGTGACGCCGAGTCGACCTTTGCTTACGTCGTTGACGGTGTACTCAGCACGAACCCAAACAGTTTTAATGAAGAACTGGTCGATGTTGCCCAGATTGAAGTACTCAAAGGACCGCAGGGCGCACTGTACGGTCGCAACGCCGTTGCAGGTGCAATTTTGGTCACTACCAAAGAACCTGGCGACGAGCTGGAAGGATCAATCAGAATTGGCGGCGGTAATGCAGGCAGTCAAAAAGTGGCGGGTCGCATTAGCGGGCCAATTGCTAACGGTCTGCGCGGCAGCCTGTCGGCAAGCTACCGCGAGCAGGACGGGTTTTTCGATAACGTTTTCGAGCGGGCCGGTTCGCGAGTGGATTATCTGGAAGACACTTCCGTGCGTGGACGTTTGATTTACGAGCCGAGCGATCGCAGCAAGCTCGACTTGCGCTTTGGGTACTCTGAAGTCAGCGGCGGTGCGATTAACTTTAACGCAGGCTTTGCTATTCCAACTTTCGCCTCTGTGTTCGGAAGCGATAATTTCTTTATAGACGTGAATAATCTGAATTTCATTTACGGTTTCAACGTGCCGGGTGAAAACGAGCAGACAACAACCGAGTTTGCGGCCAAGTACGATTACGAAACCGATTTCGGAACGTTCACGGCTACGGCTTCGGTTAACGATCTGGAAGAGTATCTGTTGTCTGACGGCACTAGCGCGACATTCTACGGCTACGAGTTAACAGCCGGATGTCAGGAAGACCGTGCTACGTTAAACAATGCCCCGTTTGGTGCCGATCGTCAGGACTTGTTTGGACCTTTCTTTCAGCCGTTTGGTGTGTTTCCGTCAGGTGATCCGGCTAACGACTTTGCGGGCGTTTACGGTCCGTATACCTCTACACGCTGTGACGGTTATCAGTATCAGGAACGAAACCAGAAAGACACCAGCTTTGAGTTGCGTTTTACCTCTAATCAGGATGAGGCTATTCGCTGGATTGCCGGTGCTTATGTCAGCGACATTGAGCGCGAAGCGGTTGTAGCCTACGGAGCCGATACCGGACAGGGCTTCCTGCGCCAGCCGTACGTACCGCCAACCGGCCCCAACCCGACCGATCTATTGTTCTGGGACGAATTTGACACCAGTGTGTTCGCGGTATTTGGCGAGTTGAGTTTTGACTTGCGTGACGACATGGAGCTTTCGTTTGCCATGCGCTACGACCGTGAAGACCGCGAAGTGAGCAACCGGGTGCCGAACGTTAACTCGTCAGGTCTTAACGTGAATACGCTCGATCCAGTCACGGGTCAGCCCGGGCCGATTAACCCGGCCTTTTCTTCAAATCCGAATGGCGTCCCGCAACGATCGGCCGACTTTGATCAACTCCAGCCCAAAGTAACGTGGCGCTGGAGTGCCAACGAAAACGTCAACCTTTACGCAAGCTGGGGCGTTGGTTTTAGAAGTGGTGGTTTTAACTCCATTGGTAGTGAAGACCTGCTGAACTTCTGGTTTAACACGGGCTCTGGCGGACCAGGTGAGCTCGTCGACGCGCAGCTTGTGATTAAAGACGAGTACGACAAAGAAGTGTCTACTTCGACCGAATTTGGGCTAAAGACTCAGTGGTTTGATCGTCGTCTAAATTTAAATGCGGCGATTTTCCAGACAGAAGTCGATGACAATCAGTTTTTCGAATTTTTCGCAGGACCGTTCGGTTTGTTGCGTGTAGTGACGACCATTGACGAAGCTGAGATTCGTGGCTTTGAAGCCGACTTTAACTGGCTTGCAACAGAGCGACTTTCCGTTTTCGGTGGCGTTGGTTTCCTCGACTCGGAAATCAAGCGCAACGTGAACCGACCGCTGTCGGAAGGTAACGATGTCCCTCAGGCTCCGGATTTTTCGGCCAATCTTGGTGCTCAGTACACCATGCCATTACGCGGTAATCTTGAGTTTTACGCTCGTGCTGACTTTCAGCACGTCGGTGACACCTGGTTCCACACGCTGCAGGGCGAGCAAACGCCTACCATTTGGCAGGTGTTCTTCCCGGCTCTTGGGGACATTAACCAAGACTTCTCTAACTCGAAACGTGACGCTTACAACACGCTTAATCTGCGCGCCGGTATTTCAGGTGATCGCTGGAGCGCTTCGATTTGGGGTCGCAATATTACCGACGAAGATTATCTCGAAGAGATTATTCCAGCACCGGAGTTTGGTGGTACATTTAACCATCAGTCCGCTCCGGCGGCTTACGGTGTAGAGTTCACGTACAACTTCTAACGGGGCCATTAAACTAAAAATCGTAAAACGCAGAAGTTGTAACGTAAATTGCCAGCTACGGTATTCTGTAGCTGGCTTTTTTTACTGAGGGGTCCGGTGTGACCGACGCATTAGAACAGAGCTATTCGAAAGCATACGGCGGGAAGCTTGAGTTTGGTGCGCGCCCAGCGCTTTTAATGGTTGATTTCGTCAAGGCTTATTTTGACGAACGGTGCGCCCTGTACGCCGATGTACAACCGCAGTTTGAAAGCGCTATGCGAATTCGTAAGGCGTGTCGCGCGGTCGGTGTGCCCGTTTTTATCACAGGCGTTGAATACGAACCGGGCGGTGCAAATGGCGGCGTTTTTTATAAGAAAGCCCCTGTGCTTGAGTGCTTTGACCGGGGTAGTGTCTTCGGTGAGTGGCCCGAAGGTCTTGAACCGCAGGCGGATGAAACCGTCATTACCAAGCAGTACCCGAGCGCCTTTTTTAATACTGGTTTGGCCGAACGTTTGAACACGCTCCGCGTAGACACCGTTATCGTGACGGGTTTGACGACCAGTGGCTGTGTACGGGCCAGCGCACTCGACGCCATGTGTCACGGCTTTGCACCGTTTGTTGTGAGTGATGCTTGCGGTGACCGACACTCAGGCCCACACGAAGCGAATCTGTTTGACCTGCAGGCGAAGTACGCTCAGGTTGTTGACGAAGTTCGAATACTCAGTTTGATCAATGCACCCGAAGGTGGCTCATGAATAAGGCGATATCACTGGTTGAAGTGGGCCCGCGCGACGGGCTGCAAAGCGAACCGGAAATTCTCAGCACGGTGAACAAAGCGGGATTTATCGCGCGTGCGGTAGAAGCGGGTGTTCGACGGATTGAAGTCGCAAGCTTTGTTCATCCTAAAAAAGTCCCGCAAATGGCCGACGCGGAAGCCTTGATTGAGATGCTGCCCGAACCGGACGGAGTGTCCTATATCGGTTTGCTCATGAATGAGCGCGGACTTGATCGTGCACTTGCGACTAAAGTGCATGAAATCGGCATGGTTGTTGTCGCAAGTGATACCTACAACGAGCGCAATCAGGGTGTACCTACGCAGGCCTCAATCGACAGTTGGTTAGCAATTGCCAAACGCGCCAAAGCCGCTGGACGACGTGCAAACGTAATGATTTCCGCGGCTTTTGGCTGCCCCTATGAAGGTGAAGTCAACGCTGAGCGGGTAGTCGAAATAGCGCGAAAAGTCATGGCGGCTGGCCCGGCTGAACTGGGGTTGGCTGACAGTATTGGCGTTGCAGTGCCGTCGCAAATGACTGATGTGATTGGGCGCGTACGCGACGCCGTAGGCAACGACATTCCCATTCGCTGCCATTTACACAACACCCGCAACACGGGGCTGGCTAACGCGCAGGCGGCCCTTGAGGCCGGCGTTACGTCACTTGATTCAAGCATTGGTGGCATTGGTGGGTGTCCATTTGCGCCCGCCGCAACTGGAAACATACCGACAGACGACTTGTTGTACATGCTGTCACGCCAGTCGATTGAAACAGGCGTTGACCTGGAGAAAATAGTAGAGGCCAGTGGGTGGCTAGAAACAATACTGGGCCGGAATGTGCCGGCCCTATTACCCAAAGCGGGTATATTTCCAAATAATCTGCGCAGTTGAAGGTGCTTTGATGAGCACCGATAAGCCGGCCACGCCCGTACGGCGTATTCATCACATCAATTTTATTTATAGAAATCTTGAGCACGCGGTCGCGATTTTTGAACGCGCCTTGAAGCTTGGACCTTTTGAGTTTGACGAGTTGCCTGAGCGGGGTGTGCGTACTGCACGGGTGCAGGTTGGAGAGACTTTTTTGGTGATTGTCAGCCCTGCGAACGACGAAGGCGCTCCGGCGCGCTATCTGGAAGCACATGGCGAAGGGTTTTTTCTGTTGTCGTTCGAGGTCGATGACTTGGGCAAGGCACTTGAACAACTGGACCATCCCGATGCCGCCGTGCTTGTGTCCCAGTCCCGAAGAGGATTGGACGGGTGGCACGTTACGGATGTCCCGATTGAGCTTCCGGGGATTTTAGTGCAGCTCACCGACCCTGCTCGTAAGTAAGCCTTCCCGATTACTGGCTCTTGAGGATGGCAAGTAGGAGCACCCCAAGGACACTTGCTTGCTGAGCCCTTCGGACTGAGCAGGCTGCGCGGCTTCCAGCCGTGAAGACGCGTTCTTATATCTCATTTCATTGCCTATTTGATCGCAGCAAGATGAGCTGTGCACCCTGTCCGGCCATCGGTCGGACAAGCAAATTCCCTTGGGCTTCGCACTCTACTTGGCCCAAAGGGCCGAGCTTGGAGCTGTCCTTCGGCACGGCGCAAAAACCCGCATTGTGATTCGGTTGTGCTGGTGCGCTGTGTATCGTTGATCCTCTCGATGACCTTCAAACATCACAAACCGTGAGTGGTCGGAGATTCCGCATCGACACACGCTTGTCGCTGTGAGAACCGCGGTGTACATTTCTCATCCGCCTGCAAAATGTGTAGGCCATGTTTAAGTCTCAGGAGCAGTCCGATGTTGGATCGACGTCAGTTTTACATTAATGGTCAGTGGGTTGATCCGCAGGCAGGCAGCGACCTGGAAGTCGTTAATCCGTCAAACGAAACGCCATGCGCTGTGATTTCGCTCGGTGGTGAAGCCGATACCAATGCCGCAGTCGAGGCCGCAAGCGCTGCGTTTCACAGCTGGTCGACGACACCAAAAGACCAACGGATTGCGGTGCTGGAAAACGTCCTGAAGGTTTATATCGACAAGCTTGACCAGATGGCTGAGGCCATCAGCCTTGAAATGGGCGCGCCGATAGACATGGCCCGCTCACAGCAGGCTATGACCGGCGTTGGCAACATAAAAGGGGCCATCCGCGCCGCCAAACAGTTCGAATTTGAGCGTATGCTCGGTGCGCACGCCCCTAACGACCGCATTTTCTATGAAGCTATTGGCGTGGTAGGTCTTATTACGCCGTGGAACTGGCCGATAAATCAGGTCACTTTGAAAGTGATACCGGCGCTAGCGGCTGGCTGCACCATGGTGTTAAAACCCTCAGAAATTGCGCCGCTTTCGTCGCTGTTGTTTGCCGATATTCTCCATGAAGCGGGCGTACCAGCCGGCGTGTTCAACCTCGTCAACGGCGACGGGCCAGGTGTGGGTACGCAGTTATCTGGCCACCCCGACGTTGACATGATTTCGTTTACGGGCTCTTCTCGCGCCGGTGCGTTGGTATCCAAGAACGCGGCTGAAACACAAAAGCGCGTACATCTTGAACTTGGAGGCAAGGGAGCAAATCTCGTCTTCGCCGATGCCTATGAAGCGGCCGTAAAACACGGAGCGATGCATTGTTTTAACAACACCGGGCAGTCGTGCAACGCACCCACCCGCATGCTGGTTCAACGCGAACGCTACGATCAGGCGGTGGCTGAGGCGGTAGCCGCCGCTGGCAAATGCCAGGTAGCTCCAGCCGATCAAAGTGGTCGACACATGGGCCCGGTTGTGAGCAAAACACAGTACGACAAAATTCAGGGCTTGATTCAGAAAGGTATCGACGAAGGTGCTCGTCTGGTCGCGGGTGGCACGGGCAAACCCGAAGGGTTGGATAAAGGTTACTACGTCAAACCGACCGTCTTTGCAGACGTCGACAACAGCATGACGATTGCACAGGAAGAAATTTTCGGCCCGGTACTGTCCATCATTCCGTTCGACACGGAAGAGCAGGCTATCCAGATTGCCAACGACACCCCGTATGGATTAACCAATTACATTCAATCGAGTGACGCAGAACGCTGTCGCCGGGTGGCGCGGCGTCTGCGTTCCGGCATGGTTGAAATGAACGGCAATTCACGTGGCTCAGGCGCGCCATTTGGTGGCGTCAAGGCGTCAGGCAACGGTCGCGAAGGCGGTGTCTGGGGTCTGGAAGAATTTCTTGAAGTGAAGTCGATCAGCGGCTGGCAGGACAAGAGCGCTTGAGTGTTTGATTGAACTTTGAAAAAGATAAACCAAGGATGGTTTATCGACGTCGATCACTTTAAATAGCCCGTTACAGCTTAATCTCAAAGTCATAAACAATATAGCGCTCGGTGACGGGCGCAATGTCATGTTTTAAGATCGATAGATGGAGTGGATCGGTGGCGTAGGCGCGAAGTGCTTCGGGCGACTCGAGTTCCACGTAAAGTCCAACGTCGAAGCTGTCATCTACCACGTCACGTTCGCTTGGGATGCTCTGACCTGTGCGTACCTGAATGACGCCTTCAATTTCGCCAAGACGTTTGCTGGCAATAATGATTCGCTCGCGATCAACAGCGCTGCCCGGATCTTTTAACCACACCAGTACGACATGAGCCAAAGGTCGTTCATCTTTGCTGTGAATGGTCATGTCGACTGTGCAGCTGAATGTTACCAGAGCCGTGGCGACAGCGAAAAAGAGGGTGCGCGACCAGGTCGTGATTGAATGGGTCATTGTTATTACCAGTTAAGTGTCGTCCAGACGCTTGAGCATGTCTTTGTTGCGCTGTTCCAGTTCTTCTTTGACCTTATTCGTTTCGTCAACTGGATGGAATATGGAAGGAAGCTTGTCTTCCTTTTCTGCGACTTCTTCTGGCGGCGCGTCGTTGTCGCTAGCCTGTGCCGGCTTCGCAACAGGAGTGGCTTGAATCACGTTGACATTCGGATCGATGGTGATCGTTTCGCTACCGCCGGTGGCTTGGTCGGAATAGTGCCACTGGCCGTTTTCGTCTTGCCAACGATGTAGCTCAACCGACGACCCGGGTTTTGCTGGGCTCGAACCCATCCATGCTTTGAATTTTTGCGTGACGTCGCTTACGCGCATCAGTGGCTGGCCGTTCGGGCCTTTCAGAATAAACGGTCCGGCCAAGGCCATGACCAGGACTAACACGAGTAGTTTTGCGAAAAGCTTCATGATTGTCGTCTCTTTTGCTCTTAGCGAGTGGGTTGAATGGCTTTAAGCACTTCCCGTGTTAAATCCCAGCGGTTGAAGCCTTGTCGACCATAGTCGAGTCCACGGCGCACGATGACCGTGTTGTGAGAGGGTACAACAATTACGTACTGGCCCCGATTGCCGGCCGTAGCGTAAGCGTCTTGTGGTACGTCCGTTCTGTTGTCCGGCACAAGCCACATGTACCCACCGTAGTCGTTGTGTCGTGACGTGGAAGCCGGCGCCGGAGTAGTCGCGAAATCAATCCATTCAGTATCTACCAATTGCTCGCCATGCCACAATCCGTCGTTTAGCCACAGTAGCCCAAATCGACCCAGGTCACGGGCGTTGGTGTAAACCTGACTGCTTAAAATAAAGTCGCCAAAGCGGTCGGTGCTCAGAAGCGTATTGCGCATACCGATTTTATCGAGCAGTGCCTTACGCGGATAATCAAGATATTCCTGCGTGTTCTTGAACGTGCGCTTCATGGCGTAGACGGCGAGCAAGGTGTCGTAGTTTTCGTATTCCCAGGCTGTTCCGGGTTTGGCTACGAGCGCTCGATTGCGGGCGCCGTTAATAGAGCTCGCACCGGCCCAGTAGGCGAGTCCTGAGCCTGTAGCGTATTCCATTTTAAAGCTGTCAACCGGATAGAGACCGCTCGACATATTCATCAGGTGTCGCAGCGTAATGTCGTGGCGTGGATCATTTTGTGCCGGAATTTTTGGCAGCCAGTCGATGTTAAGCGGTGTATCGAGTTCCAGAGAACTCTCCTTCATGCGCATACCAATGAGCGTTGTGGCAATACTTTTGGCCGTGGACCATGTGCGTGTACGAGTGGTTTGATCGACTCCGGGTGCATAGCGTTCGTGCACAATCTGTCCGTCGTGAATAACGAGCAGACTTAGTGTGTCTTGTTCCGGTGTATCGCGCTCGAAGGCCCAGTCTGATGCGGCCTGGAGTTTCTCCCTATCGACATTTTTCAATGCCAGTGTCATTTCTTGGCCCGACTCGATCAGGTCGCCATCGGGCCACGCAACGGAGGCGGCGTCGGCAGTGAGCGGAGCCAACGTTTGTTGAGGCAGGTCGTTCACTTCTTCGCGGTTTTGATCCGGCGCCATGACAACGCAGCCAATGCCTGTGCGAAACGCGGCTCGCACCTGATGGGGAGGTGACCCCACTTCGACCCATTTTTGAGCGCGGTCAATGCGGTAGTCTCCGCCGTCAACCGTTCCGACGGGTTCGGAGAGGTACTTCAGCTCCTGGTCGAATACCTGTTTTAAAGTTCGGTTTGACGTAAACAGTCCGTTACAGGTCAGAACAGCCTGAACGCCGTGGCTAATTAGCGTGCGATTGGCCGCAAAGTAGTCGTACGTGGAAGCGGCTTGTGTGGTGCTGCTCAGGCACGTGAGCGCCGCGACAACAAGGCCCGCAGTGGAACGTTTGATGGTGGAGCCGCTCATGTGATTTCCTGTTCGAGTTGATCGATCGCACTCAGGTGAACGCGTCTCAAGTCGTCGTCAATGAAGGCCGCATTAAACGCGTTGCGGGTTACCGCAATCATGTCGGCGGCTGTCAGGTTTAACGCCTGCTGAGTTCGCAGGTAATTGTCGTTCATGTAGCCGCCAAAATAGGCCGGGTCATCCGAGTTAATGGTGACGCACAGCCCGGCGTCCATCAACTGCTTGAGGTTGTGCTGTTCCAATGAATCGAACACGCATAGTTCGAGGTTGGATAGTGGGCAAACCGTCAGGGGCACCTGCTCCTTTACCAGACGAGCCACGAGTTCCGGGTCTTCCAGGCATCGCACGCCGTGATCGATTCGAACGACCTGAAGTAAATCGAGTGCTTCGTGAATGTATTCTGGAGGCCCTTCTTCACCCGCGTGAGCGACGGCGACAAGTCCCTCCTTGCGAGCCCGGGCGAACACGTTTTTAAATTTGGACGGCGGGTGTCCAAGCTCAGACGAGGCGAGCCCAACAGCGCCGATTTTGTCTTTGAACGGAAGTGCGTCTTCGAGGGCTTGCATGGCTTCGGCTTCACTGAGGTGGCGAAGGAAACACAGTATCTGTACACCCGAAATGCCCAGCTTGGTCTGACCGTCCTGAAGGGCTCTATCTATTCCGTTAATGACGGTTTGTGTTGAGATGCCGCGATCGGTGTGAGTCTGGGTGTCCGTGAACAGCTCAACGTGGCGAACGTTGTCTTCGGCGACACGGGTCAAATACGCCCAGGTCATGTCGTAAAAATCCTGTTCTGTTTTCAGGACCTGCGTACCAATGTGATACAGATCCAGAAACGATTGCAAATCCGAAAAATTGTAGGCGGCCCGGGCATCTTCAACGCTTGCGTAGGGCAGCGTTACCTGGTTTCGTTCAGCCAAAGCCATCATTAGCTCTGGTTCAAGGGTGCCTTCAATATGCAGATGTAGCTCTGCTTTGGGTAGTCGTTCAATTAGCGACGTGATGTTCATACGCGGGTTCCGCATTACCGTAGTGTGGGTCAGCATACTCCTTGCGCGGCGGCTACGTAAATTCCGGCTTTAAGAATAAGAGGTGCGTCACAGGTATGGGGTAACGAGGTAAGACCATTGGTTGTATTCCGGGTGATCGACGCCGGGGTTTACCCTTTGACGCCCCCCATGAAAAGTCCGCACAGCGGACGTGGCAATCTCTGTCAGGGTTCTGCGGGACAAAACTATAAGACTGACCATCTCAGCGCCGGGAGATTGCCGCGCGCTTTGCGCTCGCAATGACTGAAAACGGGATAGGGAAAGACTTGACTCTTCAGCGCTCGCAATCACGCAAATGCAAAATGTGGAGACGCAATTTCCATGCTTTTCTACATCGTCATTGCGAGCCCGCATCGCGGGCGTGGCAATCCTGGTCAGGGTTCTGCGGGACGAAACTACGAGATTGGCCGTCTCAGCGTCGGGAGATTGCCGCGCGCTTTGCGCTCGCAATGACCGAAAACGGGATAGGGGAAGACTTGACCCCTAAACTAAACGGTGTCTGCGTGTGAACTCAGACACCTATTTTAGACTCAACGAAAGTTCGTTTGCTTCTCAAGTGCCGCAATGCGGTCTTCAAGTCGGGGGTGCGTCATAAAGAGCTTGCCAAATTTGGAGCCACCGCCACCGATGCCGGAGGCAGCCAGCTGTTCAGGCAAGGGATTTGTGTGGCTGTTTTGCAGTCTTTTCAGAGCGTTGATCATTTTGCCACGACCGGCGATTTCAGCAGCACCGGCGTCGGCGCGAAATTCACGCTGACGCGAGAACCACATGACCACGATGCTGGCGAGCATGCTGAAGAGGATTTGTCCGACGATTGATCCGATAAAGTATCCTGGACCGTGACCCTGCTCATTTTTCAACACGACCCGGTCAATAAAGTGACCGAGAATGCGTGAGAAGAATATAACGAAGCTGTTAACCACGCCTTGAATCAGTGTCAGCGTAACCATGTCGCCGTTAGCGACGTGGCTGACTTCGTGCGCCAGAACGGCTTCGGCTTCGTCGCGCGTCATACCTTTCATCAGGCCCGTGCTGACGGCCACCAGCGCGTTGTTTCTGCGCGCTCCGGTCGCAAAGGCGTTCACGTCATTTGAGGGATAAATAGCGACCTCAGGCGTTTGGATCCCGGCTGCGGCGGCTTGTCGAGTCACCGTTTCGAGCAACCAGCGTTCCGTCTCGTTGCTTGGCGAAGTAATAACCTGTGCACCAGTAGAGCGTTTGGCCATCCACTTTGAAATGGCCAGCGAAAAGAATGATCCGGCAAAGCCAATTACAAGAGACAGAACAAGCAGCGCTTTAAGGTCCAGGTCAACGTTGTTGCTTTGCAGAATGCCGTCAAGACCGAAAAGTCTGAAAACGACAGAAATCAGCGCCATGATGGCTATGTTAGTAACGACGAATAAAAATATGCGTTGCATTCAGGGATCCTCAGCGAAGTGTATCGGCTACAGCCGGTCTGCGTAAGTTATGGGGACTAAAATGTCCGTTTCAAGATGAAAGGCGAAATACCGACGGCTTCTATTGTTAAATCACGTTAATTTTACCCGCTCTAAACCATGCTCCGCACTGTTCACACCCAAAGCTACTGAGAAGGCATAAAATGCAAGATTTTATTCCACGAAGAATCAATGGTTTAGAGAATCTGGAGCGTTTCGTGGCGCGGGCGGGGCGCGACTACGAGCGTACCCGCAATTTCGATTTTGGAGCGAGTAACCGCAGCAACGTGTCAGGCCTGTCTCCGTGGTTGCGCCACAGACTCATTAGCGAAGAAGAGGTTCTGGAGCGAGTTCTGGCCGTTCACAGTCTCAGTGCCGCCGAGAAATTTGTACAGGAAGTATGCTGGCGTACGTACTGGAAAGGTTGGCTGGAACAACGACCACAGGTATGGCGTAGTTACCGCGAGCAGGCTGGCGCAGTCGAGCTCGACCGGACTACCCAGACACAGTTGAACAACGCGCACTCCGGTACGACAGGCATACGGTGTTTTGATCACTGGTGTGACGAATTGGTTTCCACCGGCTACCTGCACAATCACGCGCGCATGTGGTTTGCGAGCATCTGGATTTTTACACTACGCCTGCCATGGTTTCTCGGTGCCGATTTCTTTATGCGGAACTTGGTCGACGGCGATGCAGCATCCAATACACTGTCGTGGCGCTGGGTAGCGGGGCTTCAAACCGTCGGCAAAACCTATCTTGCCCGCGAAGACAATATCGCCAAATTCACCGATGGGCGTTTCCCACGCACGCCTGATTTGGTACACGAAGCACTGCCCGTGACAGAAACCAAGGTGCTCGCCCCCCAGATGCCGACTGTACAGTTGCCCAAGAAAGTACCTGGCGCGCGTCTGATTACAGATGACGACTTAATGCCGCATGACTTCGGCCCTGATGTCGAACTCATTGACGATGCGCTAATACTCGATAGTGCAGCGTCACGATCACCCAATGACGTAGGCGAAGTGGTAAAAGCGTTCGTGGCCGGGGCGCTGGAGGATGCGCAAGACCGACTGGGACCAGCTCAAATTGTTCGCTGTTCGGAAGACTACGAACAGGTTGCTCAGACCATTGCAGGCTGGTGTCGAGAGCACGACGTAAAGCAGTTAGTCAGTTCTTACGTTCCGGTAGGGCCGTCACAAGATGTATTGCTACATCTCACTCCGTTTCTGCAAGAACACGATATCGTTCTGAGTCAGGTCATGCGTGAGTGGGATAGCGATGCCTGGCCATTTGCCACGAAAGGCTTTTTTAACTTTAAAAAGAACATTCCTGCTTTGCTCGAGCGTCGAGGCGTTACGTAAGAGCCAGAATTAAGTGAGTAAGTTGGCTCGATTAAGGTTGATGGACAACAGTGGCGTCTTGCCGCCAAAACGGGCTTCGCAGGAGCGGCTTCCAGTCGCGAAGAAGCACTCGTTTATTGAGTGCATTGCGTATTTCATAGCAGCAAGATGAGCCGTGCAACCTGTCCGCCCATTGGTCGGACAATCAAATGCCCTTGTGGTCAGACTGGTGTCAGGTTCGCATCAGCCTGGTATTCAGGTCTAGCGAATCGAATCAGCGACGTGACCTAGAGCGCGTTGGCGGCAGCTACGCCCGAAGACCAGGCCCACTGAAAATTAAAGCCTCCTAAGTGGCCGGTAACATCCACGACTTCGCCAATACAATAAAGTCCAGGTTGGCGTTTACTTTCCATTGTTTGTGAGGAGATTTCGTCTGTGTCGATGCCGCCAAGGGTCACCTCGGCGGTGCGATAGCCTTCTGTGCCTGAAGGCACGATGTTCCAATCGTGTACAGTGCGGGCGACGTGTTGTAGGTCTTTGTTCTTAATGTCAGCAAGGGCTGCGCTATCCAGTTCGGGCCAATATCTGTTTTGTAGTTCAACCACCAGCGCTTTGGGAAGAACGTTAGACAGAACGCGTTTCACATTGGTTTTTGGCAGGGCGATTTTTGATCTAAGCAGTAAATCTTCAAGATCAGTCTCAGGTAACAGATTGACACTCACCGCGCTCCCCAGATCCCAGTAGCTGGATATTTGTAGAGCGGCTGGCCCGCTCAAGCCGCGGTGGGTAAATAAAAGGTCTTCATCAAACGACTGGTTTTCGACGCTCATGCGTGAAGCGGTGCTGACGCCGCTTAACGAAGTGCTCAATTCCTGAAGCTGGCCGGTGAACGTAAAAGGTACTAGTCCGGCTCTGGTTGGCAGCACCGTAAGACCAAATTGGCGGGCAAGGCGGTAGCCAAAGTCACTGGCCCCCATTTTTGGAATAGACAAACCGCCCGTAGCGAGAACCAGTTTTGGCGCGCTAAACGTGCCGTGAGCTGTTGTGACGGTATAGGTCTCATCATGGCTGACGTTTTCAACGCCACTGCTGGTGTAAATTTGGACTCCAGCCCGCTCACATTCGGTTCGCAGCATGGCAACAATCTCTTTCGACGAGTTGTCGCAGAAAAGCTGGCCGAGGGTTTTCTCGTGATAGGCAATTTTGTGATCTTCTACCAGTTTGATGAAATCCCACTGGGTATAGCGTTTAAGCGCTGAAATACAAAAATAGGGGTTTGTACTCAGGAACCGGGACGGTTCACAGTACAGGTTCGTAAAGTTGCATCGTCCGCCGCCTGACATCAATATTTTCTTGCCAATTTTGTTAGCGCCTTCCAATACCACAACGCTGAGGCCTCGTTGCCCCGCTGTTTGCGCACACATCAGACCCGCTGCGCCGCCGCCGATAATAATGACATCTGTTTTCACGCTGCGACTATAAACGATTGCCAGCTGATGAGCACTGGATTGTTGATGCCGTTAAGATTCTTTGAGAATTGATATTCTAATTAACGAAGTGTTACCAAATGTGTCGTCGAAGCTATGACTGAATCAGCGCTTCATTCAGAATAAAAAAGCGCAGCAAGCGTGACAAAAAAGTGACTTACCTGGCAATGAAAAAACGGTTGAGCGCACTTTTTTGCGCACGCGAAGAAAAAAATGCGCATTTTAGAAAAAAATTAAAACGTTTTGCCGCAATAAGAATACGTTAAAACTTAGAACGTTTACCAAACTTACACGGGCCGAATTTACACAAACGTAACAGCGCATTTTTATTGCCTAACAACTCTGTTATTGGTTGTGCGTTACGTCTCCTGCGAGCAGGCAGGTTTGCATTTAGAACCGCGAGTTTTATATAACCCTTATTTTTAAAGGAGATTAGCTTGTCGTTCATCGGCGAACTGTTGGTGGTTGGAGAAGTGGTTATTACGTATCGAAAAGCGGCTTCATGTACGTGTCAATTTTTTGGCGTAGAAGACGAGCTGTGATTTTTTGCAATAACGTTTTAGAAGAAAAAGTCTCTGGCGTTTTCTACGTCGTCGCAAAAATGCGAACGGCGTCACAGGTGTTGCTAAAAAGCTGAATACAATGGCATCCTATTGCCACGTTGCCGCCTTAGCAACGTGTACACGTCAGGCGCCGCGGTGCAGGTGTTGGACTCGTTTGAACGTTATCGGTTGTCCACCGGAAAGCGAGTCCAGCATCTGCATCGAAGCTCACGTGTCTTCCTTGCGAAGCAAATCCAGTATCTGTTTACGTTAAATTTCCGCGCTGTCCCCTGCGCCAAATGTGAACATTCCGGATGAGTAACTGTCTCCATACGTTTCGACGACGCTAATGGTTTGTCCAACACCGAGTAAAAACTCTCGATCAGTCAGCGGGCTTAGCGGATGAATAAAGGTTCCCCACAGCACGTTTTGAGCGATGGAATATCGGGCGTCCAGAGCTGAGTCGAAGTTGGCTTGCAGCAGGCGCGTTTTCTGCTGCTCAGTCAGTTTGTCGGTCTCGGTGATCGGAATCATGATGCGCATGCGATCTGCTGCCTCATCGTATATGACCGCAATTACGTTGCCAGCCGCCTCAAATCGCCATGTATTGCCAGCCAATTCGGCCTCCGGGTCGATTTCTTGGATGAGCTCTCCAAGATGCGCCGCTGTCATGGGCTGGCGTGCATTTACACAGCTGAACTCCGCGTTGTTCCGGGTTTCTGGTGAGCAGGCTGTGAGCGACAACAGACTAAAAAGTAAGAGCATTGAGAGCGTGTTGGTTTTTTTCATCGGTTCTTTCCTAGCCCTCGACAGGCGCAATAAATCTGGATCCGGCGGTCGGCGGGTCTTCAGGTGCTCCCGCAAAACATTGGGCAATAGCCATCCAGCTAGTAGCGTTATCACCGCGAACCTGCAGGGCCGTGTCGTCAACGTTGCGGACTTGAGTGACGACCTGACAGAACTCGGTGGCACTGCCTTTAATACATTCGACCGCGCTTGGTTCATTGAATTCCCAGTGTTGTCCGGAGGGGGTGCCAAGAGAGACATAAGGTGCGGGTTCAGGAACGGCGAGACGTCTGTTTTTGAACGTCCATTCATAGGTATTTATACCAAGCACGACAATGTTCTTAACGCGGTCGTGGTGTTCTCGTTCAATGCCCAGCAGGTCATAAACGGCTTGGGTATGAGCCCAGGTCTCCATCAGTCTGGCCGTAATGCTCGAGCGGACGCTCATATCGGGTCCTGCCCATTTGACGCGTGTGCGAGGGTCGGCCTGCGCAAAGCGTTCGCACATTGTTGCGGCAAACGTCCGCCAAGTGTCCAACAGCGCTTCACCTTCGAGACCTTTCAACCACTGACGTTCGAAGGTTCGTACCTGACCACGCTGAAAAGCATCCATCACCAGAACCATGAATTCCTGGAAGTGGTCAGGATTGTTCAGCGAGGTATCGGCCGCCCAGTTCCATACGTGCAAATGGCCCAGAATGTCATTGAGAGTCCAGTTTTTAAACTGTGTCGGTCGCTCGAACAGCTTGGTGTCGTTGCACAGAGCACGGTCGAGAAGCTCACCAAAGGCGGTGCACTCTGCGGAAAAGTCGGTGACTTGTGGGAACATGTATTAGCTGGTTTGCGGATGAAGTTTTCCTATAATAGCCCGGCTTGAGGATTAATTGCTAAATGCCACTACGGGTTGGAATGAGTCCTTTGGGTGACAGGTTTTGACCTTCGGGTAATATCTGGACGGAGGGAGTTGCGCTAAGCTCTAGCAGCAACTTGTCGAAATAGACGGTTTTGCAGAATGTCGTTTACAAACGACGTTTGTCACAGATCAAAATTGATAGCTGACCGGGATCAGTTTAGGAGCGCGGAGAATTTTGAGTACGGGTATTTTGAAAAGGAGTCGATCGTTCGGCGTGCACTGGTTAGTGTTGTTCGTCGCGATAAGCGTTGCCTGGTACTTCATGTATGACATGAGTGTGGCCGCCGGGAACGGGCACTCCGGTCACCACGCCCATCACGGCGCGGCCGACGCACCAGTTCTTGCTCTTTTCTCCATGTGGGCGTTAATGGCCATGGCCATGATGGCGCCTTCACTTATTCCGACTCTGGCAACCTACGGCGACGTTATTGAGGCCGGCGCGGGCAAGCGCAGCGATTTCTATGCGCTCATAGCCGGCTATCTGTTTGCCTGGATTATCTATGCCGTAGCCGCAACCTGGCTGCAAGTATCACTGGCACGCTATGCGCTTATCGACGCGGAAGGTCGCAGTTTGTCCCACGCGTTCAATGCTGTTCTGCTGTTCGGTGCAGGTGCTTATCAGTTCTCAACTCTGAAGGCAGCCTGCTTAAGCAAGTGTCGTATGCCTCTGACGTTTTTTATGGAGCGCTGGCGAGAGGGCACATTTGGCGCTATTTCAATGGGCTTCCGACTCGGCATTATTTGCGTAGCGTGCTGCTGGGCTCTTATGCTCGTTGGCTTTATCGGTGGCATTATGAGCCTGCTATGGATGGGCGCGGCGACGGTGCTAATGACGTTTGAAAAATTGCCCCAACTTGGCCGGTTTGTCACCCGGCCCATCGCGTTTCTTTTTTTAGCCGCAGGCTGCTGGTTTACTTACCTTGCGCTAACCTGATTTTTTGGAGAACTTAATGGACAACTGGTCAATCAAAGGCGAACTCATTCTAAACTGCAACTGCACAGTGTTTTGTCCATGCGTTGTTTCGCTGGGCGCGCATCCGCCGACAGAAGGCAACTGTCAGGCGTGGGCGGGCGTTCGAATTGACTCGGGTCACGCCGGTGATGAGGATTTGTCCGGACTCAACGTTGGGCTTCTTCTTGATATCCCCGGCCGTATGGCACGAGGGAACTGGAAGTGCGCGGCCTACATCGACGACCGCGCTTCTGACAAAGCGTACGAACAGCTGGTTAAAATTTTCTCAGGTGAACTGCGCGGAACGACCGGCCTGTTTCGAATTTTGGTTTCCGAGTTTTTGGGCGCCGAGCGTGCCCCGATAAGCTACGAGACCGAGGGCAAGACGCGACGCCTCACGGTTGGGAAGAAAATCAAGGGCGCCGTCGAGCCGATTGCAGGCGCTGACCCCGATCAGGAAGTCATGGTAACTAATACGGGTTACTGGATGGGTGCGGACGTCACCGTGGCCACAGCGACGCAGGGCCGGGTTAGGGCCTACGGCCGCGTCTGGGACTTTGACGGACGCAGCGCCGAGATTTGTCAGATTGACTGGTCTGGATAGGCAAACTTCATGCAAGAACACTACGAGAGCCTTGGGCGTAACGCGGCTAACTATGTTGCGCTGACTCCTCTGTCTTTTTTGGCCCGAACGGCGGATCTATTTCCAGAGCGAGAGGCGGTCATTTACGGAGCTCTGCGGCTAAGCTGGGGCGACGTGCAGCGTCGCGCTAATCGACTGGCCTCGGCGCTGATAAAGCGCGGAGTAGAAGTCGGCGATACCGTTGCCGTGCTGTCACCCAATACTCCGGCCATGTTCGATGCACACTTCGGCGTGCCGTTGGCAGGTGCTGTTCTGAACACCATTAACTTCCGGCTTGAAGCGAGCACCATTGCCTACATTCTTGATCACGGTGACGCTAAAGTTCTGCTGACTGACACGGCGTTTGCCTCAACTGTTCGAAACGCGCTCTCGCAGATTAAAAGCGACGTTCTCGTAGTCGACATTGACGACCCCGAGGGTCCCGGCGGTGAAAAACTGGGCCAAATTGAATACGAACAGTTACTGGAAGAGGGTGACGAACAGTTTGAGGGTGTGTATCCCGGTGACGAGTGGCAGGCGCTGGCTTTGAACTACACCTCTGGAACGTCGGGCAGACCCAAAGGCGTTGTTTATCACCATCGTGGCGCCTACTTAATGTCTATGGGGACCGTCACGGCCTGGGGTTTAACGCAACATCCGCGCTACTTGTACTCTGTGCCCATGTTTCACTGCAACGGCTGGGGTCACGCGTGGACCATGGCGCTGTTGGCAGGAACCGTCATTTTGATGCGAGACGTTACGGCGGCCAAGGTGTTTAATGCCGTCGCCGATCACTCGGTAACGCATTTCGGCGGTGCGCCGATTGTTTTGTCCATGTTGGTCGACGCGCCCTCTTCGGAACGTCGCGAGTTCAACCACGACGTGCAAGTTATGACAGCGGGAGCGCCACCGCCACCTGTAGTGCTGGAAAAAACGCGCGCGCTTGGATTTAACGTGATGCAGGTTTACGGTCTTACCGAAACGTTTGGCCACGTAACCCAGTGTTTGTGGCGCGAAGAGTGGGACGACGAGTCAAGTGGCCGACAGGCTGAAATCAAGAGTTGGCAGGGCGTCGCGTTTCCAATGACCGAACAAGTTGGCATTGTTGATCTTGACAGTGACGAATTGTTGCCACGCGACGGCACGGCTGAGGGCGAGATAGTGCTTCGCGGCAACACGGTTATGAAAGGGTACTACAAAGACCCGGCGGCCACGGCCGCCGCGTTCAAAAACGGCTGGTTTCGAAGCGGTGACGCGGCCGTGTGGCGCCAAAACGGTTACATGCAAATTCGCGACCGGCTCAAAGACGTTATTATCTCGGGCGGCGAGAATATTTCGTCTGTCGAAGTTGAGGGTGTTTTGTACCGCCACGAGGCGGTGGCAGCGGCGGCTGTTGTAGCTATGCCACACGAGAAGTGGGGCGAAGTGCCGTGCGCTTTTGTGGAATTAAAACCGGGATGTAGCGCACTGGAGTCTGACATTATCGCTTTTTGCCGTGAACATTTGGCCGGATTCAAGACGCCGAAGCGTGTCGAGTTTGGTGAGTTGCCCAAAACGGCGACCGGCAAGATTCAAAAATTCTTGCTGCGACAAAAAATACGTTGAGAGTAGTTCGAGAATAAGCCAAGTATACGATTAACCAAACCACAATAATTTTAAGGAACCCAATATGAGTTTTTCAGCATTAGTCGTTGAGAAAGATGAAGAAGGCAATACCAGTGCGTCGGTTCAGCAAGTGGACGAAGCAAGACTGCCCGACGGTAACGTAGTGGTTGCTGTGGACTTCTCAACCGTAAACTACAAAGACGGCCTGTGCCTGGGTTCGGGGGGCGGTTTGGTGAAAGCCTATCCGCATATCCCTGGCATTGACCTGGCTGGCACGGTGGAAAGCTCTAGTGACGAACGATACAAAGCGGGTGATCGTGTTGTGCTCACCGGTTGGCGTGTGGGCGAAATCTGGTGGGGCGGCTATGCACAAAAAGCCTGTGTCAACGCTGACTGGCTCGTTCCCTTACCGGACGGTTTGTCGACTAAAGACGCTATGGCCATAGGCACGGCTGGCGTAACCGCCATGCTCAGCGTGCTGGCGCTGGAGCAACACGGTTTGTCACCGGAAAAGGGTGCTGTGCTCGTGACGGGTGCGGCGGGTGGAGTCGGGTCTGTAGCTACTGGCATTTTGTCGAAACTGGGCTACGAAGTGGCGGCGGTAACCGGTCGTCCTGAAGCAGCGGACTATCTTAAATCGATTGGTGCCAGCGAGATTGTAGCTCGCGAGGACATAAACGAAACCGTCAAGCGGCCGCTTGAGTCTGAAGCCTGGGCCGGTTGCATTGACGCCGTCGGTGGCCCGATGCTGGCTCGGGTGCTCGGTCAAATTAAATACGGCGGTTCGGTTGCCGCGGTTGGTCTCGCTGGCGGCGCCGGCTTGCCGGCTACGGTTTTGCCGTTTATTTTGCGTGGCGTTAACCTGCTCGGAATCGACAGCGTTATGCAGCCTTACGAAAATCGCGTGGCTGCGTGGAAGCGACTAGCGACAGATCTGCCGCTGGAAACTCTTCATGAGATGACAAGCACGTCAACACTGGCCAATTTGCCACAGTTGGGCCGCGATATTTTAAAAGGTAAGGTACGCGGCCGAGTCATTATTGATGTAAACGCCTGATACGCGTTTCAGCCGGCCGGCCATATCCCGGTGGTGTGGAAGGTTAAATATTAAGACTTTCACCCACTGTAATATTTTACGCGATAGACTGGTCTTATCAGTCAGTTCACCTATAAGGAATGCTAGATGCGCGCTATTAACTCATTGTCACTGAGGCTATTTTCAGTCCTGTTTGCCCTGGTTGCTGTGTCCGCCCACGCTCACGATGCCCACTCTCACGATGCCCACACCGAGCCCGCTTGGGGCCCTAAATTGGGTACGTCGTTGCCTGCTGACCTGATGGTCAAGACCCACGAGGGTGAAAAAGTCAGTCTGAAAGACCTGGTGGGCGACCACGGTCTGGCGATTGCGTTTGTGCGTTCAGCCGACTGGTGCCCGTTCTGCAAACGTCAAATTATTGAGCTCAACAAAAGCGAAGAAGAGTTTTCGAAGCGTGGCTTCAACCTGGTTTCGTTGAGCTACGACAGCGTCGACATTCTCAAAACCTTTGCTGAGGAACAGGGTATTAATTACACGCTGGTATCAGATGAAAAATCGAGTGTGATTGATGCATTCGGTATTCGTAACGAAGAACACGAAAAAGGTTCTTCCGGTTACGGTATTCCACACCCTGGCATTATGGTCTTTGACGGACGTGGAAGGCTTGTAGCCAAGTTTGCTGAAGAAGGCTACCGAAAGCGTCCTCCTGTTGAAGACGTACTGTCTGCTGTTGAGAAATTGAACGTGGGTTACTCGCGGTAGTTGAATCATTCTGCAAACCGTTACGTTTGACTCTCAAAGTAGCGAACGTAGTTCGGTTACTGAATTAAAAAAGCCCCGGCGGAGCAAATCCGTCGGGGCTTTTTTCTGTATTGGACTCTCGAAACTAAACGGATGAAGCACCGTAAAACGTCGTGACAACGTGTTCCGCTTCAGCAAAGAACAGCCAGCGCTCCACTAGCAGACCTGCAATCAGGCTGATCGCAGCTAGCAGAACCCACGCTGTTTGAAGTCCGCCCTGACTTACCCACGCCACAAACAAAAATAGCAGCGGCAGACCAAGTCCGAGAGCCAGAGCAATGCGGCGTAGTTTCATTGCGTGTTTGCGTGCAATGGCAAAGCCCATTTCTTTTTGAATATAGTTGGCCGACGTATGCGGCAGATCAAGTGGGCTGACTTTGCCCAAAGCGCCCAGGCCGGTAGCCGACTCGGCCGTGCTGATTGGTTTCGCGTTGTCGATTGTGCGCCAGTAGACCCACTTGCATAGCCATGCAACAACGAGCAGGGAAATGCTGCCCGCTAGTAATACAGGCCTGGCCGTTACGAAAAGCAGAGCAAGAAGCGCGCCGCTGGCAATGGCAAAGAGTAAGTACACGGGCGCAACCAAAGGCTGGTTCCAGCGTGGAATGGTTTTTAAGGACGCGTAGATCATTGCTGTGCAGTAGACCGTCGCGATCACAAGTAAAAACGTTGCCAGTGCCGCAGGTACCAACAAGTCGGCAAAGTCTTCCGGCTTCCACCACGCGAGAAGCATGACAACAACCGGTACAAATACGGCGATAGCCAAAACGCCTTCTCGACTAAGCCATGAGCTACGCCACTGGGACAATGCGCGCCACGCGCGTTCCGGATGGCCAAGGTGAAACGTAGAGGACAGTAAGCCCGCAATCGCAAGGGCAGCACCTATCAGAAGAGCGATACCAGGACCCGCCGCACCGTCGGTCGGCTGCCACCAACCGAGCAGTGAGCCGAGCGCGATCACTGCGAGCAGGCCAAAACCGGCGCCGGATGACACGGTGAAGAAAATGACAGAGTAAGCAGGATGCATGGCGTTACCGGGTCAGCATGCGATCGACCCAGCCCAGAAAGCCGCTGCTTGCAGAGACTTCAGGTTCCTTTGCCATCGCGTTATGAATTTTAGAGGCAGAGGGGCTACTTGATTCAGCGCCGCTCTTTCTGACCTCGGGAGGTAGGTATTGCCACGTGGGCTTGCAACCAGCTTCGGGCATGAGGCTGTAGCCGTTACGCTCTCGTGTGAGTTTCGACACGTTCGAGTCGGGATCGGCAAAGTCGCCAAAGTGACGTGCGTTAGTGGGACAGGCGCTTACGCAGGCCGGTTGTCGTTCTTCTGCTGGAATGTTCTGGTTGTAGATACGATCGACACACAGCGTGCATTTTTTCATGATGCCGTCGTCTTCGTCGTACTCTCGCGCACCGTACGGACACGCCCAGGAGCACAGCTTGCAGCCGATGCAGGTCTCGGGGTTAACGAGAACAATGCCGTCTTCTTCGCGTTTAAACGAAGCGCCGGTAGGGCAAACGGTAACGCAGGCCGGTGTTTCGCAGTGCAAACAGGCTCTCGGAAAATTAACGGTGCGTCCGCCCGTGTCGTTTTCCAGTTCGTAGGTGTGTACGCGGTTGTACCAAACGCCGTCGGGTTTGGCGTCGTACGGGTTTTTGTCTGTAAGGGGTGCAGAGTAACCGCCCGTGTTCCATTCCTTACAGCTAACGGCGCAGGCGTGGCAGCCTACGCACGCGTTAAGGTCGACCACGAGGCCGAGTTTTTTCTGTGTAGAAGTCGGTAAATCGGTCATGAAGAACCTCTGTTACGCCAGTCAGTGGCGGCTAAAAACTGTTGCCCGTAACGCAGCAGGGCGGGGCGCTTCTTAACGCCAGGGGGAACGGGAATGGCCGGTTTGTTGTTCAGTTCAATCTCGTCAGGTGCCGGTGCCTTGCTCAGGCGTACGCGTAAATCGAACCAGGCGGCTTGACCCGTAACCGGGTCGGCGTTACCGACTTTCCCGTTTGGCAACAGCTCGCTAATTAAATCGTTCAGCAGCATGCCTTTGGTTGATTCTTCGGCGTTTTCACTTAAGTTCCAGGCACCTTTACGTTTGCCGATGGCGTTCCATGTCCACACTGTCGAAGGGTTACAGCCCGTCATGGTTTTGACCTGCCCACGTACCTTGCCGTTGTGGCTTTCAATCCAGACCCAGTCGTCGTCAGTAACGCCTACTTTGCTGGCAAGCTCTTTGTGCACGTAAAGATGGTTGTAGCCATGAATTTGTCTGAGCCACGCGTTTTGCGAACCCCACGAGTGGTACATCGCCATGGGACGCTGCGTAATCGCATGTAGCGGAAATTCTGTTGAGTCGGTTTGCTGTTCTTCGAGCGGCTGATACCAGATGGGCAGCGGATCAAAAAAGGTCGTCAGCCGCTCACGGTATTTCTCCGGTGCGGGCGTGTCTCCGTGACCTTCTCCGGCCAGTCTGAATTTTTGCAAAGGCTCGCTGTAAATTTGCAGCGTGATTTGCTCAGCCTTGGGGATCCAGCCCATGCCGGCTGAATACTCAAGATAGTCTTTGTTTGCGTGTTTGAAATACTGCTGGTGCTCCGGAATGTGGTGTTCCCAGAAGCACTGGTTTTCGATGTAGCGATCAATCTGGTTTTGGTTGGGTTCACCTCGACCGTGTTGGTCCGCATTTTCACCTCGCCAGCCGCCAAGCGATCCGATTCCGGGGGTGGCTTCACGATTAATCAGGTAGTCAGGGTAGTCTTTGTAACGAGCCTCGCCTTCTTCGTTGACAAACTGGGGTAGTCCCAGTCGGGCACCTAACTCGATGAGCACGTCTTGGAACGGCCGCACGTCCCGGTCGGGTTTCAGCACAGGTTGGCGAATGGCGTCGGCCGGGCCTTCGGCTGTGCTAATCGGACGGTCGAGCAGGCTGATGCAATCGAAGCGCTCAAGGTAGGTCGTGTCAGGAAGCACAAGGTCCGCGTAAGACACCGTCTCTGACGCAAAGGCGTCGGAGTAAATGATGTGCGGAATGCGGTACTCGCCGGTTTCTTCGTCAATGTCGGTTAACATGTCTACCGTTTTCGCGGTGTTCATCGACGAGTTCCAGCCCATGTTCGCCATGTACATAAACAGGGTGTCAACCGGGTACGGGTCTTGTGCCCACGCGTTGCGAATAACCAAATGCATGAGACCGTGAGACGCCAGCGGATAGTCCCAGGAGTAGGCTCCGTCAATTCGTGCCGGCTCGCCGTCGGCATCAACCAGTAAATCGTCGGGGCTTTGCACAAAGCCTAGAGGTGGCCCCGGAAGCGGCTGGCCTGCGACGACCTGATCGGGTTTGCCCGCAGGTTTTAGTCCTGGTGGGCAGGGTTTTGGAAAGGGTGCTTTGCTTCGAAAGCCGCCGGGACAGTCAATGCTGCCCAGAAGTAGCTGCAGCAAATGGATTGCGCGACAGGTATGAAAACCGTTCGAGTGTGCCGAAATTCCGCGCATGGCGTGCATGGAGACCGGTCGTCCAATCATTTTATCGTGTTTGCGCCCGGCCCAGTCAGTCCACTCAATGTCCAGCGTAATTTCTTGTTCAAACGCGGCGTATGCCAATTCACGGGCAATGCGGCGAATGGTGTCGGCGTCTATTCCGCACTGGCTTGCGGCCTCGTCCGGACCGTATGAGGCATCGAGATAGCGCTCGGCCATGTGTGCAAATACAGGTTTGGCTTTGGTGCCGTCGGCGAGCGTTACGTCGCCGGTCAGCTGCGGCGCAATGTCCGGGTCGAGTGCGCTGCAAGCGCTGTCGTATGTTCGATTCCAGGCCAGCGGCTGGCCTTCGTCGTTACGTACAAACAGACCGTGGTTTGCTTCGCCGGGCGCTTGGCGAACAAGCCAATGCGAGTTGGTGTAGCGAATCAGATAGTCGAGGTCGACCTGTTCGGTGCGCAGCATTTCGTGAATCAGGGCCATGACGAAAAGACCGTCGGTGCCCGGTTTAACACCGAGCCATTCGTCGGCAATGCCTGAATACCCGGTGCGCACCGGATTTACCGATACGAAACGGGCGTCGCTACGCTTGCCAATTTTACCCAGGCCAATTTTGATGGGGTTGGAGTCGTGATCTTCGGCCACTCCAAACATGAGCAGGTACTTGGTGCGGTCCCAGTCGGGTTCGCCGAACTCCCAAAACGAACTGCCTATGGTGTAGAGCCCGGCTGTTGCCATATTGACGCTACAAAAGCCTCCGTGTGCGGCGTAGTTGGGCGTTCCAAACTGACTGGCCCAAAAACCGGTCAGTGCCTGACTCTGGTCGCGACCGGTAAAAAACGCCAGTTTACGCGGGTCAGTAGTACGAATGTCGCCGAGCCACTTCGTGGCCAGATCAAGCGCCTCATCCCATTCAATTTCGACAAACTCACCGCTGCCTCGAGGGCCGGTGCGCTTTAGTGGTTTACTGAGCTTGGCCGGTGAGTTCTGCTGCATGATGCCGGCGGAGCCCTTGGCGCATAACACGCCGCGATTTACCGGGTGATCAGGGTTACCGTCAATATACCGAAGCTGGCCGTCTCTCAGGTGTACACGAATACCGCAGCGGCAGGCGCACATGTAGCACGTCGTGTATTTGATTTCGTCAGCAACATGGGGAGAGGTGTCTACGTGCGGTGATTTACCCGTCATACATAATCCTGATATTCCTTGGGCTCATATTCGTACTGGTGAGGCTCTTGCCAATCGGCTTCGTTTTAATATTGCGACAACCGACAACTTTTGCGCCGCACGACCGTCATGTTACTCCTCGTTGCAGGTGACGTCATTAGAATGGCGCAAACAGGACGGTTGAAGTCTGGTTGTGTAACATTGGAGGTCGTCGCTGAGAGGCTTCCTGACGTGCCGTTAGACAGTCGTCTGGCCGTAGGAGCTGCGCTAAAAAACACATGGAGTAGATCAACGTGGCAGCAATATCGATAGGCGGCGCAAGCGGGTATTGGGGCGACGCACCTCACGCGACCCGGCAGCTTCTGGACTATCCAAAAATTGATTTTCTGGTGTACGACTACCTTGCCGAGGTGACTCTGTCGATAATGGCGCGTCAACGTGCCAAAGACGCGTCGCTGGGCTATGCAACCGACTTTGTCACCGCACTCAAACCCGCACTTGAGCAAATTGCCCGCAGAAACATCAAGGTGATTAGCAACGCCGGTGGCATGAATCCGCAGGCCTGCGCAAGCGCTGTTCGCGTGCTTGTGGCTGAGCTGGGGCTTACATTAAACGTCACAGTGGTCGAAGGAGACGATTTGATTGATCGTCTTGAGGACATAGAGTCCACCACCGAGATGTTCACTGGAGAGCGCTTTCCCGCCAAAGAGCGGGTAGTGAGCGCTAACGCCTATTTGGGTGCGCTTCCTATTGTGAAGGCGTTAAAAAATGGGGCCGATATTGTCATTACGGGTCGCTGTGTTGACAGCGCGGTAACGCTCGGTGCGTGCATCGCTTCGTTTGACTGGTCGTTTGAAGACTTCGATAAGCTGGCTCAGGCTAGTCTGGCCGGACATCTGATCGAATGCGGCCCACAGGCGACCGGCGGCAATTTTACCGACTGGCGTGCGCTGGAGGGACCGTTGGAAAATATTGGTTATCCCGTTGCGGTGGTCGAAGAGGACGGAACGTTTTCCATTACCAAGCCGTCAACCACGTCCGGGCTGGTGAGCGTAGCGACGGTGGCGGAGCAACTGGTTTATGAGATTCATGATCCGCAAGACTATCTGTTGCCGGACGTAAGCTGCGACTTCAGCCAAGCCATGCTGGAGCAGGTAGACGCGGATGTTGTGCGCGTCAGTGGTGCTCGCGGTTACCCGCCGCCTGAATCGTATAAAGTGAGCGTAACTTACTCCGACGGTTACAAAGCCGGTATGTCGCTGGGATTTTTCGGGTTTGAAGCGGCGGCCAAGGCGACCGCGTTCGCCGACGCCTCGTTTGCACGGACCGATAGAACCCTGAGCGACTTGGGCCTGCCAGCGATATCAGACAAAACAACTGAGTTGGTTGGATCGGGCAGTCAGTTTGGGCAGTCGCCGCAGGCCGCTGCTGAGATCAATGAAATTCAGCTCAATATAGCCGTTAAACATGAGAAACGTGCCGGGGTTGCGGCCTTTATTCAGTCGGTTAGCGGCATGGGGCTGGCGACGCCTGCGGGCATGGCGCTGTTTCAAGCCGGGCGATCGACGCCGTCTCCGGTTATTCGGCACTTTTCGTGCGCTCGAGACAAGAAAGGAATTGAGCTTGTAATTGACGATGGCGTTACGAGGCACGCTTTTTCCGATTATACAGTGGCGCCCATTTCGCGTTCAATTGAGCGACCGACTCCGCCGGAGGCCCTCGCTCAGCACGAGATAGTCGAGGTTTCTTTGCTCGATTTAGCCTACGGCCGGAGCGGAGACAAAGGTGACAGGGCAAATGTTGGTATCATTGCCCGAACGCCTGAAGCGCTGCCCTGGATTTGGGCCTCGCTGACGCCGGAAAAAATCGCCAGCGTGTTTGCGCATTTTAATCCGTCGCACGTTGAACGATTTTTGCTGCCGGGTATTCACGCCATTAACTTCGTGCTGCATGACGTGTTGGGCGGTGGTGGCATGGCGAGTATTCGCAGCGACGCGCAGGGCAAGGCGTACGCGCAAATTTTGTTACATCAAACAGTTTCTGTCCCGACCCATTTAGCGGAGTCTCTATAAATGACAGTGTATGTGTCCAAAGTCGATGTTGGCAGCGACGAATTTCGCCGCAATCGCGATGACATGCTTAATCTTGTGGCGCACATGCGCTCACTGGAGGAGCGTGCCGTAGAACGTTCGAGTCAACGCGCCGCGCGCTTTGAAGAGCGCGGTCAACTATTACCCCGAGAACGGTTAAATCGCCTGCTCGATCCAGGCATGCCGTTTCTCGAGCTGTACAACATGGCCAACTACCTGATGGAAGACAGCGATCCTGACACCAGCATTCCGGGTGCCAGCATGATTGTGGGCATCGGATTTGTCAGCGGTGTGCGCTGCATGGTTTGGGTTGACGACAGCGGTATTCGCGCGGGTGCCGTAACCAAAGGTTCGTTACCTAAAGCCTTGGGTGCCTTAGCGGTAGCTCAGCGGTTTAATTTGCCGGTAATCCATTGCGTTGAAAGCGCTGGCGCTAACCTTATGCAGTACAAGGTTGAGGGCTGGGTGCAGTTTGGCGCCGTGTTTTATCGACTCGCGCAGCTTAGTGCGTCGGGTATTCCGTGTATTTCGGTGTTGCACGGTCCGTCAACCGCCGGTGGGGCGTACATGCCCGGCATGAGTGACTACGTTGTTGGTGTGAAAGACAACGGCATGGCAGCGTTGGCTGGTGCCGCTTTGGTCAAAGCCGCCACCGGCGAAGTAGCTGACGAGCAAGAGCTTGGCGGTGCAAAAATGCACGCCGAAATTACAGGTGTCGTTGAATACCTGGCGGAAGACGATAACCACGGCATCGCACAGGCGCGCCGCATTGTCGACGACCTGGGTTGGAACACACATTGCCCACCGGTGCCTCAGTTTGAGTACACCGAACCCAAATACAGCGTTGACGAAATTGCCGGAGCTGTTCCAGTCGACCACAAGAAAGCGTACGACGCTCGTGAAGTTATTGCGCGACTGGTCGACGGTTCAGATTTCGAAGAATTCAAATCACGCTACGGCGTGTCCACCCTGTGCGTGACCGCCA
Source organism: Gammaproteobacteria bacterium (assembly GCA_045107075.1). Taxonomy (GTDB): domain Bacteria; phylum Pseudomonadota; class Gammaproteobacteria; order Steroidobacterales; family SZUA-146; genus SZUA-146. The sequence continues at coordinate 76,078 of JBGCFV010000036.1, forward strand.
AAATTTACGGACACAGCGTTGCCATTATCGCCAACAACGGCCCCATCGATCCTCAGGGTGCGACAAAAGCAGGTCACTTTATTCAGCTGTGTGATCAGGCCCAACGACCCATTATTTTCCTCTCTAACGTGACAGGTTACATGGTTGGCACGGAGTACGAGCAGGCGGGCATGATCAAACACGGCTCCAAGATGATTCAGGCTGTGGCCAACGCCCGCGTGCCGCGTATTACACTTTACGTTGGAGCGAGTTTTGGTGCCGGCAACTACGGCATGTGCGGTCAGGCGTATGAGCCTGATTTTCTGTTTGCCTGGCCGAACGCCACAACCGGTGTGATGGGTGGCGAGCAGGCGGCTCAAACTATGTCGCAGGTCATGCGTATTTCAGCCAAGCGTCGGGGTCAGGAAATAGACGAAGCTGCAATGCAGGCGCAGGAAGAGCATATTACGCAGCACTTCGACAATCAGTCGAGTTCCTTTTATACCTCGGGTCGGGTTCTGGATCAGGGCATCATCGATCCGCGTGATTCACGCCGGGTACTCGGCTTTGCTCTGGAGACAATCTGGGAATCGAATCACCGAACTACCCAAAGCAACAGCTTTGGGGTGTCGCGTTTCTAAGGCGCTTATTGGATGAGCTTGCCAGAAGCACTATCGAGCGCGTTGCCTACCACTCAGTGGCTTGAGCTGGGTTTTTCCGAGGGCTGGTTACGCGTGTATCTGAACGCACCGAAGACACGTAACGCGCTGTCAGAAGAATTAAGCGCGGAGCTTAAAACGGTGTTGCGGGCAGTGCGCACTGAATCGACGGTGCGCGGTATTACATTGCGCGGTCGCGGAGAGGTGTTCTGCGCCGGCGGCGACTTGAAAGCGTTTGCAGCCGTACGTGAGTTGCCTGCACAGGAAGCGCGACAAACGGCCGTTGCTACGAGTCTGAGAGGAGCTGAGGTGTATCACCTGGTGCACACAGCACCACAGGTTGTGGTGGCGTTGATAGAAGGCGCAGCCATTGCTGGCGGTTTGGGCTTGGCCTGCGCGGCCGATTTTGCCTTTGCAACGGCCGATGCGAAGTTTGCGTTTTCTGAAACCCGCATCGGTCTTACACCCGCTCAAATTGCCCCGTATGTCATTGGCAAAGTGGGTGTGCGAAACGCGCGTCGACTCTTGCTAACCGGTGCGTATCTAAACGGCGCCCAAGCGTTAGAAAGTGGTTTGGTAGACGCAGTGGCAAATGACTCCTCCGAGTTAGATGACCTTGAGCGCACGTTAATCGAACAGGTATTAAGGTGCGCGCCCGAAGCAGTCGGCGTTACCAAACAGGTGATTGACGATGTCGTGGCGCGTGACGTGCAGGCATTTCAGCACAAGGCTGCCGAGCACTTTGCACAGTGCCTGGTGAGTGACGAAGGACGAGAGGGCGTGGCGTCGTTTTTCGAGAAACGGTCGCCTTCCTGGGCAACTTGCTTTGACAAAGACAATTCAGACTCAAAGTCTGGCTCTGCTTAACGATGGATATCACCTTTAATTTCAGGAACACATGATGGCTTTGATTGAACGAATACTAATTGCCAACCGCGGCGAAATTGCTTGTCGCGTTATTCGCACGGCACGCGCTATGGGTATTCATACCATTGCGGTTTATTCAGAAGCCGATCACGACGCGCCTCATCGCACCCTCGCCGACGAGGCTGTGTGCATTGGCCCCGGGCCGGTTGGCGAGTCCTATCTTGATGGCGCCAAACTGCTCGCGGTCGCGCAAGATACACACGCGCATGCGGTGCATCCGGGTTACGGGTTCTTGTCGGAGAACGCCGACTTTGCCAGCGCGTGTGCCGAGGCGGGCATCATCTTTATAGGCCCGTCTCCCGAAGCCATAAACTCTATGGGTAACAAAGCGGCGTCCAAGCGCATCATGATTGACGCCGGTGTTCCGTGTATCCCGGGTTACGAAGGCGAGGACCAGGATCGTGAGGTTCTGGTTGCCGAAGGTAATAAAATTGGCTTTCCACTTATGGTCAAAGCTTCTGCTGGCGGCGGCGGACGTGGCATGAGGCTTGTGCACCAAGCGGCCGATTTGCTCAACGGTATTGAGTTGGCAAGCTCAGAAGCGCTGAGCGCTTTTGGAAACGGTGAGCTGATTTTGGAGAAAGCGGTCATCGAACCTCGTCACGTTGAGGTTCAGGTTATGGCCGACAACCACGGCAACGTCGTGCACCTGGGTGAGCGAGACTGTTCTGTGCAGCGTCGCCATCAAAAGGTGCTCGAAGAGTCACCGTGTCCTGTGATGACACCGGAACTAAGGCGCCGCATGGGTGAGGCGGCGGTCGCAGCCGCTCGACGCATCGATTATCGTGGCGCCGGAACCGTCGAGTTCCTGCTCGACGCCGATTTTAATTTCTTCTTTCTCGAAATGAACACGCGCCTGCAGGTTGAGCACCCGGTGACCGAGTTGGTGACAGGGCTGGATCTCGTGTCACTGCAAATTCAGGTGGCCCGCGACGAGGTGCTCACTATTAAGCAAAGCGATATCGACCTGAAAGGCCACGCAATAGAAGCGCGTGTTTACGCAGAGAACCCGGCTAACGATTTTTCTCCTGCAACGGGTCTTATCACTCGCTGGCAGCCGGCTGAAGGCCCGGGTATTCGAATTGACGACGGGGTGGTCACAGGACAGCTGGTTTCTCCTTTTTACGATTCAATGTTGGCTAAAGTGATTGGTTACGGACAGACGCGCGACGAGGCGTTGAAGAACTTGTCTACTGCACTGCGCGACACCGTCCTGTTTGGACCAGAGTCTAATATGGAGTTCGTCCTGACATGTGCCAATGCGCCAGAGTTTGCGGCTGGTCGTGCCACTACGGCCTTTATTGCAGACACCTTTGGTGAGGAAGGCTACACAGGAAGGGCCGTGAGCGACGAGCTTGTAGCGATGGCCGTAGCACTGCGTTATCTCGACGATCAGCGTCGCGCTCAAAGCCAATCTTTAGGTGTGTGTCCGGCGACGCTGGGATGGTCCAGTAATCGCGGTCTGACAGCTACTTATAAACTGATGGAGTCGCAGTCGGACGTAGAATTAAACGCGACCGTAGCGTCACGTGACCCGCGACATTTGACGGTGTCTGTTGGAGAGTCAACGTTCGCAGTGGTGTGCGACCACTATGACGCTACCTCGGCCCAGCTGAGAGTTGGTTCTGAACGGTTCCACACTCGCTATCAGGTTCTTGGTGACCGCACACTGTATGTCACGTTCGACGGTGTAACGCTCAAGTTTAGCGATTTGCTAGCCTCGTTTGGTACTGAAACGGCTGCTGGCGAAGGAACCGTGCTGTGCCCCATGCACGGCGTTGTCGTTGATATGTTCGTTAAATCTGGCGACCGTGTTGAACAGGGTGATCGGCTTGCCGTTCTCGAAGCGATGAAAATGCAGCACGAAATTAAAGCTCCAACCAGCGGAAAAATTATTGGGGTCGCGGCTCGAAAGGGTCAGCAAATTGCGGCAGAAGAACTGCTGATTGAAATTGAGCCGGACGCGGAAGAGTAGCTCCGGTTATTGCGAGATGCGGTCAGGAATTTAGACTGACTAATGGGTGCTCCTTAAACCGTTTCGTAGGAGCATTCCAGGGACACTTGCTTGCTGAGCCCTTCATGCTGAGCAGGTTGCGCGGCATTCTGCCGCGATGAATTACGCGACGTGGCTGAATATTGAAACGTTTTGTCACGGCTGGAAACCGATTACGCACTCTACTTGGCCCGCAGGGCCAAGCTTGGAAGTGCCCTTGGGGTACGCACTCTACTTGGCCCGCAGGGCCAGGCGAAGTGCCCTTGGGGTACGCACTCTACTTAATCCGAAGGATTAAGCCTGGAAGTACTTTTGGGGCGCGCCAATTATTGCTGATTTAACGGGAGAGCACGTGGACTTATACACCGATGAACATCACGAGATTCAGCGCACGACTCGTCGTTTTATCGAGCAGGAAGTGAACCCGTTTGTAGACGAATGGGAGCGCGACAAAATATTTCCAGCGCACGAGTTGTTCAAAAAAATGGGCGACCTCGGCCTGCTGGGTATTCAAAAGCCGGTGGCCGACGGCGGTCTTGGGCTCGACTACAGCTACAACGTGGCCTGTGTGGAAGCGCTGGGCGAAATTGAATGTTCGGCTGTTCCAATGGCTATTGGTGTACAAACCGACATGGCGACTCCTATTCTGGCCAATCATGGCTCAAAAGAATTACGTCAAGAGTTCCTGCAGCCGGCCATTGCAGGCGACAAAGTGGCCTGTATCGGCGTTTCGGAGCCCGAGGCAGGCAGTGATGTGTCGGCGATAAAAACCTGGGCTAAAGAAGACGGCGACGACTTCGTTATTAACGGTCAAAAAATGTGGATCACTAATGCGATTCAGGCCGATTTCATGACGACGCTCGTGAACACCGGTGGCGCCGACGCCCATCACAACAAGAGCCTGATTGTCATTCCAATGGATACGCGTGGAGTGGAACGCGCGCGCAAACTCGACAAAATGGGCATGCATGCCTCGGACACAGCCCTGATTCATCTGGATGACGTACGCGTGCCCAAACGGTTCTGTATTGGCGAACCGGGGCACGGTTTTACGTATCAGATGGAGCAGTTTCAGGAAGAACGGCTGTGGATTGCTGCCGCGGCAATACGCGTGCTCGAAATGACGCTGGACGACACGGTTGACTACACCCGGCAGCGAAAGATTTTTGGGCAAAGCGTTTTGGATAATCAGGTGGTGCATTTCCGGCTCGCGGAGATGAAAACCGAAATAGAGCTGTTTCGGGCCTTGCTCGAACAAACGGTGTCGCGCTACTGCGCCGGGCGAGACGTGGTGGCTCAGGTGTCGATGCTAAAACTCAAAACCGGTCGGCTTTACCGTGAAATCGTGGACGGTTGCCTGCAGTATTACGGCGGTATGGGGTTCATGAACGAAACGCTCATCTCTCGACGCTATCGAGACAGCCGGCTGGCATCGATTGGCGGGGGTGCTGACGAAGTAATGTTAAGCATTATTTCCAAGTGCATGGGGATTGCGCCGTCACGGAAGAAGTCGTGACGCCGCTTTTTGGGAGAAGGCTCTTATGCGTGTAGCCCGATTGGGTTGGTAGGCTACACGCATTTCGGCTCTTGGTTACTCAACACGATATTCAGGTTGAACCGGTCAGGGTTCACATTTCACAGTGTTCTTAAGTTGGGGTTAAGCGAGAAGCTAATCCCTAAACGTATTGGAACGGTTTTAGTCGAACACTGATCAATTGCACTTAACTTAACATACACCGACGCCGGAAGAATGCACTCATGGTTTCCAACCAAATTTTGGTCTTATTGTTAAATTTCAGGGGAAACACGTACACGTAATTTTTCGGGCGGCCGGTTGAGTGAAAACGCACCAGAAGACAGTTGGCAAATGTGAACCCTAACAATACTTTCAGGTTTGGTCCTCCGGACCAAAAAGCTGGATGGTAGCAGGCTGCCACTTCCAAGATCCCGAAATTTCGATAGTTATATAGACCTCCAAACAATCATTGGTCAGCTGACTGTGGCGGGTTAAGAGCGGTGAAAATCCGTGCTGCAATCAGTTCTTCCATTTACTTGATATTAAAGACAGAATTGGCGGCTAGCTTGTGGGTGTTCGCTTGAAAAAATACGACGCAATAGTAATCGGTGCGGGCCATAATGGTCTGGCAAACGCGGCCTTTCTCGCAGAGGCGGGCTTGACCGTACTCGTGCTTGAAAAAAACGCCTATATTGGCGGCGCTACGGTAAGCCGGGAGCTACATACCGATTGGAAATACTCGAACTGCTCTTACGTCTGCAGTCTCTTGCGTCCGGAGATTTATCGCTCGCTTAATTTGGCTAAACACGGTCTGCAGGTGACCCCGTACGGTGGCGGTGTTACCTACATGGAAAATGGCGACCATTTTGCCTCGTACCGCGACAAAGAGCTGTCGTACCGTGAATACGCCCGCCATTCGCAGCACGACGCCGACGCTTATCTTCGATTCAAAACGGAAACGGCTCGTCAGTGCCGCTTTATTCGCGACTTCATGCTGGCTACGCCTCCCGATCCCACGTCGTTCAAGCCCCGCGACATAAAAGAACTGATGAATATTGGCCGCGCGTTTACCAATATGGACGAAGAGGTCATGTACGACACGTTCCGTTTCTGGAGCATGAGCGTGGCGGATTATCTGGGCGAATTCTTTGAGACCGACATCGTCAAAGCCAACCTGGCGGGCAGCGGCATCATTGGCACGGCTCTCGGGCCGTACTCCCCTGGAACCGCCTACGTAATGTTGCACCATTACATGGGTGACGTAGACGGCAACGTGGGAACCTGGGGTCTGGCGCGCGGCGGCATGGGTGCTGTATCAACGGCGCTCAACGGCGCGCTGCTGGAACGCGGCGGTGAGGTACGCGTTAATGCCGGTGTTGAACAAATATTGGTCAAGAACGACCAAATTGCGGGCGTAGCGCTTACTAGCGGCGAAGAAATTCACAGTCCGATTGTGGTCTCTAATCTCGATGTTAAACGTACTTTTCTTAACTGCATGGATTCATCTGACTTGCCCGACACTTTCGTTAAGAAGGTCAAGAACTTTCGTATTCGCGGGGCCTCGGGAAAAGTAAATATAGCGCTCGACGGGTTGCCGACGTTTGACTCTCTGCCAGAAGGCAGTCCGCTGTACGGTGGCGACATGCATTTTGTCGACAGCCTCGAGCGACTCGAGCGCGGTTTCGACGACTGGAAGGAAGGTCGCTGGTCGCAAGATCCTTACCTCGATATGTTAATGCCGACAACGTGCGACCCCACGATGGCTCCTCCTGGCAAACACTACATGAGCGTGTTCGCTCAGTACTGCCCCCCGAAACTTGCCACGGGTGACTGGACGAACGATAACCGCGACGCGTTTGGACAGACGGTAATCGACCAAATTGGCCGGTTTAGTCCCGACTTTAAAGACCTGATTCTGCACATGGAAGTTCGAACTCCGAGCGACTTGGAAAACGAGGTGGGTTTGACCGGTGGCAATATTTTTCACGGTGAATTAACCCTCGATCAGCTGTTGTTCAACCGACCCATACCGGGATACGCACAGTACCGTGGACCGGTTAAAGGTTTGTACATGTGTGGTTCCAGCACGCATCCAGGGGGCGGCGTGATGGCGGCTCCCGGTGCAAACGCCGCGCGCGAGATTTTACTCGACCTGAAACAGCCCAATACCGTCCCGGAGAATTTCGGCGATGACTAATGCACTGGTAATTGGCGCCGGCCACAACGGCTTAACGACGGCCGCACTGCTCGCGAAAAAGGGCATCAATACAACGGTGCTTGAAGCCAGCCCCCACGTGGGTGGCATGGCCGCCGACCGTGAATTCGCCCCGGGCTTTCGAGCGCCGGGCTGCGCGCTGTTCGTTTACCAGCTTCAGTCCGAGGTGGTGGCCGCACTTAAGCTTGAGCAGCACGGTCTTTCGGTTGCTTCAAATGCGCTTTCAACCGTAGCACTCGGCGAAGAAGGGCAGCACATTAAGTACAGCGAGCAAACGCTAACGGGCAGCGGTCTGAGCCAGAATGATGTGAGCGCTTATTCCGCGTTCGCCGCTCAAATGCGGACGTTTGGACGAACGCTGGCCAAATTTAATAACCAGAAGCCACCCAAGCTGGGATACGGCGAGCTCGGCGACAAAGTGGGTCTTGCCCGTTTGGCTCTGGACGTGCGGCGTCTTGGTCGCGACGACATGCGGGAGCTGTTGCGCGTCGGCGCCAGCAATATTTACGACGTGCTCGACGAGTGGTTTGATCACGAAGGGCTGAAGGGAGCACTGGCACTTGACGCTGTTTTAGGCACGCATTTAGGTCCGCGTTCAGGTAACTCCATGCTGACGTATTTGCACCGGCTCAGTGGTAGCTATGGCTCGCTGGTTCAGGCCAGAGTGGGCGAGGGTTCTGTCGCCAACGTATTTGCCAAGGCCACGCGCAGCAACGGCGTGGACATTCGTACCAACGCTCGTGTTGAGCGAGTGGTCGTAAGAAACGGTCGAGCAGCGGGCGTCATCCTGGAGAGCGGCGAGACCCTCACCGCCGATATTGTTGTGTCGAACGCCGATCCACGCACGACGGTCATGTCGCTTGTCGGCGCTCGTCACTTCGACACCGGATTTGTACGTCGCATACACCACGTTCGCATGCGAGGGAACGCGGTGCGGTTAAATTTGGCGCTGAGCGCGAGACCAGACATAAGCGGCCTCTCTATCGCCGATTACGGCCAGCGTCTGCTTATAGCACCGTCGGTTGACCGTGTAGAGCGCGCTTTTAATCCCGCGAAATATGGCGAATGGTCGAAAGAGGCGGTAATGGAAATGAGTTTGCCGAGCGAGGCGCAGCCTGAGCTGGCGCCAAACGGTAAGCACATACTGAGCGCGACCGTTCAGTACGCTCCTTACGACCTAAAACAGGGCTGGTCTGCAGACAGCAAACGACGTTTGACAGACCAATTGATCCGGCAGCTCGAAGAACGCATGCCGGGGATTACCGATTCAGTAGAAGCCAGTGAACTGCTTTCGCCCGTCGATATCGAGCGCCTTTACGGTACAAGCGGTGGTCACTGGCACCACGGTGAACTGACGCTCGATCAGTTCATGTTTGTTCGACCGACCTACGGCGCAGCGCAATATGCCATGCCTCTCGACGGCCTGTATTTATGTGGTGCAGGAGCGCACCCGGGCGGCGGTTTGAGCGGGGCGGCGGGGCGCAATTGTGCGCTTGAGATTATTCGGCGCGAGGGACAATCATGAGGTCTCATTTAGAGCCGGGTCGTAACTTGCCGTTGAGGCTGGATACCGCCAAAACACCTTTTCACCCGCGTACGAGTGACGCCAATACGTTGAACCTGTGGCACCAGTGGAAAGGGGTGACCGTCAGCGAAGTGTACGACGACGAAGAGCTGGAATATTTTGCTCTGCGCAATTCGTGCGGCGTATTTGATGTGTCTCCGCTACAGAAATATCGCGTTAGCGGTCCTGACGCTCAGGCGTATCTGAACCGCTTGGTGACACGAGACATTAGTAAGCTTAAAGAGGGTCGGGTAACTTACGTAGCGTGGTGTAACGATGCTGGCAAGGTGCTGGACGACGGTACGTTGTTTCACATCGAACCCGGCGTTTACCGACTTTGCAGCTACGAGCGTCATTTTTCCTGGCTGAAGGCATCTACACTCGGATTCGATGTCGAGGTAGTAGAAGAAAGCAACAGCGTAGCCGGTCTGGCTGTGCAGGGGCCGACGTCCTGTGCCGTACTAAAAGATTTGGGTCTTCAAGACATTGAATTGATGAAACCGTTTGAGCTGCGCTGGTTTCAGCTTAACGGCGTGCCGTTAATGTGTTCTCGAACCGGTTTTATCGGCGACTTAGGTTACGAGCTGTGGATAGAACCCGACCACGCACTGATGTTGTGGGATACGCTTTTTGAAGCGGGTCGCCTGCGCGGGATTCGGCCTGTGGGCACACAAGCTTATGAAATGGCCCGAATTGAAGCCGGGTTTTTGCAAGCGGGCGTCGATTTCTTAAGCGCCGCTTACATTGTTCGTCAAGGCCGTGCGCGATCGCCTTTCGAGCTGGGTCTGGACTGGCTGGTTAATTTCGACAAGCCGCATTTTAATGGGCGCCAGGCACTGCTACGCGAACAGCAGCAGGGTTCTACGTGGCGCTTGCTCAAATTGGATGTCGAGGGTAACAAGCCAGCGACTCATGCATACATTTACGCCGGCACGTCGAAACAAATTGGTTTCGTGACGTCGGCTGTGTGGTCGCCCATATGCAAAGCCAACCTGGCTCTGGCCACCGTGAAGCAGCCGTTTGGGCAGAGTACTGACGACCTGCACGCCGAAATTTATTATCAAAAAGAACTGCATTGGTCGAGAGTCATGGCTCCCTGCACGCCGGTGGACGGGGCTTTTTGGAATCCGGCGCGACGGCGCGCCACTCCTCCAGCGGATTTCTAGATCTCCAAGGCAGCCCAACGTCCCAAATGACCCGACCTACGACAATTCGCTATCGCGTTTTGGCACTTCTTGTGCTCGCAAGTTTTATTTCTTACGTGCTCCGATATCTCTACTCGGCCGCAGCGCCAACGTTAACGCAGGAATACGAACTGACGCTCGCTCAAATTGGCTGGGTGCTCGGTGTGTTTTCGGTTGTGTACGCTGTGTTCCAGTTTCCGGCCGGGCTGTGGGTCGATCGCGTTGGCGTGCGACGCGCAATGCCTCTCGCCATGGTGGCGTGGGGCGTTCTGACGCTTCTGGCCGCGCTGATGCCGGCAGGCGGTTCGGTCTCGGTGATGACCGTTCTGATGCTATTCACCGCGCTGCGGTTTCTCACAGGCATCGCGCATGCGCCTTTGTATCCATTGACCGGAAGTGTAACGAACAGCTGGTTTCCGCCCGGAAGCTGGGCTTTGCCGAATGGGCTTTCGAGCGCCGGACTCACACTGGGGGCCGCTGTTACGGCACCGTTATTTTTACTATTGATCGCTTACTCTGGTTGGCGACTGGCGTTCGCCGGGCTCTCCGTTCTGTCTTTCGCGGGTGCCGGCATTTGGTGGGCGATACTTAGAAACCGGCCTGAAGATCATCCTTCGACTAACGCGGCCGAGATTGATTTAATTGCAGACGGCCGGTTGTGTGCCAGTGAGTCCGACACCGTTTCCGGCATTCAATTTTCGGTGTCGTGGCGGCAAGTGCTTAAAGACCGTAATTTGTTGCTGTTGACGCTCAGCTATTTTTGTATGAACTATGTGTTTTTCCAGCTCTTCAATTGGGTGTTCTACTATCTTGTCGAAATTCGGCAGGTCGGACCGGGTACAGCGAGCCTGCTTAGCTCCCTTCAGTGGATCATGGCAGCCATTGGCGCCACGTTGGGTGCGCTATGGTGCGACCGGTTGTGTCGTCAGCGCGGCATTCGGCTGGGTTGTCGCGTTGTCGCAATCACCGGTTTGCTGGTCAGCGGCGTGCTAATGATATTCGGCGCGCTAGCTGAAGCACCGTGGGTTCTAGCGCTCACGCTGGCACTGTGCTTTTTCAGCCACCAGGGCACGGAAGGCGCTTACTGGGCTGCGGCTATTAGCATTGGTGGCCGCCATGCAGGTGCTGCGTGTGGTGTGATGAACACGGGCGGTAATTTAGTCGGTTTTGTTAACGCGCTGTTAGTGCCGTGGCTAGCACAACAATTTGGTTGGTCTGTTGCGTTGGGCAGTGGCACCGGCTTTGCGATAGCCGGTGCCGTGCTTTGGTGTTTTATTCAGCCAGATCGAACTATAGAGCGGGCTACTTAAATCGGAGGTTGATTAAGGTGCTAATCCGCCGTTGATCCAGGATGACAGCAACGTTTGTTCCGCATAGTTCATGCAGCTTACATTGCCCGCGTCTGTAACCGGGTTACCTGTACAGCCGGCCCCCGGAGGCATTTCGCCAGCCCGTACTCGTACCAGCGCGCAGGCACCGACGGTTAGTCCTGGACAGGTTGGGTGGGCGGCCGCGTTTAAGCTATCGCCGTAAACGGTAGCCATGTTATGCCCTCCAAAACCAAGACCCGAATGGCACGGCACACATTTGGTTGTCAGTATGGGTTGCACGTTGGCGGCGAAGGAGGCGCCTGTTGCATTGGGGCCCGGTGTGCTGTTGAAGTTTGGCACAAACAGCGCCAGGTCCAGAAAGTTTACAATCCCGTCGCCGTTGAGGTCGAACGTTGGATTAGGCGTTTGGAACGCGGCTGCCAGCTGCGAGAAATCGAGAAAGTTCACTACGCCGTCGTTATTAAAATCGCTGTCGCACAGGTTACCAAACAGGTCTGCGTCGAAGTCCAGCTGAGCCGGATTGGCGACGTTCAAGCAGTTATCAGAAAGGTCTGGAACGCCGTCGCCGTCGGTGTCCTGGGCAAAGCTTGCGCTTGCCGCAAAAAAGGCCAAAGTGGCGGCGAGTATTTTGATTAGTTTTGAGCAGGTAAGTGTGTTCATTAGTTGTTCCCCCATTGTTACTGGTTCCAAAGTGCCACGAACGGGCGAGAGGGGCAAGTGAGGTTGTAGTAATGTTACGTTTCCGTTCATATAGCGTATAGACTTAGGTGTGGAAGGGATAATACCGGGTAGTCGTTGGGTTGTTTTCCTCGCATTCAAGCCAATTGCGCAGGTCACCTTTCCACGTTGATAAATCTACTCTTTAGTAGTTTTTCGTCCGATTTAAATCGGGCACAATGGCCGCTGGAAGTACATTGTCGCTACGGTACGCAGTCAACCCGAAAGTGTGGGCCTGCGGCCCTCAATGAATGCATAAAGGAAGAGACTTTTAATGACGCTTTCAGATCGTGCCCAAAAGCGGCGTGAGGATATTATCGGTAAATTGACCGATAGGGAGTTTGACGTAGTGGTGATTGGTGCCGGTATTAACGGTGCTGCGTCAGCCGCTGCTCTCGCTGCAGGCGGCGCTCGCGTCGCGCTGATTGATAAAGCTGACTTCGCGGGCAATACGAGTTCGAACTCTTCAAGCCTGGTTTGGGGCGGAATCAAGTATCTTGAAAATCACGAATATCGTCTGGTAAACAAACTGTGCAAGGGTCGCAACGAACTGAGAGAGGCCTTCCCCACGACGGTGCAGGAAGTACGTTTTCTAACCACCATACGCCAGGGTTTCCGTATGCCCGTTTGGTTTGTGTACCTAGGGACATGGCTTTATTGGCTGTTCGGTCGCTTTGCGACACGTCGTCCGCATTATTTGCGTACTTCACAAATACATCGACGTGAACCGTTGATCAAAACGGATGACGCCGTTGGTGGTTTTGAATATTCCGATTGTTACCTGCCAGACGGCGATGCCCGGTTTGTCTGGCGTTTTGTACAGCAGTGCCAACGCCACGGCGGAGTGGCGGCTAATTATATGGCCGTCGACCGGGCCGAGCGTGTTGGCGACATGTGGCACCTCAGTGCGCGAGATCACGTTGCTGATCAGCCGCTTTCAATCAAGGCTCGACTGGTCGTTAACGCATGCGGTCCCGAAGTTGACGCGCTCAATATGGTTGTTGGGCAGCAGACCCGGTTTCGTCACGTGTTTTCCAAGGGCGTACACTTAATTGTGCGGCGTCTAACCAAGGATGAGCGCGTACTGACATTCTTCGCGAGCGACGGGCGCATGTTCTTTGTTTTCCCGAAAGGGTCTCGGTCCTGTATTGGCACGACCGATACGCAGGTGTCCACGCCTTACGTTGGTGTAACGGATGAAGATCGCGACTTTATTCTCGACAACATAAACAATCTGTTGAGTCTGTCCGAGCCGCTGACACGAGACGATGTTATTGCGGAGCGCTGCGGAGTACGCCCTCTGGTTACCAAAGGTGGCGCGGGTGAGGGTACCGCTGCGGACTGGCTGCAGCTGTCCAGGAAACATGAGATTCACTGTAACGAAGAAGAGCAGTACATCAGTATTTTTGGCGGCAAGCTGACCGACTGCTTAAACGTTGGAGATGAAATTACGAGTCTCGTATCGCAATGCGGTCTCAACGTCGGGCACGCTAACCGTGGAGGCCTTGGAGAGCCTGGTCTGAAAATCAAGTCAGAGTTTGATCAGTTTGCGCTCGACAACGGGCTCGACGAACACACTGCAAGCAATTCTCGTGGACCTTTGTCGGTGCGACTCTGGAGACGCTACGGCTTGGCCGCAAAAGGCATTGCAGAGGATATTTTGGCAGCACCTGATAAAGCCCGAACACTGTTTGCGAATTCGAGCTTTACCTGGGCCGAGTTGGAGTATTCGGCGGCCAACGAGATGATTGAGTCGATTGACGATTTGTTCCGTCGACGATCCAGTATTGCGCTGGTAGTGCCGTGGGACGAGAGAACGCAAAGCGAAACTCTATTAAAGGTTGCCGAAGTGCTGTTTGATGATCGGGCGAGTGAATATGTAGCACAATATTTGGCGCTGGACGGCGATTCTGCTGTCGAAGCCTGAGTGCAGGTTTTGTGATTCGTTCCAAATGTACGCCATGCTTAATTTCAGGAAGCGCCACTCAGGCCATCTTGTGAGAGCGGCTTCCAGCCGCGATTGGGTGTTGCCGCGATAGAGCGTTACGACATTTTGCTGCTTGTGTAATTCATCACGGCAAAATACCGCTCCCCTGTCTTCTGTTGAAATTTACAATCCTCACAGGTGAACACGGGGCGCAAACCTGATAGCCTCGCGTCATGGCTAAAGGAACTCACGACTACTCAAACGACGCGCGTAATCGCGACATTCATATTTCAATTAATGGCGAGCTTGTCCCCCGAGCAGAAGCTGTAGTGTCGGTATTCGACAGCGGTTTTATTCTGGGAGACGGAGTATGGGAAGGACTGCGCGTACACAACGGTCGCATCGCGTTTCTAGAGCGGCACCTGGAACGGTTAAAGCAAGGGGCTAAAGCGATTGATCTTGACATCGGACTGACCGATGCAGAACTGACGGCGCAAATTGACGCCGTTCTGACGGCGAACGGCATGTCAGACGGTGTTCACATTCGTCTCATGGTCAGCCGTGGCGTGAAAGCGACTCCTTATCAAGACCCGCGCGTTACCGTCGGGCCGCCGACTGTGGTGATTATCCCGGAATACAAAGAAGCGCTGCCTGAAACTCTGACGCGCGGTATTTCGCTGTTCACGGTTCACGTTCGACGCGGGTATGCAGATGTTCAAGACCCAAAACTGAACAGCCACAGCAAACTGAACTGTATAACGGCGTGCATTCAAGCGACCAAAGCCGGAGCTGACGAAGCGCTTATGCTTGATCCGCACGGTTTCGTTGCAACGTGCAATTCAACGCACTTTTTTATTGTCAGGCGAGGTGAAGTCTGGACGTCCAGCGGCGACTACTGTCTGGGTGGTATCACCCGGGAGAACGTACTCAAGCTGTGTGGCGAAAACAATATTCCTAACTACCAGCGCAATTTCTCGCTAACCGACGTATACGACGCTGATGAAGCGTTTGTAACCGGCACCTTTGCTGGTGTGGCTCCTGTGACCCGTATTGACGGGCGCACCATAGGCAGCGGCGAGCGTGGACCTATGGTTGAACGGCTGCAAAACCTGTATCTGGAACTGCTTGCATGCACCTAGCGATGTGGTCAGGACCGCGGAACATTTCCACGGCCATGATGCGAGCGTTTGAAAATCGTGCCGATACACGGGTTATGGATGAGCCGTTTTACGCGGCGTATCTTCATGATTCGGGTCTCGATCATCCTGTGCGATCGCACATTCTTGAGCATCAAGAGACGGATTGGCGCAAAGTCATTGAGCTTTGTACCTCTGAGCTTCCCGAAGGTGTGTCACTAAGTTACCAAAAACAAATGACGCATCACATGCTGGAACACTACGACACCAATTGGTTGCACGGCATGCGTCACTGCTTCCTGCTGCGCGAACCGGCACGCGTTTTGGCTTCCTATGAGAAAAAACGTGAACAACCGACGCTAAGTGATATTGGTTTAGCGCAACAAGTTAATTTGTTTGAGAAAATAAGTGCGCAAGCAATTGTGAAGCCACTCATTATTGATAGCGCAGACTTCTTGCAACAACCCCGTGCTTATCTTGAGCATTTGTGCGAATACATAGAGCTTCCGTTTACAACACGAATGCTTTCGTGGCCGGCTGGAAAACGTGACTCTGACGGCGTATGGGCGGAACACTGGTACAACCGTGTTTGGGAATCAACAGGTTTTGAAGAACCTAAACACACAACCGTAAAGTTGGCATCGCACTTGCAAGATGTTTGCGATGAGGCACAGCCGTTGTACGAACGCCTGTTCGAACAACGGTTGCAAATTGGATAAATTTTTAAAACCGTTTTACACTAAACGCGACACCCAAGACACGGATGACCACTACGCTCAGGGACGAGCGTTTTCCATTTTTAAGTTTGGGCGCTCCCGGCCATTCCTTTGACGGCAGCCGAAAGATAAAAACGCAGTCCAGCGTTACGCCTGATCGGCGCATGTTAAACACGGAAGAGAACGTTATACGCAAATGTGATTGCGTGTTAGGTGTGCGCCAGATTTTTCAATCGTTTTTCAAAGCGTTTTCAAAAACGCAATCAGATCGCTGGCCTCGCCGGGCGTGAGTTCAAACTTTGGCATTTCGTGAACGTCCTCTGTGTCGCCCTCCGACGCGAGATAGTGTGCAACCACCGTTTCAAGTGTTGGCATGCGACCGTCGTGAAAGTAGGGAGCGGTATTGACAACATTGCGAAGGCCCGGCGTTTTGAATGCGCCGGCTTCGAGATGATTGCCACGTCCAAACGTTAACGCGGTGCACTCTTGTCGTGTGGCGTCGCTAAAAACTCCGTAGCAATTGAACTCGTCTAACTGAACCAGGCGTGCGCCTATCTTGCGACCCGCATCAAAGTTGCCTCTCGCACTCAAACCCGTGTCGATGTTGTGGAATTCCTGATTTGTAAAAAGCGGGCCGTTGTGACACCGAAGACAAGGTGTCTTGTTCTCATTGGCATACAGTTTCGCGCCGCGTATTTCAGCTCTGGACAGCAGTTTGGCAGCGGCGTTCTCGCCGTCGTCCAGGAGCACTTCTACGAACTGATCGAATCGGGAAGGCGCGTGTTGAATGGTCTCTTCGAACGCAGCTAAGACCTTGCCTACTATAGAAAAAGCTGTGTTAAGTCGCTCTTTCTGAGGGGGGCGCAGTTGGTTCCACGCTATTCGCCCTGGCGCGCCGTCGGCCGGTCCCATGCCTTCAGAATCCAGGTCGGTAAGCAGTTCTTCGCCAAAGCCGGTCAGACGCTTGAAAGCAGGGCCGTGTTCGGGGTGACTTACAACGTAACGAAGCACGTCGCCCCGCGTGTTGTCCATTTCGCCGGAGCTTTCCAGGGGAGACAGAGCTTGTGACCACAAACTGTCGCGGCGACCGTCCCAGTAAAACCACGTTGAGTGTGCGACACCTGTCAGTGCGGGTGCGTGGCGTTCGGTTTTGGCGGTACCAAAACTCAAGATTTTGCCATCGCCAAATCCCAGCTCCGGATTGTGGCAGGTTGCACAAGACACCGTGCCTGAGCGACTTAATCCGACATCAAAAAAAAGCGCACGTCCAAGTGCGGCTGCAGCCGGGTTTTGGCTGAATTTATTGGACGCATCTTTTTGTAGAGGTGCCAGTGAACTTAAATGAAGCGCTTTAAGTTGCGCCAGTTCTGTTGGCGTAAACAAAACGGTGGGTGGCGCCTTCGTCGGGGCGGGCTGCACATTGAAATTGAAATAGGCGTAATCCGGACCTGCGGCGTCAACCACGTCTATGCGCATGCGCCATTCTCCACCCATGTGAAACTTCATCCCTTTCACGCGCATGAGCCCTTCTTTTTTCATGGTGGTAGCGAGCGGAAAGGTGGCCATGCCGTGACCGTGTCCAGGCATCCAGCCGGACACTTTTATTTGTTTGGGCGACAGAGGTTGTTCGTCGTTAGTCGCAACATGAATGTCCCAGTAGTGCATCTGTCCGGCCGGGATTTGAGTGTAGTTTTCATCTATGCGGAGTCGATAGCGAGCGTTAGTCGTTTGCAGGTCTAGCCAGGGTCCGGGTGCAGCGACTTCCTGTTTGTTGCTGGCGGCTAGTTCCTCCGGTTTTTGGCAAGCGGTTAGCGTCAGTAGAGTGAGTAATATGACGATTGCGGGTGCAGATACAGATGCTTTCACGGCGTTCTCGTTGAGGTACAGGTTTCAGTGGGCGTGTGACAATGCGCTATCGCGTCTACATAATAAAAACAAAGCAGGGTGTTTGACCAGTGCTCAAGTAAGTTAAAAGAGGTTTGGGGAATAGTCTCGTTCATACGGTACTATCTCTGGTATGAATGTGCCTGCTTATACTCGGCGTTACGACCTTGACTGGCTCAGGGTCATCGCTTTTTCACTGCTGATTTTTTATCACATTGGCATGTTTTACGTGACGTGGGGTTGGCACATCAAGAGCCAGTACATGTCGTCGGCAGCTCACCCTCTAATGTTAACCGTAAACCCCTGGCGATTGGCGCTGTTGTTCTTCATTTCCGGTGTGGTGGTACGTTTTGCGACAGACCGTGTTCAACAACGCGGCCGATTTGCACTGTCTCGCCTGTCAAAGCTTGGCTTGCCCGTGTTGGGCGGCGTGTTCTTGGTTGTGATGCCACAGGCCTACTTTCAGTTGCTTCAGGCGGGATTGATTGATCCGGGCATAGTTAATTTCTATCCGGCTTACCTGGCCGGTGGACCCGGTTTTCCGATTATTACGCCGACCTGGAATCATCTGTGGTACGTCGTCTATCTGCTGGTTTATATTTTGCTCGTGCTGGCTTCGCTTCCGTGGTTTCAGAATCTTGCCGGGGGTCGTGTAGCCCGGTTTTTTGACTGGCTTTCGGCGTCACGGCTTCGACTACTTTTTGTTGTTCCTCTACCGTTTATCCTCTTCGGGTTTACGCTATCGGCGTGGTACCCAACTACCCATGCCCTGATTGATGACTGGGGTAACCACAGTCATCGATTTACAATTTTCATGATGGGTTATTTCGTCGCCAAACATGATGGTTTTTGGCACGGCATTGACAGGCTTCTGCCGTTCAGTGCTGTAGCGTGCGTCGGGCTGTGGGTCGTATGGATATTTGAGCCTGAGCCCAACGTGATACTGCCAATTGCGACGCAGCTAAACGATATTGTCGAGATAGTCTACGCCTGGGCCAGCATCGCTCTACTGCTTGGACTGGCGCAACGTTATCTGCGGTTTGACAAACCGGTGCTGCGCTATCTGACTGGCGCCGTATTTTGTTATTACATTCTTCATCAGACCATTATTATTGCGGTGGGTCACTGGTTGACGCCGCTGTCGCTCGGTGTGAGGACCGAGTTTTTGTTAGTGCTAACCGCGACGGTGGCGGGTTGTGTCGCCGGCTACGAAATACTTAAACGTATTCCTTATGTGCGTCGTGTTTTCGGCATTCAGTCAGCATTGAGTGCGCAAATGCCCTTGGGGTGCATCTACGCGAGTTTCGCTCGGACTATGTGGAAAGGTCGCTAAATTCGCGCAACGGAATAGTGCGGGTCGTCATCCGCGACTTCTACTTCGACCAGCTTCCCGGCTGCAGCAATCATGGTTTGACAGTCGGCGCTCAGGTGGCGCAGGTGAAGCGTTTTGCCCGCTTTGCGATA
Source organism: Gammaproteobacteria bacterium (assembly GCA_045107075.1). Lineage (GTDB taxonomy): Bacteria > Pseudomonadota > Gammaproteobacteria > Steroidobacterales > SZUA-146 > SZUA-146. The sequence continues at coordinate 95,290 of JBGCFV010000036.1, forward strand.
GCGTCTGGTTACCGCGGTGAGTACTTCAAGACTTGAGTAATCAGCTACTCGTGCGTCTTTGAAATCAATGATTACTTCGTCCGGGTCGTTGGAGGGAGACAGTCGTTCGGCAAACTCCCGGACTGAACCAAAATAAAGGACACCCTGAAGGCTGTAAATGCGTACGCCGTCCTCTGTGTCGTGTGGAAAGAGTCGAACGTGTTGGGCGCTCTTCCAGGCAAAGACCAGCGCAGAGAGTATGACGCCGCTAATGACAGCCAGTGCCAGGTTGTGCAGTAACACGGTAATTAGAGTTACGGCGAGAATGACGAAAATATCGGATGCAGGCACTTTTCCAAAGGTCTGAAAAGTGGCCCATTCAAAGGTGCCTATGACTACCATGAACATCACGCCAACCAACGCTGCAATCGGAATCTGACCAATGATGGGTCCGCCAACCAGTATGAAAAAGGCGAGAGCCAAAGCCGCGACAACGCCTGAGATGCGGCCTCGACCGCCGGATTTAATATTAATCAGGCTTTGGCCAATCATGGCGCAACCGCCCATTCCGCCAAACAGGCCGGAGATAAAATTGGCGCTACCCTGAGCGAAACATTCGCGATTACCCTTGCCGCGGGTTTCAGTCAGGTCGTCAATCAACTGCAGTGTCATGAGCGATTCAATCAGGCCTACCGCTGCCACGGTAATGGCTGTTCCACCAAGCAGTAACAGGGTGTCGATGTCCCATATGATATCGCTAGGCCAACCCCAGATTGGCAGGCTGCCTTTAAGTTCAGCGCTGCCGGTGCCTTCAAACAAAACGTCTGATACTGTTTTTGTATCAACCAAATCAAAGAAGCTGACCAAACCAACGGTGACAATAGCCACCAGAATTGACGGCACCGCTTTGCTTATTTTTGGAAAGAACTGAATTATTAGCATGGTGATTAACGCCAGTACGCCCATTACCATCAGGTCGTTATTCGGTAACCAGTCGCCGTCGACCGTTTTAAAGGAAGCGAATTGAGCGAACAAAATGAGTATGGCCAACCCGTTAACAAAGCCCATCATGACCGGGTGCGGTACAAGCCGAATAAAGCGGCCAAGCTTGAGCACGGCGACCAGCGCCTGAACAACACCTGCAAGCATGACGGTGGCAAACAAGTACTGCATGCCAAGGTCGTCAATGCCTCGTTCAATTCCCGCCTGATTACCCAGGTCTACAACCTTGGCCACAACAACCGCAATGGCTCCGGTAGCGCCTGAGATCATGCCCGGGCGACCGCCAAAAGAAGACGTGACAAATCCCAGTACCACCGCAGACCACAGTCCGACAATTGGATCGACTTTGGCGATAAACGAAAAAGCGATGGCCTCCGGAACAAGTGCTAGGGCTACGGTTAATCCGGAGAGCGTGTCGTCTTTCCAGTTACCGTTCTTTTTGGCGAAGAGTTTAAAAAACATAGGTTGATACAAATCCGTGCCACTGACTGATAAAAGACAGTGAATATTATGCGAGAAGTTAAAAGTGATTTAGCCAGAGTAGAGGCCGTGACAGCAGCGCGTGTTTCGTGGGAGAGCGCTTTTGACCATCCTTTGTCGACGCGCGATTGTACGGCATCACAGGTCGACGTGGCTAGGCAAAATATGTGTCAAAACGTAATAATAGTCCGGTGTTGGCTGTTATCGGTTCACAGCGAAACTATCATCGCGCGCAAATAGTACGAGTTATTGAGTTAACGCAACGAGACGTGTTGCTCAATTGGAGGTGGGTATTGGCGTTCGGGTAACGGATTAGTCAGGGTAAACCCGTACATCTGGGTGTAGATGCCATGGAGTTTGAGGATCTGAATGTTCTTGTGCGGACAAAAGGGTGATCGGAATTGGGCTTGCATGTGTAAATGAAAATGATTATCATTCGCGACAATGAGTGAAAGAACAGAAGAAACCGCTTCTATCAGAGAACCCAAGCCGCTTCCCGTGGACGTGCGAAAGTTGTTCAAGGGCCGCAAAGAAATTGAGCTTGTGTATCTTGACGAACGGTATCGACTGAGAATCACTCGAAACAAAAAACTCATACTTACCAAATAAATCGCCCAGCCAGCTCCCGCCAGCACGCCAGCGACACACATCAGGAGATGAACGATGTTGTCTGCAATTGTGCTGGCCCTTTCGGGTGTAGCAGGCGGAGAGTTCCGCAACGGAAATCCGCCTCCGGAAATACTCCCGGAAACTTTGGAAACGGTCGTTGTTGAAGCGGCCAAACAGCCTACGTCAGCCAACGAAATCACTTCGCGTGTTGCTTTGATCGATGCAGCGGACATTCAAAAACAGCTCGCTCAAAATATACAGGATCTGGTGCGTTACGAGCCGGGCGTTGACGTAGTCGATCAGGGCAGTCGCTTCGGGCTTTCCGGAATCAGTATTCGCGGTATTGGGGGTAACCGAGTCAGAATTGAAGTGGATGGAGTAGCCACTTCCGATGCCTTTTCAATCGGCAGTTTTTCCAACGCAAGTCGTGACTTTGTTGATGTTGACAGTGTTAAACAGGTGGAGATAGTTCGTGGTCCGGCATCTACACTCTTCGGGTCCGATGCGCTGGGCGGGGTAGTCAGCTTTGTAACCAAAAGGCCAGAAGACTATCTGCTCGAATCCGACACGCACTTTGATCTGAGTGCGGGTTACAACAGCATGAACCACGGGAACGTGCTAACCGGAACATCTGCGTTTAGAGCGGGTAATGTAACGGCGCTAGTTCGAGCTACGCTGCGGCAAAACAGTGAGCGAGATATCGTCGGCGCCGATCCTCTCAGTGAAGAAAGTCGAAACCTTTCAGTAAAATTAAATTCGGGCCGTGCCGGAGAAGGTGGTCTCGAACTAACGCTTGAGCAATTCAGGGTGGATGGCGAAACAAACGTTGATTCTTTGGAGCGCGTACAAAATTTTACTCAGGCGTTTGGTTTTCCATACGTAATTGATACGAGCGAAGTGTTTGCCGATGACGAGCGCAGTCGTGTTCGCTTAAGCGCAGGGCAGGAATGGCTTGCAGGTCGTTTCGGAACTGACTATTTGCAATGGCGGCTTTATCGTCAAGACAGTGAAACGCGTCAGAACACCCGAGAGGCGCGCACGTCGCTAATTGGGAGCAATCAGGCAAACGTCGTTCGGCAACGTCAGTTTCTGTTTAATCAGAGCTTAACCGGACTGGAGATTAACGCCTCCAACGACTTTGCTTTTCTTGGGCTCCAACACCAGCTTGGTTACGGTATTGAATATGAACAAACCGACACAGAACAGCTCCGCGCCGGAACCGAAACGGACGTAAACACGGGTTTGACTTCCTCTCAGGTTGGGCCAGACCTGCTTCCAGTGCGCGACTTTCCAATGTCGAACACGCAGCGAACGGGTGTCTATCTTCAGAATAGAATCTCTGTAGGATCGCTCACCTTTATGCCTTCCTTACGATGGGATCGATTTGAGCTTGAACCTGAACAGGATAGTATTTTTGCCCAAGGTAACCCTGGCATTACGCCCGTTAACTACAGTGACGATCAGCTCTCACCAAAAGTTGGTGTGCTCTGGCAGCTTGACGACCAGTGGCAGCTTTACGGTCAGTACTCTGAGGGCTTCCGCGCTCCCCCCGTAAACGATGTTAATGTCGGCTTTACCAATTTTCAGTTTGGTTACACAACGCTTCCCAACCCGGACCTTGAGTCAGAGTCCAGTCGCGGCTATGAATTTGGATTTCGCTGGAATACAGAAATCGCAAGTATTGAGATGGCGGCTTTTTCGACGCGCTACGACGACTTTATTGAGTCATTTCAATCGGTCGGTTTTGATCCCGTCAATCAGTTGGTTCAGTTTCAGTCAATAAACCTTGATGCGGTAAGAATCGAAGGTGCTGAAATGAGCGGTGCTTTTCAGCCTGCATTTTTTCCAAACGGATTGAAAATGAATTTGGCATTGGCATACGCTGATGGCAAAAACCTGAATAGCTCTCAGCCATTGAATTCCGTAGCCCCGTTTAACGGAGTACTAGGGTTTGACTACGCGCCGCCCTCGCAGCGCTGGGGTGCCAATTTCGTAGCGCGCGGTGCATCAAGACAAACCAATTTGGATGAGACGGCCGGGCCTCGTTTAAGCCCGGCCGGTTTTGTTGTGTTCGATACGTTTGCGTTCTGGCAAGCGAGTGAGCAGCTGCGGGTTCGCGCCGGCATCACTAATCTTTCAGACCACGAATACGTTCCTTATCTCGATGTTCAAGGTCTTACCGCACAGGCGTCTTTAAATCGGTTTCAACGACCTGGCCGTCAGGTAAACATTGCGTTTGACTGGACTTTCTAATTTACCGTTCGGAGTTTCGACATGAAGTATTTTTTGATCATACCCATTCTATTTTCATTGGTAAGCGGATGTGCTACTAATTCGGCAAACGAAGGTGAATCGGAGAGTGGCGCCTATGTAAAGCAGCCGTTAAAACAAAACTATACAGCGATTGATAATCCCCGATTTGACGCTATTGCCAAGGCAAGCGTTACAAAAGAAAAAGACCGTCTGGCCGTACTGGCCATGCAGGGTCAGTATGAAGTTGATTTTGAGTTTGCTGAAACCGTGCCATTAAAGCGTGGTTATGAACTACATGATGACAAAACGACGGGCGGTTTTGAAACGGTTCTGGTGGTGAGCGACGAACCGGACAGGGTAGTTCTTCAGCACATACTCGTTACCGAAAGCGGCTATGTGATCAAACACTGGCGTCAGGACTGGTTCTTTGAAGCGAAAGAGCGTTTTGAGTTTGTAGCTGATCAAATATGGGAGGTGAAGGCAATTGACCCCGCGAAGACACAAGGTGCCTGGACTCAATGTGTTTACGAGGTGTCTGATGCGCCGCGTTACTGTGGTACTGGTAAATGGAATCATAAGTATGGCGTATCAACCTGGACTAGTGACCGCACCTGGCGGCCATTGCCTCGTCGTGAGTATACGAAGCGAGATGACTACAACGCTTTGAATGCAGAAAATCGGCACACCATAACACCAAGTGGCTGGACACATGAGCAAGACAATACCAAGACTTTGCGCGATGGAAGGGTAACGAGTGAAACTCTGGTGAGAGAATTCGGTTTTAACGATTATCGTTATATTGAAGGTTTCGATTTCTCTCCCGCCAACGAATACTGGAACAAGACATCTGGCTACTGGGACCACGTTCGGACGGCGTGGAGCGAGCGGCTTTCAAGTGGCTCGGTGCTGGAGCTAACAACGGAAGTGGATGGCATGCCCATTATTGTCGCGACCTTCGAGCAGGCTGAGAAAGCGGATGAAACAGTCGAGCAGGAAGAGGTCGATGCTATTAAGTTATTACTGGATTCCTGGACGAATCAGTAGGTCTTCACACGGAAGTGAGAAGGGTCCGGCGTGTTGCGCCGGACCCTTTTTTACTTATGTGGAATTGGCTTCAAACCAGCGTATTTCGATTTAGTTGGTGTTGTTTATCCACGACGCTGGACGACCACCACACGGAACTGGCAACACATCGAAACAGTGACGCTCAACCCGGAAAAGGAAACACGACAGGAAATCAACAACGCGGCTTAACTTACGCGACAACTATCTTGCAAAACACCGTTATTAATTTGAGACTATCCGGGCTTTTTTATTTTAGTGCCGTTAGACGCGTCCGGGCTTTTTATAAGAATATACGCTAAAAACGTATGGTATTAGCACAGTATATTCGATGTGTGAGAACCTCGGATTTGTTTCGTGCACCAGACAGCTATTTCCAGACTAGACTCGATAGCTGTGAACGACCGATTTTGCGACGTTTCTCGGGCTTCTTGATGCATGACGCAATGACTATTTGACTGGCTCTAAACAACAACTGGCGGCCATAGGATTAACACTTTGAGAGACGAAAACCAGCTTGCAGCAGACCCCGGCTACCGCGCACCGGTTGCCAGTGCACGAGCAAACATTATTTATAGCTGTATTAGATTTGTTGAAAGAGCCCCACACCAGGAAGGTGATGGGTATTAGGCCGTTAGATTATTCGGCCGGACAGAGTCGACAAACGCCCATAAAAAAACGGCCCGACTTTCGTCGGGCCGTTCTTGGTTAGAAGTAACCAGGCTCCGAAGAGCCTGGTCGATTCTTTACCTTACTAGAGCGGGCAAGCCTCAATGCGAACATTGACGTCGCCTGAACCAGAGTGGTTGATACAGTCATTGTAGTAGTCACAGTCGTTAGGCTGTGAGTTTACTGACCAATCAAACCATCCTGATCCACCGTACTGATCACCTTCGTTCTGGTGATCATTGGCTCCGGTTCCAATCTGGAAAGCAGGGCCGGTACGCGTAATGGTAACGGATGCATTGTCATTCCAGGAGAGGCCGGTCAATGTACCGTTCCAGTTAGGGTAGAAGTACCAGTCGTCGGTGTTGTAACCGAAGTGGTTCTTCGGACTTCCTGGAGGTGCATCGAATGTGCCACCAGACATGACGAGGTTGACCGAGTAACGGTAGTCAGGTTGACCCTGCTTGTATACCGTACCGGTCAAAGTTGCCGTGCCGTCCGCGTTACGATCAAACTGCGCACCGTCTTCAAAGTTGTACAGGTCGATTTCGCCGTGAGTGACGAAGTTCGGCAAATACAAACCGTGATAAGGCGTACTGGTGACAGGAGTTGTGCAGGCCTGCGGACCAGGTCCACCGTCTTCACACTTCTTGTCTACGCGAACGAAGTCGACCATGAACTTGTCCCAGTTACCGCCAAAGTTATTGGAGATTTGGAACGAAATTACGGTTTGATCCGAAATAAACGCTGAAATGTCATACATCTCTGAACCGGTGGTCGTCTGGTGTGAAACACCGTTGAACGTATCCAGTGAGTGCCAGGTTTGGCCACCATCTGGAGATATCCACAGCGCTACGTGATCGTTCTCGTTAGCTTCTTCCGAGATTGACCAATCGAACGACAGCATGGCTGAGTTGTAGCCTGACAAATCGACAGTGCGACGTATTTCAGGATGTCTACCGCTATTTGGGTAGTCATTCATTATCAACTGACCCCCATTTATCCTGACGTTACCGCTGTGTGCGCCGCCGCCTTGTGGATCGTCTTCTATCCAGTGGCTATCCCAGTCCATGTCGCCGTCGTTGTTGTCATAGGAAACGTGACTGAAGTGGTCTTTCACGAATCCAGGTACACACTCCGCATCACATTTCTTGTCGATGCGTACAGTATCAATCATGAATTTATCCCAGTTAGCACCGTAGTATTCCGCGATGCGGAAACGAATGGTGGTATTCGCTGAGATATAAGCGCTGATGTCGATCATTTCGTTGCCACCGTTCCAGCCTTCGAGGCCGGTGTAAGTGCGAAGGATCGTGTACGTGTTGCCACCGTCGGTTGAAATCTCGAGAACGGCTTTGTCGTTCGTGTCGACTTCGTCCGAAGTTGACCACTCGTAGCTCAGCATGGCTGAAGGATAATTGCTCAGGTCTACAGAACGTCTGGCCGATGGCTGAGTTCCGCTGTTTGGATAGTCGTGAAGTACCAACTTTCCATCTGCGACCATTACGTTACCGCTGTGAGCACCACCGCCCCGTGGATCATGTTCCATCCAAGGAGTCAGCCAGTCCATATCGCCATCATTGTTGTCGTATGAGACGTGGTTGAAGTGGTCCTTGACGAATCCAGGTACACACTCAGCATCACACTTCTTATCGATGCGTACGAAGTCGATCATGAACTTATCCCAGTTTCCACCGTAGTAGTCCGTAATACGGAATCGAATGACTGTGTTAGCAGATATGAAACTGCTAATGTCAATCATTTCAGAGCCGCTGTTCGCACCATGCAGGTCGGTGTAAGTACGAAGAACCGTATAGGTGTTACCACCATCTGAAGAGATTTCCAGAACAATGGTGTCTTCACCACCCACTTCGTTTGAAGTTGACCAGTCATACGCCAGCATGGCTGCTGAGTAATCGCTGAGGTCTACTTCGCGCCTGATGGAAGGCTCGGTTCCGCTGTTAGGACTATCGTTCAGCGTCAGCTGTCCGTTTTCGATCATAACGTTACCGCTATGAGCGCCACCACCTTCAGGATCGTGTTCCATCCAGGGGCCAGTCCAGTCCATGTCGCCATCGTTGTTCTCGTATGAGACGTGGTCGAAGTGGTCCTTGACGAATCCAGGTACACATTGAGCCAATTCGCCCAGGTAGTGACTTGGATCGTTATCGGTTACAGGATCTCCGACAGGTATGTCACCGTCAGTTGGATTACCAACAACCGTGCCCACGTTAGCGTACTGACCTTCAGTCGCCGTTCCATTACCGGTACAGGTGAACGAGTCACCAGGAGCCAGTGTGTCAGCAGGACAGTTAACCGCTACGCCTTGGTCGTCTGAAACAACCAGACCGTTGAGAGTCAACTCACCGGTGTTGGTTACAACGTAGGTCCAGGTCACATCATCGCCAACAGTGATGACAGGTCCGGTAGGCGTATCAGCATCTTCACCGTTAGTGGCTTTTTCGACATCGACCGAAGCGACCAGCATGATGAAACCTGCGTCTATTGTCGGGTTAAATTCACCCGATGATAATACGACAGGAGCCGTTAGGCCGGTGTTGGCGTCAGCGTTTGAATCGTTCTCAAACGTACCTGCACCCTGGGTAGTAAATACCTTGCCCGGGATACCGACAAACTGAACAACGTATGCAACGCCTGGGGTCAGGTCGTTGAACATGTACATGCCGTTGACGTCTGTAGTGGTTGTTGCAACCTGAACGTCAGGTGTGCCGTCGCCGTCGTTGTCAATCCAGAGGTTAACAGTTGCGTTTTCAACGCCTGGTTCACCTGCGTCTTGAACACCGTCGCGGTTTGTATCAATCCAGACAAAGTCACCCAGCTTGGCAACCAGGTTAACAATACCGGCGTCAATAGTCGGATTGTTTTCACCAGAAGCGAGGTTAATCGGACCGGTGATACCGCCTGCACCTGCGTCACTGTCCGTCGCGTCGTTACCAACGTTAGGAGTCGTGAACGGCATGTTCATGGCTGGGTCGTTAACAAACTGCACGACGTAGGTCAGAGCCGGATCCAGATTGGCAAAACCGTACATACCGTTTGCGTCTGTGGTTGTGGTACTGATTTGGGTGTCAGGAGTTCCGTCACCGTCATCGTCTGTCCACAGATTTACCGTGATGCCTGGTACACCTGGCTCGTCAGCGTCTTGCTGACCGTCAGAGTTAAGGTCTTTAAAGACCTTGTCACCAAGACTGGCTGGCAAGTTAACAATACCGGCGTCAATCGTAAGATTGTTTTCACCAGATGTCAGGTTAATCGGGCCCGTAATACCACCGGCGCCTGCGTCACTGTCCGTTGCATCATCACCAACGTTCGGTGTGGTGAACGGCATGTTCATGGCAGGGTCGTTGATGAACTGAATGACATAAGTCAGCGTAGGATCAAGATCCGCGAAGCTGTACATGCCGTTAGCATCAGTAGTGGTAGTGGCGATTTGGGTGTCAGGAGTACCGTCACCGTCGTCGTCAGTCCACAGGTTCACCGTGATTCCAGGAACGCCTGGCTCACCAGCGTCTTGCTGACCATCAGAGTTGAGGTCTTTAAAGACCTTGTCGCCAATGCTTGCCAGTTGATTGACCAAACCGGCGTCAATGGTTAGATCGTTCTGACCGGAAGTCAGTGTGATCGGACCGGTGATGCCGTCAGGGCCTGCGTCACTGTCCGTTGCATCATCACCAACGTTTGGTGTGGTGAACGGCATGTTCATAGCCGGATCGTTAACGAACTGAATGACATAAGTCAGCGTAGGATCAAGATCCCCGAAGCTGTACATGCCGTTAGCATCAGTTGTGGTAGTGGCAATTTGGGTGTCAGGAGTACCGTCACCGTCGTCGTCAGTCCACAAGTTAACCGTGATGCCTGGAATGCCGGGCTCGTCAGCGTCTTGCTGACCATTGCCGTTCAAGTCTTTAAAGACTTTGTCGCCCAAGCTTGCTGGCTGATTAACCAAACCGGCATCGATGGTTGGATCGTTCTGACCAGAAGTCAGAGTGATCGGACCGGTGATGCCGTCAGGACCTGCGTCACTGTCCGTTGCATCATCACCAACGTTCGGTGTGGTGAACGGCATGTTCATAGCCGGATCGTTAACAAACTGAACAACATAAACGAGTGTCGGATCAAGATCCGCAAAGCCGTACATACCGTTGCCATCCGTGGTGGTGGTAGCGATTTGGGTGTCGGGAGAGCCGTCACCGTCGTCGTCTGTCCACAGGTTCACTGTGATGCCTGGAATGCCTGGCTCGTCAGCATCTTGCTGACCATTGCCGTTCAAGTCTTTGAAGACTTTGTCGCCCAAGCTTGCTGGCAGATTAACCAAACCGGCATCGATGGTTGGATCGTTCTGACCAGAAGTCAGAGTGATCGGACCGGTGATGCCGTCAGGACCTGCGTCGCTGTCCGTTGCATCATCACCAACGTTCGGTGTGGTGAACGGCATGTTCATCGCAGGATCGTTAACAAACTGAACAACGTAGGTCAGCGTCGGATCCAGATCGGTGAAACCGAACATACCGTTGCCATCAGTG
>JBGCFV010000037.1:0-214824 GCA_045107075.1 Gammaproteobacteria bacterium
CTTATCCGGTGGTTGGCAAAGACGGGTTACGGTTGGTCAGGCGTTGGTGTCCAAGCCACATATATAACTACTGGAGGAGCCGACCAACCATCTGGATATCAGCACCATAAGCTGGCTTGAAAAGCGCGTTCAGTCTTTTGACGGGTGTGTCATTTTTATTACTCACGATCGTCTGTTCCTACAGAAGCTGGCTACCCGAATTAACGAACTTGATCGCGGCCTTCTGACCAGTTGGACCGGTGACTACAACAAGTTCCTTCGTCACCGCGAAGAAGCGATCACTACGGAACAATCCCACAACCAGCTTTTTGATAAAAAGCTGGCGCAAGAAGAGGCATGGATTCGTCAGGGCATTAAGGCTCGTCGTACCCGCAATGAAGGACGGGTGCGGGCTCTTGAAGCCATGAGAGCCGAGCACAGTGCGCGTATCAAACGGGCTGGTAAAGTACGCATGCATATTGAAGGCGCAGATCAGTCGGGTAAGAAAGTGATTACCGCTACCAAAATTTCTCATGGCTTTGGCGGTGAAAAGTTAATTGACAAGTTCTCGCTCAAAGTAACGCGAGGCGACCGTATCGGCTTGATTGGTAATAACGGAGTTGGCAAGAGTACGCTTCTGCGCATTCTGCTGGGCCAGCTCGAACCTGACGAAGGTACGGTCAAGCTGGGTACTCACCTGGAAACCGCGTACTTTGATCAGATTCGCCGCCAGCTTGACGAAAAGCAGACCATTGTTCAGTACATAGGTGATGGGAAAGATTTCATTTCACTGGGTGGCCGCGAAACGCATGTAATCGGTTATCTCAAGAACTTCATGTTTTCGCCCAAACGCTCTATGACCCCTATTCGTGCGTTAAGCGGTGGCGAACGCAACCGTGTGTTGTTGGCTAAATTACTCACCCGGCCGGCTAACCTGCTGGTGCTTGACGAGCCAACTAACGACCTCGACGTAGAAATGCTTGAAGTACTCGAAGAGCAGCTAGTGGCCTACGATGGCACGCTGATTATTGTGAGTCACGATCGCCAGTTTCTGGATAACGTCGTGACGTCCGTGTTGGTATTCGAAGAGCAGGGAAGGGTTGAGCACTACGTGGGTGGCTACAGTGAGTGGTACGCGCGTAACAAGCAGCTCATGATCAAGGACGAACAGCGCATCGAGTCTGAGCGACGAGAAGCTGAAGCTGCGGCGAAGAAAGCGGCGCAGCCTGAAAAGAAAACCAAGCTGACGTACAAGCTTCAGCGAGAGCTTGATCAACTGCCTGATCGAATTGCAGCGCTCGAGGCCAAAGTCGAAGAGTTGCGCACGGCTACAACTGCAGAGGGCTTTTACAGTCAGGAGTACAGTGCTATGCAGTCGGTACTCGATGAGCTGGCGCAGACCGAAACAGTGTTAAGCGACGCGACCGAGCGGTGGCTCGAGCTTGAGGATATGTAGGCGAACGTAAAGCTTCCTCACCGCGGTCAAAAAAGAACTAAACGCCCGTAAAAGACATTTCGCCTGAATCATCGGTGCAGGTAGGGTGCGTACCCCAAGGGGCTTCCATGCCTGAACCTTGTTGAGGGAATCTCGAACGTTGCTCAACGAAAAAAGCCGCATGTTCTGCATGCGGCTTTTTTTTGTAGCGGTGATGACATTTTACTTGCAGGTATTGCCGGGTATAAAAATTATCCTGAGAACGTGTCGCAGCTGCCGACGTCGCCTGACTCCAGGCCACGCTTAAACCAGTACATGCGCTCTTCCGAAGAACCATGGGTAAACGCCTCTTTCACAACGCGGCGGCCAGCCATTTTTTGAATGTGGTCGTCACCAACGGATGCGGCTGCGCGCAAACCTTCTTCGATGTCGCCCTCTTCAAGAATCTGTCGCTGCTCGTGTGCTTGCCTCGCCCACATGCCAGCGTAACAGTCGGCCTGGAGTTCCATGCGAACCTGAATTTGGTTGCTGGCTGCTTTACTGCCTGCGCGGGACTGCGCAGTGCGAATTTGATCAGATACACCTGTTACGGTTTGCACGTGATGACCGACTTCGTGCGCCACAACGTAGGCCAGTGCAAAGTCGCCGCCCGCACCCATTTTTTGGAGTTGTTCGAGGAACGACAAGTCAAGATAAAGCTGTCGATCGCCCGGACAGTAAAACGGGCCGCTAGCGGCTCGACCCAGACCACATGCGGTTTCGACAGAATCGCGATAGAGCACGAGAACAGGTCGGGGATAGCGCTGGCCGGAGTTTGCGAAGACTTTGTCCCACACGTCTTCTGTGTCGGCCAGTACTACCGACACAAAATCGCTAACTTGCTGTTCCTGTGCTGACTGTTGGATTTGGCCGGTCGAGGTGGACCCTGACGATTGCCCCTGCCCCATTTCCTGCATGACCGTGGCAGGGTCTTTGTTGAGAAGAAAAATTGCGACCAGAGCCATGATAATGGCGCCTCCGCCAATGCCGGCGCTGCGCTTTACCTTCTGGCCTCTGCGGTCATCGACGTTTTTACTTCTACGGCCCCGTTCCCAACGCATAGTCTTTCCTCAAATTCTTTGCTTATCATTAGTTTGCGCGTACTCGCGTAGCGCAAGTATACCCCGGATTATGGGGACTGGACTATCTATAAATCCCCTCATGATTTACCGTGGCCATTTAAATCAAAGGTTTGCGACAGGCCGATAACAATTTTTGACGACTCCCTCTTAATTGGTTAGAAAGTAGCCCATGAACATACGCATTTTAATACTTGTCGTAGCACTTCTGATCGTGATCGGACCGGTGGGCTATCCTCGAACCGCGACGGCGCAGTCGGCGGTTGTGGTGGGCGATGAGGGTTTTAGTCGCGAGTGCTTTCAGCGCGCTGAACTGGCCGTTAGTTTCAATGCAGCGGACAGTGATGACGTCGAAGTGTGCAGTAAAGCGTTAGACAGCATTCATTTGTCGCGCACCACCCGGGCCGCAACGTTCGTGAATCGCGGCATACTGCAATTGGCGTCGGGTGAATACGAGGCCGCGCGTGCCTCGTACGATGCGGCGTTACTGCTGGTTGACGATCAGGGTGAAACACATGTCAATATTGCGAACATGTACGTACATCAAAAACGCTACGACGACGCTATTACGGAATATTCGAAGGGTCTGAAAATGATGAAACGTCGTCAGCATGTAGCCTTCGTCAACCGTGGTCTTGCGTACGAATACCTGAAGGACTACGACTCTGCCCGCCGGGACTATGAGAAGGCCGTTGAGCTGGCTCCCTCGTGGATTAGAGCCAAGAAAATGTTAGCGCGGGTTAAGCTTAAGCAAGCCGGTCGTTCTTAAACCGCTCAGAGCGCATCAGCCGGCACGCGTGAACGCACTGTTAGCGGGTTACAACCTTTACGTCTACGTCGACATATTGTCCCACCCACGATGTATCAGCCCACTCGCCGGTGCCAATTTTCATCGCCATTCGGTCAAGCCTTGCGCTGCCAGTAAGGGTTTTTTTGCCCGCTGACGAATCTATTCGAAAGGTAAAGACGACCGGTGTGGTTAGTTCTTTGATGGTGAGCTGAGCGTTGCTCGTGTAGCTTCCATCTTCGTTAGGCGTAGCTTCGGACAGTACAAAACGCGAGGCTGGGTACTTGGCAACGTCAAACCAGTCAGCGTCTTGCATTGCCGTATCGCGCTCGTCGTCACGAGTGTCGGGCGTAGCGACGTTGACCTCTACATCAATAGTGACTTGCAGCTGTGGATTTTCCGTAAGTGAAATATCAGCCCGCCACTCCTGCCACTCTCCCCGGAATTTTGCGCCCGCCTGTTCCGCGCTGAACTGGATGTAACTCTTTTCGTAGTCTATGTTCCACAGGTCCGTCTTGCTTGTTGGTGCTCGGGTCGCGCGGGTCATTATCGACTCAGGATTCATAGCCGCCGGTTCGGTAACCTGATTTGATGCAGATGGCGTAAGCGTAGCAATCAGGCCTGCGAGAAGCAGTGCAAAGAGAAGCGCAGAAGACCGCGACGCCATGCGACTGAGAACCGTATCTTTGACGATAAAGTGATGAAAAAGCGCGGCGCTTACATGCACAGCGAAAACCGCGAGTAGCGCGTATCCCAGCAGCGCATGCACGTCTTTGCTCACGATGTTCAAGAGTTCGTCTTGCGCCATCAGTCGTGGCACTTCAAACAGGTTAAACCAGCTTAGTCCGTACGCCGACGTGAACGAAATGACGACTCCGGAAAGCGGTAGACCAAACATTAAAATATAGAGCGTGACGTGGCTCAAATGAGATGCGGCACGCTGAAAAGAACTCATGTGTTCAGGCAGAGGCGGAGGCGGGTTTTTCAGGCGCCAGGCCAGGCGCACGATGACCAGAGCGAGAATGGTTAAGCCAAGTGACTTGTGATTGGCAAGCAGCGCCAACTGGTCCAGTGTCCTGTCACTCTCTTTAGCCTGCTGAGCGAGTTGTGCAAGCACGACCTGCACAATAATCAGTGCGGCCAGAACCCAGTGGAGAACTTTTGCGGTTGTCGAATAGCTGTCATGAGAGCGTCGCACGTTTGGATCGTCGTTCATGGCTAATCTTCTTTGGAAAGATGGGAAAGCGTGTGCGCGTTCTTTTCCCAGTTCCGGCCATCAAAATCCTCCACGATGAGATCGTCGGGATACGGGTCTACGCAGCGCGCGTTCACCGAGTAGCCATCCGGGTTTGAACGTGGAATGTAAAATGGGCGAATTCCGCAGGTCTTACAAAAATAGTGTTTGGCGATGTGCGAATTAAACGTGTAACACGAGAGGTTGTCCTCTCCCTCCAGCAGACGAAATTTCGACTTCGGCGTAATTAAATGCAGCAAACCGGACTGGGCGCACATTGAACAGTTACAGCGCACCGCCGTGAGCGGCTCGTCGAACTCAAATTCAAGTTTTACGGTTTTACAGTGACAAGAAGCGTGAAACAACATGTTGGATCCTGCTGGTTTAGTTGGGGTTGGACGTGCCTGTTGGCTGATGCAGCCGGCTTTATGGTACCGCGTGTTACCTGAATCGGCTAACTAAGTGACTGTTTTGTCTGATCCCGACCGCATTAGAACTCGTCTAGTCTCGATAGAGGTGGAGCTTACGTGTAGAAACGACTATATTTTAATGACGCCCATATCGGCGCGTAACACCCCGGTGGCAGGTGTGTTTAGATGAATTCAAATCAAGGTGACCGGCTCACCGAGATATTTTTTGGTGCGTGCGATCTTCACGGCGAAGAGCGTGCCGGATATCTCGACCGCGAGTGTTCAGGTAACGCCGAGCTGCGTGCGCAGGTCGAGCGACTGATTGTTGCCGGGGAAGATTTGTCGACCGCCGAGAAAACCCACCTCGCAGCGCAGGTCATTCAAGACGCAGCCTCGGTTTTCGCCGAATCCGCTGTACCCAAGACCGTTGGGCCGTTTCACATTCTCGAAGAAATTGGCGAGGGCGGCATGAGTATTGTGTACGCTGCGGAACAATATCAGCCGGTGAATCGCCGCGTGGCTCTAAAGGTCATTCGCCCAGGTATGGGTTCGCGTGACGTGATTAATCGTTTCGAGTCCGAACGGCAAGCGCTGGCCATGATGGACCACGTTAACATCGCCAAGATTTTCGACGGCGGAACAACCGAGCACGGACTGCCGTATTTCGTCATGGAGTTGGTGTCCGGGGAACCTCTCACAAGCTACTGCGACTCGCACACGTTAACCATTCCGGAACGTCTTGAACTGTTTTGCAACGTTTGCTCGGCCGTGCAGCACGCCCACCTGAAAGGTGTCGTTCACCGCGATCTCAAGCCGTCTAATATTTTAGTTGGCGAGCAAGACGGAAAACCGCATGTGAAAGTCATTGACTTTGGTATCGCCAAAGCACTTGACGCCACCTTGAACGTCGACCCGACAAAGACCCGTAACGGCCAGGTGATGGGGACGCCAACACACATGAGTCCGGAGCAGGCTTCGGGCCAGGTGTACGCAATCGACACGCGGACCGACGTCTATTCGCTTGGCGTAGTGTTGTTTCAACTGCTCACCGGCGAGTTACCTTACGTTGTCGAGGGTATGGGAGGTGATGCAATCCGGCGATCAATCGAGCAGGGTGCCACGTCACGGCCTAGTGCAAAGATTCGGTCGGTAGACGAGAAGACAGTTCATGCCGCCGAACGAAACATGCGTTACCGACAGTGGGTGGGGGCGATCGAAGGGGACCTCGACTGGATCACCATGCGCGCGATGGAAGTTGAGCCGGCGAGGCGTTACCAAACGGTAAACGCAATCGCAACAGATATACAGCACTACCTGCATGCACGGCCCATCGCGGCGCGGCCGCCCAGCGCGACGTATCTGGTGGGTCGCTTTGTGCGTCGAAATCGAAAGATGGTGATCGCCGCGTCGATTGCCGTGTTTGCAATGTTGGCCGGTATTACGCTTGCCACCATTGGTATGGTGCGCGCAACCTATGCCGAGCGCGTGGCTATTTCCAAGCAGCGCACGGCCGAAAAAGCCAAAGAGTTTCTGGTAGGAACGTTTGTGGCGAGCGATCCGGAAGCCGCTCGGGGGCGGCAAGTGTCGGCCAGTGACTTGCTGCGCCAGGGTGCCGCTCGTATTGACCGCGAGCTCGACGACGAGCCTGAAATTCAAAGCGCTCTGTTGCAGACAATGGGACGTGCTTTCGAAAACCTGGCCCTATATGACGAGGCCGAGCCTCTGTTACGACGCGCTGTTGATCTTGCGGTAGAAGCGCACGGGCCTGACCATTTGGAGGTGGCCGCGGCGCAGAAAGATTTGGGTGAGGTGCTGTGGCGCACGGGCCAGTATGACGAAGCCAAAGTTATGCATGGCAGCGCTCTCGACATTATTGAACAGTTCTACGGGCGAGAGCATCCTGACTACGCGGTGAATACGGCAAAGCTTGGAATGGCTTATTTTCGCGAAGGCGATTACGACGAAGCCCTGACTCTGTTCAAGCAAAGTCTCGAGATATATCAGCGCTTGGAGCTAACTGACAGTAGCGATTACGCCGACGTGTTGAGTGATCTAGGCGGTGTGAAAGTGCGCCAGAATAATCTGGATGCCGCCGCAGAGGATTTTCAAAGTGCGTTAAAAGTATGGCGTAGCCACTACGGTGAGGTGCACCCGAATATTGCCACGGTGCTATCGAATTTGGGCGCGGTCGCGGCCAAGCAAGGTCGTTTTGATGAGGCGTCTGACTACTACCAGCGAGCGCTTGAAATGCGCCGGTCACTGTATGGAGACAGTCCGCATTCCCAAACGGCTATTTCACTTAATAATCTTGCGTCGCTGTACTGGCGTCAAAGCGACGTCGAGCAGGCCGAACCTCTATTTAAAGAATCGCTGGACATGCGCCGGGCTGTCTATGGTGATATTTCCGTCGCCGTCGCGACCGGATTGAATAATTTGGCGCTGGTGTTGTTAGCACGTGGCGACGCCACAGCGGCAGAAGCAGCCTATCGGGAAGCATTAAAAATCCGGCAGGTTTTGCAGGGAGAGGATCACCCGAACGTCGCCATAACGCAGACTAATTTGGCAGCGACCTTAAACGCCAAGAGCGACTTTACCAACGCCATGCGTGAGAGTCGTCAGGCTGTCACTGCGCTGCTGTTGTCGTTAGGCCCAACCCACTGGCGCGTGGCCTCTGCGCGCAGCGTTTACGGCGCGGCGCTGGCCGGGCTGGGTGAATTTCTTGAGGCGGAGGGGCAATTGGTGCCCGCTTTCAATGATATACGTGCAGCGCGCGGAGATGCCGACCGTTATACGCTTGAAGCGCTCGACCGAGTGGTCAATTTGTACGACGAGTGGGATAATCCAGACCAGCGCCAGCGGTATGTGGCGCTTAAAGATGAGTTGGCCGCAGCCCGCAAATAAGTCGATAATATTGCCAACAGTATTTCCCCTCTACGTCAGGAACCTACATGTCACAACACAACGCTCAGAGCACCGACTGCGTGCTTATGGTAAAGCCGGCGTGCTTTTTCTCTAATCCTGAAACAGCCAAAACCAACGAGTTTCAACACTCGATCGCGGCCGATGTTGACGGACTTAAGCTTGCCCAAGCCGAGTTTGATGCCGCTGTTAAAACGTTAAGCGATCTGGGCGTAACCGTCATTGCTGTTGACGATACCGAAGAGCCTCAGACGCCGGACGCCATATTTCCGAACAATTGGCTTACAACGCACACCGACGGTACGTGTGTCATGTATCCGATGCAGCCTCTGAGTCGGCGTGGCGAGCGACGGCTGGACGTCATTAAAGACTTGCGCACTTCGTACGGTAAGTCGGTCAGACACATCGTCGACTGGTCTGGGTACGAGGAGAGCGAACAGTATTTGGAGGGCACGGGAAGCCTGGTGCTCGACCGCGCTAACCGTGTGGCCTACGCATGCCTTTCCGCTCGCACTCATCCTGTCGTTCTGCAACAGTTTTGCCATCACTTCGAGTACGAGCTGGTTTCGTTTGATTCCACTACCGCATCAGGTACAGCGATTTACCACACCAACGTGATGATGTGTGTCGGGACCGGATATGCAGTCGTCTGTCTTGAATCTGTCCGCGATGCGGACGAGCGCAAGCAACTGAGTGATTCTTTGGGTAAGCATCATGAAGTAATTGAAATTACGCTCGATCAGGTGGCCCGCTTTGCCGGCAATATGCTGGAGGTGCGGTCGAACTCGGGAGATCTGCTTCTGGTTATGTCATCCAGCGCCTATGACGCCCTCACCGACACGCAAAGAGCTCGCCTGGCCGATCACGCCACCCTTGTGCAGTGCGATGTCAGTTCCATCGAGTCTGCCTCCGGGGGTGGTATTCGGTGTATGCTTGCGGAAATTTTCTTGCCTTAGTCCCTTGTTTAATTTTAGTGAGGGGTGCGCTGGCCGTTTCGTGTGACGCGACGGTGGGCCGGGCTATCTATTATTTATGGAGTAAATCATGGCACAAGCCAAGCTGCCCAATTTTGTGGTTTTAGTCGTAGCGGCAATCGTAGTCGCGGTTGTCATCTGGGAGTTCTGCACCAAGTCGGTTCCACCGGGACACGTAGCGGTGGCGTCGCTGTTTGGTAAGGTTCAGCCGATCTCGTATGACGAAGGTTTGCACATTCCAGTGAACCCTTTGCTCAAATGGCACGACTACGACGTGCGCATGAAAACGCATTTCGAGACCGCCAACGTACCGTCACAAGACCAGCTACAAACTCAGCTCGAAGTGAGCGTGCAATACCGCATGATTGGTAGCCAGGCGCCTCTGATTTTGCAAAACACCGGCCGGTCTGAAGAGATTGTTCAGGTGCATCTGCGTCCTGCTTTGCGCTCTCTTTTGAGAGAGCAGGGTAAGAGCATCAAACGGGCCGAGGATTTCTTTTTGGAAGAAACCCAACAGAACCTTCAGGTTGCTTTGCAAACCGGCATGGACGAATTCATGTTGTCCAAAGGTGTTGCTGTAGAAGCCGTGCTTATTCGCGATATTCAATTGTCCCAGTTCATTACTAAAGCCATTGAAGAGAAGAAACAGCGCGAGCAGGAAGTTGAGAAACAAAAGGCTGAGCTCGAACGGTATCGTACCGAACAGCAGCAGCTCGTAGCCGCGGCTACAGCGCAACGCAACGCGGCGGAACAAACCGCCGAGAAGCAGCGAATTCTGGCTGACGCGCAGGCTTACGAGATTGAAAAGATTAACGATGCCATCGCGTCTAACCCGGCTTACATTCAGCTTCAGGCTCTGGAGTCGCTCAAAGCCATTTCCAAAGACCCGGCATCGAAAATGTACTTCATTAACAGTGACAGTCCTATGCCGTTGCCGCTCATGCATCTCGGTGAAAAATAGATTAACAATATGACTTCACTCGTGCATTACACTATTACCCCGGTTTCCCTTGGGGGTCATCGCTTCGCAGTAACAGTCAGCGTACCCAATCCTCAAGGAGAGGCGGTTGTTCTGAGTTTGCCAACCTGGATTCCGGGTAGCTATCTTGTTCGCGATTTTTCCAAGCATCTGGGTCGGGTTACGGCTGTTTCTGACGGTGAGTCGCTCAGAGTGACCAAGCTCGACAAGAGCAGCTGGCGAGTGGCACCTTCAACCAGTGACGTGTTGGTGTCGTACGAAGTCTATGCTCATGACTTAAGTGTGCGCGGTGCACACCTTGATACGACGCACGGATTTTTTAACGCTTCCAGCGTGTTTTTATCGGTTGAGGGTTTGAGCAATCAAAGTCTCACAGTTGACATTAATCCACCGACCGATGCAGTCCACGCCGAACTGACTGCCAGCTGGAGAGTTGCCACGACACTTCATCGTGACGGTGCTTCCGAATGGGGCTTTGGTCGTTTTCGTGCGGCTGACTATGCGGAGCTCGTCGATCATCCGGTCGAGTTTGGTGAGTTTGAACTGGTGGAATTCGACGTGGCGGGCACTCCGCACTATTTTGTACTGAGCGGAACGTATCGCTGCGATAAAAAGCGGCTTGCCAAAGACGCCGCCCGCATTTGTGCGACCCAGGTTGAGCTGATCGGTGAGCTTCCCGAAATGGAACGATATTTGTTCCTGACTCGCGTGGAGGCGTCCGGCTATGGAGGCCTGGAGCACCGTGCCTGCTGTGCGTTAGTGTGTTCGCGCAATTCACTACCCACCGATGCCGATACTCTGACGAACGAGTATCGCAAATTTCTGGGCCTTGTGAGTCACGAGTATTTTCATTTATGGAACGTTAAGCGCATTAAGCCTGCCGTGTTTACTCCGTACGAATTGGAAGGCGAGAGTTACACTGAGCTGCTATGGGTTTTTGAAGGCATTACCAGCTATTACGACGACCTCGCCATGGTCCGGTCGGGTGTCATCACCGAGCGTTCTTACGCTGAGCTGTTAGCCGAAACAATATCCAGAGTTCGTTCGGCGCAAGGGCGTCACCATCAAACCTTGGCGGAATCGAGTTTTGATGCGTGGACCAAGTTTTATAAGCCCGACGAAAATACGCCTAACTCGGTGGTTAGCTACTACACCAAGGGTGCCATGGTTGCGCTGGGGCTTGATTTAACGCTTCGCGGTGTAGGAGATATTTCTCTCGACCACATTATGAAAGAACTGTGGACCCGGTTTGGTAAAGTCGACACGGGCGTTCCGGAAGATGGCTTTGAAGACTTGGCCGCGCAGGTTAGCGGTGTGCATCTGCGCCCGTTCTTTGACTCGGTGATTCGTGACGTCGAGGAGCCCGACCTTGAGGGTTTGCTTGGAGACATGGGCTGGATACTGGCCCCTGCACCTATAGACGGTGCGCCGGTTACCAGCTTGGGGGTGACGTTTGTGCCGGGTACGACGCAAATTAAAACCGTTAGCCGTGACAGCTGCGCAGAGAAAAGTGGACTGGCGTCTGGAGATACGTTGCTGGCGATCGATGAACTGCAAGTTATGGCCGATAAACCTGGTGCGAGTCTGCAACCGTACACGGCCGGCGACAGCGTGAAGATTCACGCCTTTCGTCGCGGCACCTTGATGCACTTTAGAGTTACGCTTGAGAAGCGTCCTGATACCAAGTGGGCTATTACCGAAGCGCCGCATGCTTCGGATAAGGCGTTAGCCAAACGAGCGCTTTGGTTGCATACGGATTAGGGGATTAGGGGTCAAGTCTTCCCATTAGGGGTCAAGTCTTCCCTTGTCCCATTTCTTTGAATGATTGTTCACCTTCCGGGGTTTCCGGTCTGGCAGCCAACTGGTCGCCCTCTCTATTAAGAAACGGTGGAATGGCTTCATGCGGTCCGCTTTATTTCCAAAAAAGGACCCGTTGGCTGCCAGACCTGCGCTGCCTCTTAGGTTGGACAACTCTTGGGGTTTTGTCTTCTCGCTTTTGGCGTTTATTTCTCTCTGACTTTTCTGATAGTCACTCTAAATCTCACTTTGGTCGTTCGTGAGCTTCCTCTTAGAGTTCTAGAAGCTGCTCTTTGGGCTTTTAGGGGAACGCGGCAGCATGGCTTAAGAAGGCGTTTCAGTACTTGATGGCGCTATGTTTTTTTCGCGGCAGTGTGCCGCGCGGACTGTTCAGCTCGCAGAGCTAGTTACAACTGCCCTTGGGCTGCTCCTACGAACCTTCTCGGTGACTTGCGCATTCAATACACGTTGAGCAAGTCGGGTCGAACTCTAAACGGGCGGTGGCAATGACTTCGTCACAGTCTTCGCAGTAGCCGTAGTCTCCGCTGCGTAATCGTTTCAGCGCGGGTTCGATGCGTCGTAAAAGCAGCGCGCGTCTTCGTCGGGCCTCTTTTGATATTTCCTGGGCCTGAAGCGCATCCATCCGTGACAGACGACCCATACGGGTTTGATCCAACTCGACCGTGCTGGCCGCATCGCGGCTCGTGTCGTCCAGTTCCAATAGCTCACGGCGTAAGTCGATCAGTCGCTGCTTGATGAGTGCTTCGTCCAAACTGTGTTCCTGTAACGCTGATTTTTAGTGCAAACGGCGTTTCTTTAATCAGGCCGCTTACCTGTTACAACCTTGCCGCACAATACGGCTGCGGCTGGTGTATCCATCGTACCGCAAACTTCTTAAGGTAATACGCTGATGTAGGTCGGTGTGCGCGGGTGCCTTGACAGGGCGCGGAAATACTGTTGTTATCAGACTTCGCACGTAACGCGTTGGTTTCAATAGATACAATTATGATGACGAACGACCACAAAAGACGTTTCTCCTCAGGCAACCTGAGAGACGTGCTCGTGCTTGACCTTCTAGTTCTACTTGGCATGTAGGAGAGCGGGGCGCACACACAGATTTAACCAAACGCATACAACCCCCGCCTCTTACCAAGAGAGCGGGGGTTTTTTTTAGTTCAGCAATAACGGTGACGACAATGACGACAACAGCCACACCAGAACGATTAGTGATTTTTGACACGACTCTGCGCGACGGCGAGCAAGCGCCCGGCTGCAGCATGAGCCTTGACGAAAAACTACGTGTTGCTAATAGTCTTGCGCGCATGGGTGTTGATGTTATTGAAGCCGGATTTCCTGCTGCTTCTCCTGGCGACTACGAGGCGGTTAAGCAAATTGCCAAAACCGTTAAGGGAGCGACTATATGCGGACTGGCGCGGAGTCACGCTCCGGATATTGAGCGGGCCTGGGATGCACTTCAGTATGCCGAGAAAGCACGCATTCACGTGTTTCTGGCAACCAGTGCCATTCATCGTGAATACAAGCTCAACATGGCAAAAGATGAAATTCTGCGCCGGGTACGCGAGGGCGTAACCCTTGCCCGATCCCTGTGCGATGACGTGGAGTTTTCTCCTGAAGACGCGTCTCGTACCGAGCACGACTTTCTGGCGGAGGTGGTAAAGGTAGCCGCCGAGGCCGGAGCGACTACGATTAATATTCCCGATACGGTCGGCTATACCGTGCCGTCCGAGTTTTTCGATTTGTTTTCTTACCTGCGCGAACAGATTGCTGATCGCGACGATATTGTGCTCAGCGTTCATTGCCACGACGACCTGGGCATGGCTGTGGCTAATTCTTTAGCCGCTGTAAGGGGAGGCGCGCGGCAGATTGAATGCACGATCAATGGTATTGGTGAGCGTGCTGGCAACTGTTCTTTGGAAGAGGTGGTGATGGCGGTTAAAACCCGACCGGACATTTACCCTTTGGAGACGGGGATTGATAGCACGCGGCTTTATCCGACCAGTCGACTTGTGTCGAAGACCACCGGCATGCATGTGCCGCGAAATAAAGCGATTGTTGGAGAGAATGCGTTTGCGCATGAGGCGGGTATTCATCAACACGGCATGCTGCAGAACGCGCAAACCTACGAGATTATGAAACCTCAGGACGTGGGCATAAGCCGTTCAAACCTGGTGCTTGGCAAGCACAGTGGCCGCCACGCGTTTCGTCAGCGCGTTGAAGAGCTCAGTTTTCGGATCACCGATGAAGAGCTTGAACGAGCGTTCAAGGATTTCAAGGTTCTTGCGGATAAGAAGAAAGAGATATTCGATGCCGACATTGAGGCATTGGTGTTACGCCGTAATGTGTCGCAATCAGGACCGTGGAGTTTGACCACTCTGTCTACAAGCTCTTCGTCCAGAGAGGAGTCGCAAGCACAGGTGCTGCTGACCCATGAAAATGGCAGCGAAGTTCGGGCCAAAGGAGCCGGCGACGGCCCTGTTGCGGCTGCTTTCAGCGCCGTGGAGAAAGCACTTGGTATTGAGGTGGTTTTACGTAATTTTGACATTCGAAACGTGACGACTGGGGAAGATGCCCAGGGTGACGTGTCGGTTAGTGTTGAATATGATTACCAGGAGTATCACGGTTCAGGCCTCCACACTGATATCATTGAGGCCAGCGTGCGTGCGCTGCTACAGGCCCTAAACCGGGTCCCAAGCGTCGCGTCGGAAAAACCAATACCGGCGACGGTTTAGCGCACACCAAAAAACAATCTGGAGACAAATTAACATGGCGACCCCTGCAAAATACATCTGGCAAAACGGCCAGCTCGTGCCTCATGAGAAGGCCACCGTTCACGTTCTGACGCATGCGCTTCACTACGGGTCCTCGGTGTTCGAAGGCATTCGTGCGTACAAGACGCCGGAGGGCGCACAGTTCTTCCGTCTGCAGGAACACATGAAGCGTTTGTTTTTTTCAGCGAAGGTATATCGTATCGATATTCCGTTCACGCTGGAAGAATCTATACAGGCTTGTCACGACGCACTGTCGGCCAACGAACTGACCGAAGGGGCCTACATTCGCCCGATTGCCTTTCGCGGCAACAGTGGTTTCGGTGTCGTTCCAGCGCCAGATGCGCCGGTTGAGTTTGTTGTAGCGGCTCAGGAGTGGGGCGCTTACCTCGGTGCTGACGGTTTGGAAAAGGGCGTCGACGTGTGTGTCTCGTCATGGAACCGCGCTGCTCCCAACACAATTCCGGCCGGCGCCAAAGCAGGCGGCAACTACTTGTCCAGCCAGCTCATTAGCATGGAAGCCAAACGACTGGGTTTTACCGAAGGCATTGGCTTGACCGTTGACGGCATGGTGAGTGAAGGCGCGGGCGAGAACCTGTTCCTGGTTTTGGACGGTGTCATGTACACACCCGATATTAGCTCTTCGATTCTTGGCGGTATAACCCGCAGCACCATCATTGATTTGGCTAAAGCGAACAATATTCAGCTTATCCAGCAAGCTATTCCCCGTGAAATGTTGTACGCGGCAGACGAAGTGTTTATGACGGGCACCGCGGCCGAAGTCACGCCAGTGCGTTCGGTCGACCGTATCAAGGTTGGCGAAGGCAAGCGCGGGCCTGTTACGGCTCAAATGCAAGACGCGTTTTTTGGTTTGTTCAATGGTTCGACCAAAGACGATTGGGGCTGGTTAACGCCGGTTAATTTTGGTGCGCCCGCAGCAAAGATCGCTTCTTAAGTCTATTTTTAAATTCAGTCACGGCGAAATAGTATGTCAGCAAAAACGTTGTATGAAAAAATTTGGGATCAACACGCAGTGGTTGAAGCTACTGACGACCATCCAGCTGTTATGTACATTGATCTGCATCTCATCCACGAGGTGACTTCGCCTCAGGCCTTTTCCATGCTGCGTGAAAGCGGACTACCGGTCCGGCGCCCGGACTTGACGTTGGCCACACCGGACCACTCGACGCCGACACGGGCCGAGTTGCTGTACGGTGAACTGCCGGCCGGACCTGCTCGTGAGCAAGTGCATACGCTTTTGGCTAACTGCGAAGAATTCGGCGTGCCAATTTACGATTTACAAAGTGCCGAACGCGGAATTGTTCACGTTATCGGCCCTGAAGTGGGCGCGACGCAACCCGGTAAGACTATCGTATGTGGTGACAGTCATACGAGCACTCACGGCGCTTTCGGTGCCTTGGCTTTTGGTATTGGCACTACCGAAGTGGGCCATGTTTTCGCTACCCAAACGCTGTTACAAAGCCGCTCTAAAACGATGGAAGTTAATGTCACGGGCAAATTGGCACCAGGTGTTACGGCCAAAGATCTCATTCTTGCCATCATTGGCAAAATTGGAGTTAGCGGCGGTACGGGGCACGTCATTGAGTACCGCGGCGAAGTAATCCGCAGTTTGAACATGGATGAACGCATGACGGTCTGCAATATGTCTATAGAGGCCGGAGCGCGTGCGGGTCTTATTGCACCGGATCAAACAACCTATGCGTACATGAAAGGTCGGCCATTAGTGCCGCAGGGTGACGATTGGGAACTGGCCGTTGAACAATGGAGCGCGTTACACACCGACGACGGTGCTGTGTTTGACAAGAGCGTGCACATTGACGCATCGGAACTCGTGCCCATGATTACGTACGGCACCAATCCGGGCATGGTTATGCCAATTGACGGGCAGGTGCCGGCACTCAGTGGCGACAAAGCCTATGCGCAGGCTCTGAGCTATATGGATTTAGAGCCTGAACAGGCGCTCATTGGTCAAAAGGTCGATGTGGTGTTTGTTGGCAGCTGCACAAATTCGCGCATCAGCGATTTGCGTGCTGTGGCTCAGGTATTGAAAGGCCGCAAAGTGGCTAATCATACGGAGATGCTTATTGTGCCTGGTTCACAGGCGACGAAACACGAAGCTGAGGCAGAAGGTCTCGACACAATTTTTATTGAAGCGGGTGCCCAGTGGCGCGAGTCTGGCTGCTCTATGTGTCTTGGTATGAACGGCGATAACGTTGGCCGTGGTGAATACTCGGTTAGCACGTCAAATCGTAATTTTGAAGGACGGCAGGGTGTGGGTGCTCGCACTTTGCTGGCGAGTCCGGTGACGGCTGCTGCCGCTGCTGTCGAAGGTGCCGTGGCCGACCCTCGCGTCGTGTTTGCGGCTAGCTCCTTGTAAGAAAAAATGTGTAAGCCAAACCAGTAAACCTGTTCACTTTCGCAAGAATTGCGGGTGTTCGCGTTGAGCTTTTACCGTCAGGAAAAATTATGCACGCTATTACCATTATTGAATCGCATACTGTGGTTATGCCAAACAGCGATATCGACACCGATCAGATTATTCCGGCTCGTTTTCTCACCACGACCGAACGGTCCGGTCTTGGGAAACATCTGTTTTCCGAGTGGCGTTACAACGAGGACGGCAGTGATAACGCCGAGTTTGTTTTAAACACCCCGGCGGCGGAGGGCTGCTCTGTATTGGTCGCTGGTGATAATTTTGGCTGCGGCTCTTCACGCGAGCATGCGCCGTGGTCGCTGGTCGATTTTGGTTTCAAAGCGGTGATCAGCACTTCTATGGCCGATATATTTCGCTCGAACGCGTTGAAGAACGGTCTGTTGCCGATTGTTGTGCCCAAAGACTTTCACCAGCGCTTGCTGAACTCGGCTGGGGAGGCCATCACCATTAACCTCGATAAACAAACCGTCACGCTTGGCGGCGACTCAGTGCATTTCGACATCAACAGTTTTTCTCGCTACTGCCTGATGAACGGCGTAGATGAATTGGGTTTTCTACAGCAGCATTTGCCGCAAATCGAATCGTATGAGCGAGGTCGAACATGAATTCGCTAATTTGCGTTTTGCCTGGTGACGGAATCGGGCCTGAGATTATCGAAGTGGCCGTAGACGTTCTTGGTGTGATTGGTCGACGGTATGGGCACGAATTCAAACTAAATTACGCCGACATCGGTGGTATTGCGATAGACAACACGGGCGAACCGCTGCCCGCTGCAACGCTAGCCGCCTGTCAGTCCAGCGACGCGATGTTGCTCGGTGCCGTCGGCGGCCCTAAGTGGTCTGATCCCAAGGCGAGTGTACGACCTGAGCAAGGTTTGCTTGCTTTACGTTCTGAGATGGGTCTGTTCGCCAACTTGAGACCTGTTAAAACCCACCCTGACATTATTAAGCACTCGCCGCTGCGAGAAGAACGCGTCCGCGGCGTCGATATGGTAATTGTTCGCGAATTGACCGGCGGCCTGTATTTTGGTGACCGCGTTGAATCAACTGAGAACGCCAGTGACATGTGCACCTATTCAGCTGAAGAAGTGCGTCGCATCGTCCGTGTGGCGGCCGAGCTAGCGGTAAAAAGAGAAGGGCGTTTGGTGTCGGTAGACAAAGCCAACGTGCTGGCCACTTCGCGGTTGTGGAGAGCCGTAACCACCGAGCTTATGCAGGCCGAATTTCCACAGGTGACTTTGGAACATGTTCTCGTTGATGCAGCCGCAATGCACTTGTTACAGCGGCCTGCCGACTTCGATGTGATGGTGACCGAAAATCTGTTTGGTGATATTTTGACCGACGAAGCATCGGTAATTCCAGGCTCGATTGGTTTGTTGCCATCGGCGTCTATGAACGGCGGCGGTGTTGGCCTGTACGAACCGATTCACGGTTCGGCTCCTGACATTGCGGGCCAGGGTATCGCTAATCCGTATGGAACCATTGCAAGCGTTGCCATGATGCTGCGTCACTCGCTGTCGATGCCAGACGAAGCCGATGCGCTGGAGGTTGCCATTGACGCGTGTTTGACAGAAGGCTGCGTCACGGCCGATCTCGCAGAACCTGGCGCGGCTATGTCGACGAAAGAAGTGGGCGCGAAGGTGTGCGCGAAGCTGGATGCTGCCTGAGGCAGTATCAATTGCGCCTGACGCCCGTTTCAGTAACAACTATAGCGGTCCGTATTTCGCTTTAATAGCTGAAACGGCGGCGTCCCGACACATCTTTTCCAGCGCGTCGGCAATCTCCTTGCCCGGCGCTGCGCCGCCTTGACCAAGGCTGTACGTGAATGTATTGATGGTCATGACGGGCTGGTTGTTTTCATTCTGAGAACC
Organism: Gammaproteobacteria bacterium; assembly: GCA_045107075.1. Taxonomy (GTDB): domain Bacteria; phylum Pseudomonadota; class Gammaproteobacteria; order Steroidobacterales; family SZUA-146; genus SZUA-146. The sequence continues at coordinate 18,744 of JBGCFV010000037.1, forward strand.
CGGTTTGTACGAAAACTTCTTATTTGCTTTTATGGCCGAACGGTCAAATATTTTTTCGGGCGAGCTCGCAATTACCCAATGGCCACTGGTAGAGCCATCGGCTTCGATTACGTATCCAACTGTTGCGCAACCCTGTTTTTGACGCTTGAGTGCGGCACGAGGGTATTTCGGTGCAACTCTGTTATCGATTTCCCAGTATTCCTTCAGAGTATCATCGATCTTGATCACGAGTGATTCGCTGTCTGACATGGCTGTTTCAGATGCGTTGGCTTGATCAATCGGGCTTGTAAATGCGGCCGATAGCATCAGTATCGTGATGTATTTCATGGACGCCTCTCTCGCTGTGATTGCTTTTGTGACCGGAATTACCGATGCATAAATCGGTTCGTCGTTTTGTCCAGTATACGGATTTTCATTCATTAACAGCAATAGATTATTGGGTGCCGTTGCGACTTGGCTAATCAGAATAACGGAAGTGACCGGTAATTCGGTAGTGAAATAATTTGTCTTCGAGTTCGGGGCCGAACCCAATGTTGTGCACAACCAGAGGTCGTTTACCGTCGCTGGAACGACTGGATTGTACGACACCGATGTGTGGTCTTCCGTTCGGCAGTCGCCAACTTACTATGTCTCCTGGTTGATAGTCGGCTTTTGCGCCGGCCGGCAATGCAGCGCCCATGCGAGTAAAAAAACGTTCGAGGTTGGGCACACGTCGATGGTCAATATTGGCATCGGGTCGCTTTAAACCCCAGCGGTTTGGATAGTCGTCGAACGACTCGGACATGTCTTCGTGAACACGTTTTTGCAGATCTATGCCCAGTGCGCGATACGCGCGTATGACGACGTCACTGCAAACACCGCGGTTGTTGGCGACATCTCCGCCCGGGTAGTCGAGTGCCCGATAGGCGCTGTCGTAGACGACGAATACGTATGTTCTGGCGAGGGCCGCATTCGCTAATTGCAGCCCGTAGTCTTGCCTTTGAGAGTGTTCCAGAGGCGTTTGACTATCGGCCAAACAGATGCCTGCAACAATGGCCTGTAGAAGTAGTAGTGGACAGTAGAGTCGAAGGAATGGTTGATTCATTAACGCGCTCCCGGCGAAGGTACTTGTGATTCAAGAGGGCATCGGGGCAGCGATGAGTGTTGTATGTGACTGCTTCCTGGCGTAAAAGTTCGCCGATCGAATGACTTCGTGATAGCGTCTTCCAAAGCGTTTACTACCTGCAAAACGTCACCTTCCCAAAGGCCAAACAATGCTGCTTATTCGTCACCTTTTTTCCGCCCGGTTAGCGCTGCTGCGACTGATTCTGGGGGCGGTCCTGATCAGCTTTTCGGGTGTGTTTGTGTTGCTGGTTGAAGTAGGCCCTGTAGCCAGTGCTTTCTGGCGAACGATGCTGGGTGGCCTCATGTTATTGGTGTGGTTGCTATACAAACGCCATAAACTCGTGCCCGGATGGCGTTCGGTGTTTTGGCTGGCGATAGGCGGTTTTATGTTCGCAGTCGATTTGTTTGCCTGGCATAAGTCCATTTTTTTTATAGGTGTAGGCCTCTCCACGCTATTAGCTAACTTTCAGGTGTTCGTCATGGCGGCAGCCGCCGTACTGTTGTTCGGCGAACGCATGACGCGAATTCAAGTGCTCGCTATTCCTCTTGCCGTATTCGGCCTCTATTTAATTGTTGGACATGACTGGAGCACGCTCGACTCTAATTCGCGCGCAGGCGTGTACTTTGGACTGATTACAGCCGTGGCCTATGCTTCGTACATGTTGTGCCTGAGGCAGGCGCGGTGGGCAGCGCCTTATCGTGATGCTGCAGCCGATTTGTGTGTCGCCAGCTTTTTCTCTGCGTTTTTTCTTTACTTTATGGCGCAATATTCAGCGGAAGCAATCAGCATTACCCGACTGTCGGATTTTGCCTGGCTCAGTGCGTACGCATTAATCGGTCAGGTGTTGGGCTGGCTGTTTATATCCAGTTCTCTGCCGTATGTTCCAACCGTGCACATCGGGCTCGCACTATTGCTACAGCCGACCTTGTCGTATCTTTGGGGCGTGTTGATTTTCAACCGGTCTGTTTCTGCGATGGAAGTAGTGGGCGCGGGCATCGCGATCTTTGCCATTTTCCTTGGCTCCCGAAGCGCGCCCCCACCAGCTTCTTCCGAATCAGCTAAGTCGTAGTGCTAAAAACGGTTGAGTGCCCGGCGCAGACTCGCGCGTCTTTGGCGAGAGCGTTAGATGATCTGGCCGAGCTTGCCGAATTATAGTTCGAAATAATCACTTTACACGGCGTTATTGAACCGGACACCGCCAGCAGCCTGACTGCGAGCAAAAGGCAGCCATGTGCTATTCTTCTACGCCTTGAAGGAGGGTGCGGCGTGTTCGAACTGGGTTGTAAAATATTTCTGTCATACCTGTTGGGATCGCTATCCGGCAGTCTGCTGCTAGGCCGGCTCAAAGGTACTGATATCAGACAAATGGGTAGCGGCAATGCGGGTGCTACTAACGCTTTGCGTACACAGGGTGTTTTGTTCGCGCTGGGAGTGGCCATATTCGATGTCGGTAAAGGCATTTTGGCTGCGGCTTGGTTGGCTCACGCAAGCTGGCTTCCGTTCGATCCGTCGTTGGAACGTTTATGGGTCGTTGCAGCCTGCGGGGCGGCGGCTGTAGTTGGACACATTTATCCATTTTGGCATGACTTCCGTGGCGGCAAAGGCGCCGCGACGCTGATCGGGGCGTATTGCATCGTTGCACCCAAACTCATTCTTCCTGCGCTCGTTGTCTTTCTGATTTGTGTTACGACGACAGGCTACGTCGGACTTTCCACGATCCTTACGGTTATCGCCGCGTTTCTGTTTTCAATGGTGTTGTACGCCGACGTGTCGACGCCGTTCTGGTTTGCACTGCTAATGGCCGTACTCGTTGTTGTCGCGCACAGAGGCAACGTGCAGCGCATGATGGCCGGCAACGAAAACCGGCTTGAGCGCGCTATGGTGTGGCGCAAGTAGCGGCGCCGCGAATGGCGCAACGCTTACATGGATATTCTGACAGACCCAAAGTTAAGTTTGCTTCGCACCCTTATTCCAGGTGAAATAGTCAGCTTGAAAGAAGCGCGGCAGCTTGCCGGTTTAACCGAAGCTCAGCTGGCCGAATCTGTGGCCTCTTTGGCCTCAGCCTATCCGCATTTTGTTACTCCGGCTGCTGGCCTTCAGCTGCTGGGCGATCCGGACCTGCTCGATGCTGATCGATTCTGCGCAGGCCTGTCAGAAGACCTGAAGACGCGCGTCTCGCGATTGGCCTTTTATGCCGTGTGTGAATCCACCAGTACCGAAGTCACGGCTATTGGTGTGCCTGAGTCCAATTCATTAAACATCGCGCTGACCGAATATCAAACCGGAGGACAGGGGCGTCAGGGTCGTAAGTGGACGTCCGGGTTTTCAGAAGGGGTATGCTTTACGGTGGCCTTTCGATTTGACCCGTCGGTTAAGATTCAACCCACTTTGACTCTGGCTATCGGCGTTCAGCTTGCCACAGCGCTTGATGAATTCCTGACCGAATCGGTGTTGCTGAAATGGCCAAACGACCTAATTCTGGGTGTGGGTAAACTCGGGGGCATTCTGGTTGAGTTATCCACACTTCCGGAAGGCGACCAGCTTATGCGCGTAGGTGTTGGCGTCAACTGCGGCGCACCCGTTGTCGACGTGATGAGCGGAGCGGTACCGTCGCTACCACCCGCTGGCCTGAAGGAGTTTGCTCGCGGCTCTCTAAACCGGACAGCCGTTGCGAGCACGCTGGTTGCCGCGGTAGTCGAAACCGTAGATCTGCATCGGAAAGAAGGGTTCGAATCGTTTCGATCTACTTGGCAGCATTTGGATTTCTTACGACATCAGGCAGTTCAGGTGCTGGACGGAGAGCGCGTGCGCCACGGCGTCGCCAAAGGCATCGATCAGTACGGTGCTCTGCGCGTCGCTACCGATGAAGGCGAGATCAGTCTGATGAGCGGCGAGGTAAGAGTGCGACGGCGCTAGAGAGCCTCGGAGTCACCGTGAGTTGCTACAAGAAACGCTGCGTCGATGAGGCGCCGACTTCACGTATATGATAGCGGTCATTATCCTGACATGTTTTCGTCAGTCTGATTTTCACCTTTGGAGTGTCTGTGAGCGAATCTTTGCTGTTGTTTGACGCGGGTAACACGCGTTTGAAATGGGCGGTTAAACGCGGTGGCGTCTTGCATGAGCACGGGGCACACACCTATTCTGAAGGTCCGCTGCGGGACGCTTTGTCAAAACAGATTGGAGCACCTCCCGCACAAGCGCTGCTTGCAAGCGTGGCCTCCGGGAACGTCGATCAGGACGTGCTTGACTGGCTCACGCAACAAGAATGCAGCCCGGAAGTGGTCAGAGTCCGGCCGCTAGAGCACCTGTCTTTGGCTTATAACGACTACGAGAAATTAGGCGTTGACCGATGGTTGGCTATGCTCGGCGCGCAGGTTCTGTATCCGGGCCCTGTGTGCGTGGCAGACTGTGGTACGGCGCTTACGGTTGATGCCGTTACTGGCGACGGCCAGCACCTGGGCGGCGTTATTGTACCGGGGTTTGAGTTAATGCAGCGGGCGCTGTTGAACGAGACGGCCCGCATAGGTGCGGCGGACGTGCCTTTTCCCGACACGCTGTTTGGCGATTCAACCGGAGCGGCGGTGAATGCGGGGGTTACGTACTGTCTGGCCTCCGTGCTTGATCGTTTCGTGTGTGAGACACGCCAGCGAGTTGACGATGAACCGGCTGTTTTGGTGACTGGAGGTGGGCGCGACCGATTGCTACGCTACGCAGTGTCTGACGTCATTGAAGCTCCTGATCTGGTATTATTAGGGCTGGCAACGCTTAGCGAAGCGGGTGCCTGACGTCCACTTAACTTCAACGGAACTCTTTCATGCGCGCGCTTGTACTCGGTTTGATACTGGCCAATATTCTCTACTGGACCTGGGCGAGCAACATTGACGCTCCCACACCCGTATTGGCACCCGCGCTCGATCCTGATCTGCCGCTGCTTGAATTAATTCCTCGTCCAGAGCTTGATGAGGCTGAGCTGGTCGGTAGCGCGCAATCCAGCTCAGGCACGACTGTTGAAGTCGAAGCGTCGGCGACTAGTCTTCAAAACGGGCCTCAAGACTCCGGCGGGCTCGACGTCGAATCCGGCGCTAATGCCAATTCCGGCGGTGACGCTTCTGACATTGCAGAGTCAGTTGCTGAAGCCGCCGAAACGCCATCCTCAGCTGAGGCGCTGGTGGACGATGCCATCGACAATTCGCCTGAATCGAATCCGGTATCACTGTTAGATTCAAATCTGCTAGCGGCCGTAGACCCGGACGCGAATCCGGCGCGGTGTGCCGGGGTGGGGCCGTTTGTCAGTTTAAAGCAGGCCTCTGAAGCCTCAGCGATGATCAATCAAGCGGGGCTGACTACGTCTCAGCGAGTCGAGGAATCGCAAGTCTGGGTAGGGCACTGGGTGCACCTGCCGTCCTATCCGTCGCGAGCCGCCGCTGTAGAAGTGGTGGAAGAATTGCGCGAGCAGGGCATCAATGACATCTATATTGAACCCTCCGGTGAACTAAAAAACACTATTTCGCTTGGCCTGTTCAGCGAGCTGGCTGGCGCGGAAACGCGGGCCGGGCTCGTTCGCAAGCTCGGCGACGTTAAACCACAAATTCGTAACCGCAGTCGCGACGGGCTTGTTTACTGGGTTGACGTGTCTCTGGAAGCCGGTGTTTCACTGGATATTACGACTCTTCCACATAATCCAGAGCAAGAACTGGAGCTCAAACCAGTCGATTGTCCGCCGCTTTCAGCGCGCGGGTAAATTCAGGGATTGACAGCGCGAGTTAAGCCGCTAGAATCGCCAGTTCAGTTCGATAATCTGTCGGGCTTTGGAGTAGGCCGGAATAGCTCAATTGGTAGAGCAGCGCACTTGTAATGCGAAGGTTGGGAGTTCGATTCTTCTTTCCGGCACCACTTCCCTCATTCCTTTTAACGTCCTGAATCGCTCCGGCTCGCACGCAGGCTAGCTATCCGCCCGTTTTGTGCTCCCACTCTTCGCGTTTCAGTACGACTGTGCGTGCCAACTTGTCGTGCCAGCTTTGGCGTCTTTTATCCCACAGTACCCAAAAACAACCTAGCCCCAGAAGCGGCAGCGAGATCAATGAAAAAGCCAGATAGCGAATCACGAACTGACTTGTTCGTGGCTTGTCACCGGTGTCCTGGTCAACGATTTGTGAGTGAATCATCATTTTGCCGGGCGTCGCCTGAAAGCGGATAAGAAACCAGAGCGCAGCCACCGCGGGCGCTATGACGCCAAGCACAATGTGCCACGTACCTTCTACGAGATTGCCGTCGAACAAGTATCCGGGGCCGTATATCACCATCAGTACGGGGGTCACAATCGCAGCAATCATGAGGGCATCAGCACCGGTTCCCAGTGCACGTTGCCAAAAGCCCACGTAGTGCCAGTCGGCGTGGGGTATATCTTCATGAGAGAGGGAGGTTTTTTCTTCTGAGGCGTGCGTGCTGGGTTGGGTCACGTTAGATCAGGCTCGGCAGGTGTTTTACAGTGATGCGGCTGCCCAGTGTCGCACACTTTGCACCCGCTTACTGCTCGAAGCGTAACGCCCAAAAGCAGGCCAACGCGCCTAATACTTCGGAAGCCAGAGCGCCAAAAATAACAGGGCTTGCGCTGCCGTCGATGATCAAACCAAAGGTTCTTGCAGTGGCCAGACATCCGAGAACGAAAACGCCCAGAAGCAGGCCTGCCCGTCGCATACCTGACGTGCCCGCACTTGCGTAGACAGCACAAAAGATAAAAAAAGCACCGAGTCCAAATTCCAGACCGCCGTAGAACGACCGCATTTCGGTTACGCCGATAGCGTCCTTCAGCTGGAAATGGACCAGATTTGAGAATCCGGCGGGTGCAACAAGCGCCCAGATACCGAAGCCGATAAACGAGAGACCAAGCAGCCAGAGAATAATTCTTGCTTGCATAGTGTGTCCTTAAGGTTAACTCATGAAGAGGGGAGCAGGTGATTGAGGCGGCGCCGGCTTACCCGGCGCCGCTGCAACGTGCAAAGGTTTGCACAGGGTTCTGTCACCAGTCTATCAGTCGATGACCAGTTTACGCATTTCCTGAACCGCAACCGACAGCGTTGAGAAGTCCATTGATCCCATGCTGCGCATATCGGTTACCACGCGTTGTGCGCGCTCGATGGCTTTGGCGTGATTTTCCAGCCAGGAATTGGCTACGATTTTGCTGTCGTCTGACTTGCTGCCGTTTACGGCGCTTATGGTTGCCGCTCTGCGAATCTCATAGAGATTCTCGCGCAGCGTACCGCGTGCCAAGGCCTGCCAGCGACCGCGCACAGGAAGTCGTTCAATTTGCTCGCTAAGCCAGCTGAGGCGTAGACCTCTGGTTAGGCGGAAATACACGCTCGAGACAAATTCGTCGTCGCATCCAAGATGCAGGGCGGCTTGAGCAATGTCGTACCCGGAGTACAGGTATCGAATGCCCGCCATCTGGTGCGCCAGTGTTTTGCTGACGCCCATATCGGTGTAGATTTCGCGCGAAGTTCTGAACTGGGTCAGGCCGTCTCCGTGCAACAGTCCACCCAGGTTCTTCGACAGATTCGCAATAGCGGGCGCGAATGTAGCGATGGCGTGCGTGGTGTCTGAGGCAAGCTGAGGTCGCTGAAGTAGCCACAGCGCCGCCCGTCGCAACAGGCGAGACGTTTCTGCCAGCATACGGTACTGCGCCCGAGCTTGAACTTCGTTGTCGAGTGCTTCAACGCTACGCCACAGTGGTCGCAGGTTAAGCGTTTCGCGGGCAATGGTATAAGCGCGCGCAATTTCACCGGCCGTAGCTCCAGTTTCTTCCTGGGTACGAACAACAAACGTTGGGCCCATGCGATTAACCAGGCTGTTCGCGGTTTGGGTCGCAATAATTTCATGGGCAAGACGATGATCGCCCATCAGGTCGGCGTATTTCTTTTGCAGCGGTTTTGGAAAATACGTTTGCAAGTCTTCCCGGGCGTACTCGTTGTTGAGTTCGTCTGATTGAGACAGCTGGTTGATTAAATTGATCTTGCTGTAGGACAACAGAATCGACAGTTCGGGTCGTGTAAGGCCACGGCCGTTTCGCTGTCGCTCCAAGATGGCGGCGTCGGTGGGCAGGAACTCCAGCTCACGATCCAGTTCGCCGCTCTGCTCAAGCATACGAACAAACTGCATGTGTTCACTGGCGCGATCTACCGAGTCGCTTTCGAGTGTACTGATAGCCTGAGTCTGGAAATAATTGTCTCGTAGAACCAGGACCTCAACTTCGTCCGTCATTTTGGCGAGTAATCGATTACGGTCTTTAGGCGAAAGCTTTTTGCGTGTCATTGCCAGGTTCAACAGAATTTTAATGTTGACCTCTCTGTCAGAACAATCGACGCCGCCAGCGTTATCGATAAAGTCGGTGTTTACTTTACCGTCGTCCAGAGCGTATTCAATTCGCCCGAGCTGGGTTAACCCAAGGTTACCGCCTTCGCCAACGACGCGGCAGCGCAGCTCTGAACCATTAACCCTGACTTTGTCGTTGCTGCGGTCTCCCGCGTCGTGGTTGGTTTCTGAAGCGGCTTTCACGTAAGTGCCAATGCCGCCGTTCCAGAGAAGATCGACTTGCATGGTCAGTATGGCGCGAATCACTTCATCAGGTGTCGGGTCGGCTTTATCCTTCAGATCGAGCATGGCTCGAGCCTGAGGGCTTAGCGGTAGCGTTTTGGTTTGACGAGAATAGATGCCACCGCCTTTTGAAATCAGTTTGGTGTTGTAGTCCTCCCACGATGAGCGAGGCAGGTTAAACAAGCGTTGCCGTTCTTCAAAGCCCGTGTCGGGGTTCGGATCGGGGTCGATGAAAATGTGCATGTGGTTGAAGGCCGCTTGCAGTTTCATGGTGCGCGAGCGCAGCAGGCCGTTGCCAAATACGTCACCGCCCATGTCACCAATACCGGCAACCGTAAACGGATCGTTTTGAGTGTCTACGCCAATTTCGCGGAAGTGTCGTTTAACCGCTTCCCAGGCTCCTTTGGCGGTGATGCCCATACCTTTGTGGTCGTAGCCTACCGAACCACCCGACGCAAAAGCGTCATCGAGCCAGAAGCCATACTCTTCCGAAATACCGTTGGCAATATCGGAGAAAGTGGCCGTGCCTTTGTCAGCGGCAACCACCAGGTACGGATCGTCGCCGTCATAGCGTACAACCTGGCTAGGCGGAATCAGTTTGTCGTTGACAATGTTTCCGGTGATATCGAGCAACCCGAAAATAAGCGTCTTGTAACACCGGATAACTTCTTGTTGTATTTCGTCACGATCACCTGTTGGCAGACGTTTGCAAACGAAACCGCCTTTGGCGCCCGTTGGAACAATGACGGTGTTCTTAACAACCTGAGCCTTCATTAAGCCAAGAACTTCTGTACGGAAATCTTCGCGCCGATCGGACCAGCGAATACCGCCGCGAGCAATGCTTCCGCCGCGCAAATGCACGCCCTCCATTCGCGCTGAGTAAACGAACACTTCGTACATTGGAAGTGGTTTGGGGAGGCCCGGAATTTTTAGCGGATCGAATTTGAACGACACATAGGGCTTGACGTTGCCGTCGGCATCCATTTGATAGAAGTTCGTTCGCAGCGTGGCCGCAAGAGCGGCATAGAAACTGCGGAATATTCGATCTTCGTCCGCACTCTCCACCGAGTTAATCGACTTGCGTAGCTGGCGCATTTTACGGTCAACGGCGTTCTCGCGATTCTTGCTTGAGAAATCGGGATCGAATTTGAGTTCAAACAATTCCATCCACGAGCGTGCAAAGTTCGGGCTCTTGCCAAACACTTCTTCCATATACGGCTGGCTGAACGGCAATCCTGTTTGTACCAGATAGCGACAGTAGGCGCGCAGCAGGGCGGCTTCACGCCACGTAAGTCCGGCGGTAACAATCAGGGCGTTGAAACCATCGCTTTCCGTGTTGCCACGCCAGGTTTGCTCAAATGTGTCTTGAAAGCGCTGACCAATTTCAACCGGATTAATCGTTTCGCCGTTGCGCGGGAGCATTTCAAACTCCTGCACGTAGACCGTCGAGTCACCCAGGACGCTGCGGTAAGGGCGCTCGCTAATCACTTTCATGCCCATATGTTCGAGCATCGGTAGAACGTCGGAAATAGGGATGGACTTGTCTTTCTGGAATACTTTAAAGCGCAGGTGGCTTTCACCAAACGAAGGCGGTCGGTAGAGCGCCATTTGAATGTCGGTGCCCGAGTAGATGTTGGCAACGCGCTCGACGTCGAAAGTGGCTTCATAGGGCGAAAAGTCGTCCTCATAGGCGGCTGAAAAACCGGTGCCATAGCGGTCAAACAAAGGCGCGCCCTGAGCTGGACCGAGGCGACTGATTAATTCTTCGCGTAACTCGCCGCGCCAGGTTTGCACCGCAGCTGCGATGTCTTGTTCAATGTTTTCGAGTTTGCGCCGACGCGTATGCGTGGGCGGAGTCGTGACCCGGCACTGTAAACGGGCTAGCGGCGATTCGGTGATCAAAACCTTTGAATCTATCGACGTGCCGTCGAACCCGTCCACGAGAATTTTTTCGATTTTCTCACGCACGGCGGTGCTGTATTTTTCTTTCGGCACGTAAATCATGCACGAAATGAAGCGTCTGTACGGATCGCGGCGAATGAACAGTTTTACACGTTGTCGTTCCTGTAACCCCAGCACGCCCTCGCTGATGCGCTTGAGATCCTCCGCGCTGCTTTGGAACAGCTCGTCGCGCGGAAAAGCCTCCAGAATATGCTTGAGCGCTTTTGAGGCGTGACTGTGTTGAGGGAAGTTAAAGCTCTCTACCACCTTTTCAACCCGTCGTCGCAAATAGGGGATGTCTCGTGGATTCAGGTTGTAGGCTGCCGACGTAAACAGGCCAAGGAAGCGTTGTTCTCGAGTGGCTTTGCCGTTTTTGTCAAAACGTTTAACACCAATGTAGTCCATGTGAACCGGACGATGCACGGTAGCGCGTTGATTGGCCTTTGTAATAATAAGTGGTTGCCGTGAATTGATTTGTCGTTCAATCGCAGCCTGAATTTTTGGATTGTCGACGCGTATGCTTTTGCTCTTTTGGCGTCTTAGAATTCCTAATCCGGAGCGGGGTACCGGCTTTAATTGGGGCGTTTCTTGTTTGGGGTCGACGGTGTATTCCCGGTAACCCAGAAACGTGAAGTGGTCATCGGCCATCCAGGCGAGTAGCTCGGCTGTTTCCAGGCGATCTTTCTCGCGTACGGGGCTCTTGTTGTTTCGCAGTTCTTCAGCAATTGATTGAGCTTTCTTGCGCATGGCCTGCCAGTCGCGAGTACAGGCCTGGGCATCAGCAAGTGCGGCTCTAATGCGCTGCTCAAGTTCTTTTAGTTTGTCAGGATCGCCAACCCGATCAATCTCGAAATGGGCAAACGACTCTGCAACAAATTTGGCCGCTGTTTCATCCTCTGCAAGCACTTGTTTGATGACGTTCGCTCGTGTTCGATGCACGCGCAGGATCGGATGGAAAATTTGATAGATGCCAAGGTCCATGCTCTGAATGACCATAGAAATGGTGTCGATGACAAACGACATATCGGCGCAAACGGTTTGTACAATGGTACGGCCGGGAGGCAGCAATGCGTCGTTGTCGGCCGGATTAATCAGTTCGATTAAAACCTGATTCGGCTCACGTTTTTTAGCTGTTTGCAGATGCAGATGCGCAATAGCCGCAAGTTGCTCTTGAGTGCGCATTTGCAAATCTTCGGCGGTGACCGACCGGTAGTACTGTCGAAGATATGTTGAGTTATCAATCTTGATACCAGCCGGCTTGGATGACTTGCCGTGATTAGCCAGACTGTCGATCAAGCGCTGTTTGGAATCGCTACTGCGTCGTTGCATGCTAAAGCCCCGAATTGGTTGTAGGTATCCCGGAGGGATGAGTTCCGGATTTTCCAGGCGAAGATTGACGAATGCGAGATTTCGTCAGCGAATTTGTTCCGTGTGTAACTTTACGAAGTATAGCCGAATCGTATCTTGGCGCACCCTGTTTATTTGTTTGTCGCAGCGCGTCACAATAGTGAGCATTCAACACCCTGAAACTACGATTTCAGCGTGTGCGAGTCCACGCTTTGGTGCTGATACACTCAGCCTGCCGGGCATCTAGACGGCGCGGTAGATGAAATCAGGTTTTTAAGCCCCGGCTGGGCAATAGATGTTTACAGAACCCGTATTACGTTCTGGCATAATTGGCGCAGTGGCGAAAACAGAACTGTGGAGAAGATCAAGTGAGTGCTGACAGAGGTGCAGAAATCGAGCGTTTTTACTGGCTCATCGTAAATTTGCTTGGGAAAGTGTTCGGTTATCTTATGTTGCTCTCGGGAAGCCTGTTTTTTGTGGCGTTCTTGATGGAGAAAATGCGCACGGGAGCCATGACGTGGAACGGTAGAACGCTCACCGAGTTCAGTGAGCAGTGGCCGCTGCTGTTGGGTGGCGCTGTCGTGGCACTTATCGGGCTGTTCCTGGTCAGGGTTTTGCCTTATGAGAAAAAACCGCTCAACGATTAGATATCGCTAGCCGCATTCATTCAGACGAGCGCGCGGCGAACCCGGGTCAGGCTTGACGTTCCGCGGCCTCTTCACCTTCGATTTTTTCGGCCGCTTTGCGAAGAGCGCTCGCTATTCGATAAAAGCTCGCGATGTCCTCTTCGCTCATGCCGCTGAGAAGTCGTCTTTCGTACTCCAAAGCGTAAGGCGCTACCTGATTGTAGACCTCAACGCCGGAATTACTCAGTGTCAGAATTGAGCGACGTCGATCGCCGGCGTCGAAACTGCGCGTAATGAGTTCGCGTTCCAGCAGCTGATTTACAGCGCGACTAACGGCAACCTTGTCCATAGCCGTTTGTTCGGCCACTTCACGTGCTGATAAACCCGGATGTTGCGCTAGAATACAAAAAATTCGCCACTGGGGAATATTCAGATCAAAGCGTGCCGCGTAGGCGTCGGCAATCGCCGAACTTACTGTATGGGATAACGTGGCGAGCCTGTACGGCACAAAGTTCTCAAGCGTTATCAAAGTCTCAACTTGTGTATCGGTGGTCATCGCGGTCCCGGGTGACTAAAAAAATGAGTTAGCACGAATGTCATCGCACATTTTCTATACTCACCCACCCTTGGCAACTATTCAATACCCTTTGACCTTGGTCGCGGTCTACTCCTTTGGTATCGTCATGGCGTAGACACCAGAGAGAGTTGAGTTAATGCATGTATTCGCCGCTGAAATAGATCATCTTGAACCGCTGAGTCAGCTCTTTGATCGCTATCGGCAGTTTTACGGCAGACCCTCAGACTTGAGTCTTGCCGAGAATTTCGTCAAAGCGCGCCTGCTGGCTGGAGATACCCGGTTTTTTTTAGCGACCGTCGGTGACAATGAGGAAACCCGAAAAGCAGCTGGCTTCACTCAGCTATTCCCGTCCTTTTCTTCTGTGTCGGCCTCTAGCATTTTGATCCTGAACGATTTGTATGTTGATCATTCCCAGCGTCAAAAAGGAGTGGGCAGAGCGTTGATGAGAGCAGCGCGTGATTATGCGCGCGATTCAGGCTGTGCCGGAATCAAGCTTGAAACTCAGAAAACGAACACCATTGGACAGGCATTGTACGAAAGCGAGGGCTACGTCAGGCTGACCGGGTTCTATCAATACTTCCTGGATACACCACAGAGCGAAAGCTGGTTGAAGCGCTGGGTTTAGATCTGTCTGTATAAACGATAGCAAGATAGCTACTTTAACAAGGTGTGAAACGCGCACGGGTTTTTCGGGCTGCGTTCAAGGTCACGGTATATGGGGCTGCGCCAGATATTCGGTTCCCTGCATTTCAATCATTCGGCTGCGGGTGCGCTCAAACTCGAATGCAAGGCGCTTGCCTTGGTAAAGAGCGTCGAGTTCTATGTCGGCGGAAACCAGCAGTTTGACGCGACGGTCATAAAACTCGTCCACGAGCGTAATGAAGCGACGAGCCTGGTCGTCGCTGTTGCTGTCGAGTACCGGGATTTGGGAGATGAACACGGTCTGAAACGAGCGCGCTATTTCAATGTAGTCGGCCGCTCCTCGCGGGCCGTTGCAGATGGCGTCAAAAGTGAACCACACGATGCCGTCTGCGCGACGTACCGTCTCGATTTCTCGGCCTTGAAGTGCCAGCGTGGTTCCCTGGCTGCCGCTGTCCGGAGCCAGCTGTTCGAACGAGGTATGAAGTACGCCAACCGCGTTCTCGGTATGAGGAAACAGGTAGGTATTTGAGCGCTTCAATACGCTGAGGCGGTAATCTTCGCCGCCGTCGACCTCGAGAATCGCAGTATGATGTTTGAGCGCTTCTATCGCGGGTAGAAACTGGCTGCGCTGTAAGCCGCCCTTGTACAGGTCGTCAGGGGGCACGTTCGAGGTCGCCACCAAAACGGTACCCAGTTCGAAGAGCTTTTCGAACAGGCGCCCGAGTATCATGGCGTCGGCTATATCGGCTACAAAAAATTCGTCAAAGCAGATAACGCGCGCCGTCGAATGTATTCGCTTGGCTACCCTCGCCAGCGGATCATTCACTTCCTTAAGAGTGTTGAGCTGTGCGTGTACATCGAGCATGAAGCGGTGAAAGTGTTGTCGACGGCGCGGAATGTCACCAAGCTCCGAGTAAAACAAATCCATCAAATAGGTTTTACCCCGACCAACGCCACCCCACAGATATAATCCTCGAATCGGTTGTGCGACTTTTTCTCCGAACAATCGTGACCAAAATGTGGGGTGCTCTGATGGTTCCAGAAGCTCTCGTCGCAGCTCGTCCAAGGCTTGCACAGCTCGTCGCTGGGCATCGTCAGATTGCCACCGATTTCGTTCGAGATCTTGCTGGTAGCGGGCGGTTATAGTCACTGTATTTTTTTGTCCCACGACAGTAATAATCAAGCGAAAATAATAATTGAGTTTGTACTATTCAGTTGGCTTCTGTTTCACTCAGTTTATCCCACAGCACGTGGTCGGCCAACAAAAAAGCGGTTGCACACCGTGCAACCGCTAGTCGTTCTTCAGGCGAGTTGACCGCCAGATTATTGTTGCAGCGCTTCACCCAGCTTGGGCGCAATCTCGAAAAGATCGCCGACGATGCCGATGTCGGCCACTTCAAAAATCGGTGCTTCGGAATCTTTGTTGATCGCCACGATCGTGCCGGCGTCTTTAATGCCGGTGATGTGCTGGATGGCACCAGAGATACCAAACGCAAAGTACACGTCTGGCGCAATGATTTTACCGGTTTGTCCAACCTGCATATCGTTGGGACAAAAGCCGGCGTCAACCGCCGCACGTGAAGCTCCGCAACCTGCGCCCACTTTGTCGGCCAAATCGTAGATGACACTGAACTGTTCTTCAGAGCCTACGCCACGTCCGCCAGATACAACCCAAGCTGCGCTTTGCAGGTCGGGACGCTCTGATTTTTGAGCTTCAAGCGATTTAAAGCGAGTGTGAGAAGGAATGTCGGCTGAAACCGAGACGGTTTCAATTGCGGCGGCGCTGTCGCCATTCCCGGCGGCTGCAAAAGACGCTGAACGAATGGTCAAAACCGCCTTAGCGTAGGCGTCTGTGTTTTCTTTAATAATGACGTTGCCAGCATAAATAGGTCGCTGGAAGTTCTTCGCGTCGATCACTTCCATTACGTCGCTCACCTGGTGCACGTCAAGCAGGGCCGCCACTCGTGGAGCCAGGTCTTTGCCAAAAGTGGTAGATGGAAAAGCGACTACTTCGTAGTTGGCCGCGAGCTCGGCAATTTGAGGTGCCAGCACGGCGGCCAACTGGTGCTCATTGGCGTCGTTCTCGACGTGGAGAACTTTGCCTACGCCCGCCAGTTCCGCAGCTTGAGCGCAGATGTCAGCGCCACTTTTGGCGAATACGGCTACGTCAGCACTGCCAAGTGGGGTAACACCTGTAAGCGTGCGTGCGGTTGCCTGATTGAGTTCTGTGCCGTCATGTTCGGCAATGACTAGTGCTGTGCTCATTAAACCAATCCTCGTGCTTTGAGTGCGCTAACCAGGTCTTCGACTGACTCGACGATGATACCGGCTTCGCGTGTAGGTGGTGGAGAGAAGTCGCTGGTGCCGACAGCCGGAGCTGCGTCAGCGCCCAGGCTGTCCGCGGCAATCACGTCCAGTGGCTTCTTCTTCGCTTTCATAATGTCAGGCATTTTAACGAAGCGTGGCTCGTTAAGACGCAGGTCTGTGGTGACGACTGCTGGAAGGTCGATTTCAATGGTTTCCATGCCGGCGTCGACTTCGCGAGTCACGGTGGCCGTGTCGCCTTCCAGTTTCAGTTCCGACGCGAAGGTCGCCTGAGGACGACCCCAAAGCGCGGCGAGCATCTGACCTGTTTGGTTACGGTCATCGTCAATGGCCTGTTTACCCAGAATAACGAGGCCGGGTTGCTCTTTCTCAATGACTTTGAGCAATAGTTTGGCTGCGCCCAGCGGAACCAGGTCTTCGGCGTTCTCGATTAGAATGGCACGATCAGCCCCCATGGCAAGTGCAGTGCGTAGCTGCTGTTGCGAATCGCTACCACCAATGCTGACCGCAATCAGCTCATCAGCCACGCCTTTTTCTTTCAAGCGCAGGCCTTCTTCAATAGCAATTTCGTCGAAAGGATTCATGCTCATTTTGACGCCGTCGGTGACGACACCATTGCCTTCGCGATTGATTTGAACGCGAACGTTGTAATCAATCACCCGTTTAACGCAGGCAATAATCTTCATGCTTTTCTCCAGTAAATCTAATTAGTCAGTGTTCGGGTAACGCGCGGCGCGCGTTTACAAGTTTTGATAGTTCGGACCAGAGCCACCTTCCGGCGTGGTCCAGTTAATTTGTTGATAAGGGTCTTTAATGTCGCAGGCTTTACAGTGAACGCAGTTGGCCGAATTAATTTGAAGACGTTTGTTACCTTCTTCTTCAACTATTTCGTACACGCCAGCCGGGCAGAACTTGGTGCACGGATTACCGTATTCCTCAGCGCATTTGGTGACGCACAAATCGGTGTCTGTCACTTTCAAGTGAATAGGCTGGTCCTCGTCGTGCTCGTTTGAAGCAAAATAAACAGAGGCCAGGCGGTCACGAGGCGGCAGGTCACGGTTGACCCAGCCATAATCCGGAGCCGTATAACCATCCAGTTTGTTCAATGAGTCGTGATCAGAATGGTTGTCCAGCGTACGGGGCAGTTTGCCCATGGTGACCGTTTCGATAGCCGCTGTAATCAGGCCACGCCAGAGACCTTTAGCGAAGCCCGGGCGGATGTTACGAATTTTCTTCAATTCGCCGTTCATTGGTGAGGCGCGCCAAAGGGCGTCAAATCCCTCGGTCGTTTTGGCGGAGGACAGGTGTTCGGCTGCCAGAACGCCGGAGCCCATGGCCATGTGGATGCCTTTGATTTTCACCACGTTGATGGTGCCAGCCGAGTCGCCAACTAACAGCGCTCCTGGCATATCCAGTTTGGGTAACGACTGCAGGCCACCCTCGATGATGGTGCGAGCGCCGGAAGACAGTATTTCTCCGCCTTCGAGTAGAGCCTTCATTTCGGGGTGGTGCTTAAACTGCTGAAACGCTTCGAACGGGCTAAATTCCGGATCGGCATAGTCCAGGCCACTCACGAACCCGATGTAGAGTCGGTCCTGGTCGAGTTGGTAGCAAAAACTGCCGCCGTACGTTGTTGAGTTAAGCGGCCAGCCTATGGTGTGCTGAATGTTGCCAGCCTGGGTTCGACCTTCCGGGAGCTGCCACAGCTCTTTGAATCCGAGCCCGTACGTTTGTGGTGACTTACCGGCATCCAGTTCGAATTTCTTTATCAGTTGCTTTGAGATGCTGCCTCGGCAGCCTTCGCTCAGTACCGTGAATTTGGCGTGGATGTCGACACCCGGAGCAAATCCGGGACCGTGGGTTCCGTCTTTGGCGACGCCCATGTCGCCGCAGCGAACTCCAATTACTTCGCCCTGGTCGTTAAACAACGCTTCGGCACCTGCAAAACCCGGAAATACATCTATTTCGAGTTCTTCAGCCTTACTTCCCATCCAGCTGCACAGAGAGCCGAGCGAGATAATGAAGTTACCGTGGTTCTTTTGCTGTGGCGGAGTGGGCAGGGTGACCGTTTTGTTTTTGGTCATGTAGGCAAACCGGTCTTTCTGCGCCTCTACGCAAATGGCGGGTTTGTGGTCGCGCCATTCCGGAAGCAGCTTGTCCAGCACGCCAGGCTCCATAACGGCGCCCGATAAAATCTGCGCGCCAACCTCTGAAGCCTTTTCGAGAATGCAAACGGTGGCGTCTGCATTCAGCTGTTTGTAACGTATTGCTGTCGCAAGCCCGGCAGGACCTGCGCCGACGACCACAAGGTCGTATTCCATCACATCACGTTCAATCACTCGCTCACCTCTTCTGGCCGCCCCGGAACAATCCGGGGCGAATGCTGTACTGCGCCATTATTGACCGACTCATTATAGGGAGGTCAATAGAAGAGGCAACTATTGTCGGACCGGTCTTACAGTCGGGTCGCTCCGGCCAGCGCCGGAACGCTGTCCAGCTGAGGGATGACTTTGTCCAGATCGCCAACAATCACAATCGTCATTTGATCGGTAAGCAGATGTTTTTTCGCCATTTCTCGGTACTGCTCAGGCGTAATGGCGTTAATTTTGGACAGGTAAGTGTCCAGATGGTTGTTGGGTAGTCCGTGCAGCGCCATTTGAGAAATACGCGCCAACAAGCCACCCGGTGTCGCATGCGACAACACAAACGTACCGGTTTGATAGTTCTGAGTGCGCTCAACCTCTACCTCCGATGGAAGCTCGTTTTGCATAATCTCGATTTCCGAGAAAATCTCGTTGAGGGCGTCGCCGGTGTGTTCGGTCGTGATGTCGGCTGACTGGGTCCAGTAAGCCGTGCGAAATTGATTGTTGACTCCGCTTCGGGGCGAGTATGTGTAGCCCTTGTCTTCTCGGATATTAGCTGTAATGCGCGATGAAAAGTAACCGCCAAGCAAAGTCTGCATTTGCGCAAGAGCGCTGTATTCCGGCGAGGCCTGATCTGGAACCGGCAAACCGATGATGACAGTCGACTGAGGCGCGTCGGGACGGTCAATGAGCTTGAGTCGATGGCTGCTACTGATTCGCGGAGGATAGACCAGCGGTGCGGGTCCCCTTTGCCAGTCACCAAAATTTCGTTTAATCGTTGCCAGTACTTTGTCACGATCAAATTGACCGCCAACAAGTATGTGACTGCGCTGCGCGCCAAAATTATTTTGGTAGTAGTCTTTAATTTGCTCAAGCGTGTAGCCAGCCAGCTGCTGCTCTGTAGGATAAGCCCGGCCGTAAGGGTGGTCGGGGTACAAGAGCTCGACAAACGCTGACGAGGCAATTGACTGTGGCCGACTCAGTGACAGTTTGAGGTTGCGTTGGAGGCTGGAACGCAAACGCTCTAACTGGTCGGCGGGAAACGCTGGTTGACGCAAGGCTTCGGCCGCAAGCGCAATGGCGTCGGTGGCAAATTCGGACAGTACCGAAAGACCGACGTAGGTTTGATCAAGGCCGGTACCAATAGACAGGCTGCCACCCATGCGAGCCGTCTGTTCGGCTATCAGTTCGGACGACCGAAGCGCCGTGCCTTCTTTCATAAGTTCCGTGGTCAGGTCGGACAGCCAGACGTTGTCGCCGTCATTTAAATTGCCCGTGCGAACATCAACGCGGATGACCGTTTTGGGGATTTTGCCAAACGGCACCATCGTCACACGCAGACCGTTGTCTAGCGTAAGTCGCTCGATAGCTGGCAGATTAAAGTCGCGGGCCGGACCGCCTTCGGGAGGTAGCTCCTTAGCCAAGGCGGGCGACTGGCAGGTTGCGTAAACGCCAGCAACAAGTGCGACTGTGAAAAACCGCTTTAAAGAATAGAAATTCATTGGGCTACTCCTTCTGAGCTTTGCGCCTGACCATCGGTGACTTCCAGTACAAGTCGGTTACCGGGGCGCAGGTACTCCTGTGCTGTTCGCAAGATTAAGTCCGGGGTGACGGCGTCGAATTCTTGTTCTAACCGATTGATGCGTCCGGGGTCGTCATCAAACAAGGCAAAAACAGCGAGCAGGTCGGCCACACCGAATTTGGTGGGGCTGCCCAGAAGGCTGTAGAAGCCGGAGCGCATTTTGGTTCGGGCCAAGTCAATATCGTCGCGAGACACCTTTTTGGTGCGCAGACCCTCAATGACTTCGTCTACCATTACCATGATGTCGTCGGCGTTTACTTTCGGATCGTGAATCAACGACATGTGCCAGTTCATTGGGCCGTTGTAGTTGTACATGTTTCCAATCAGGTTGACGCCGCCGCTGACGGAGGAGGTAATACCCGCTTCTTTGACCAGTTTTTTATAAAACAGACTGTCTTTTCCGGACAGCAGCAGTTCGGTGATAATGCCCATTGCGTAATACTCTGGAGAGTTACGCTCTGGCATGTGGTAAGAGATAGCCAAGGCCGGTTGCGGTGCTTTCGGATAAACCTTCGCGACCCGTTTTTCCTCTACCTGACGAGGCTCGGAAATGTCGACTTCAGGGGGCAGGACGGACGGTTCAATGTCACCGAAGTGACGCTCAATCATGTCCATGACCTCATCCGTGTCGACGTCGCCAACGACAACAAGGACGGCGTTGTTTGGCGCGTAAAAAGTGTCAAAGAAGTCTTGCACGTCTTCCAGTGTGGCCGCGTCGAGGTCTTTGAGATCACCGTAGAAGTTGTGGTTGTTGTGCCAGTTCTCGTTTGCGTAGGCGGGCACGTCGAGCCACGGGAAGCCGCCGTAAGGCTGGTTGAGCACGTTTACCTTCACTTCGTTTTTGACCACGCCCTGTTGGTTGGTCAGATTGTCCTGCGTGATCGCCAGGCCTTTCATGCGGTCGGCTTCGGCCCACAGCATGGTTTCGACTTTATTGGCCGGTACCACTTCGTAGTAGTTAGTGAAGTCAAAGCGCGTGGAGCCATTTAGGACACCGCCGTTGCTTTGAACAAGTTTGATGAATTCCATCTTGCCGAGGTTTTCAGAGCCCTGAAACATCATATGTTCGAAAAGGTGAGCAAAGCCTGTGCGCTCGCGCGGTTCGTTGCGAAAGCCAATGTTGTAGTAAACAGCTACGGTTGCCGTCGGTACCGAACTGTCTTCCGAAACAACCACTCTGAGGCCGTTCTCGAGTGTTGTGTAGTGCACGGGAACCGTGAGTGCCGAACTTTTGGTATCGGAAACCTTCGCTGAGGGTGGTATGGCGACCGGGTTGGTTGAGCAGGCGCTGAGCAGCCCGGCGAAAAACACAAGTGCAACAATGCGAATCATTCTGTATCTCCAGCGTATAAAATCGGTGTCCGGTTAAAACCGTTGTTACTCATACCTGAGCGAGCGTGCCTTCAGGGCACTTCGCTTAACCCTTCGGGTCAAGAGGGTGTATTCCCCCAATAGCACTCCGCCCCACCCTTTGGGTCAAGTAGTGTGCGTACCCCAAGGGCATTATTCAACGTCAACCGAACGTCAAACGAGTTACTCAAGGTCATTCAAACCAAGGTCATTCAAACCAAGGTCATTCACACCAAGGTCATTCAAACCAAGGTAATTCAAACCTGAGCCATTCAAATCCGGACCATGCGAATTTGGCGTAAGTCACTCACCGTTTTGGAGGCGCCGAGTGATGTCGGTCAGGCTCGTGTTTGCAGGTTATGCTTCACTGTGACCAGAGAAATGCAATGAAATTCACTGTTTTGGGCAAATCGGCTGCCTTTAGCGCTACTTGGGCTGCATACGAATCGCGCCATCCAGTCGGATGGTTTCACCATTTAGCATCGGATTAGCGTAAATACTGGCCACAAGATGAGCGAATTCGGATGGTTTGCCCAAGCGGCTCGGAAACGGAACTTGTGCCGCCAGCGATTCTTGAACGTGTTCCGGCAGCCCTTCCATCATGGGAGTGAGAAAAATACCGGGTGCAATGGTCATGACGCGAATACCGTAACGCGCAAACTCACGTGCAAGCGGTATTGTCATGCCGACGATGCCGCCCTTGGAGGCCGAGTAGGCCGATTGTCCAATTTGTCCTTCGAAAGCGGCCACCGATGCCGTATTAATAATGACGCCTCGCTCACCGTTTTCGCTTTCGGGATTGTCGACCATGGCTTCTGCGCTGGTACGAGCCAATAAAAAAGATCCGAGCAGGTTAACTTTCAGCACCTGCTCAAATTTAGCGCCGGGCATGGGCCCTTTTTTTCCGAGCGCCATAGCAGGGCCGACAATGCCGGCACAGTTCACGGAAAGCGTTATGGCGTCCATGTGGGCTACGGCAGCCTTGACCGCGGCTTCAACGCTCTCCTCGTCGCTTACGTCTGTGCGAACAAAGTGAGCCGCGCTGCCCAGCTTGGAGACGGCGGCCTGTCCAGCGTCTTCATTTATATCCAGCAGAGTCACCTGACCACCGGCGGTTACAATGTGTTCAGCTACTGCGTAGCCCAGTCCGGAGGCACCGCCACTGATGACGGCGCGAGCGCTTTCTAAAATCATGTTGAGTTCCTTGGCTGGTTAAATGTTCTAAATTCGAAAAACAGGTTAAACCTGAAGAGTATTCATCTCACGCCCTGGCACGTCATGCCCTAAGCGCACTCCGCCTGATCCTCCGGATCAACTGGAGTGCTTACCCCAAGGGCACTTCTCCTGGCCCTTCGGGCCAAGTAAAGCTCGCACCTCAAGGGCACTTCCAAGATTGACCCTTCGGGTCAATAAGAGTGCGTATTCGGGGTATCTTGCCGGGATTAAACGTGCCGGATCAAGATGTCCAATCGCTTCGTCGCGGCAAGATGCCGCTCCTGCATGTCATTCGCATAACTCAATAGTTCTGCGATTCAATCATCCTCGCAGAAACGAAGTATGTAGGGACACTCAATTCAGACTTCAATACCCACAGCAAGCGCTTCACCACCGCCGATACACAGCGAGGCTACGCCTCGACTGAGACCACGATTACGCAGTGCGTAGATCAGTGTCACAAGCAGTCTTGATCCGGTTGCGCCAATCGGATGTCCGAGTGCGCACGCGCCACCGTTTACGTTTACCTTGTCACGAGTGATGCCAACGTCATGCATCGCGGCCATGGTGACACAGGCGAATGCTTCGTTAATTTCATACAGGTCGACTGATTCAGAACTCCAGCCAAGCTGTTCATGCAGGTTTTTGATAGCGGAAGAAGGTGCCGTGGTGAACCATTCTGGTTCGTGCGCAAAGCCCGTGGCGCCGCGGATTGTTGCGAGCACGTTGAGATTGCGAGCGGCAGCTGTGCTGGCTTTCATCAATACAAGCGAAGCGGCGCCGTCAGATATGGAAGACGAGCTTGCGGCTGTAACCGTTCCTTCGTCACGTCGAAAGGCCGGGCGCATGGCCGGGATTTTAGCGACATCACAGTTAAACGGCTCTTCGTCTTTTTCTACCGTGACTTCTTTGCGTCGGGCGGTAAATGTGACGGGGGTGATCTCGTCGTCAAATCGTCCTTCTTCGATAGCGGCGAGTGCCCACTCAACTGATTCAATCGAAAACTGGTCTTGCTGTTCGCGAGTAAACGAGTAGCGGTCGCAGGTGGCTTCCGCAAAGTGCCCCATCATGTTGCCGTCGTAGGGGTTTTGCAGGCCGTCGTAGAACATGTGATCGAGTGTCTGCTGGTGGCCCATGCGGTAGCCGCTACGCGCGTTGGGTAACAGGTAGGGTGCGTTACTCATCGATTCCAAACCGCCTGCAAGGACGATGTCGGCGGCTCCTGCAACCAGAGCATTATGACCCATCATGACGGTTTTCATGCCTGATCCGCATACCTTGTTTACGGTAGTGCAGGGCACGTTAATTGGCACGTCGGCAGCCAGGGCCGCCTGACGAGCAGGTGCCTGGCCTACACCGGCCGGAAGTACGCAGCCCGTAATGATTTCGCTCACATCAGCACCGTCAACACCAGCTTGAGCCAGTGCCGCGCGGTTGGCTGCCGCTCCGAGATCTATCGCAGTAGCACCTGAAAGAGTGCCTTGAAACGAGCCAATAGGGGTGCGTTTGGCACCGACAATAACAATTGGATCTGAGCTCATAGTAATTCTGCCTTTACGTTTTTCCAGCAAGTCTCTTGCGGTTTTGGTTATTTAAATAGTGCCTTACGGCAAACTTAATTAGCTGCGGAGAAAGAACCGGACTTAGCTCGAAGAGCGGAACAGTTCGCGTCCAATCAGCATGCGCCGAATTTCGTTTGTACCCGCACCGATATCGTAGAGTTTGGCGTCGCGCAGCAGGCGACCGGCGGGATAGTCGTTAATGTACCCGTTACCGCCCAGAGACTGGATAGCTTCGAGGGCGAGTTTGACGCCACTCTCCGAAGCCATCAGCAGCGACGCGGCCGAGTCCTGGCGGGTTGGGACGCCCGCGTCAAACAGCTCAGCCGTTCGATATGTAAAGGCTCGGCTGGCTTGCAACAGCGTGTACATGTCGGCCACTTTTGCCTGCATGATGCCAAACTCGCCAATGGCTTTGCCAAATTGTTTGCGTTCGTGAACGTAGCTAAGCACCAGATCCATGGCGGCTTGCATTATCCCTATGGGACCGCCGGACAGAACCAGTCGCTCTGAGTCGAGACCGCGCATAAGAATGTAAACACCGCCGTGCAGTTCGCCCAGCAGATTCTCCTTCGGGATTTTACAGTTTTCGAATACCAGCTCGCAGGTGTTCGAACCACGCATACCCAGTTTGTCCAGCTTCTGCGCCGTGCTAAAGCCAGGCATGCCTTTTTCGACTATAAACGCGCTTATGCTGCGCGAGCTGGTGTCGTTTTCTTTGGTGCGCATGTAGACGATCAGGACGTCGGCATCCGGACCGTTGGTGATCCACATTTTGTTACCGTTGGCTAAAAAATGATCGTCGTGTTCGGTGGCTTTGCAACCCATGGAACCGACAACGTCGGAACCCGCTCCGGGTTCGGACATGGCTAACGCGCCAATCCATTCGCCCGAGCACAGTTTTGGCAAATACTTTTCCCGCTGTGCTTCCGTGCCATTCAGGTACAGATTGTTCACGCACAGATTCGAGTGTGCTCCGTACGACAAACCCACGGACGCCGAACCACGGGAGATTTCCTCCATGGCGACAACGTGTGCGAGATACCCCATTTCGCTGCCACCGTAGGCCTCGGGAACGGTCATGCCGAGCAGGCCTTGCTCGCCCATTTGTAGCCATAGTTGCGGATCGAATGCGTTGTCGCGATCAATTTGCTCTGCTACGGGTGCCAGCTCTGCGTCTGAAAAGCGCCGTACGGCGTCACGCAGCATGTCCATATCTTCATTGATAGAAGTATTAAAAGTTGCCATATGCGTCTGGATCAACTGTCAGAAAGGGGCGCAAAGTATAGCGCATGGGCGTCGATAGCATAAGCGGCTGTCCCTAATCTCTCCGCTTCTCGTGCGCGCTCGCAAGGAATTTGAGACCGCTTTCGCCGACATTGTGGCGGGTTTTGCCCGTAAACTTTCCCCGGATTCAAAAACGGGTGCTTCGGCGTCAACTTCCGCAGGCCGTTAATCGAAAAAAACAGCTGGAAAACCGTATCCCGGGACATTGTTACTGATCTTGGCGCGGCTTTATGACATAACGTTAGATGGATCACAGAAATTCAAGCTCGAACTCTATAAAAATGTCTAGTCTTTAATAAGTTGCCGGAAAATATGTGGATGCACCGATAGAAAAACTCTATGCCATCGAGGTCGTGCCGCAGTGGATAAAAGACCATCCAGTCGATTTTGCCTACGAGCACGATTCCGGGTCTCCGTTTTATTACCTGTTGACAGACTATCAAGACTACGTCGACCGTGAGAGGACGTTTTCCTACACGCGAACAGTTCAGAAAATTAACGATGCCTCGAGGCTTGAAGACGCGTCGCTGCTCGTTTCCGAGCTGAACGAAAAGCACCAAAGAGTCTTTTTCCATCACGTCGTCATTATCCGGGGCGATAAACGTATCAATGCTCTGGATCCGGAGAATATTGCGGTTTACCAGCGAGAAACCTCTCTGGAGAGCCACATTGTAACGGGGCGTAAAACCGTTGCGTTAACGATCGATGATTTGCGCGTCGGCGATATTCTCGACGTTCAGATGACTTTCTGCAATTTTGCCAGTACCCATCCGCTGCATGGAAAGTCGTACTTGTCGACGTTTTGGTTGGCCTGGCAATGTCCGGTGGTGAGCCAGTACGTGCGAGTGATTAATGCGGGCCACACTGATCTGCTGATGCAGTACGGAGGCGCCAGTCAAACGCTCGGAGAGGTTAAACGTTTGGACGCCGGCGCAGAGTTTTATCAGCATTGGCAGAATCTCGCACCGATGGCGAGAGGTCAGTACATGCCCGCCTGGGTGTGGAGCGATTTTTTGCAGTTCACAACTGCTAATACGTGGCCAGAAGTATCCCGACATCTGTATGCTTACTACGAAGCGAATGGCGTCCTTGATACACAGATTGATATGCATAATATTGACTTGCTGGAGCTGACGGGCGAGCACGAGACGGACCTGTTAAGAATTGTTCGTTTTGTGCAGAACAACGTGCGTTACCGCGGTGAGAATCACGGCATTTACACGCATACGCCCAAGACGCCGGAGCGCACGTTAAAGAAACGCGCTGGCGACTGCAAAGATAAGTCGAATCTAATGGTTGCTTTACTGAGGCGCATTGGTGTTGCCGCTACGCTGGTTCTGGTGAACTCGAGAGTAGGTGAGAAAATTGCTGGTTTGAACCCCTCTGCGTATCAGTTCGATCACATGATTGTGAAAGTTGAGACAGGCGGTAAAACGGTATATTTCGACCCGACAATACAAGCACAGGCTGGAGACATTGAACACAGTGCTCAACTCAGTTACGGCTTTGGGCTTGAGCTCACTGCCGAAGGAAAAGACCTTTGCCGGTTGCCGTTTGATCTGACTCGAACTGTATTCGAGCTCGTGCACGAATACGACTTTGCCGAGTATAGAACTAATGCTTTGCTGACCATCAGGCGTAAATATTTTTTCCACCGCGCCGACAACATGCGCTTCTATTTAAACTCCAAAGATGAGCGGACGCTGTGGGAAGATTATTTGCTGGGTGCTCGTCAGGCCACTGGCTGCAGGCTCGAAGCCCTGGAGCCAGTCGCTACGGTAGACGATCCCGAAAGTAATGTGCTCGAAACAATTGAGCGTTATCAGATTGTCGATCTCGTAGAATCTCATCCAGGGCGCTATTTGCAGCTGACTACCGAGTTTGTGAACGATTTCCCCACCAAGTTGGACGACAGTTTTCCGTTGCAACTGGGTATGGACGGAGCTTTAAAACACGCTATCAAAGTAACGACGGGACGTGCGCCTAAAATAGACGTGAGCGAGCAGAGTATTAGTAATGAATGGTTTGAATATAAAGACGCTGTCTCACGGCAGGGTAAAACACTTTTGTTTGCCACCGAGCTCAAGCCAAAAGCGTTGTTCGTTCCGGCAGAGCGCATGCAGGCTTACATGGACGACGTTGAAACGGTTCGGTTCAGAAGCGGCAATCACTTTGCCTATAACTACCCGGGGTTTTTTACGCTGGATCAAACCACCGTGTCGGGGAGTTCGTTTCGAACGCTTGGTTTAGCTGCCGGAGTTGTTCTCGCGTTGTACTTGATGCTGCAATTCTGATGGGCTCGAGTTTGGCAGGCAAAGATCTGGCTCGTTAAGTACGTCCAGAATGGCCGCGCGACTCCGCTTGGCCATGTCTTTCATGGCATCACGACCCTCCCCGCTAACGTGCAGAGGTGGCAGGGCGGTAACGGTAATCGCTCCTGGTCTTGGCAAAAATCGATCGGCTGACAACATCGCGCGTGAGCCTTCGATAACAACAGGCACGACCGGCAGCTCTCCCGCTACCGCGGCCGCAAAAGCACCCGGACGAAATTGGGCAAGTCCTGGCTGCGCTGTAAACGTACCTTCCGGAAAAACAGCGATTGAGTTTCCGCTCTTGGCCAGCTCAACAATGCGTCGGGCATCTTGTCCGCTACGGTAGCGATTACGTCGCTCCACGAATTCAGAGCCAATGCGGCGCAGGAGAAAATGTATTAACGGTACGCGCGTTACTTCGCGTTTAATAACAAAGCCAAAACGCGGTGGAAGTACGGCCTTTAAAATTAAGCCGTCAAGATAGCTTGCGTGATTGGCGACGATCACACAGGGACCGGAATCGATATGATTGAAGCTGTTAACCTTTAGCCTCACTCCCGTGATTCCGAACCAGAATCGGGCCATGCGACTAACCACCGCGCGCCTCGAATTAAGGCCAAAAGGCAACACTAAAAATAATACGGCGATTAATGTAACAAGTATGAGACTCGTCACAGAAACTACGCCATAAATCAATAATATAGGGGTTAAGTAGCGATTTCTGCTATCCAAGAGGAATTTCCCTTAGCGGGTAAGCCATTAATTTTCCTCGAAACTGTGACGTGGTTCAACTTATGTTATTTACCATTAAATTTGAGACACGTATCACTGTAGTTTTCAACCGCACATCGCATACTAAGTGCGTAGTTTGATGAAGAATTGAGTGGCGCAGCGAACGATACTGCGCGGTTTGGACCGGCGGTTGACCCGACTTGAAACGGGTCAAGAACGCCATGCATTTTGCCCGGATGATGTCATCGGGGCAGATAACATCCAGAGGAAATTTACGTGAGCGCGGCAATGTCAGAAAGAGAATTTGAAAAACAAGGACCAGTGAACGGGCAACCTGATGACGGCAAGAACATCATTGATGTTTTCCTTGACGCGATCTGGATGGAACGAGGCCTGTCCAAAAATACTTTGGCTGCGTACCGTGCCGATCTCATGGCGCTGTCCCGATGGTTGGAAGCACAACACATTAATATGGTGGCCGCTTCGCGAGAAAATCTGGTTGAGTTTATTGCGGCCCGGGTAGAAAAAGGAGCGCGACCACGCTCAACGGCACGACAGCTTTCCAGCTTTCGGCGATTCTACCGCTATCTTGTACGCGAAGATCAGGTGCAGGGTGATCCAACAGCCAATATTCAGATGCCGAAAATTGGCCGCACACTACCCAAGACATTGTCTGAAGGTAAGGTCGAGGACCTGCTAAGCGCGCCGGAAATCAGCGATCCGCTCGGCTTCCGTGATCGCACCATGCTCGAAGTCTTGTATGCAACAGGGCTACGGGTTTCAGAACTCATTAATCTAAAACTCAGTCAGGTCAACCTTAACCAGGGCGTTGTTCGCATTGTCGGTAAAGGTGACCGTGAGCGATTGATACCGCTGGGCGAGGAGTCGATGGACTGGATTGGTCGCTTTGTGCAAGGTGCCCGCCTCGAGATTTTGCTGGAGCGACAGACTGACTATCTGTTCCCGACCCGACGCGGTGATCGTATGACTCGTCAGGCCTTTTGGCACATTATCAAGCGATACGCCCGCAAGGCCTCTATTGGTAAAGAACTGTCACCGCACTCGCTTCGACATGCGTTCGCGACCCATCTCCTCAACAACGGTGCTGATCTCCGGGTTGTGCAAATGTTGTTAGGGCACAGTGACTTATCAACAACACAGATTTATACACACGTCGCTCAGGAGCGTTTGAAAGACTTTCATTCAAAGCACCATCCCCGCGGTTAACGACACGCAGGGCCCAGACGCCATAAACCCAAAAGCCGCACTGGATTGAGTCCGTGCGGCTTTTTTGTTGGTTTTTCGTCTGCTTTTTATAACCCGGCGCTATATTTTTGCTAGACTTTCCGCCGTTGAACAGTTCGGAACCTGCGCCGTGAAGCGTGGTCCGAGCTTTGAAGCCTCTTTTAAAAAGAAATACACGGGAACACCTATTATGTTTAAACGATTATCAATTTCCGCGGCGCTCGCCGGCGCGGTCCTGCTTAGTGCCTGCGACGCGGCCAGCGATACACCAAAAGTCATGGCGGCAGCTGACTCATCCGGTCCGGCCACGATCAGTTCAACACTTGATCTGGATGCTGTGCGTAAGAAGTTCCCGGCTCTGAGCCCGGACGACATCGCTGAAGCCCCGGTTCCCGGCTGGTTTGAAATCGACAGCGGTGGTCAGGTGCTTTACATTTCGGGCGACGGCAAGTACGCGCTGCGCGGCGATTTAATCGATCTTGAGACACGCGTTAATCTGACTGATCTGCGTCGCAACACAGCCCGTCAGAATCTGATGGCCAGCATTGGCCAGGAAGACATGATCGTATACAGCCCTGAAGGCGAAACGAAGCACCAAATTACTGTGTTCACCGACGTCGACTGCGGCTACTGTCGCAAGCTGCACCAGGAAATGGACGCCTACCATCAGGAAGGTATCGAGATTCGATACTTGTTCTACCCGCGTTCCGGGCCGAACACGGCTTCATGGGAAAAGGCCGCATCGGTTTGGTGTTCTGACGATCGCAATGAAGCGTTGACCAAAGCCAAAGCGGGTGAGCGTTTGTCACCGCAGCAGTGTGATGCAAGCTCTATCAACGATCAGTTTGAAGCGGGTCGCAAAGTCGGCCTTCGTGGTACTCCTGCAATCGTCACCGAGAGCGGTGAGCTGATTTCAGGCTACATGCCTGCCAAAGCTCTGGTCACCCGCATTGAGACCGGTGGTCTTGCACGCTAATCGCTGCTTGGCCAGGTGATCTGGTCATATTCAAGACAAAGAAAAGGCCGACAATCGTCGGCCTTTTTTTATGCGTTAGTTCGAAGCGCTGACGTTAATCTTCTTCGAGGTATTGAAGTTTATCGGTTACGTCATCCCATTCCGCAGCGTCTGCGGGCCCGTCCATTTTCTCGCTGATGACCGGCCATTTCCGACTGAGGCGCTCGTTAATCTCAAGAAAATGTTCTTGTCCGTCGGGGATTTCGTCGTCGGCGTAGATAGCCTCAACAGGACACTCAGGTTCGCACAACGTGCAGTCTATGCATTCGTCAGGATCGATAACCAGGAAATTGGGCCCCACGTGGAAGCAATCGACTGGACACACTTCAACACAGTCGGTGTATTTACATTTAATACAGCTTTCAGTGACTACAAATGTCATGGGGACCTCTAAATTGTTATGTTAAGCCGTGGCGTGCAGGCGTTTTCAGGATGGCGCGATCAGGCGCTACTGGTTGCGCCCGGTTTACGCCATTTAATCTCAGTTTCATGCATGTTTTCAACCCCGGCTGCGCGATCTTCCAGGTATCGGCGCATGGCGTAGGTCACGCTCGGGAAGGCGATCTCATCCCAAGGGATGTCGGCTTCCTCAACAAGACGAGTTTCAAGCGACTCAATTCCCACGCCATAATCGGCGCTGTCCATCGTGCCACGATAAAACATGTGCACCTGTTTGGCGTGCACCACATTTACGATAGCAAGAGGCGTGGTGGTGGTGACTTTGGCCAGTGCTTCTTCCCAGGTTTCGCGCGCGGCGCCCTGTGCAACGGTTTCACCGTTTTCCATAAAGCCGGCCGGAACCGTCCAAAAACCGCGGCGTGGCTCGATGGCGCGACGGCACAGCAAGATTTTTCCTTCCCATTCCGCTACGCAGCCGGTCACAATGAGGGGGTTTTGATAGTGAACGATGTGGCAGCTTGGGCAGACGAACCGTTCGCGGTTGTCGCCTTCTGGTATCTTTGACTCGACTTCTACGCCACATTGATTGCAGAATTTCATGACAGGCTCGCTGGCGGTAAACAGACTCGCAGGGCTGTGGGCGCAGAGCCCGGGTGGCTTGCTGCGGCTGTTAGCCTCTTGTTGGGGAAGATCATGGTGCCGAGGGAGAGAATCGAACTCTCACTCCGTTTCCAGAACTGGATTTTGAATCCAGCGCGTCTACCAGTTCCGCCACCCCGGCACACGATCTTGCGAGCATGCAAGTATAGGGCACGTGCGCCATCCTTCAAGCCCTTTGGCGCAGAAAACTGCGACCTTTTTTCAGTTTGGGGTCTCTAATACAGTGACATGAGTGGATTCTTTGCCAATAACATAGAAGAGGCCGTACTGGCCGGCTGCCGGAAGGGCGACAATGCAGCGCATGCGCAGCTGTTTGCGGCCTTTTCGACGGCCGTATTCACGTTGGCTTTGCGACTGACCGGGTCGCGCCCGGTGGCGGACGAGGTGGTGCAGGATACCTTCATCGAGGTGTTGACCAAGATCGGACAATACCGGGGTGATGCGCCAATTGGCGCCTGGGTGCGCCGTATAGCGGTTAATAAGGCGCTGGCTCAACTGCGTTCTCCGTGGCACAAGCGGGGCGAGTCTCTTGTTCCGGACCTTGAGACCTGTGACATCGATCAAAGCGTGTCACTCGACTTGTCTGCCTGCTTGCAGCATCTGGGGCCGACCGCCAGAAGCGTGCTGTGGCTTCACGATGTGGAGGGTTATACCCACAAGGAAATCGCCGCGTTTATGGAAAAAACGGTCAGCTTTTCAAAGTCTCAGCTATCACGTGCGCACCAAAAGCTAAATGCCTGGGCCGTAGCGGAGCAGGCTGGAAGTAAACCCGTCACCAAAACAGCTCGAACCAAGGTCAAGATTGCATCGACCCTGATTTCATCCAAACCCAAATTAACGGTTAGTTAAGCTATGCACGCAACAAGTGAACAATTATTGGATATCCGTGACGGTCAGCCCGTCGATAGCGATGTGTTAAGTCACGTTGAGCTGTGCGAGAAGTGCTCTCACACACTCAAACTAATGCAGTGGAATAAGCAGGCCCTCGTTGACCTGCCCCAGCTTGCACCGTCACCGCAGGTGTTTGCGCAACTCAGTGAAAGACTGGCCAACGAACAGAATACAAAGTTGTCGCCAACACGTCGTGAACCACTTCAATGGGCTGCCGCAGCGGCTATTGTGGCTGCACTGGCTCTGTGGCTGGTGCCGGGCGATGTCAATTATGAAGCTCCGCAGGTAGCCGACTCGACTGAAATAAGCCGGCCAGAGCTCATAGTACCGGCACAAGCCCGGTCCACAGCTGCAACAGTCGAAAAGCTGCAGCCGCGCGTGTCACCAAATGAAATCGCGCTGCGTGATGAGCTTTTGGGGCGCTCTTCGGCGCTGGAAGCCGTTGCCGCGCAGCTGGCTGAACTTGGCACCATGCGAACTTCCGGTAGCACAAATGAAGCGCTTACAGCACTCGAAGCGCAGCTTGCTTTGGTGGACTACAACCTTGGCGCTGTACAAATAGATCAATACGTTCCGGCCGAGCTCAACGTCATGTTGACTCGTCGGGTTAATACACTTGAGAACATTGTGAGAGTGCAGCGAGCTGAACTGGCTCGGCAGGGCTATCACGGTTTTCAGGTAATGACGGCCTCAAATATCGCAGAGGAACAAACATGGTAACGCACACACTTGCTCTTCCTTTTTCAGGGCGCTTTGCTCCCGTCAAAAGAGCGTTTCAGACTTTTGCAGTGCTAACTGTCCTGGTTATTGGATACAACGCGTTCGGCGACAGCAGTGACGACGCAGAGCTGCGAACACAAATGGCGGAAGCTCAGGCTCAGCTTGACGCGGCGGCTCAGCGAATTGCAGAGCTCAGCCGTAAAATGTCGGGCGGTGAAATGGCTCGAGTGGTCAAACGCATGAGCGTTGGCAAGCGTAAGGCGATGCTCGGAGTGCGCTTGGGCGATGCAAAAGACGGGCAAGGCGTGCGCATTCGGAGTGTGACCGATGAAGGGCCAGCCGAACGCGCCGGCGTTGAGGCCGGTGATTTTGTGCAAAGCATTAACAGCGTACAACTGACTGGTGGCAGCAGTTCTGACGCCATCGAAAATTTACTGAAGACGCTGAAACAGCTCGAGCCGAATGATGTGGCGTCGCTCCGAATTATGCGAGACGGACGAACCATTAATATTGACGTGACTACCGAAAGCGTAGCCCAGGCGCTGCCTCGATTTGGAGCCGTAGCAGAAAGCGAAGACAAGCTGAATCAGGTCAGCGACATTCTGGAATTCTTGCCCTTTGATATTCCGGAAATTCACGCGGACATAATGATCGACGGCGATCTGTCCCAGTTCGAATTGGACGCCGACGATATTGAAGATTTAAAGCAATTGCCGAAGCGGCTTGAAGAAGCTTTTGGCGACCTGTCGACCAGTGCACCGGTTATTGCCATGTTTGGTGGTTCTTCCGGACTCGATCACGATTTTCGTTTTGCGCCTGTCACTCCCGGTCTGGGCGACTACTTTGGCGTAAAGCAAGGCGTGCTGGTAACAGCCGTGCCGGATGACAACGCGCACGGTATTCAGGAAGGCGACGTGCTGGTAAGTATCGGCGGTAATCCGGTTCTTTCGAAACACGATATTCATGCAGCCTTTGCCGACGTTGATGAGGGCGAATCAATGGCCGTTGAGCTGGTCCGTCAGCGTCAGTCATTGACCGTGGACGTGGTAGCCCCGGAGTCGAGTATGAGCCGCGTCTGGAAGTGCCTGAGTAACGACGGGTCTAAAGCAGAGCGTAAGCGTTGCCTGTCAAAAAACGGCAGCTCGTTCTCATTCAGTTTTGATACCGATGACTAACAGGGCAAAGAGATACCCCTGGTTGGTAAAGAGAGCAGGGTTTTAGTTAACCGTTTCAGCTGAAAGGCGTGCGTCTGCCCACGCACGCCTTTCACATTCGTGTATCATCGCGCCACCATGCGCCGCGATGACTTTACTTTTGAACTGCCCGAACGCCTGATTGCACGCCGACCTCCTGAAGAGCGACGCGACAGTCGCCTGCTGGCGTTGCCGTGTGAAGGTGCACCTGCCAATCGTGAGTTCCGCGAACTGACCGAATTGGTCAATTCTGGTGATCTGCTCGTCTTCAATAATTCTAAAGTGATTCCGGCACGCGTTTTCGGAACGAAAGAAAGCGGTGGCAAAATTGAAGTGTTGCTCGAGCGCATCAGAGACGACCAGTCTGTGCTGGTTAAAATCAAGGCGAGCAAATCTCCCAAACCCGGAACTGTGCTGCAGCTGGCAGCGGGCAACCGGTTTGAAGAGGTCGTTGTTCAGGGGCGCGAACACGACCTGTTTGTGATTACGTTTTCCAGTGATCCGCTTAGCTACTTTTTAAACTACGGCGAGATGCCGCTTCCGCCTTACATTGAGCGACGCGCTGATGACAAAGACGAATCGAGATATCAGACTGTCTACGCAGAGCCGCTTGGTTCGGTGGCAGCACCAACAGCCGGACTCCATTTTGACGAGGCCATGTTAAATGAGCTCGATGCGGCGGGAGTCGAACGAGGGACGGTAACTCTGCATGTGGGTAGCGGAACCTACCAACCGGTGCGGGCTGACCGTCTCGAAGACCACGTTATGCATTCCGAGTACATCGAGGTGTCTGAGGAGCTGGTCGCTCAGGTGAGGCGAGTGAAAGCGGCTGGCGGTAAAGTTGTCTGCGTAGGTACCACCAGCCTTCGAAGTCTGGAGGCGGCGTCCGGTTCAGGCGAGCTTGAAGCCTTCAGCGGTGAGACCGATATTTTTATTTATCCAGGTTATCAGTTTCGTACCGTCGATCGACTGCTGACGAATTTCCATTTGCCTGAATCCAGTCTGATCATGTTGGTCAGCGCGCTGGCAGGCCGTCAACGAATTCTGGATGCGTACCAATTTGCCGTGGCTAATAACTACCGGTTTTTCAGTTATGGCGATTGCATGTTAATTGATCGCTGTGAGCTTGCGGAGTCCAGTCAATATGAAACCCCACGAAATGAAGGCAGAAAAAATGAAGTTTGAGTTGCTGGGTACGTCGGGTAAAGCACGACGCGGTCGTTTGAGTTTTCCGCGTGGCGACATTGAAACACCGGCGTTCATGCCGGTTGGCACCTACGGTACGGTTAAAGCGATGACCGCCGAAGAATTAAAAACGCTGGGCGCGCAAATAATTCTGGGTAACACGTTTCACCTGATGTTACGGCCTGGCACGGAAGTAGTTCAGGCTCACGGCGGCCTGCACGAGTTTATGCACTGGGATCGACCCATTCTCACGGACTCCGGCGGTTTCCAGGTTTGGAGCCTTGCCAAAATGCGCAAAATTACCGAGCACGGTGTGACGTTTCGCTCGCCGGTCAACGGCGACAAGGTCGAGCTAACCCCGGAAAGGTCCGTGCAGGTTCAGCATCAGTTGGGCGCCGACATTATTATGCAGTTCGACGAATGTACGCCGTATCCGGCAACGCGCGACGAGGCGGCTGCGTCTATGGAGCTTTCGCTGCGTTGGGGTCGACGCTGTCGGGAGTACCACGCCGATCACAACAGCGCTTTGTTCGGCATTGTCCAAGGCGGCATGCACGCCGACTTACGTAAGGAGTCGCTGGACGGCCTGCTCGACATCGGGTTTGACGGCTACGCCCTAGGGGGTCTCTCGGTCGGCGAAACCGAAGAAGAGCGAATTCACGTTCTCGACACCACGGCCTATCAGTTGCCAGACGACCGGCCGAGATATTTGATGGGTGTGGGTACGCCTAAAGACCTGGTCCAGGCGGTGGCGCGCGGGGTGGATATGTTTGACTGCGTTATGCCAACTCGCAATGCTCGAAACGGCTATCTTTTTACTTCGGAAGGGGTGATTAAAATACGTAACAGCCGGCACCAAATGGACACTGGCCCGCTGGACCCCGCGTGTGACTGCTATACCTGTCAACACTACAGCCGAGCGTATTTGAAGCATCTCGACCGCTGTGGCGAGATTCTGGGGCCGAGACTGGCTACAATTCATAACCTGCATTTCTATCAAAACCTGATGCGATCGATGCGTGATGCGCTCGAAGCGGGCAATTTTGATGAATTTGCGGCCGATTACTTGAAATCGCCCGTGTGCAGCCCAAAGACTGTGGCATAATACCGCGCTATTTTTGGCCGCTGCTCTCCTTAACCGAGGGCTAATTCACGCCTCAACTTAAGGGATGTTCGCCATGTTTTCGGGAAACCTAATTTCTTTGGATATCAGTGCTTTGACTGCTGATTTCTTTGTTCGCACGGCCTCGGCTCAAGCCGCTGGTGGTGCGCCAGCCGGACCCGGACTTAGCGGCTTTATCCTGCCTTTGGTGTTCATCGGGGCACTGTACTTCCTGTTGATTCGTCCTCAGGCCAAACGAGCCAAAGAGCATCAGGCTCTGGTTCAGGCTCTCGCGAAAGGCGACGAGGTGGTCACCGCTGGAGGGGTCCTGGGACGCATTACCGGGTTGGGAGATCAGTTCGTTACGCTTAAAATTGCCCAAAACACCGAAATCAAAATTCAGCGTCACAACATTGGTGCCGTGGTTCCAAAAGGGACGATGAAAGACTAACCCCGCGGAAACCGCATAGCCCGTATTCGAAATCGCTTCGTTTTGCAACGCTCTTCGAACCGGCACGGGCCATAACAAAAACTTGTAAAGGCTGTACTCGAATGAATCGTTATCCCTCCTGGCTGAATATACTGGTCCTCTGCGTCGTCCTGTTAGCAGGTTTTTTTGCGTTACCCAGTATCTATGGCGAATCTCGTGCCGTTCAAATCACGCGTGACTCAGCCGATCCTCTGCCATCCGATATGGGCGGCATTGTTTTAAAACAGCTGACCGATGCGGGTGAGACGATTTCCGATGTCTTCATGCACAACGACCGCCTGTATGTTCTGGCGTCCGGAGACGATCAGCAGGAACGCATCAAGAATATGCTGACCGACCGCTTCGGTGGAAAAGACAGCGGTTATAAGGTCGCGACCAACTTTGCACCGCTGATGCCAGCCTGGCTGCGCAATTTCGGTGGTAAAGCCGTGCACCTCGGCCTCGACCTGCGTGGCGGTGTGCACTTGTTGTTCGAAGTCGATATGCCCCGTGCCATTTCCCAGTACCTTGATCAAATGGCGTCTGCCATAAAGGTGCAGGCTCGTAACGAAAAAATTCCGGGCGTTCGCGTTCGGGCTCAAGATGGCACCATTCAGATTACCACTCGCGATCAGTCCCGCTGCGAAGAAACCCGCAAAGTCATCGATGACATGGACGAAGGCTTTGTCATTAGAGAAGGTAACCTCTCTGGAGGTTGTCCAACCCTGCTCTTAACCATGAGTGAAACTCAGGTTAAAGATCGACAGAACTTTGCGATTGAGCAGAACACGACAACACTGCGTAGTCGTCTTGACCAGTTAGGCGTTGCGGAGCCACTGGTTCAGCGTCAAGGTGCGAACCGCATCGTGGTTCAGCTACCGGGTGTTGGTGATCCTGCTGAAGTCATCGAGATTTTAAGTGCCGTGGCGACGTTGGAGTTTCGAGGCGAATGTCTGAATGGCAGCGTCATTGAGGCGGCTCGAAGCGGGCGTGCTCCAGCCGGCTGTTTGCTTCTCGAAGACACCAAAGACGATATTCCAAGTCCAGCTGTTCTTGACCGCGACGTGATCGCGACCGGTGGTGAACTGGTCGACGCGCGTTTTACCTACGACGCTGAAGACGGTCCTATTGTTAACGTTAAGCTGGACGGCAGTGCGTCCAAGCGTATGTTCGAGCACACCAAAGCTAACTTGAATAAGCGAATGGCCGTGGTGTTCATTGAGACGACCGCGCGTTCAGTCGAAGGTCAGGAAAAACCTGTTCTGGAAACGTCTGAGAAAGTGATTAACTTTGCGACCATTCGCGGCACGTTCAGTGACAGTTTCCGTATATCCGGATTCACTCCAAATGAAGCTCAGGAGCTTGCTGTTTTGCTGCGTGCCGGCGCATTGGCCGCGCCCATTTACGTAGTCGAACAACGCACGGTTGGTCCGACTTTGGGTAAAGACAACATCGTGAAAGGCGAACGAGCCGTAGCGATTGGTTTCTTGCTCGTGGTTGTTTTTATGTTTGTGTATTACCGCCTGTTTGGTCTGTTTGCCAATCTCGCGTTGTTTGCCAACATTGTCATCATGATGGCGCTTCTTTCGTTGCTACAAGCTTCGCTTACGCTGCCAGGTATAGCCGGTATCGTGCTCACGGTCGGTATGGCCGTCGACGCCAACGTACTCATATTCGAACGAATACGTGAAGAACTTCGTGCTGGCGCGCTGCCACAAAACGCCATTCACGCAGGCTACGACAAAGCGTTTTCCTCAATTGCTGACGCCAACATCACGACCCTTATTGCGGCGCTGGTTCTGTATCTGTTTGGTACGGGTCCTATTCAAGGTTTCGCGACGACGCTGGCCATTGGTATTTTAAGCTCGATGTTCACGGCCATTATTGGCACTCGAGCGTTGGTTAACTGGGTTTACGGTGGCGACAAGAAAGTTGAAAAACTCTCTATTTAGTCTCTGTACCGTCAAGCTCATTTCAGATTAGATTTTATTAAGGCACGAACATGCAACTGTTGAAAAATACAACCAACTTCAATTTCGTAGGACACCGTCGCCCGGCGATGTTGATATCGCTTGCGCTGGTCATCCTGTCGATTGGCTCGTTGTTTGTGCAAAAGCTAAACCTCGGCGTGGACTTTACTGGCGGTGTATTGATGCAAGCTGTCTACGAAAACGGAGCCGACTTGCCCTCTATTCGCACGGCGCTTGAAAACGCGGGCATAGAGGACGCGACGGTGCAGCTATTTGGTTCGCCTCGCGACGTACTCGTTAGAATGCCGGTTTCCGAAGACACCGTGCCCGACGCTGCTGACATTGAGCAAGGCCAAAAAGTCACCATGGGTGAAACGGTTTTCGACATTTTGCAAAACGCAGACCCAAGCGTTGAACGCGGCCGCGTTGAGGTGGTTGGCGCCCAGGTGGGTAAGGAACTCAGTGACAACGGCATGTTAGCGCTGCTGATTGCGCTCATTCTCATTTTTGGCTACGTAGCCATACGCTTCGTTTGGAAGTTTGGTGCAGGCGCGGTTGCCGCTCTGATTCACGACGTTATTTTGGTCGTCGGGTTTTTCTCCTTGTTCAGGTTAGACTTCGACCTGTCGGTACTGGCGGCGGTTCTTGCCGTGATTGGTTACTCGCTCAACGATACGATTGTTGTGTTTGACCGGATTCGCGAGAACTTTCTCGACCTGCGTAATGCCGGTCCGGAAGAGGTAGTGAACATATCAATTAACCAGATGCTCGCACGAACGATCATCACGGGTGTGACAACACTGCTCGTGTTATTGGCACTCTACGTATTCGGTGGTGAGGCGCTGCGTCCGTTTTCTGTTGCGTTGATCGTCGGTATTATAGTGGGTACGTACTCTTCGATTTACGTAGCGAGTTCTACAGCTCTCGGACTCAACGTGACCGTCGACGATTTGTTGCCGCCGGTTATCGACGAAGAAGAAGACGCGCTGCCTTAGCGCTGTCGTTCTGGAGGACAGTTGAGAATTTAGCGCTTAAGCGTTAACTCAACCACAAGCGGGTTCGGCTCCAGATCGTAAGAGGAGCCGGTTTGCGGTCCGACTGGCACGCTAATAATGCCACCCAGCGAGACGCTGGTTGAAACCGGGCTGCCGCCTGTTTCTGATTTCACTGATCTGATTTTACGCGTATACGGACGATAGCCTTCCTTGCTGATGGTGACGCTAAAATCGTCGGCACGGGGTAAATCGAAGTGACATGGCGTCAGGCATGTTTCCCCTGTGGACAGGGTAGCCAACGCGTTATCGGGCGTGCTTTCGATTTTGAAGCGTTCGTTCTGTGTGCGGTTTGAGCTCGCGCAACCCGCGATAACAGGCAAGACGGCGATAGCCAGAAGTAGTGCGCTTTTCACGATAAACAGCCTCTCGATCAATCAAGTAAAACCAGTGTCCTCTAATGTCTGGACAGCCCTGGCTGTTAATAGTTTCTGTTTGGCTGTCTGCAGGCTGTGATTTTTCGGCTGGAGCCTTTGGTTACTACACGCCGTCGGTCGGACAAGCAAATACCCTTGGGATGCGCACTCTATTTGAGCCGAAGGGACAAGCCTGGAAGTGCCCTTGGGGTGTGCACTCTACTTGAGCTGAAGGTTCAAGCCTGGAAGTGCTTTCGGGGCACGGAGTCTATTTGGCCTTAGTATAAGGCGCGAGTGTTTTGAGAATATCGCGCAGCACTTTTGAGGAGCCGGCCGCTACATTGCCCGTTTTCAGATGGTTTTCCTGGCCATCGAGGTCGCAAATAAGACCGCCAGCCTCACGTACAATCAGTTCGCCCGCTGCAATATCCCAAATTTTCAGGCCTGACTCCCAGAATCCGTCGAAGCGACCGCAAGCAACATAGGCGAGATCGAGCGCGGCCGATCCGGCTCGTCGAATGCCAGCGGCCTTGATGCTCACGTCTCTGAACATATTGATGTAGTTGTCCAGCGCCTCGGGGTCACCACGGTACGGGAAGCCCGTGCCGATTAAAGTGCCTTCCAAAGAGCTTGGCGTGGTGACACGAATTTTTCGTTCATCCAGCATGGCGCCCTGGCCGCGGCTTGCGGTGAAGAGCTCCTGACGCAGTGGGTCGTAGATGACACCGGCCTCCATCTTGCCTTTGTGTCGCGCTGCGATAGACACACAGAAGGCCGGGAAACCGTGGAGAAAGTTGGTGGTACCGTCGATTGGGTCAATGATCCATTCGACCCCGCCCTCATCACCGGACGTCGAGCCGGATTCTTCTCCGAGGAAGCTGTGATGAGGATACGACTTTTTAATTGATTCAATGATTTTGGCTTCGACAAATTTGTCGACGTCGGTAACAAAGTCGTTTTTGCCTTTGGTTTCCACCTTGAGGTTGTGGACACGATTCATGCTGCGAATAATGACATCGCCACCAATGCGGGCGGCCGCAACGGCTACATTGACCAAAGGAGACATAAGTTTGGACCTTTCTTAACGCCTGGCTTGAAGCCTTGGGCGAGTATGATGAAACCGGGCCGCGCAATCGAACATAGCGCAGCGCAGCAGATGGCGGGTAGAATAGCAAAGAACCTTAAACCATGTGGTAACAATGTCTTCCTCTTCCGATCTTAATCACCTGCCCATACGAGTTGTACTGGTAGGGACCTCGCATCCCGGCAACATTGGTGCCGTGGCACGGGCAATGAAAACCATGCATTTGACCGATCTTCGCCTGGTCACGCCCAGAATGTTTCCGCACGCCGAGTCCACGGCAATGGCTTCGGGAGCCGACGATGTACTGGCCGACGCCCGGGTGTGTGACACTCTGGAGGAGGCCGTAGCCGATTGTGGGTTGGTTCTCGGTGCCAGTGCCAGGCTACGTTCGCTGCGTTGGCCTCAAATGGACCCGCGGGAGTCGGCCGCCAAAACCCTGTTTGAGGCTCGTGAGCACCCGGTTGCGCTCGTGTTTGGTCGTGAACGCACTGGGCTAACCAATGACGAACTGGCCAGGTGCCATGCGCTTGTGTGCATTCCCTCAAACCCGGACTATGGCTCTCTTAATCTGGCCATGTCTGTGCAAGTTCTGTGTTATGAATTGATCATGTCCAGCCGCAATCCGGCAGAGGAACCTGCGCAAGAAGTGCGCGAGCGCGCTACCAACGAAGAAATGGACTATTTTTACACTCATCTTGAGCGCGTTATGATTAATACGGGCTTTCTGGATCCGGCTGCGCCCAGACGCCTGATGAGCAGGCTGCGTCGTTTGTTCGGGCGAGCCCGTCCTGACCATCAGGAA
Source organism: Gammaproteobacteria bacterium (assembly GCA_045107075.1). Taxonomy (GTDB): domain Bacteria; phylum Pseudomonadota; class Gammaproteobacteria; order Steroidobacterales; family SZUA-146; genus SZUA-146. The sequence continues at coordinate 61,443 of JBGCFV010000037.1, forward strand.
GTGAATATTTTGCGTGGCATTCTTGCAGCGGTCGAAAACTATGGCGACAAACGTTAATACTCAATCTCAGCGCCCGGTGCCCGAATTGCGGCGACCGGTTTATTTCGACTATGCCGCGACCACACCGGTCGACGGGCGCGTAGCTGAAAAAATGATGAAGTGTTTGACGCTGGATGGCGCGTTTGCCAACCCGGCCTCGAGTTCACATATTTATGGCTGCGAGGCGAGAGAGCTGGTGGAGGCTGCGCGTGCTCAAGTAGCTGCATTGGTTAACTGCGATCCCGAACAAATCATCTGGACATCAGGCGCGACCGAGTCGGACAATTTGGCGATTAAGGGCGTCGCTCATTTGAAAGCGCGTCAAAACCTCCGGCACATTGTAACCGCGAAGACTGAGCATAAGGCTGTGGTTGATACTTGCAAACAGCTTGAGGCTGAGGGTTTCGCTGTCACTTACTTAGTGCCGGAGCAGACTGGTGTTATCACGGCGGAGCAGGTCGAAGCGGCGCTGAAAAGCAACACCAGTATCGTGTCAATCATGCACGTTAATAATGAAACTGGCGCTATTAACGATATTGAAGAAATTGGGAATGTGTGTCGAAAACGTGGAGTTACTTTTCATGTCGACGCCGCGCAAAGTCCGGCGCGAGTACCCATTAATCTGCGTGAGTGGCCGGTGGACCTGATGTCGTTTTCGGCTCACAAAGTCTATGGGCCGAAGGGAGTGGGGGCTCTTTATATTAGCGGAACGCCGCACACCTTAATGCAGCCACTCATTCACGGCGGAGGTCATGAAAGAGGCATGCGCTCTGGTACGCTTGCGACACATCAGGCTGTGGGTATGGGTGAAGCCTTTGAGCTATCTCGTCAGCTCCTGGAATCGGAACACGTTCAGTTACAGGCGTACCGGGCTCAGTTTCTAAATGGGTTGCGACCGCTGGGAGGGGTGCACTTAAACGGAGATCCAGACTGTTGTGTGCCTGGGATTGTGAATGTGTCCTTTGAAGGCGTGGAGGGCGAAAGTTTATTGTTCGCGCTTCGCGACCTCGCGGTGTCCAGCGGCTCGGCCTGTAATTCGGCCTCCAGCGAAGCCTCTTACGTACTCCGCGCGCTGGGTCGATCTGACCAGCTCGCGCAGGGCTCTGTTCGATTCAGTTTCGGTCGCTTTACTACGGAACAACATATCGATTTAGCGATCGAACTCATCACGCGGGAAGTGACCCGACTGCGCTCATTTGGTGTTTCAGGTGTTTGAAGCTGCAGTGCTCTGGCGTATTTCATCGCGGCAGGATGTCATAGGCCATAGGGGCCAGGCCATAGGGGCCATAGGGGTCAAGTCTGCCCATATCCCATTTTTAGATGAGGTCAGTTATTAGAGAAGGTCTTTCCGCTCAAAAATGGGATATGGGCAGACTTGACCCCTATGCCTATGCCGAATACACCTATCGGATGAGACGCGGACTTTTCGAGGCTATTAAAATTCAGCATGACAACCACCAAATACAACCAGCTGGTCATTGATCACTTCGATCATCCGCGCAACGCAGCGGCAGCCGCCGTCGGGGCGCAGGGCGCGCTCAGCGGTGGTTTCATTGCGGGCGAGGGCGGAAGCGTAGACGGTGGAGCCTGGATTGAATTTCAGCTAAAAGTGGAACAAAAACAGATACAGTCGGCTTGTTTCAGGGCGTATGGCTGTCCACACACGGTAGCGTTGGCGTCGTGGTTAACGCAGCGGCTAGTTGGCGAAACGCTCTTTGGCGGCTACACTCTCGATAAGCAAGAAATCGGAGCGGAGCTTGGCTGGCCGACCGAGAAAATGCGCAGCCTGCTCGTAGCGGAAGACGCTATCAGAGCTTGCGCTGCAAAATTAGAGCAAAAGGAAGACGAATAAACATGGCTATTGAATTGACTGACGCCGCTGCCACGCAGGTTGGTGGTTATTTGAAAGATCGCGAAGTTGAGGGGCTAAGGCTCAGCGTCAAAGCGACTGGCTGCGCGGGTTACGAATACATTGTCGGTTATGCCGAAACGATTGACGATAGCGATCAAGTGTTTGAAAGTAAGGGTGTTTCTGTTGTAGTTGACGCTGAGAGTCTGCCGCTTATCGATGGCACGGTGATGGATTATGTAACAAGCGGCATCAGCAAAGTCTTTAAATTCAGCAATCCCAACGCAGCTGGCGAATGCGGCTGTGGAGAAAGCTTCAATATTTAACCTCACCCCGGGCCGTCCTAAGGCCCTCGCCAGGTCGGCAATCGCAGCCTGAGACCGGGTACCCGGAATGTGCGGCATTGCCCTGCACTCTCTACCAGAGTAAAATTCGCCGGTTCAATAAGTTACAAAAACCTTCGCGGTCGCTTTTGGCGTCCGCGTGCCCTACATTATTTCGGAGACACCGTTACATGGCTATTGAAAGAACTCTGTCGATCATCAAACCCGATGGCGTGGCAAAAAACATCATTGGTGAAGTTTATCGACGTTTCGAAGGCGCCGGCTTATCTATTATTGCCGCACGCATGATGCACCTGACCAAATCGCAAGCAGAAGGTTTTTACAGCGTGCACTCAGAACGTCCTTTCTTTAACGACCTCGTTGCCTTCATGACTTCTGGTCCTGTCATGGTTCAGGCTCTTGAAGGCGAAGACGCAATCGCGAAAAACCGCGAGCTGATGGGTGCGACTAATCCAAAAGAAGCAGACGCCGGTACGATTCGTGCCGACTTCGCCAGCAGCATTGACGAAAACGCGGTACACGGTTCCGACGGACCAGACACAGCTGCACAGGAAATCGAGTTTTTCTTTGCCGCTGGTGTGTGTCCTCGTACCCGCTAAGCGAACCTGTCATGGCATCAGTGTCTGAAAAGCAAAACCTCCTGGGTCTGGATGTCGACGCGTTGACCGCGTTGATGGCCAAGCTTGGTGGTAAACCTTTTCACGCTCGTCAACTACTCAAGTGGATGCACTCTCGAGGTGTAAGCGACATTGATGCCATGACCGACTTGTCCAAGAAGTTACGCGACAAACTTAAACAGCAGTTTGTTATCAGTCCTCCCGAAGTTGTGGAGCGATTTATTTCGAAGGACGGCACCCGCAAATGGTTGCTTGAAGCCGGCAACGGTCAGGCGATCGAGATGGTTTACATTCCGGAGGCGAAGCGTGGCACGCTGTGCATTAGCAGTCAGGTCGGGTGTGCTCTTGACTGCTCCTTTTGCTCTACCGGCGCCCAAGGTTTTAATCGCAACTTGAACACCGGCGAAATTGTCAGTCAGGTGTGGCTTGCTAACCATGAGTTAGGGGCTTACGGCGAAGACGGACTTGTGGCTGTTGACGGTGACGATGACACGGACGACGCCGAAGACGACAGCAACGACGAGCTTTCTACACGGGTGACCAACGTTGTATTTATGGGCATGGGTGAGCCGCTCGCAAACTACAAACAGGTTCTGCCGGCGCTGAATATTCTGACCAACGATCACGCGTACATGCTGTCTCGTCGGCGTGTAACGGTCAGTACTTCCGGGCTTGTTCCGCAGCTTAAAAAACTGGGTGAAGAAAGCAACGTGGCCTTGGCTGTCTCACTACATGCTCCAACCGATGACCTGCGCGATCAACTTGTACCGATTAATCGAAAGCATCCGATTAACGAATTACTCGACCAGTGCTGGGACTATCTGAGTGAAACGTCGGGACGCTCCGTTACGTTTGAATACACGCTCATCGACGGCGTTAACGACAAGCCAGCTCAAGCGACGAAGCTTGCTGCGCTGCTCAAGGGGCGTCCCGCCAAAGTGAATCTAATTCCGTTCAATCCGTTTCCCGGTAACGACTTCAAGCGTTCGAAGTCCAAAGCCATTCGCACTTTCCGCGACATTCTGCACAAGCAAGACATTCGTGCCACCGTGCGCAAGACGCGTGGTGACGACATTGATGCGGCCTGTGGTCAACTCGCAGGCCAGGTATCCGACCGCGTTAAAGTTCGGCTTGGCAGTAAACAATTTACGGTGGTCACCGCATGAACCCATGTCTCAAATTTCTGATTGTCGGCTCTCTCTTCGCACTGTTCGGCTGCGTCAACACCGACACAAAAAAAGAGCCCATAAGCTCGCCTGCTGAGGCTGCCCAGGCAAATTTCAATTTGGGTGTCGAGTACTTCAAACAAAACAAGTTGACTCAGGCTTACGATAAATTTAAACGTTCGCTGTCGCAGGACGACACGAACCCTCAGGCCAACGCCTTTTTTGCCATGGTCGCGGAGCAACTCGATCAGAAAGAAGAAGCGCGCAGGCACTATCTTAAAGCGCTAAAAATTAACGACAGTGATCCTGTTGTGCAAAACATGTACGGCGCGTACTTGTGTCGAGAAGGAAAGACCGATCAAGCCGAGCTGCACTTTTTGGAGGCAGCCAATAATCGTTTTTACGGTACTCCGGAAGCGGCTTTCACGAATGCCGGTGCCTGCGTGCTAAAGAATCAGAGCTACGACAAGGCGCTTGACTACCTTGATAAGGCACTTAAGTTCAATCCCAAATACTCGCTTGCACTTTGGCATATGGCGAATCTTCACTTCGAACAAGACCGCGACTTACAGGCGCGTGCGTTTTTGGAGCGTTTGGGGCAGCCGCAGCAGCTACCGCCTGAAGCGTTGTTGCTCGGATACCAGATCGCTAGACGCTCTAACAGCACCACTCGCATGGAAGACTATCGTTCAGTTTTAAAAGATCGTTTTCCCGACTCAACCGAAACCACACGTTTGTTGGAGATAGAACGCAATGGCGGATAATGACGTAGCCTCAGTTGATCAACCGGCTATGGATGGGCTGTCTCCTGGCGCGGAGCTGAAAAAAGCACGCGAGAAGCAGGACAAATCACTGGACGACATTAGCAAAGAACTACACCTTGACCGATGGATGCTCGAAGCGCTCGAGCTCGACGATTACAACTCGCTGGGTGCGCCAGTGTTTGCAAAAGGACATTTGCGACAGTACGCGAAACTGCTGGATATTGATCCGGCCGACTTGATGGTGGGCTACTACAAAGTCTGCGGTTCTCGCGAGCAGCCGCCGCTCGTAGCTGATTCCATGCTTGAGGCGCAGCGGCGCAACGAGAGGGATTGGAACTGGGTTATGCCTGTGCTCATTGGTCTTGTCGTCATCGGTATTATCGGCGGCGCGATTTATTGGTATATGCAGCCTACCGAAGAGCCCGCAAGTGTTGGGGCTGACAGTGATGAACTGAATTTAGCTGCGTCGGCCGCACTGGCTTCCAATACTGTTATCGGGGAGCCTGTCGCGCAAGGGGCGGCTGCCGTTCCCGAGCCCGTAATTGAAACCGTGGCGGTTGAAACTGATTCGCTTCTTGTTCCGGCTTCGCAAGTTGAAGACACGGCGGAAGAAGCGCCCGTCAATGAGAACTCAAACGCGAGTTCAATTGCGAACAATAATCTTGCCGTGACGCTTCGATTTAGCGGTAATTCGTGGGTCGAGGTTTACGACGCAAAACGACAAAAGCTTTTGTACGGACTCGTTGACACGGCTTCCGTAAAGTATCTGAACGGGCCTCCGCCCATCAGCGTTTTTTTAGGTCGTCAAAACGCCGTTAGCCTGGAAGTAAATGGTGATGACTACCCAATTCCTGTGAACGCACTTCGTGGCAACACGGCGCGTTTTAAAATCGAGAAGCCGTAGAGCCAGTAACCAAATAACGTGCGCAGGGTATGCAGCCCGCGCCAGGATTTCATCCGTTGAGTAAAGCAATCACACCCATAAAAGGCATGCCCGATATCGTGCCTGTGCAAATGCCGTACTGGCATTACGCTGAGCGTCGTATCAAACGCGTGCTTGAAGCATACGGCTACGATGAGTTGCGTACTCCCATGCTCGAAAAAACCGCGTTGTTCAAGCGCTCCATTGGTGACGAGACCGATATTGTCTCGAAAGAGATGTTTACCTTTGAGAGCCGCGGCGGCGAGAGTTTGAGTTTGCGACCAGAGGCAACCGCCAGCTGTGTCAGGGCGGGGATCACGCGCGGTTTGCTGCACAACCAAAGACGGCGAATGTATTATTACGGCCCCATGTTTCGCTACGAGCAGCCTCAGGAAGGCCGTTACCGTCAGTTTTATCAAATTGGCGCTGAGGCCTATGGCTTGGCGGGGCCCGACGTGGACGCGGAGTTACTCCTGATGCTGGCACGTATCTGGCGTGAGCTGGAGCTCTCTGGACTGACTCTTAAGATTAACTGCCTGGGGTCAAGTGAGGGGAGGGAGCGCTACACCCAGACACTGCGTGACTATTTCGAGGGTCACCGCGACGCACTGGATGCCGACAGCGTTCGCAGACTGACGACAAACCCGCTGCGCATTCTGGACAGCAAGGCCGAGTCGCTTCAGACACTGATCGATCAGGCCCCGCAAATGCAAGACTATCTCAGTGACGACGAACAGGCTTATTTTGCTGCCATTCTGGCGCGATTGGATGACGCAAATATAGCTTACGACGTGGAACCACGGCTTGTGCGGGGGCTCGACTACTACACCGGCATGGTGTTTGAGTGGCAAACGGACCAGCTTGGCGCCCAAAACGCTGTTTGCGGCGGTGGACGTTATGACCAGTTGGTTAAGCAGCTTGGGGGGCGCGAGACGCCGGCTGTGGGCTGGGCGATGGGAATGGAGCGTTTGATCGCCCTGTTAGCCTTGAGCGATGCTACAATCCCCACCGCTGGAGCTGAGGTGTACCTCGTGACGGTGGGCGAGGCCGCGGCCAGAGCCGGCACTGTTTTGCTGGAAGAGCTTCGGGATACATTCCCTACCGTGCGCATGATTGCCCACGGCTCTGTAGGTAGTTTCAAGAGCCAGCTGCGAGCAGCCGATAAAAGCGGGGCCGAATTTGCCCTGATTATTGGCGAAGACGAAGTAAAACAACGCAATGTCGCCGTCAAGCCGCTGCGCGGAAACGCACAGCAGGAGCTTGTGGCCTGGAATGAATTGGTAGAACACATGACTGCGCTGCGCGCAGACACGACAAATTAAAATTTTAACTGGAAGAAAGACGTGAGCGAATACAACACAGACGAAGAAGAACTCCAAAAACTGAAAGACTGGTGGAACGATAACAAGGTTTTCGTGGTCACAGGCCTTATGGCTGGTGCCGCCATCCTGTTTGGCTTTAACTGGTACAAGAACATGGTGGCCACACGCTCCGCCGATGCATCGATGGTTTTCGAAGAGCTGCAGGACGCTGTCGAAAACGGCAATCGTGACGTGGCGATAGCCAAGTCCGCTGAGCTAAAAGACAAGTACTCGGCGACACCGTACGACGCGCAGGCGGCGCTGTCGCTCGCCAAGGTGCACGTCGAAGCGGGTGACTTCGATGCGGCCATTGCAGCGTTGAAAGTAGCCATGAGCAACGGCAACGCCGAACTGGTTCACGTGGCTCGCTTAAGGCTGGCGCGTGTGCAATTGGCTGCCGGTGACTCGGCTGCTGCGAAAGCAACGTTGAGTGTTCAAAGCGAAGGTGAGTTCAGTCCTCTGTACCAGGAGCTGCGTGGCGATGTTCATGTTGCAGCCGGAGATACCGAGGCTGCTATCGAGCAGTACAAGCTGGCGCTGGCGCACGAAATACCTCTGGGAGACGTCAGCTTTTTGGAAATGAAGCTGCAAAACCTGGGCGCGACAACTGATTAACGCTCAATCGATCAAGCCCCGGTCTGATTCGGTTGGGCCAGGCTTGATGCACGTAAGTTAGATCACTAGGTTTTTTCGGAACAAGCGAAACGCTCAGAGACATGTTTATGAAACCAACTATTAAATCGCTGGCTATTCTGTTGAGTTCAGTGGCGCTTGTTGCGTGTCAAAACAGCAAAGATATTGAGCTCAAGCCCGCCGAGCTGGTGCCGCTCGAGGAATCGATTCAGGTCAGTAAAGCCTGGTCGGTTAATATGGGAGGGAAGAAGGCTCTCAAGCGAGCGGGTCTCGCACCAGTAGGAAACGGAGCGCGCGTGTTTGCCGCCTCAAGCAACGGCCTCGTGAGTGCGTTCGACGCCATCACGGGTAAGCGAGTGTGGCAAGTAAACCTTGGCAAAAACCGCGGAGTGTCCGGCGGTCCTGGCCTTGGCGACAACATGGTCGCTGTGGGTACCTCCGAAGGCGAGGTGATCGTGCTGTCGGCAGAGGACGGCTCGACCAAATGGGAAACCAAAGTGAGTAGTTCCGTGCTGGCTGCACCGGCGGTGAGTGCGCGAACCGTAGTGGTACGAACAAACGACGGCCAGCTAACAGCGCTTGACGGATCCAATGGTCGAGAAATATGGAACATTGACCGTCGTGTTCAGGGGCTGACCTCCTATGGTCACGCCGAACCCGTGCTTGCCAGGGGAGCGGTGGTTACTGGCTTCGATAACGGAAAAATTGCTGCTGTCGATGCGCCCACTGGTCGGGTAATCTGGGAGCGTTCAGTTTCTGAAAGACGCGGACGTAACGAGTTTGAGCGACTCGCCGACGTTGACGGTCGAATTACTATTAACGGGGAAGACGCGTTCACCGTTGGATTTCAAGGTCGTGCAATGCTCATTGCGTTACCTACCGGGCAGCCTGTTTGGGCCCAGGAAATGTCTAGTCGTTATCCGGTTGCCGTTGACTGGGATCAGGTGTTTGTATCGGGCAACGACGACGCTGTTGTCGCGCTCGATCGCCGGAACGGTGTTCAGAACTGGAAACAGGAGCAGCTTGTTCGTCGATCAATAGGAGCGCCTGCGCTACTAGGTACTTCTGTAATTGTTGGCGATTACGAGGGATACATGCATTGGATGTCCACAATCGACGGTAGTTTGCAGGCGCGTACTCGTGCTGGCAACAGTGCGATTTCGGCACCGCCACTGGTTATGGGCGACATGATCTACGTACAAAATGACGCGGGTGAACTCTACGCGTTTACGAAACCTGCTACGGTCGCCGTACCGTAGTCCATCAGATCCGCGAATCTGTCGCAACGACCTTGGCCAATAAATTCCATGTCCTCCGAATCCGAACAAGGCAATAAAGCCGACTCAGGCACTGAAGCCGAAAACACGTCCCCAAACACCGAGCTTGAGCAGTCTTCTAAAGGCGCTTCGCCTGAAGAAAACGAAGGCGGTGTCTTACAGGTATCCGAAGTAGAACTCGAAGCGGAGCACATGCTTCCGGTAATTGCACTGGTAGGTCGTCCTAATGTTGGCAAGTCAACCTTGTTCAACACCCTGACACGGTCACGCGATGCACTGGTTGCGGATCAACCGGGTCTCACTCGCGACCGTCAATACGGATTTGGCGTGCTAGGATCCGTTCCCTATCTGGTTGTTGATACAGGCGGATTGTCGGGTGACACCGATGGGTTGGATGGTTTAATGGCGCAGCAAACCCAGCGCGCTATTGAGGAAGCTGACTTCATCATTTTTATGGTGGATGGGCGCGAAGGGCTGTCCTCGTCTGACCAGCAGGTTGCGCAGCTTCTTCGACGCTACGACAAGCCTCTTCAGCTGGTTGTAAATAAGTCAGAAGGACTGGATCCGGACGTCGCTAATTCTGAATTTTACGCTCTTGGGGCGGGCCAGCCCGCTTCAATATCGTCGGCTCATGGTCACAACGTGGGCTCTCTAATGGATGAGGTGCTTTCTCACTTCCCTGCGCCTCCTGAAGGAACGAAGGCTGAGCTTCCCGGTATCAAAGTAGCCATTATTGGGCGTCCCAATGTAGGTAAATCAACGCTTGTAAATCGTCTTGTAGGTGAAGAGCGAGTCGTTGCATTTGATGAGCCGGGCACAACGCGAGACAGCGTGTATGTACCCTTTGAGCGCGATGGCACTCAGTACACGCTAATCGACACGGCCGGCGTTAGAAGACGTTCGCGAGTCGACGAGACCATCGAAAAGTTCAGTATTGTCAAAACGCTACAGGCCATCGATAAAGCAGACGTTGTGGTGTGTATGCTCGAAGCACGTGAAGGTGTCACAGAACAGGACGTACGGCTTCTTGGCCTGGCGCTCCATCGGGGCCGCGCTCTGACCCTTGCGATTAACAAGTGGGACGGTTTGAGTCATTACCAGCGCGATACCGTTCGCCGCGAACTGGAGGTCAAACTCCCGTTTGCTACATACATCGATCTCCATTTTATTTCGGCTTTGCACGGAAGTGGTATCACCGACGTGTTGGCCTCTGTCGTGGCGTGTCACAAAGCTGCGACAAAAGAGCTTCCGACAGCTGAACTTACAAAATTGTTGGAAGACTGCGTGCAGTCTCATCCGCCTCCGGCCTCCCGAGGTCGAAGGCCCAAGCTGCGGTACGCGCACCAGGGTGGTCGCAACCCTCAAATAATTGTAATTCACGGTAACATGACGAATCATATTGCCGACAGCTACAGACGTTTCCTGGAAAATCGTTTCCGCAAAGTGTTTAAACTGCACGGTGCGCCTGTCAAAATAGAATTCAAGTCGGGCAAGAATCCGTTTGCAGGTCGAAAAAACAAACTGACTGACCGGCAAAAAACGCGTAAAAAGCGGTTGATGAAACACGTAAAACGCAAATAGCGCTTTTTCGAGCGCATTCACTGGAGTCTGCGAATGAAAAAGCTCGTCAAGGGTTTAGGTTACGCGCTGTTATTAGTGGCGGTGCTGGTTGCGGTAGTTGGGTTTACCCAGCGTGAAAAAATATCCAGGCTGTACGCGGTAGTCACTCTGTTTGACGAAGATACGATCGTGCAGAACTTCTCCAATATGAACGACGTTATGCTCGCGGCTCCGCTAGAGCGTGACCGGCCGACAGATCCGTGGCCAAAGAAAACAGGCCCATTGCCGTCAACTTTTTTACACGATGGCAAGGTCGAAAAGCTTGAGGATTTTCTCGCTGAAACGTCGACTACAGCTCTGCTGGTCATTCATGACGGAGTGATCGTTCACGAAGACTACAGGCTAGGCACGGCGCAAGAAGATCTACGCATTTCGTGGTCGGTGGCCAAGTCTTTTTTGTCAGCGGTGTTTGGCATTGCTTTGGACGAAGGAAAAATAGCCTCACTACGTGACCCCGTAGACAAATACGTACCAGCGCTTTCCCAGTCAGCATACGCCGGCGTCGCTATTGAAGACGTGCTGCACATGTCCAGTGGCGTTAGATTCAACGAAGACTACTTCGATTACGACAGCGACATTAATAAAATGGGGCGCGTTCTGGCGCTTGGCGCGTCGATGGACGAATTTGCCGCCAGCATGCATGAGCGGGAGCGACCAGCCGGAGAGCAATGGCAGTACGTGTCCATCGATACTCACGTGCTTTCGATGGTGCTCCGTGCGGCGACCCAGCGCTCGTTGACAGATTACTTATCCGAGCGATTGTGGCAACCTCTAGGCACTGACGGCGACGGCTATTACCTGACTGACGGTGATGGTGCTGCTTTTGCCCTGGGTGGATTGAACATGCAAACGCGTGACTACGCGCGTTTCGGTGAGCTGTTCCGGAACAATGGGAAATGGAAAGGACAGCAAGTTGTGCCTGAGGCATGGACGCAAGTGTCTACTCGCAACAGCGCTCCCGGGATGAAGCGACAGTCACAGGGCTACGGCTATCAGTGGTGGTTACCTGAAAATTCCGACGGTGAGTTCTTTGCCGGTGGAATTTACGGGCAGTATATTTACGTGAATCGGGTGACGGGAGTGGTTGTGGTTAAGAACTCTGCCCACCGCACGTTTAATGCACCAGGTGTGCGTACTCGTACGATAGAATTTTTTCGCTCTTTGGCTAAACACTACGATCAATAGCGTCGCTTAATCCGGAGCCGATAATCATGAAAGCTATTTTTATTGCTTGCGCTGTACTTGCAACAAGTTCGTGCGCTACGTCGGCATCCAATCCGCCCTACACCTAAACTAGCCGACTTCTGTGTATGGAGGTGCTTGGGGCCGGAGAAATTACTATCGATTGTTTAAACGCGATTGGCGCTGACCCGGTTGAAGTCGAGCGACGCGTGGCGATGTACAATGAAGGTAAGTACAAAGACGAGAAGAAACGTTGCTTACAGCGTAGAGCGTTAGGCTCGAAAGTGAATCGCTGGCGTTGCGCCAGATCTAACCGGTCGGGTGATAATTTAGGTGGAGGTATAGCGGTGATTGACTTGCGTAGTACCGGGCGTTTCCGTAATCGACCCCGCTAAATCACAGTGGAACAAGTAATGTGCTAAGGACAGGCACACAGTGTGTCTATGCGCCTGTCCATTATTCTTCCAGATCAAATTGAGTGAATGCCTGTTAGTACTCGACGTGTTTTATCGACTATTGCGCTGTCACCCTAACATCATCAATGCCCGCCTCAATCAGGCTCGGCGTGCTTGCGTCAGCTGTTTCAATGAGAATGTAAACCGTTTGTCCGGCAAAACTGCTCAGGTTGATGGTCGCTTCTTGCCATCCACCACCATCAAGGTTTCCGGCGCCGAGCTCTTCCAGAACGGTTTGGGTTGTGCTACCAACTACTTTAACGCGCAGGAAGTCGGCGGTAGTGCCGTTGCTACAGTGCGCAAAATAGTAAGAGAACGATAGCTCAATGCCAGACGATGGTGGCAATGCAATGTCGGGCGAACGAATTGAAGTGACGCCGTTGTCTACGTCATCGACACCAGCGGATGAACCCGCGTTACCACCGGTGACCAAATAGTTGGCACCGCTGACGGCGTTGTCCAACTGGTAAACGATTCCATTGATTACCGTTGTTTGCGCGTTGGCTTGTTCCCACAATCCGGTGGAAGCACTGTCGGTGCCGTTGGGGTTGAGTGTCCATGCCGAGGCGCCTTCAAAGTCATCGAAGTACAGTTGATCACCAAACGGTGTTGGGTCGCTGTTGTCGCCAATGCCGTCTCCGTCGGAGTCAAGAGTTTCGGTTGGGTCGTTAGGGAACGCATCAGCATTGTCAGGGACACCGTCGCCGTCGCTATCTAAAGCAAAGAACTCCGGACCAATAACTGTAAGAGTGTTGTTGCCTGGACGCTGCCAGGCAACGGCCAGGTTGTCACCGCCACCCGCTTCTTTGTGAAGTGCTTCCAGATAATAAGCCTGACCAGCGACAAGCTGAATACTGGTAGATCGTTGTTCCGGATACTTGGTCCATAGACGAGACGTTGTCCAACCGGGCACGCTGGCTATTTCAGACTTGTTCGCAGCACTACTGTCCGTGCTGAGGTTAAGCTGAACATTGTCGTCTCCAGATATCCAGAATGTGTAGTTGCCCGTTTCAGGCGCAAAGAAAATACCTCGAATGCGCGATCCGTAATTGTCGAGAACGTCAACAGGACCCTCAAAAATAGCTAGCTCTTCAAGTGTCGCCGGATTGTTCGGGTAGTTGGACGAGTTGGTCATGTCGACAACAGCTATGCCTCCGATGTTGGTAAACACATCACGCCAAATACCACTGCTGCGAGTCGGATCGGTCGGGAACAGATCGAGTTCGTCGGTTACGCCGTCACCATCTGTGTCCGAAACAGGTAAGTTTGGATCGTTGGGGAATGGGTCTGCATTGTCACCAATACCGTCACCGTCTGAATCCGCTGTTTCCGTTGGATCGTTGGGGAATGCATCAGCGTTGTTACCAACACCGTCTGCGTCGGTGTCTACTGACTCAGTTGGGTCGGCAGGGAACGCATCAGCGTTGTCGCCAACGCCGTCACCGTCAGTATCGGCAGACTCCGCAGGGTTGTTGGGGAATGCATCCGCATTGTCGCCAACGCCGTCGTTGTCGCTATCAGCCGTCTCTGAAGCATCGTTCGGGAAGGCATCGCCCGGACGCAACGATCCTTCCATCTTCTAACGTCGCGACGCCTGCGCAAAACATATCGTGAAAATTACTATCGGTGGTTAGAAAAAAATTGTTTGCCGGATCAAAAACCGCAGAGTGAGTGAATTCACGATTAGCAGGAAATGAGTCTGTTACTGTCGACGACCAGGTAAGTACTCGGCCATCAGAGAAAATTTGCCGCTGAGATGGCAATGTGTGGCCAGGCAATCACGGGGCCCCACTGGCCCATTTGGGTAAGCGTGGATACGCTGAGCGCTCCATTAGCGGGTATGGGGGAAAAAGGGTCTGCTGAACTACGGTATTTAACATCCAGAATTTACCGCCGTTTTTCTCAAAAAACTCGACGCGCAGGTTGTACGATCCGGCGTTCAGAAAAATCTGGCCGTTTACCGTTTCAGCGCCATGTAGTCCGTCGTTATCAACGACCAGGGTGTCGTCGATGAACAGTCTCGAGCCGTCGTCTGACGTTGTCTGGAATTCGAAGGTGTCGGCCGTACTGACATTTAACTGGTTGGTAAACACCATGCCAAACGTCTCGGTCTGGCCGGTTACATCCAGCGTGATGACGTTGCTCGTTCCAGTCTCAATAGGGCTAAGAGCTGAAAAATTTGGCAGCTGATTAAAATCGCCGTCGTAGACGCTGTAGTTGAACTGTGAAAATGCAAACGGTGAATACACAAGCACGCACAGAAGGAGTGGTGCTTTGAAGCTCTTGAATAGTGACGTTGTTTGACCCTTGGCAGTCTTGTTTATGCATTGCCAAGAACGTGATGAACGAATCCGGCAATTGTTTTTTTGAGGTCAGGCGTTATTAATTGCCTTGACCCGTTGTGTAAAGCTGCCCACATTGTTTTTGTTTTTGTTTTTGTTTTTGTTTTTTTCGCCGGCTAATGCCCAAAGCTCACAGGCCGCAATGAAAAACACTGCAGCAGTCCGGAGAGGATTGAATTGCAGGTACGCTGTGGTTTGTTTTGTAGCTTTATCTTTCTAAAGTTTTCTTTTTAGTTGCAATATTTATGCCGTATTTAACCTTGAAAATGGTTTGCTAGCAATAACAATAGCTTAAATCTGTAATTATTATGTCTTTCGAGACATAAGTGAGTGGAAGGTATTTGTCTGTCCGGGAGCTGGAAGGTTTTTCGACAGCAGATTTAACAGACTTGGACCAAAGCCACCTGTTGCAGCTGCAAAGGCGCGGGTCGTTATTTGGAGTCTGATTGAAAACGTTTCCTGAGCTTGGTCTATTTGCTACGGGGGAATTTGGCGTAAGCGGGAGAGTTGAGGGTGTTCAGAAAAGCGACAATGTCATCCAGTTGCTGTTCACCAAGATTCATAGGGGTCAGCTCGTTGTTGTTGTCGTCAGGCACTGAGTTGTAGTGCTGCAAAACGCCCTTGATCGAAGTGGTTAGACCGTGGTGAAAGTACGGAGCGGTCTGTGCAACGTTTCGCAAAGAAGGCGTTTTGAAGGCGCCAGCTATATCCCCGTGTTGCTGGCTTGATAAAAAACGCAGTGCGGAACACTGATTGGATTTGGCGTCGCTGTATTTCCCCAGACAGTTAAATTGGTCGAGCAGCACGGCTTGAACCCCCAGTAGTCGTCCAAAATCGAGTGGTTGTGTGCTGGTTTCCCGGGGGGTGTTTGCTGCCACGAAACCTAGAGCGGTTGCGGTGCCGATGTTGTGAAAGTCACCGTTGGTAAGCAACGGTCCGTTATGGCACTGAAGACATCGCGTTGTTTCAAGGTCGATAAACAGCTTGGCGCCCCGAAGAGCTGACTGACCAAGAAGTGAACTGGCGATTTGTTCGCCGTCGCGTGTTAGAGACTCAACGTAGCGATCGAATGAATTGGCTTTTGGAGTGAGTGTACGTTCGAAGGCCGCAATGGTCTTCCCAATGTTTGCGTAAGATCTGTTGACAGCGTCCTGCGTAGACTTTGGCATGCGGTACCAGCTGTCTTTGCCTTCGAGGTTCGTAAACTCTCCGGCGTGCTCCGGCAAGTCACTCAACTGTAACGACGGCGGCAGAGGTCCAAAAAGTGACGTATAACGTTTGCGATAGTCTTGATCGTTCATAATTAAGCGGACGGCTCCTGTACGACTGCCGCCCATTTCATCAGGCGCTTCAATTGGGATTAAAGCCTGAGCCCAAAGTGAGTCACGTCTTCCGTCCCAATAAAACCAGCTTTGCCAGGCCCCGCCGATGATGCCAGGCGTGTTACGTCCCAGGCGATTTATGCCTTGGCCTTTCTCCAGTCCGTCCGAAAATTGAAGTTCGGGTTGATGACACGTCGCGCAAGAAATTTTTTCTGAGCGACTCAGGCGTTGATCGAAAAACAGCGCTTGACCTAAAGCCACCGCACGGGGGTCGTCTGCAATTCGGTTAGAGGGTGCGTCGGGAGGGGTAGACAGGCTGCTTAAACTGATCGAACGAAGCAGGGCTACTTCTTTTTCTGACCAAAATGGTTCGGCCTTTTTTGTGCAGCCACTCAAGGTGCCGATTGCAAAGCAAAGTGCGAGAGCCAAAATATTGACTGTGCGTGTTTTAAACAAAGTGTTTGATCGTTTTTGCAGCTGCTGTGTTGAAAATGAATAAGTGGCCACGGTAAATGATGATTGTTAAAGCGCGAGTTCGATCTTGAACTGAGCGGTATCCTGACCGGCGGAAGACTGGATGCGGAATTTCAGCACCCACGATCCGCCCATGTTAAATCGCACGCCTTCAATGCGATAGCGGCCTTTAGCAAGTTCGGAGATTTGTGGCTGCGAAGGCAGGCCGTGTCCGTGGCTGGGCATGCCTCCATTTATATGGATGAGTGCCGCGGTAACGGGTTGGTCACTGTTGTCACTAAGACTCACGACCCATTCATGATATTCGCCAATTGGAATTCGCTTTTCTTGTGGTTCGATACGCACGGTATAAATTCCGTTCTGAGACGACTGCGTCCACGTGAAATTTGACGCTGAAGGTGTCGTTTCTTCAGTTGGCGATGAGCAAGCCACAATGGCAGTTGCTAACAACAACGCGGTTAGTACCCGAGCAGGGTTATAGAGTAAGCGCAAAACAGCATCCTGGGTTAAACGGATCATGAAATCAGCGTGCCCAATTATGCCAATACGGTCAACACAAGATCTGGCCACCCGTTAATATAACCTGAGTCTTTAGTTCCAACGCTTTTTGGGCTGAGTGATGGTAGGCATTTAGGGTGATGATCGACAGGCTTTACAGCGGTCTTTTTACCCGCAATCGCGCGAACCCGGTAAAGGGTGTTGACTGTAGCCGCGTTAAGTTCTTGAGCAAATGATCCCACTTGCAAAGTATTGTTGCGGTGCAGAACTAAAATGTCAATGACTATTTAAATATGTCCAAGATTTTTTCTAATTAATACAGCTGCTTGCAGATGATCTTAAGTTAAAAGTCGTGTGCAGTTGAATATTTACCATGTTGCGATGCGGCACGACATTAATCCGCAGTTTGCGATAATGACTGCTCTAAATACCTATAAGAAGGAACTCCATCTATGAGTCTGTTGAAATCTATTATTGAAGCGCAAGGCGGTAAAATCTTGCAGCAAGTTGCTGGCAACTTTGGCCTTGACGCCTCGCAGGCTACGAAAGCCATCGGGAGTTTACTTCCAGCGTTGACCCAGAAAATGAAACAAAACACCCAGTCCGACAACGGCCTCGAAGGTTTACTGGGGGCTCTCAAGAAGGGCAACCATTCCCGGTACCTGGACGACCCTTCCTTGTTCGGTCAGGGCGGTAATTTGCCTGAAGCCACCGTCAATGAAGGTAACGGCATTCTGGGACATATTTTGGGCTCAAAAGCAGCAAGTCGACAGGTGGCCGCTGAAGCGTCACAAAAAACCGGCATTGATGCCTCGATCTTGAAAAAGCTCTTGCCAATGGTTGCCACCATGGCCATGGGTGGTATGAGCAAGCAAGCGCAATCCAGAGACTCCGGTCTGGGCGGATTGTTAGGCGGACTGCTTTCAGGCGGCGTCTCACAGCAGCGACAGTCCAGCGGTATCGACGGCATACTGGGCAAAATACTCGACGCCGACAACGACGGTTCTGTACTGGACGACGTTATGGGCATGGCGAAGAAGTTCTTCTGATACAAGCGATAAAGGTCAACGCGATAATCCTGCACTGACATGATTACCGCTTTTACCTGAACGATCACTCCGGGCCACAAACAGTGTTTGTTGGCCCGGTTTTAGTTAGCCCTGTATATTTAGCCTGAACAATCCAGCCACTTATTTCTCAGAGAGCACTGATGGCAAATCGTCGATCACTATTTGGTTCCAGACGCGGACGACGCGGCATTGGCAGCATGCGCGTCGGTCCTGGTCGCGGCATACCCGTACGCCTTGTGCCGATTATTTTATTCGCCCTTTATCTAGGCTACTACTGGTTTGCCAATCAGGAAACGGTGCCGGTAACCGGTCGCTCGCAGCTTGTTGATATTTCGCGTGACCAGGAGATGGCGCTGGGCTTGCAGTCTTACCGAGAAATTCTGGGCACTAGCGACGTCATGCAAAACGGTGAGGTTGTCGATCAGGTCCGCGCGATTGGTGCCAAGCTTGTGGATGCAGCACGAGCCGAAGGATTGGACCCCGGTTTTGAATGGGAGTTTAACGTTATCCGTTCGGACCAGGCGAACGCATTTGCACTACCGGGCGGCAAGGTAGCTGTTTATACCGGACTGCTGCCCGTTGCTGAAAACGCGGACGGGCTTAGCGCGATTATGGGGCACGAAATTGCTCATGCGATTGCGCGCCACGGGGCTGAGCGAATGGCTTATCAAAAGCTCGTGCGCATAGGCAGCATGGTTGCGACAGTTGTGGTCGGTGATATGGGTTATTCAGCACAGCGAGCCGTGCAGGGGGCTTTGGGCGTTGGTAGTCAATTTGGAGTTCTTTTGCCATTTTCACGCAAACACGAAAGCGAAGCTGACTTCATAGGCCTTCGCCTGCTGGCGCGGGCCTGCTACCAGCCTTCTGAAGCGCCGTTGCTGTGGGAACGCATGGGGTCTAACAGCAGCGGTTCGGGTACCCCAAACGAATTCATGTCCACCCATCCGTCACCAGAAACTCGCATAGAACAGTTTAATGAGTGGATGAGCGACGCAGAGCAGCTACGACGCGAGAACTGCGCCGGCTAGTATTTTCAGGTCTACTGTTACCCGATTTAGTGATGGGTGGTTGGGTAACGCTCACGCATCCTCTACACTGCATCTTTAACGTTTCGAAGTAGTCGCTATGTCGTCAGCTCGTCAATTATTTCAACACAACAAGCCGTTCACCATGCGCCGTGGTGGCGTGCTCGATTCACTCGAGCTGGTTTATGAGACGTGGGGCACTTTGTCACCTGCGGGCGATAACGCCATCATGATTTTTACCGGTCTGTCTCCCTCAGCACATGCAGCGTCTTCCGCCGCCGATCCGAATCCGGGCTGGTGGGAAGACATGGTAGGTCCGGGCAAGCCGGTGGATACCAACCGTTTTTTTGTGGTGTGTTTTAATTCTCTTGGCAGCTGTTTTGGCAGTACTGGCGCGGCCAGCATTAACCCGGCGACGGGCGAACGTTACGGACTCGATTTTCCTGTGCTGTCTTTAGAGGATATTGCCGAGTGTGGATCGCTGTTACTTGATCACTTGCACATCGATACCTTACGCTGCGCTATTGGTCCTTCAATGGGCGGTATGACGGCACTTGCGTTTTGCATGATGCACCCGTCACGTGTACTTAATCTCATTACCATCTCGTCGTCCTGTCGCGCCTTGCCTTTTGCTATTGCGCTGCGCTCTTTGCAACGCGAAATGATTTGCTCTGATTCCAAATGGCTGCAGGGTGCTTACACAGACGACAAGCTACCGGCTACCGGTATGTCGCTTGCGCGCAAGCTTGGCATGATTACCTATCGCTCGGCTACCGAATGGGAGCAGCGTTTCGGACGCGAACGCATTTCGCAGTCGAAACCTAACGACTACCTGTTCAGTGCCGAGTTCGAAATTGAATCGTACCTCGGCGCACATGCGGGCAAGTTTGTTGGCAGCTTTGACCCTAACTGTTATTTGTATTTGTCTCGTGCTAGCGATCTGTACGACGCGGCTGATCATGCGGGCAGTTTGAAAAGTAGTTTCGAATTATTAAAGCTCGACAGTGCGCTGGTCATTGGAGTCGAAACCGATCTGCTTTTTCCTCCTCGACAGCAACAGGAGCTTGCCGATTTGATGTCCGGTCAAGATATCAACGTGACCTGTTCAATACTTGAATCCATTCAGGGTCACGACTCGTTTTTGGTGGACATGGATCGATTCCGGCCTGTTGTCGCCGACTACTTTTGCTCCTTGAGCTAAGGAGCACCGGTGCAAACCAAAACCGACCCGTTCGCTTATGCGCTCCACAAGGTGGAGCTGTTTACCAAAGTCGACGAGCAGGAAGTCCCTGTAACCGCGGTTATTCGAAAGCCCTTCGAGTGCATCGATGCAACATGGTTATGTGCAGCCAGTATTAGCGGCTTGATTCATCGCAAGGCCGATATGGAAAGAGCTACGGCGGACGAGTGCGTGAAAGCGGTCAGGAAGTTTGTAGTTGAAGAGCTGTCTGGTTACCTCGCTGAAGGGGGGAGCCTGTACATGGCAAATGGAAAACCGGTAACCGATTTGCGGTCAGTCTTTCCAAGCAAACCGTAAGCGACAGCTCTACCGGTTGCGAAGGTGCGGCCAAACCATTTGAAGATGATATTTCGAGCGTTAGCGTTTGGTGTTGATGTCAACAAGCAGCAAGCCAGGGTTTACCATTTGCCCGTTCAGTAATACGCCAAGATGCAGGTGAGGACCCGTGACCCGGCCGGTCTCTCCAACTAAACCAATCAGGTCGCTCGTGCTTAATTGGTCGCCTACGTTTACTTTGATATCACTCATATGACAGTACATGGTGACGAGTCCGTGGCCGTGGTCTACGAACGCTGTTCTGCCATTAAAGAAGTAATCGCCGGTGGCTATTACGGTGCCCGGGGCGGGCGCGATGATGGGTGTGCCTGTTGGGGCCGCAATGTCGAGTCCACTGTGCGGGCTGCGTGGTTGGCCATTGTAAATTCGACGTAAACCAAATTCACTGCTGATGCGTCCTTTCAAAGGCCACTCAAGTTTGAGGTCAGGTAATACTTGCGTGTTAAAGGTGGTTTTCGCTTTTTGAATCTGCAACCAGTCTTTTTCGATACGCGCCTGGTCGTCAGGGTTCGGATTGACTTTGCGTTTGTTCGCAATGGTGAGTGACTGAGTTTTGTATTGCGTTTCGACCACATCAAATAGTAGTTTGGTGTCGGGATGGTCGGGGGTTTCGACAGTAACCGCCTGTTCCCCTGTTTCAATCTTGAGTGGAATGCCAATAGCTGCAACCCAGTAGTTACCACGGCCAGTTACATAGACGGGAGCGTCTTTGAAGGTTACTTGGGGTCGGGGTGTGTTCGACGCGCCAACGGTGAGTAGCGCTATTCCGCCCGGCACCGGAGTGTGTTCCGGTAGAAAGGTTTGTTTAACCGCTCTGGTCTGAACGACGGGCGTCATGGTTGTCGACTCACTCGAAGCAACGGCTGTTCCTGCTTCGCGTGCCTCCTGCCGTCGGGTGCGAGATACGGCGCCGGTTTTATTATTCTTGGAGGCTCGCTCGCTTTGAGCCTCTGCTTGTGCGGGAGATACCGTCGAGGAAGATGAAACGGAAGACGCGCGCCTTGCTTTGTCATTGAGTGAGCGTTCCGATGCATTGGCCTTTTCTTTAGCAGTTTGCGGTGCTGTCTTAAGGCTCTCCGTGTTGGTGCAAGCACAGATTAATAGCGCCGCGCAAAGAGCGCCGGTTAGTCGACCGGTTAGTCGAAATGAAAAGTTCGAACGTCTAGTCATGAACTGCTGCTCTTGTTAACGAGTAAAAATATTTCCGACATACGTATGTGTTCAGAAGCGCCCGGCTCTAGTGGCTGTCGCGTACCTTTTGGTAGAACTCTCCTGTGCGCTCGCTGTTGGCCTCGGAAATCATAAAGGCGCGAATGGCCTCAGAGGTGTCGGCATCGATGAATTTAGCGAAATTGCCCATGCCGCTTTCTACCCGGGCGCCTTCGCGGACCACACTGTTCCAGCCAGAGGCGCTTTCAAGAAAAGGCGAGTAACGCAGGCCCGGAATAGAGCCGTAGCTCATGCCGTGATCGCCGTGACAAACAGCGCAGAAGGTTGAGTAGGCAGCGCCGCCTTTCGCCAGAGTCTGTGCTGATGCATCGAGAAGAGGAGGGGGAGCAGTGCTTGCAGTCACGTTTTCTGGCAGCGCCGGCAGATTACCGTTTGCGCCAAGTTTAAACACGAGCACGCGTCCGGTATTGGGTTCGCCACCTGCTGCCAAAACGCCACCGTAACCCAGAGCAAAAGAGCCGCCCCAGCCCGACGCAACCGCTACGTACTGTTCGCCGTCGAGGGCGTAGCTGACAGGTGCGGCGACGATGCCGGTTTGACTGAAGAATGTCCAAAGCTGTTTGCCAGTCGACGCGTCATAGGCCGCGAAGTGCGCATCGGCACTGCCTTGAAACAGTAGTCCACCGGCGGTAGACAGCATGCCGCCGTTCCATGGCGCTTTGTGTTCAAACGTCCAGGCCGCTTCTTGCTTGATCGGGTCCCACGCAATGATGCGACCTTTTAGCATGGCGCGAACGGCGCTGAAAGTGGCTTTGTCCGTCGGCAATGTAGCTAGCGCAAGATTGGCGCCGGTGTTCCACTTACCCACTTCGTAGTCGTAGTCGGGGTCTTCGCTGTAAGCAAACGGAATTTCGTTAGCCGGAATGTAGACTAATTTTGTTTGTGGGTTGTACGCCATTGGATGCCAGTTGTGGCCACCAATCGGGCCCGGTACCTGGAAGTAGGGTTTCTTGCCAGGGTAGCGTGCGTCGGGCACTTCGACCGGGCGGCCGCTTTCAATGTCGATGTGAGTTGCCCAATTGACTGGCACATAGTTGTTGGCTGATAGGAATTCGCCGGTTGCTCGATCGATAACGTAAAAGAAACCGTTCTTCGGTGCCTGCATAATCACCTTACGAGTCTTGCCGTCAATCGGCAGGTCAGCAAGTATCATATGTTGAGTAGCGGTGTAGTCCCACGTTTCACCGGGTGTGGTTTGGTAGTGCCAAACGTACTCTCCCGTGTCGGGTTTAAGCGCAACGATCGATGACAGAAACAAGTTGTCGCCGCCTCCCGGACTGCGCAGTTCCTGGTTCCACGGCGAGCCGTTTCCGACACCGACGTAAAGCAGATCAAGTTCGGGGTCGTAGGCCATGGAGTCCCAGGCCGTACCGCCGCCACCGGCTTTCCACCACTGTCCGTTCCAGGTTGACGCAGCCATTTCCATGGCTTTGTCTTCAAAGCCGCTTTCAGGATTGCCGGGGACCGTATAGAAGCGCCAAGCCATGTCGCCAGTGTCAGCATTGAAGGCCGACACGTATCCGCGTACGCCGTATTCCGCGCCGCCGTTGCCGATAATGACGTTGCCCTTAACGACGCGCGGGGCTCCGGTAATCGTGTAGGGGAGCGACAGGTCGACCGTGACGATGTCCCAGTTTGGCTCGCCGGTGTTTTTGTCGAGCGCGATGAGACGCCCGTCGATGGTGCCGGTGAAAACTTGCTCGCCCCACAGAGCGACGCCACGGTTAACGGCGTCGCAGCATAGAAACGCACTGCGAGACTTGTCGACCTCAGGGTCGTATTTCCAAATCAGTTCACCCGTTTTGGCGTTGAGCGCGTAGACCACGTTCCAGGTGGCCGTTACGTACATGACGCCGTCATGCACAATGGGTGTGGCTTCGATGCCCCGACTCACGCCTAAATCGAATGACCAGTCGAGCCCAAGTTTGCTGACGTTATCGGATGTAATTGACTTTAGCGGTGAATGGCGTTGCTCGGAATAAGTCCGGCCATGCGTGAGCCAGTCTCCCGGCGTCGTGTCGGCATTGATTATGTCAGTTGCACCAACCGTTGTTGCTGTGATTTCAGTCTTGCCCGCCGCAACACTTGGCTCTGGCTTGTTGCCATCTTTTTGACCGCAGGCCGCTAAACAAACGACCGCAATAAAAACTGGGAAGAAACGGTTTGTAACGATCAAAATTGTGCTCCGGTGTATGAATTACTCAAGATTTTTTCTTTAGGGCGGCAGGATGCCGCTCTTCCGCTGTATTGGGTAACCAATTCCTATTTCTTGCCACGTGGTTTGAATACTTTGGTTACGGTTGCGTCGGCGCTGCCTCGAGCCAGGCGAACAGTGATGTCGTCTTTTGCGGCTAAGCTGTCGGAGTCGGTAACAACTTGTTCGCCTTGCATGACGATAGCGTAACCGCGGGCGAGCGTTGCCTGAGGACCCACACTGTTTAGTTTGGCTGAAGCCAGGTTGAGTCTCGACGTGGCTAGATTTAACTGACTGGTGATGGCCTGATTGAGCTGTCTGGACGTTTTGTCCAAAGAAGCGGCTGAGCGCATGAGTGCCTGTTGAGGTGCGCGCGCTTGCAGCCGTGACGACAGACGATCGAGCTGCGCCGCGCGCCGCGCAAGCTGAATGTTAATCAGCGCTTTCAACCGGCCTTCAATATCATCAAGCCGCAACAGGTGCTGCGCAATTTGGCGATCGGGGCGGACTTGATTGTGCCTGCCAGCCAGCCACAGCAGATTTTCACGAGCGTCCTCCAGTCTGCTTTCAAGGCTTCGCAGGAGACGGCGCCTGAGGCTCTGGAGGCGAAGCACCCAGTCTTCTGCGTCAGGTACAACGAGCTCGGCCGCAGCTGAGGGTGTTGGTGCCCTGAGGTCGCTTACGAAGTCCGCGATAGTAATGTCAGTCTCGTGTCCGACGGCACTGACAATGGGAATACCGCAGGCATGAATAGCCCGCGCGACGGCTTCTTCGTTGAAAGGCCAAAGATCCTCTATCGAGCCACCACCGCGCGCCAGAATCAGTACGTCGCAGTCGTTACGTGAATCGGCCAGTTTTAGTGCGTTCACAATTTGACCGGCGGCTTTGTCGCCCTGAACTGAAACCGGGTAAATGCGCACCGGTATTCCAGGGAAGCGCCGATTTAGAACGTTAAGAATGTCTTTGACGGCCGCACCGGTGGGCGACGTGATAACCCCGATGCGCGAGGGCATGCCGGGCAGCGGACGCTTGTGGTCGTCGGAGAAGAGGCCTTCCTGGGCCAATTTGAGTTTGAGTGCCTCAAACTGGCGCTGGAGAGCTCCCACTCCCGCGTCCTGAATGTTTTCCGCTATCAGCTGGTAGTCGCCCCGTGCCTCGTAGAGGCTGACGCGGCCCCGAACCACCACTGCCATGCCGTCTCTAGGCTCTATTTGCGCATATTGGTTGCGGTTGCGGAACATGGCGCAGCGGATTTGCGCGCCTTTGTCTTTGAGGGTGAAATACCAGTGTCCGGAGGCCGGGCGGGCAATATTTGACAGCTCTCCCTCTACCCAGGTCATAGGAAGACCTGTTTCCAGCAGCCGGCGTGCTTCGCGATTCAGCTGGGTGACGCTGAGGACTTTGCGCTCAGGGGAGGGTTTGAGACCATATCTGTCCATCGTGCGCATCATACTCCCGACCGGCGCAAAGGCCAAAGGTTGGTTTACGTGCCCCGGTCTAATAGGTATAGTCCCGGGCTAATTTTACCCGGCAGCGCGCCGTACAAACGCCGCATTCTCGCCATATTGGTCCGCGGCTTACGCTACGCGAGGCCGACTTTTCGTCTCACTGGGCCCGCTATCCTGGCGGCGTTCCGAAACGATGAATTTGGAGAGACCGACATGCGACTAGAAGAAGAAGCCCTCACGTTCGACGACGTCCTTTTGCAGCCCGCCTACTCCGACGTGCTGCCCCGCGACGTCAGCCTCGCCACCAAACTGACAACCGACATCGTACTGAACGTACCACTTGTGTCGGCCGCGATGGACACGGTTACAGAGGCCCGTCTGGCCATTGCTTTGGCCCAGGAAGGCGGCATCGGCATAGTCCACAAGAACATGTCGATTGAAGGTCAGGCGTTGGAGGTCTCTCGCGTTAAGAAATTCGAAAGCGGTGTGATAACAGATCCGATTACGGTGACGCCAAAGTACACCGTGCGAGAAGTTCTGGAGCTCACGCGCCGTCACAATATTTCCGGTCTTCCAGTCGTTGATGGTAAAGAACTCGTAGGCATTGTCACTCGACGTGACCTTCGATTTGTCACAAATCTCGATGTGCCTATTACGTCAGTCATGACGGGCAAAGCCGATTTGATCACCGTGGGTGAAAACGCGCCGAAAAAAGAAGTCCAGGCGCTGCTGCACAAACATCGAATCGAAAAAGTACTGGTGGTCAACGACGAGTTTGAACTGCGTGGCATGATCACGGTGAAAGACTTTGAAAAAGCCTCCGAGTTTCCAAGTGCGTGTAAAGACACGGAAGGTAGTCTTCGGGTCGGTGCGGCGGTTGGCACAGCGGCCGACACGCTTGACCGCATTGGCGCTCTGGTCAGTGCAGGTGTCGATGTCGTGGTGGTTGATACCAGTCACGGCCACACCAAAGGCGTTCTGGATACCATCAAGAAAATTAAAAGCGCTTACGGCGACCTGCAAATCATTGGCGGTAACATTGTTACGGCCGACGCGGCACGTGCGCTGGTCGACGCGGGTGCCAACGCGGTTAAAGTCGGAATTGGTCCAGGCTCTATCTGCACCACTCGCATGGTCGCAGGTGTTGGCGTACCGCAAGTGTCAGCGGTCTCAAACATTGCGACCGAGTTAGCCGCGAGTGGCGTGCCGTTAATCGCTGACGGCGGCATTCGTTATTCGGGCGACATTGCCAAAGCACTCGCAGCCGGCGCGCACTCGGTCATGCTGGGCGGGTTGTTTGCCGGTACGGATGAGTCGCCAGGACAGGTCGAGCTTTTCCAGGGTCGCTCTTACAAGTCCTATCGCGGCATGGGCTCGCTGGGTGCGATGGCCGAGACTCATGGGTCAGCCGACCGTTACTTCCAGGACAAGACCGACGAAGTTGAAAAGCTGGTGCCTGAAGGCATTGAAGGACGTGTGCCTTACAAAGGTTCATTGCTCGCGATAATTCACCAGCTGCTTGGCGGTGTGCGCTCGGCTATGGGTTACACCGGCAGTCATAACATGGAGGAAATGCGCACCAAGCCACGCTTCGTACGCATTACGAACGCAGGCGTTCAAGAAAGCCACGTACACGATGTAACCATTACCAAAGAAGCCCCCAACTATCGTTCAAACCGATAAGGACACTCGCATGAGCCAAACCGACATTCACGCTTCACGACTGCTGATTCTCGACTTTGGCGGGCAGTACACTCAGTTGATCGCCCGGCGTATTCGTGAAGCCGGTGTGTACTGCGAAATTCATCCGTGGGATGTCGACAATCAGGACGTCATTGATTTCGCCCCCAACGGCATTGTTCTGTCTGGTGGGCCTGAATCGGCCATTGGTGACGATGCTCCGTTTGCCCCCTCGCACGTATTTGAGGCGGGCGTACCGGTTCTTGGAATTTGTTACGGCATGCAAACCATGGCGGCTCAGTTGGGCGGCAAAGTCGAAAGTGGCCATGACGCCGAGTTCGGCTATGCACAGCTCGAAGTTGTGGGAGCGTGTGCGCTGTTAGACGGTCTGAACGACAGTGATCATTCTGACCAGCCCGCGCTCGATGTCTGGATGAGTCACGGTGATCGCGTGACCGAAATACCGCAGGGTTTTACTACAGTTGGTCGCTCTGATAACGCGCCCATTGCCGCCATGAGTGATGCCACGCGGCAGTTTTTCGGCGTTCAGTTTCATCCTGAGGTAACCCATACCAAACAGGGCGAGGTGATTCTGTCCCGATTTATCGTTGACGTATGCGGATGCGAACCGCTGTGGACATCGGCCAATATCATTGAAGACAGCATTAGCCAGGTGCGCGCCCAGGTCGGTGACGATCACGTGCTTTTGGGTTTGTCTGGCGGCGTCGATTCGTCTGTTGTCGCGGCGCTGCTGGCGCGAGCCATTGGCGATCAGCTGACCTGTGTGTTTGTAGACACCGGCTTGCTGCGGTTTGAGGAAGGCGATCAGGTCATGGAAACGTTCGCCAGAAACATGGGCGTCAGAGTCATTCGGGTGGATGCCGGCGATCGGTTTTTTAAAGGACTCGCGGGTGTCACTGATCCCGAGGAAAAACGCAAGATAATCGGTGGGCTCTTCATTGAAGTGTTCGATGAAGAGGCTAAAAAGATCGAAGGAGTAAAGTGGTTGGCTCAGGGCACAATTTACCCTGACGTCATCGAGTCGGCCGGTTCGAAAACCGGTAAGGCCAAAGTCATTAAGTCCCATCACAACGTGGGTGGCTTGCCTGAGAAAATGAACTTGAAACTGGTTGAGCCTCTACGTGAGCTGTTCAAAGATGAAGTGCGTCGGCTTGGCATTGAGCTGGGCTTGCCGGAAGAAATGGTCATGCGCCATCCGTTTCCGGGTCCGGGTCTGGGCGTGCGAATTCTGGGCGAAGTGAAAAAAGAATTTGCCGACATTCTTCGTTTGGCCGACCATATTCTCATTAGTGAGCTCCGTGCCCATGGCTTGTACGACGATGTCAGTCAGGCGTTTGCGGTGTTTTTACCGGTAAAGTCTGTAGGAGTTGTCGGTGACTATCGCAGCTACGACTGGGTAATTTCACTTCGCAGTGTAAACACAATTGACTTCATGACGGCGCATTGGTCGCGTTTACCATACGATTTTCTGGACCTTGTGTCCCGTCGCATTATTAACGAAGTCGATGGTGTCAGTCGGGTTACCTATGATATTTCGAGTAAGCCGCCGGCCACTATTGAGTGGGAGTAGCGTCCTTTGAGTCGTGACCAGGACGTTTTTTTTATGCGTCAGGCGATTGAGCTGGCGCAACGAGCTGCCGATTACGACGAAGTGCCGGTAGGTGCCGTGCTGGTCCATGACGGCACTGTCATCGGTACAGGGTTTAACCAGACGATTTCAAATAACGATTGCTCGGCTCACGCTGAAATTTTGGCCTTGCGCAATGCGGGCCAGCACACCGGGCAATATCGTTTTCCGGGTTCGACGCTCTACTGCACGTTAGAGCCCTGCGCTATGTGCGCCGGGGCTATGTTGCATGCCCGCATCGAACGACTAGTGATCGCCGCGGACGACCCCAAGGCTGGAGCGGCGGGAAGCGTCGTCGATTTACTCGATGATCCCCGACTGAATCACCGCGTCGTGTTGTCGTGTGGTTTGCTCGAAGATGAAGCGGCCGGAATTCTGAAGACCTTTTTCAAACAACGACGTTAGTCGAGTCAGATTCGACCGGTTGAGAATGACTCCGCCGCCCCTCTGGCCTCGGTTTTTTCACAAACCGAAACACTGTTTTTACTTCGCAGAACATCTGGCATAAAGCGACTTTATGTCGTCTTGGAATGCCTTGAAGAAAACACTGCTCCCATTTAAATTTGCGACGGTACGATAAGTTAAACCAAAGCGATTTGTGAATTGACTATTCTATTCAACTGCACATCACCATGCTTTGGTTTTTAGGTCGTAGTCTGATTCATGCCGTAATTTACGCTACGTCATTTCTTCTTGCTTACCGTCAGAGAAAGCCCGATGAATGTTAGGCAGTCAATCATAACCATTACTATCCTGCTGACGCTGGCAGCGCCTGGGATGACCTTTGGGCAATCCGGCCTTTTTCCCTCGAGCGTTGGGTTATCAGACTATCTGGTTGGGGAAGACGCGACCGGCTTATTTGGCTTTGCCTTGTCTGATATAGACAGTGGTTCGAATGCACAATATTTTGGTGCCTCGGTCAGTGGCGCCGGTGACGTGAACAACGATGGGTTGGACGACGTGTTAGTCATGACGCCCGGAAGTGATCCGCTCGGTCGTAACAATGTAGGCAGTGCTTATCTCATCTTTGGGTCGAGCGAGAATGCTGTCACCGAAATCAGCATTAGCGATATTCTGATTTCGAACGGTGGTGATGGAACTGTGGGCGCCGTATTTTACGGAGCCGCTGCCAACGACGGTTTGCAGTATGTCAGTCAAGTGGGTGACGTCAACGGTGATGGTATTGACGACTTCTTGCTGGGCTCTGGCAATCACGATTTACAATTTTCCGCGGAGGGGCAAAGCTACCTGATTTTCGGTCGATCCGAAGGGTTTCCCGCTGAAGTGGATTTGGCTGATTTAGCGTCCCAAACAGGCGTGAATTCCGATTTAGGTTTTGTGCTGAATGGTTTTGGCAGTAACAGCGGTCACGCCTATTCAGGGTACGTTGGCGACCTAAATGCGGATGGCATTAACGACATTGCAATCGGGTCACGAGCGTCAGAATCGCCTTTGCTCGACGATGCCGGCCGTCTGTACATCGTCTTTGGCCGTGTCTCACCCTTCCCACCGGTTTTTGAACTGTCCTCTTTGCTGTCCCAAAACGGCGGCGATGGTACCGAAGGGTTTGTCGTTGACGGCATAAACAGGCGGGATTTTTTAAGCCTTCGAGGAAGTGGCTCCGCCGGAGACGTCAATCAGGACGGCATTATCGATCATTTAATCGGTGCCAGAGGGGCTGATCCTGATGGTCAGACAGATGTCGGTGCGGCCTATGTGATTTACGGCTCGGATCAAGGGTTCGACGCTGAAGTTAAAACGGCGGATATTGGAACAACAGGTAATACTCAGGGAATTAGAATAAACGGTTTTATTGCAGAATCCTTTACGGGTGACAAAGCACGCGCAGCAGGCGACGTAAATGGCGATTCGTTTCCTGACTTGCTAATTCCGGCGCCTCAAGTTACCGCGCAAGGCGTATCCTTTGCGGGTCACACTTATCTTCTTTTGGGGCAACCTGGCGGATGGCCTCAAAACGTTGAGCTCTCGGACTTGCTCGTCCAAAACAACGGTACTGGAGAGTTGGGTACTGTCCTCTTCGGAGCCTCTGCTGTCGGGATGGCCGGAGCGGCGGTCGAAACAGCCGGTGATATTAACGGTGATGGTCTTGACGATTTTATGATTTCGGAAACCGGAGCAGACAGTATGGACGGCGTGCTGAACGTTGGTCGGGCTTATATAGTTTATGGCAGCACCCAATTATCGTCGCAACTCGGCGCAGAGTTTGGTTTGGCCACACTTCGAGCTGAGCAGGGAAACGATGGATCGCTGGGCTTTGAGCTCTACGGGTCAAGTCAATTTGAAGAGGCTGGCAAAGCTCTTTCACCCATCGGTGACTTTAACGGTGACGGAGTCGACGACATCGTTATCGGTTCCTCGGGCAGAGCGACGCCTCCACGTGCCTATGTGCTTTTTGGCCGCCAAGACAGCGACGGTGACGCAATAGCCAATGTTTTGGACAATTGCTCTACGCTTTCAAACCCGGCACAAACTGACAGTGATGGTGACGGTTTTGGGAATCGGTGCGACGCCGACTTTAATAACGACTGCAGTACAAATTTTCTTGATCTGTTTGCGCTTTCAAATGCGTTTTTGTCAAATGACGCAGCGTTTGACCTGAATTCACATGGACTGGTCAACTTTCTTGACGTGAGTGTTTTTACGCAATTGTTTGGCTTGCCACCTGGACCCACAACCGGCACGGAATGTTCGTCACAGGACTAATGTTGTCCTGACAAAGATGCGACACAAGTCGAACAGTTTTTCGTTCGGCTTGCGTTTCGTTTGGCTAAGCGCTCACGGCCAGGCTCGTTGAGCGACGCAAGGTCATGGCAGGGCGCTCACTTCACCGGCTCCGCCGTCGTCAACGGTGTTGTCCGGATTACGCTGTTGGTCAAACCAGCGAGCGCTTGGGTTACGGTCGGACATGGCCCATTCCATGATGCCGTAGTAGCTTCGAATGTTGTCTACATAAATAACGGGCTCCCAGCCACGCGCGTACCCGCGACGAGTCTGTTGGTACCATTTCTTTTGAGCAAGCAGCGGCAGGAACTTGGCGACATCTTCCCAACTGTCCGGATTCAGTCCGCCTTTCTGGGTCAAAATGCGGGCGTCTTCGAGGTGACCGAATCCGACGTTGTAGGCCGCGAGCGCCAGATACGTTCTGTCGGGTTCGGGAATTCGTTCGGGTAGCTTGGCTTTGAGTCGGGTCAGATAGCGAGCTCCACCCAGAATGGATTCGCGTGGATCGGTGCGATCGACTACGCCCATCTGCCTCGCAGTCGCCTGCGTCAGCATCATGAGTCCACGAACACCGGTAGGCGATACGGCTTTTGGATTCCAGTGCGATTCCTGGTAGCTCTGCGCCGCCAGCAGGTGCCAGTCGACTTCATTTTCGTCACCCGCTTGTTCAAACACAGGTTGATAACGCAGTAGTCGGTTCTTTACGTCGCGGATAAATTTGCGTGTACCCACGTAGTCAAGCGAATGGTTCCGGTCAAAGTAGCGCGCTTTCAGTTCGTCAAGTTTGCCGCTTTTTTTCAGTTCCGCCAGATACGCGTTAGCCGCGTCGCGAAGGCTGCTGTCAGGGCGCTGTCTGAAGGCCCACCCGAGTTGCTCTTCAGTAGCCAGTTCAAAGCCTACTCTCAGGGAAGGAAAATAGTTGCGGTTAATGTCGAGGTCGTTGCTGTCGACTATGGTGTATTCCAGCTCCCGTCCCGCGACCCGTTGCAAAAGCTCTTCAACAGATGCCGCGTCAGGCATTTCACTCCAGTGCAGTTGAGGATGCTCAAGCTGCAGGGCCAGAAGTGTTTCAACAAAACTGCTTCCACCGGTTACTGATATTTGCCCGGGGAGAACGTCTTCAATTGACTTCGGGCGTTTCCTGCCCATGCGGTAAACCAGAACTTGATTGACGGAATGGTAGGCATCACTAAAGGCGTATTGAGAAGCGCGCGAGGGTGTGATGGTGAGGCCGGCAGCGGCCATATCGGCGCGCCAGTTGGCCACGTCACCCAGAATGTCAGTGAATTCTTCAGCGTTGTACAACTCGAGGTCGACACCGAGGTAGTCAGCAAATCCTTGAGCGAGATCGAATTCAAGTCCTGTGGGGCCGGACGTGCCGAAGTAGTGGGTGGTTGAAGCGTTGCGCGTGACCACCCTGAGTAGGCCGGATTCAATCACTTGGTCGAGCGCGGACGGCATTTGACTGCAGGTGGTCAGAAACCCGCAGGCGTTGATCATCAGTAGTGCAAGCGCGAATCTCAAGAGTAAGTCGGTCCGGTCAACGTGATAGAGAAAAAATTGTGCAAATAGGTCGGCCTTCGGCCTTTCCTATCTACCCCTCATTGCATATCATACCGGATCGGGAAGAATGGACCTCCCGACAAGGTCACGGAGAGGTACCGAAGCGGTCATAACGGCACCGATTCGAAATCGGTTGGGGGCATAACCGCCCCACGTGGGTTCGAATCCCACCCTCTCCGCCATAAGCAGTGGAACGTCGCAAGACGGACAGTTAGAAGATAATCCTTGCCAAATCATAAAAGTAGGCCCGTTTAATAATGCAAACAACCGATTTAAGCCAAGCCAGGTTGTCTTTTCTCCCGTTTCCGTGCGCTCAGGTGCCAAAACCGCGCGTGTGCGAGGCGTTTCGCGCATGATTGTGGAGTCGTTTGAGTGGCGATCGGCCGCGCTCACTAATCCGGGCCTTGTCCGCAAGGTCAATGAAGACGCCTTTTTGGACGCGCCGGAAATGGGTCTGTGGGTAGTGGCAGACGGTATGGGTGGTCATCAGGCTGGTGACTATGCGAGCCGCCTTATAGTGGAACAGCTCGGCGATGTTGAAAACGATGCCGAGCCTGACGTGTTTTTGTCTACAGTTGAGGCTCGTCTGCAGGAAGTGAATACGTCCTTATTTGAAAAAGCGCAGGCATCCGCCAGTACCATCGGCAGTACCGTTGTCGCACTGCTCGCGTTCAAGCGTTACTGCCTGTGTTTGTGGGCTGGAGACAGTCGGGTCTATCGCTTACGTAATGGCGAAGTTGAACAAATAACGCGCGATCACAGTCAGGTAGAAGAGCTTATTGCTCTGGGCGAGATCCCGCGCGAGGAAGCGGACAGTCACCCCATGGCGAATGTCATTACACGTGCAGTTGGCGGCGCGAGCACGCTCAATCTCGATGCCAATTTGCAACCGCTACGAAATCGCGATCGCATCATGCTGTGCAGTGATGGTCTGTACAAAGACATTGGCAATGAAGAGATTCTGGAGGGCTTGAATCAGAGCGATCCGGAGAGGGCGTGTAAGCGTCTTGTAGAGCTGGCGTTACGCAGTGGTGGTGGAGACAACATCTCTGTAGCCGTAATCGACTTTTTGTCGACCGATTCATCATTCTGATTTTTTTACGACCAGTTCACTCCGACATGGCGAAAAACACACTGTATCGAGTGACCTTTGCTTCGCAAGGTAAAACCTACGAGGTTTATGCTCGCAACGTTGAACACGGTTCCACCCTGTTCGGCTTCGTTATGATCGAACAATTGGTATTTGGCGAGCGAAGTACAGTTGTGGTTGATCCGGCAGAGGAAAAAATTAAAACTGAATTTGCCAACGTGACGCGTAGCTACATTCCAATGCACGCCATTGTGCGTATCGACGAAGTCGATAAAACGGGCGTCAGTAAAATTACCAGCAGCGGCGACAACGTGTCGCATTTTCCGGTTCCTCTTTACACGCCCGGCGGCGGCAGCGACTGACGTCATGCGTTTTGCCTATCTCGGAAGTGGAAGCAAGGGCAATGCCTGTGTCATTGAGGCCGACGATACCAGAGTACTTCTCGACTGCGGGTTTTCAATTAAAGAAACAGTACGCCGTCTGGAGCGTCTCAATTTGACTCCGTGTGATCTGTCTGCGCTTATCGTGACGCATGAACATTCTGATCACATTTCCGGTGTCGGCGGACTGGCGCGAAAATTCGATTTGCCTGTTTACATGACACCAGGAACTTACTCAACGAATAAAGCGGGCGAGCTACCTCATCTCAAACTGGTAAACAGTCACAGCAAATTTCGACTTGGCGCATTCGATGTACAGCCTGTACCGGTGCCGCACGACGCCAAAGAGCCGTGTCAGTACGTGTTCTCGCATAACGGTTTACGGCTCGGCATTCTAACGGACGTTGGGCACGTGACCCCTCACATCCAGCGGCACTATGCGCGCTGCGACGCTTTGGTGGTTGAATGCAATCACGACACCGCCATGTTGCAAGCGGGTCCGTATCCCTATCGTTTGAAACAGCGCGTAGGGGGCGATTACGGTCATCTGAACAATCAACAGGCCGCGGCGCTGCTCGAAGAGGTCGATTTTGATCGACTCAAAATGGTTATGGCTGTGCATATTAGCGACAAGAACAACTGTAAGAAATTGGTTGCACAGGCATTGACTGAGGCGTTAAAAACGCATAAGCCACACGTTGAATTAGCCGACCAGCAGGACGGCACGCCGTGGTGGTGTTTGCGTGAACTAACGTCGCTTGAAACGGAACTGGTAGTACAAGCCCATTAATTCTATGCGCCTGATTGCGCGGAGCACAGCATGTTAACGATTCACGGCGCCCCCGGGCTTTCTGCTTTTCGCTTAGAAAAATTCAACCAGCAGTTGGACGGTGTAGTGTCCGGAGCGCGAATCGAGTCAACGCGTTTTGTACATTTTGTTGCGACGAATGCGGAACTGTCCGAAGCTGAAATGGCGGTGCTGGAACGGCTTTTGACGTACGGCGATGAAAGCCCGGTTTCCGCAAGTAAGGCTGCCACTCTGACGGTCGTTCCACGTCTGGGCACGGTCTCTCCCTGGTCGAGCAAAGCAACCGATATTGCGGGAAACTGCGGACTACAAAAAGTTATTCGCATGGAGCGCGGACTTGAGTACGTGCTTAACGGCACCGATCTTGATTCAGACGCGCTACATAAACTGGCGGCAGTCTTGCATGACCGAATGACAGAGACCGTGGTTTATGAGCCTGTTAAACATGAGTTTCTGTTTGCTAACTCGGAACCCGCTCCATTAGCAACGGTAGCATTGACGGCCGAAGGCGGGGCGGCTCTCGAGCGTGCCAATAAAGAAATGGGACTCGCTTTGTCTGACGACGAAGTGGGCTATTTGGTGGAACACTTTACGGCGATGGGTCGTGATCCAACGGACGTCGAACTTATGATGTTCGCACAGGCCAATTCGGAGCACTGTCGCCACAAAATATTCAACGCTGACTGGACAATTGACGGCAAGTCAAAGCCCAAAACACTGTTCCAGATGATTCGCAACACGCATGAAAAATCTCCGGGCGGTGTGCTGTCAGCCTACACAGATAACGCGGCCGTTATGCGCGGCAGTCGTGGCCGACGTTTTTTCGCGCAGGGCGAGTCGCGCACGTACCGCGCTGTTGAGGAAGATATACATATCTTGATGAAAGTCGAGACGCACAATCACCCGACCGCTATTTCTCCCTTTCCCGGTGCGGCAACGGGTAACGGAGGCGAAATTCGTGATGAAGGCGCGACCGGAAGGGGCGCTAAACCGAAGGCGGGTCTTACGGGCTTTTCCGTATCGCACTTGCGCATACCGGACCACTCTCAACAATGGGAGAGTCCTGAGCAAAAGTCAGACCGGATTGCTTCACCGCTGCAAATAATGCTCGAGGGTCCTATTGGTGGGGCAGCGTTTAACAACGAATTCGGTCGTCCGAATTTAGCAGGCTACTTTCGTACGCAAGAGTTGGCGGACGGCCAGAACACGCTTCGCGGCTTTCACAAACCTATTATGATCGCGGGTGGTTTGGGCAACGTGCGCTCGAGTGACGTGCTGAAACTTGATATTCCACCGGGCTCCAACGTTGTCGTTATTGGCGGGCCTGCCATGTTAATTGGTCTGGGAGGTGGCGCTGCTTCGTCCATGAGTTCGGGGCAAAGCGAGGAAGACCTCGACTTTGCGTCGGTACAACGTGGTAACCCTGAAATGGAGCGGCGCGCGCAAGAAGTCATCGACCGCTGTTGGGCAATGGGTGAAGACAACCCGGTATTACTCATTCACGATGTCGGTGCGGGCGGTTTGTCCAATGCCGTTCCTGAATCCATTGACCACAGCGGGCTGGGCGGTATTTTAAATTTGCGGGAAGTGCCCAATCTGGATCCCGGAATGTCACCGATGGAAATCTGGTGTAACGAGGCTCAAGAGCGTTACGTACTAATTATTGCACCTGAACATCAGGCTGCGTTTGACGCGCTGTGCGAAAGAGAACGTTGTCCTTCGATTTTGTTGGGAACGACTACACAGGAGCGCCAGCTACGCCTGGACGACCCACATTTTGGTAACGCGCCAGTCGACCTGCCTATGGACGTTTTGCTTGGCAAGACGCCACAGATTTTTCGCGAAACCCGCCTGATGCCCAAG
Source organism: Gammaproteobacteria bacterium (assembly GCA_045107075.1). GTDB lineage: Bacteria > Pseudomonadota > Gammaproteobacteria > Steroidobacterales > SZUA-146 > SZUA-146. The sequence goes on from JBGCFV010000037.1 coordinate 98,625, forward strand.
CAGCGTGGAACCTTTGATCCGCAAGACGTTGAGCTTGAGGAGGCGATTAGACGCGTTCTTTCGCTTCCGGCGGTTGCTGATAAATCGTTTTTGATTACCATTGGCGATCGTTCAGTCGGTGGGCTGTGCAGTCGCGACCAACTCGTGGGACCGTGGCAAGTGGCGGTAGCCGACGTTGCTGTTACCAGTGCTGATTTTTCGGGTTACGCCGGAGAGGCCATGGCAATGGGAGAACGTACGCCGGTAGCTGCCCTGAATCCGGCCGCATCAGGTCGTTTGGCTGTCGTCGAAACCATAACCAATATGATGGCTGCTGACATTAACGCCGTCAGCGATATTTGCCTGTCAGCTAACTGGATGGCTGCGGCCAATCACGCTCACGATGACGCCGATTTGTATGCCACTGTAAGAGCGGTAGGCGAAGATCTGTGCCCTAAACTTGGAATCGCGATACCGGTTGGTAAAGATTCGCTTTCCATGAAAAGTGCGTGGACTGATTCAGAGCAGCAGGCCCACGAGGTGGTGGCTCCAATCTCTTTGATCGTGTCCGGATTCGCTCCCGTTAACGATATTCGTAAAACACTCACTCCGGAACTTAAGCGCTCCAGCGAGTGTGAAGTGCTGCTGCTGGATCTGGGCGATAGCCACACTCGCCTGGGCGGCTCTGCGCTGGCTCAGGTGTATCAACAGCTGGGAGGAGCGACGCCTGATACCCCGGATGCTGACTTGATACTCGCAGTGTTCGCAGCAATCCGCGATATGCGTAAAGCGGGATTGGTTCATGCTTACCATGATCGATCCGACGGAGGGTTGTTCGCCGCACTGGCCGAAATGAGTTTTGCAGGTCGTATTGGTCTCGACATTGATGTGCCTGAAGAACATCTGGCGCGCCTAAAACATTTGTTTAATGAAGAACTCGGCTGCCTGATTCAGATTGACTCGAAGAACATTGATCGAGCGGTGTCCATTTGCGCGCGCCACGACGTAACACACATTCTGCATCGAGTTGCGAGCTGTCGTGATGATCAAAAAGTTCGCTTGAAGAGCAAAGACAAAGTTGTCTTCGAGCAACCTCTTCTTAGTCTGCATAAAACATGGTCGGCTACCAGCTATCATATGCAAAAGCTGCGCGACAATCCTGACTGTGCCGAGCAAGAGTTTGCACGATTTGACGAGCGCGATCCCGGACTACAGTCCAGTCTCACCTTCGACCCCAATGAAGACATCGCCGCGAGTATGCTTAACGTGTCGGCGCGACCACGAGTAGCCGTTCTCAGAGAGCAAGGCGTTAACGGGCAAGTTGAAATGGCAGCAGCCTTTACGCGTGCCGGGTTCGATTGTGTTGATGTTCACATGAGCGATCTGATTGCCGGCGCTGATTTAAGCGGCTACGCGGGCGTTGCGGCCTGCGGTGGTTTTTCTTACGGTGACGTTCTCGGAGCTGGCGAAGGGTGGGCTAAATCTGTTTTGTACAACGAGCAGGTGCGCCGGTCTTTCGAAGACTTTTTTAGTGACCCCGACACCTTTGCGTTAGGTGTTTGCAATGGGTGTCAGATGCTCTCGACGCTTCGCGACATTGTGCCGGGTGCCGGACACTGGCCGCGGTTTCTGCGTAATCGGTCGGAACAGTATGAGGCTCGCGTCGTTAATTTGAAGGTTGCTGAGTCACCTTCGATTCTACTGACTGGAATGGAAGGCTCGGTAATGCCCGTCGTGGTTTCCCACGGGGAAGGTCGGGCCAGTTTCGTGTCGCAGGAACAACAGCAAGACGCATCTGCTTTAACGGTCGGCCACTACGTAGACAACTACGGAGTCGCGGCGCAGAAATTTCCTGCAAACCCCAACGGTTCTGATCTGGCGTCAGCGGGTTTTTGCAGTGAGGATGGTCGCGTCACCATCATGATGCCGCACCCTGAGCGCGTATTCCGTACGGTTCAGAACTCGTGGCATCCGGAGCACTGGAAAGAAGACGGTCCGTGGATGCGCATGTTCCGTAATGCCCGGGTTTGGGTGGGTTAGCTGTTCTCGTCGTAGCGCGTCCGCGAAGTGTCGACTAGTCATTGTGAACCGGCAGAGCGCGGCACGCTGGCAACGGCGCGTCCATCTCGTCATTGCGAACCCGCGGAGCGCGGCACGCTCGCAACGGCACGGCAAGCCCGTCATTGCGAACCCGCGGAGCGGGTGTGGCAATCTCCGTCAGGTAGCTTCGAGTCTGAATTAACGACAAGGTCGGGATGCCTGTTCGATCTTACAAATCACTTCAAGCCCGTGATTCAGTCACCGAACAATTTTCGTCCAAGCCATCCCAGGAAACTGAGCGGCTTTTCTTTTTCAACGGTGACATCCAGTAAGGCAAGCTCAGCCGAACTGAACAATATTCCGGCGGCGTCCGTGGCCGCCTCGGGCCCGGTGTTCGGTGCGGCTACGTGAAGAAATTCGCCGCGTCGCGATTCTCGGTCGCCCGTGTTGTTGCTGACAACGATTGATCCTTCGAGTACGCCGGTGTATAGACCCGCTTTGAGATAGCGATCGTTTTCGTGCACCCGGCAAGAGTCTGGAGCGCAAACCCGTAGCGCAAACTCCGTGCCCCGTACTCCGACCGTCGCGACGGCGGTATTGACGGTAACGGCATCAGATTGCTTTTTACCCAGCCGTCCGGTGCGGGCATTAAAACCACCTTTAACCAAAGTCATAACAGCGCTGCCACGATCAGTTTCACTGTCGTACTGGTACCGTTCGAACATCAGGCGGCTCGACGGCTGTAACCGAAATTCGGCTTCGTCGAGCATGTCCACTGTGACCGAGCCATAAGGTCCGGCGGTTACGGCGTCACCGGGATAGATAAGATCGTTAATGACAAGTTGCCGGCGCTGATTATTATGATTAATGGCAATGCCGGATGTAGAGAACGTAACCCGGCCAATGGCACGTCGCGTTGTTTCGTCAACCTGTGTGGCGTCAGGTTGTGAAGCGTCATTGGATGGGAGCGTTTTGGCCTCTGCTGCAGTTTTGTTTCTCTCTACCGCTGCACTATCTTCAGCCTGATTCGCACCGTTCGATGGCGCAGGCGCGTTGGTGCCGCTCGTGTCTCGTATGCCAACCGCATCGTTGGGCTCTGGAGCCACTGTCGTGTCGGTTTGGACGTTTGTTACCGAGCCCGGGGGCTGTGTGGGCGTGCCGTAGTCCACCATGACCAATTGGTCGCCGAGCTTCATAACCGAATCCAGACCTTGAGGAAACGCGTCCGGGTTGAGCGCTACAATGTCGGAGGCCACATCGGTCCATCTGGCCAGACGTAGCGGGTAATACTGCGCGACAATGCCGTAGAGGGAATCTCCCCGTCCCACTGTGTGGGTGGTTTTCGACGCTGTCTGCGCGTGAGCGCCAACGCAGGTTAAGGTGATCATCGCAATAACCCAAAGTGCGCGCATCAGCTGAGAGCTCCTGTGAGCAAGAGTTGGTGAGTAGTTGCGATCTTCACTGCATTCCTTTGAGTCGACACGCGTTACAAGCGTCAACGTGATCAGGTAAGGCGTTTGTATTTAATCCGCGTTGGGCCTTCAGCTCCCTTACCCTTGCGTCGTTTTAAATCTTCAGCGTAGTCAGCGTAGTTGCCTTCATACCATTCCACGTGACTGTCGCCTTCAAAGGCCAAAATGTGGGTCGCTATGCGGTCGAGAAACCAGCGATCGTGAGATATCACTACCGCGCAACCCGGAAATACCAGAAGGGCTTCTTCGAGCGCTCTTAATGTTTCGACATCAAGGTCGTTGGTTGGTTCGTCGAGCAGCAGCACGTTACCGCCTGATTTGAGCATTTTTGCGAGGTGCACCCGGTTGCGTTCACCGCCTGACAGCGTACTGATTTTTTGTTGCTGGCCAGATCCTTTGAAGTTAAATCGTCCGCAATAGGCCCGCGCCGGCGTTTCATAATTGCCAACAGTAATGATGTCCTGGCCGTTGGAAATTTCCTCAAAAACGGATTTGTTGTCGTCGAGGGCATCACGGCTTTGGTCGACGTAACCCAGCTTTACGCTATCGCCAATAACAATTGAACCGGAATCAGGTTGCTCAAGGCCCATGATCATTTTGAACAAGGTTGATTTACCCGCGCCGTTCGGGCCAATGATGCCGACAATGCCGCCGGGCGGCAGGTTAAAGTTCATGTCTTCAACCAGCAGGCGATCGTCGAACGATTTACTCACTCCCTCGGCCGTGATCACAACGTCACCGAGTCGCGGACCAGGCGGGATATAAATTTCCTGCGTCTCGTTACGCTCCTGAAACTCTTTGGACGACATTTCAGCAAACTGTTTCAATCGTGCCTTGGATTTGGACTGGCGTCCTTTAGCGTTAGAGCGTACCCACTCGAGTTCAGCCTGCATGGCTTTGCGCCGCGCGTCCTGCTGTTTGTCTTCGTTCTTAAGCCGGTTGTCTTTTTGCTCTAGCCATGAAGAGTAGTTGCCCTCCCAGGGAATACCGTGGCCTCGATCGAGTTCGAGAATCCAGCCGGCGACGTTGTCCAGGAAGTAGCGATCGTGCGTAACCGCGATCACGGTGCCTGGATATTCTTCGAGAAAACGCTCCAGCCAGGCGACAGATTGCGCATCGAGATGGTTGGTAGGCTCGTCGAGGAGCAGCATGTCCGGCTCTGATAGCAACAACCGACACAGGGCAACCCGTCTTTTTTCACCGCCAGATAGATTGGCAACGTCCGCGTCCCAGGGTGGAAGACGCAGCGCATCGGCGGCAATATCGAGTTTACGTTCGAGTTCCCAGCCGTTGCAGGCGTCGATGGCGTCCTGAAGCTTGCCTTGTTCGGCCATCAAGTCCTCCATTTCCTGGTCGCTCATCGGTTCGCCGAATTTGAGGCTGATTTCTTCAAATTTTTTCAACAGGTTGGCGGTTTCGCTCACGCCTTCCTCAACGTTTCCGCGCACGTCCTTGCTTTCGTCCAGGCCCGGCTCCTGCTGCAGAAAGCCAATGTTAATTCCGGGTTGGGGTCGTGCCTCGCCGTTAAACTCGGTGTCGAGACCGGCCATGATCTTGAGCAAAGTCGATTTTCCTGCGCCGTTCAGGCCCAGAACACCAATTTTGGCTCCCGGGAAGAAGCTCAGAGAGATGTCGCGGAGAATTGTGCGTTTTGGGGGCACAATTTTCGAAACGCGGTTCATGGTGTAGATGAATTGAGCCATTTTTTTGCCTGTTGCGGTTAACGATGTGTGGCATTATTCGCAATAATACGAGCTATGCCAATAGCTATGTGGCGGCGGTTTCAGTCAGGCCCCGCCCAAAAGCCCGTCATAGCCCGATTACACCACTAATTTAGAACACGAGAGAGACACCATGTTGAGCGAAACCACAAGCGTCCGCGACTATGACCCGGAACTCATTGCAGCCATTGACGACGAGCAGGCCCGTCAGGAAGCTCATATCGAGCTGATTGCCTCGGAAAATTACACCAGCAACCGAGTCATGGAGTTGCAGGGTTCGGTTCTGACCAACAAATACGCGGAAGGCTATCCTGGCAAGCGCTATTACGGCGGGTGTGAGCATGTCGACGTAGCTGAAAGCCTGGCCATTGACCGGGCTAAAGCCTTGTTTGGCGCCAACTACGCGAATGTACAGCCGCACAGCGGCTCTCAGGCTAATGCAGCCGTCTATCTTGCGCTGCTGGAAGCAGGCGACACGGTGCTGGGCATGAGCCTGGCTCACGGCGGTCATTTGACTCACGGTTCCAAGGTCAATTTTTCCGGAAAGCTATTCAATGCAATTCAGTACGGTGTGCGCGACGACACCGGATTGATTGATTACGACGAGATCGAATCACTGGCTAAAGAACACCAGCCAAAAATGATTGTGGCGGGTTTCTCCGCGTATTCGCGCACCATGGACTGGGCCAGATTCCGCCAAATCGCCGATTCTGTTGGCGCTTATCTGATGGTTGATATGGCGCACGTAGCGGGACTGGTGGCCACTGGTTTGTATCCTAACCCGGTACCTCATGCGCACGTCTGTACGACGACGACTCACAAAACGTTGCGCGGCCCCCGCGGCGGACTTATTTTGTCGAATGCGGACGAGACCATTACCAAAAAATTTAACTCGCTGGTGTTTCCGGGCACACAGGGTGGTCCGCTTATGCATGTGATCGCTGCCAAAGCGGTAGCCTTCAAAGAAGCGCAGGACCCGCTGTTCGTTGACTACCAAAAAGACGTCATCACCAACGCGCAGGCCATGGCTACCCGGCTTCAGTCTCGCGGCTACAAAATTGTCTCTGGCGGCACTGACAACCACCTAATGCTGGTGGACCTGATTGACGCTGACGTAACGGGTAAAGACGCGAGCAATGCACTCGGCGAAGCCAATATCACCGTGAACATGAACACGGTGCCGAACGATCCGCGTTCGCCGTTTGTAACAAGTGGTTTACGTATTGGGACGCCAGCTATTACCACACGCGGCTTTAAGGTCAAAGAATCGGAGCAGGTTGCTGACTGGATTGCCGATATTGTCGACGCGCTGAAATCGGGTGACGTAGATTGCGAAATCAAACGAGTCAAAGACGAAGTCGCAAAGCTCTGCGCACACTATCCGGTGTACGGTCCTCGCTAGGATCGTAACGCCAGAGCACGCTCGGTATGCACTGTCCTTTTTGCGGCAACCTTGAAACCAAGGTCAATGATTCTCGCTTGGCGGCCGAGGGCATTCAGGTGCGTCGTCGTCGAGAATGTCTGGCGTGCGCTGAGCGTTTTACAACCTTCGAAACGGCCGAGCTTGTTATGCCGTATCTCGTTAAGAGTGACGATCGCCGAGAGCCTTTTAACGAGCAAAAGCTGCGTGCCGGAATTGTAAAGGCCCTGGAGAAACGGCCCGTCGCGGCATCCGATATCGAAGTGGCTGTAAATCACATTACGCACCAGCTGCGTACGGCAGGGGAGCGCGAGCTGCCGTCGAGACGGGTGGGTGAACTGGTCATGAACGAGCTGCGTAAACTGGACGACGTTGCATACGTTCGCTTTGCTTCCGTTTATCGACGCTTTCAGGATGCGGCCGAATTTGCAGAAGAAGTAGAGCGCCTGCAAGAGAGCAGCACCATCGGTGACGAGCAGCTTCCTCTGCTGCCCTCCGATAAGTAATTTATCGATCAAACAATGATATGACGATCGACTCATCCGAATTTTCCGAGCTTGACCGCGCATTCATGACGCGCGCGCTGGAGGTCGCCCAGAAGGCCCGGTTTAACGCCTCGCCTAACCCGGCAGTCGGCTGCGTGCTGGTAAGGGACGGTGTCGTAGTTGGCGAAGGGTGCACGCAGCCACCGGGCGGACCACACGCCGAAATTGTGGCGCTGAACAACTGCGACGACACACACGGAACGACTGCGTATACAACTCTTGAGCCATGTGCTCACTACGGTCGCACTGGTCCGTGTTGTGACGCTTTAATTGAAGCCGGTGTAAGCCGCGTGGTCGCAGCGCTCGAAGATCCTTTCGAGCAGGTGCGCGGGGAAGGTTTTGCCCGACTGCGTGCGGCTGGCGTTGAGGTGGTGGTAGGCGTGCTTGAAGATCAGGCGCGAACGCTGCACGCCGGGTTTATCACGAGACTGGAAACTGGTCGGCCGTGGGTAACGGTGAAAATAGCGGCAAGCCTGGACGGTGCCACGGCACTTGCCAATGGCCAGAGCAAGTGGATCACCTGTTCAAAGGCGCGCGCAGATGTACACCGAATGCGCGCGTGCAGTGACGTTGTCGTCACCGGCGCCGGTACGATCGTTGCTGACGATCCGATGTTGACTGCGAGAGTCGACAGCGACTGGCCGTTAACTCAACCCAGAGCGGTCGTTCTTGACAGTCGGTTCAGGTCTCCTGCCGAGGCACATGTGATGCAACGAGATTCTCTAGTTTACACCCTGGCCGATGTCGAGGTGCCTGCCGACGCTCTTTTCGAGCACGCTGTACTGCCACCAGACGATGTGGCGGGGCTAAGTTTGTCTGCGCTGCTTGACGACCTTGGGTCGCGTAACGTCAATGACGTCATGGTCGAGGCGGGTGCGCAACTCAGCGGTGGATTTATTCGTGCAGGGCTTGCTGACCGTGTGGTGCTTTATCAGGCACACAAGCTAATGGGCAGCCGCTCTCGCGGCATGGTGGACCTTGGCGAGTTGACCCGAATGGACGAAGTGATCGATGTTGAATTACTGGACACTCATCGCCTTGGCGAATGCACTAAAATAGTATTTGGCTTTGGTACAAAAGTGAGCCGACCGAACGAATAGACAGACGCTATGTTTAGCTTTAAGAGGTAATTATGTTTACTGGCATTATTCAGGACTGCGGCAAAGTGGCTCGTGTTACACCGCGCGGTGGTGACGTGCGCCTGACGGTTACAACATCCAGTCTGGACATGGGGCGGGTCAAGGTCGGAGACAGCGTCGCCGTCAACGGAGCCTGCCTTACGGTGTTGGAACCAACCGATAATCAATTTAGCGCTGACGTCTCGAGGGAGACGCTGGCCGTTACGTCGCTGGGCCAGATTCGAGCCGGCTCGCCCGTCAACCTCGAGCCATCCTTACGTATGGGCGACGGGTTGGATGGGCATTTGGTTTCGGGCCATGTAGACGCCGTTGCCAAGGTTTCAAGCCTGAAGAACGACGGGCGGTCATGGCGAGTACGGATTGAGTTACCAGTCGATTTAGCGCATTTTGTGGCGGCCAAGGGCAGCATTACAGTAGATGGAGTCAGTCTGACCGTAAATGACGTGACCGCATCGGATTTTGGTGTCAATATCATCCCCCACACGTTCACCCAGACCCTTTTTCAGCACTACCGGGCTGGCACACTAGTGAACCTTGAAGTGGATCTTGTGGCCCGCTATACCGCTCGTTTAATGGGTAAGAGCTAGTCGCCACAGACCTATTCGTTTCGATTCAACATCACCACCAGCCTGCAGACTGTAATGACCATTAAATTCGATTCCATAGAAGATATTCTTGACGATATGCGCAATGGCCGCATGGTCATTATTCTTGATGACGAAGATCGCGAGAACGAAGGCGACCTGATTATGGCTGCCGGCCACGTGCGAGCTGAAGACATAAATTTTATGGCGCGATTCGGACGGGGGCTTATTTGCCTCACGTTGACTCGTGAACGTTGTCAGCAGCTTCGGTTGCCACTCATGGTCTCGGCGACTGACCAGGATCAGTCTACGAACTTCACGGTGTCTATCGAAGCCTCCGAGGGGGTTACGACTGGCATTTCAGCCCATGATCGGGCTCAAACGGTGAAAATGGCTGTGGCGCCCGATGCGGCTCCGGAAGACTTGAGTCAGCCAGGGCATGTGTTTCCCATTATGGCCCAGCCAGGTGGCGTGTTAACGCGAGCGGGACACACTGAAGCCGGCTGCGACCTGGCTCGGTTGGCCGGCTGCGAGCCCGCCGCGGTAATTGTTGAGATACTCAATGACGACGGCACCATGGCGCGTCGCGAGCAGCTGTTTGAATTTGCGGAGACGCACAAGCTTCGCATTGGCACCATTGCTGATCTGATTAGCTACCGACTTTCGAAAGAGGTTTCGGTTGAGCGCATTGACGAATCGGTGGTGCCTACCGAATTTGGCGATTTCCAACTGATCAGCTACGAAGATCACGTTAACAAATCGGTGCATCTTGCTTTGGTCAAAGGTTCGTTGAAAGAGGACGAACCCGCTCTCGTACGCGTACACGTTCAGGACACGCTTAGCGATGTGCTGGGTGTTACGTGGCCGAGCCTCGGTTGGCCGTTACGCGATGCAATGAAGCGCGTAAGTGACGAAGGTACCGGCATTATTGTCGTGCTGCGCGGTCATGAGAACCCCCGCGATCTACTTTCCTCGATTAACGCAGGATCAAAGGGCGTCGAACGCACTTCAAAAGCGAGCGAGGAAGAAATTGCGGACTTGCGTACCTACGGTATTGGTGCGCAAATCCTCCGCGACCTGAATGTGCGTAAGATGCGGGTACTCAGTGCGCCCAAGAATATGGCTGCTATTTCCGGATTTGGTCTGGAAGTGGTTGAGTATGTGGGATAATCCGCGCGCAGATGAATTTATGCCTAAGTTGAGAGTGTACGCGCAGAGCGCGTAGCAAGGAGAAGTAAGGTGAAGGTAATAGAAGGCGACCTGGTGGCTCGTGATGTTCGCATCGCGATTGTGGCTGGCCGATTTAACGAAGTCATAGTCAACGCACTGGTTGAAGGGGCAAAAGACGCTTTGATCAGACACGGCATGTCAGCAAATAACATTGATCTTGTGAAAGTGCCGGGTGCATTTGAAATACCGCTTGCGGCTAAAGTGGCGCTGAGCGGTGACAATTATGCTGCGGCGGTATGTCTCGGCGCCGTGATTCGTGGAGCGACTCCACACTTCGATTATGTTGCCGGACAATGTGCCGCTGGATTACAAAAAGTACAGCTCGACACGGGTAAGCCTGCGGTTATGGGTGTGCTGACAACCGACACGGTAGATCAAGCGGTAGAGCGCTCTGGTGGCAAGGCCGGCAATAAAGGTGCTGAAGCCGCTATGGTCGCACTTGAAATGCTCAATATGCTGGATCAACTGGATTCCTGATGGCTGACCGAAGTGAACAGCAGCGATTAATTCGCAAGCGTAGCCGTGCCCGGCGACTAACCATGCAGGCGCTTTATCAGTGGCATGTCAATCCGGTGCCCCGCAACGAGCTGAAGCGTCAGTATTCAGAGAAAAAAGAGTACGCCGATGCCGATGCGGAATATTTTGACGAGTTGTTAACTCACGCGCTGCACGATGTAGAAGACAATCGTTCCTGCATTGCTGAATTAGCCGATCGGAGCCTCGACAACATTGACCCGTTGGAGGCTTCCATCATTATGGTAGCCCTTACCGAAATGCGCCACCGCATCGACGTGCCCTATCGGGTAGTGATTAACGAGGCCGTAGAGCTGGCCCAGCGTTTTGGTGCAACGGACGGTCACAAATACGTAAATGCCATTCTTGATCGTGCTGCGGCCGACCTGCGTGTGCACGAAAAAAGCAAGTAGTCGTTTTGAGGGCGCGCGATGAGTGAGTTCGATTTAATTCGTGATTACTTCGAGGGCATTGGTGCAAAACGCAGCGATGTACTTGTAGGCGTGGGTGACGACGGCGCGTTGCTTGAAATGCCCTCATCAAAGAACCTGGTTAGCGTGATGGACACGCTGGTAGAGTCAGTGCATTTTCCGCGAACGTCACCGGCGCGATCAGTTGGTCATCGGGCTCTAGCTGTAAACCTGAGTGACGTAGCGGCCATGGGTGCTACGCCTGCGTGGGCCAGTTTGAGTTTGTCGGTGCCGCAGCTTGATCATGACTGGCTAGCCGATTTCGCCGCCGGTTTTTCCGAGTGTGCTGAAATGCACGGAGTGACCCTTGTTGGTGGCGATACTGTCAGCGGACCTTTGGTCGTCACCGTTCACGTTACAGGTCATGTCGACAAAGATGTTCATGTGCTTCGAGCCGGTGCAGGTCCTGGCGACCAAATTTATGTGACTGGAACGCTTGGTGACGCGGCAGCAGGACTGCGGGCAATGACTCGTGGCGATGGACACAGTTTTCTGGTTGAACGATTCTTATACCCCAACCCGCGCGTGGCCCTTGGCATGCGCATGGGCCGCTTTGTGTCCTCTGCTATTGACGTGTCAGACGGACTCGGCCAGGACCTTGGGCATTTGCTTAACGCATCAAATGCAGGTGCGGTTGTTGCTCTTGAAAACCTTCCGCTGTCGACCGTACTGACCAGTAGTTTTGCGCCTGAAGAAGCGCGTTATCTTGCGCTTTGTGGCGGCGACGACTACGAACTGTGCATGACGGTTCCACGGCACCACGTCAACGAGTTTGAAGACTTGTGTGAATCGTGTTTCCTTCGCTGTCAGCGTATCGGTCAAATTGACAGCTCTTCAGGCCTTCGCTTTACCCTCGAAGGAAAGCCACATACGGTCAACATTCAAGGCCACGATCATTTCGCCGCAGACGGGTGAGACATCATGAGCGAGTCTAAGGCACCTCATCGTAAGGTCGCACCTGGCGAAGTATTTTCCGATCCGGTTATGCTGTTGGCATTCGGGTTTGGTACCGGGTTGGCGCCAAAAGCCCCTGGCACGGCTGGTACGGTGGTTGGCATCCCGTTCGCAATCCTGCTGAGTCGCTTACCCCTGGTACAGGAATGGATAGCCATTGCCATTATGTCAATCGCGGGCATTTTTATTTGCGGATACGCCGCAAAAAAACTTGGTGTGCATGACCATGGCGGCATCGTCTGGGATGAGGTTGTGGGTTATGTAATAACCGTTGCGTTTGTGCCTGACAGCTGGCTTTGGCTCGTGCTTGGTTTTGCTTTTTTCAGACTGTTCGACATAGTGAAACCTTGGCCAATTCGCGAATTGGATCACAGTATATCGGGGGGGCTCGGCATTATGCTTGATGACGTTGTCGCAGCGATATTTGCTGCGTTGTGTCTGGCAGCCCTGACATGGGGGGCAACGTTCGTGTAAACCTTCCCAACAAAACGAGAACGCTATGTTAGACAAGATTGGCAAATACATGATCATCAAAGAGGTTGGTCGTGGTAGTACGGGAAACGTATATTTGTCACACGATCCTTTTTACGGTCGTGACGTAGCGATTAAGGTTTACAACAACTCTTCGCAGAGCGAAGAAGACGCCGCTGTTTCACGCAAAATGTTTTTCAACGAAGCCAATATTGTGGGTATGTTGCAGCATCCCAATATTCTTCCCATTTTCGATGCAGGCGAGGAGGACGGCAACTACTACGTGGTCATGGAACATATTCATGGCGCACGGACTCTGTCAGCCTACTGCAAGCCAGATAATCTGCTACGCATTAACGACGTAGTTCAAATTGTTTTCAAGTGCGCTAAAGCACTCCACTATTCCGCAAACCGCGGTGTAGTTCATCGCGATATCAAACCCAGCAACATCATGCTAACGACCAACAGCGATGTGCGCATCATTGATTTCGGTATCGCTATTATCAAGAACGCCGATCACTCGCAGATTCGGGGCATTGCCGGTTCGCCCAGTTATATGTCTCCAGAACAAGTACAGTCTGCCGAAATTACGACACGCTCTGACGTCTATTCTTTGGGCGCGGTTATGTACGAACTCCTCACCGGTGTACGCCCATTTCGAGCGTCAAATCTGACCAAGTTGTTGCACCAAATTGTTTACGCAACGGCACAGCCAATGCACACCATTCGACCTGACGTTCCCGAAATCCTCGAGGAAGTTGTGGCTAAGGCCATGAACAAGGATCCAGATGAGCGTTTTCAGACTGGGAAAGAGTTTGCTGCCGCCCTGACCCGAGCGTTTCAGGAGCTTAAAGACGACGAGGATCGCATTGACAAGCAGGAGCGCTTTGAGCAGTTACGCCAGCTTTCTTTTTTCCACGATTTCTCTCATGCCGAAATCTGGGAAGTGTTGCGTGCCAGTGACTGGCGAAGTTACGCGTGCGGCCAGGAAATTGTGCGGGAAGGCGAACTGGATGATCGTTTTTACATCATTGTTTCTGGTCAAGTAGATGTAAAACAAAACGGTTCGGTCGTTGGTTCTTTGCACAAAGGCGATTGTTTTGGAGAGACCAGCTACGTAACCGCGGCTCGACGAACGGCGACCATTAGCGCCAACAATAAGGTGACGCTGCTGAGAGTGAGTTCGACTCTTCTTGAACAAGTGTCAACGGCGTGCCAATTGCATTTTACCAAGACTTTTCTAAGGGCTCTCATCGAAAGGTTGCAGCGTGCAGCTCGTCAAGAGGCTACACAAACACGTCTGGAGAACGAAAGAATAGCCGCGGCGGTTAACTGACAAAACCGAATAGTGCGTTGTTGCTTGAAAGTGGGTGTCGCGCGCAGCTTTGTTCCAAAAGATCAGGATAACTGCCACTTAAGCACACGCTCAATTTAGTTGGCGGGCCTAAACCGGATCGGTACGTTTGTCACGCTCTATTAACGCGTAAGCCGAATGATTGTGAATCGATTCGAAGTTTTCAGCCTCAACGGTATATACGATAACGCGCTGGTCGTTGTTCAGTTCGACGGCAATATCTCTTACCAGGTCTTCCACAAATTTTGGATTGTCGTAGGCGCGCTCGGTAACGTGTTTTTCGTCAGGACGCTTGAGAATGCTGTACAGCTCGCTGGACGCCTGTCGCTCTGCAATGTCGACTAACTCTTCGAGCCACACAAATTCGCTGGTCTGGGCGGAAATCGTGATGTGTGATCTTTGATTGTGGGCGCCGTAGTCCGAAATGCCTTTAGAACAGGGGCACAAGCTGGTTACCGGAACCACAACTCTCATTGTAATGTCGCAACGGTTCTCGCTGCAGTCTCCAATAAGCGTTACCTGATAATTCATCAGGCTCTTAACACCTGACACGGGCGCGGTCTTTTGCACAAAATAGGGAAAAGTCATTTCCAGATGACCGCGCTCAGCTTCAAGTCGTTCGCGCATTCGAGTTACGATGTCGCGAAACGAGCGCACTGAAATTTCAGTATTGTTTTCCTCAAGAATTTCAACAAAGCGCGACATGTGTGTGCCTTTGAAATTATGAGGTAGCTCCACGTACATATTGAAACGTGCCACGGTGGGTTGTTCGCCGCCGCTTCGGTCGAGTACACGAATGGGGTGGTCGATATCCTTGATACCTACCTTGTGAATGGGCAGTTGGCGCGTATCTGCGCGGTTTTGCACATCTTCAATGTCGTTGGATTGAGTAGTCATTTGGTGGGGCTCTAAGGGAAGAGGAGGGGAGCGCTAATCCGCGTCAAAAGGCTCGGTGTCTCCGTCGCTGTTCAACAGGACGTCGACCTTCTGTTGTGTTTTAGCGAGAATTTTCTCGCATGAATCGCGCAGCTTCATGCCTTCTTCCCACCGCTTTACCGCCTTCTCAAGTGCAAGGTCTCCGCTCTCGAGATCTTCAACGATGCCTTCCAGCTTCTTAAGCGATTGTTCAAAATCGGGTTTTTTTGTGGGGCTCTTGGTGCTCACGACACATTCTCCAGACTGGGCGCGCGACTAAAGTACACACCACTGATGGGTGGGTCAATTACGGAACGAAACCAGATACACTCAAAGCGAGTCTTTTACTTAAGTCAGGATTAGACCCTGTCTAGGTTAAGTATGTGATTACCCTTCATAAATTGCAACAGAGGAAACAAACATGTCTCTTAGCGGAAGTAAAACTGAACAGAACTTAAAAGACGCATTCGCCGGAGAGTCTCAGGCTAACCGTCGTTATTTGTATTTTGCGGCAAAAGCGGACGTCGAAGGTTACAATGACGTAGCTAGTGTTTTTCGCTCAACCGCTGAAGGCGAAACCGGTCATGCACACGGCCACCTCGAGTATCTGGAGGAGACCGGCGATCCAGCGACCGGTTTGCCTATCGGACCGACCGAGCATAACTTGAAAGCAGCGATTGCCGGAGAGACCCACGAGTACACAGACATGTATCCGGGGATGGCTAAATCTGCACGGGATGAAGGCTTTGACGAAATCGCTGATTGGTTCGAGACGTTAGCCAAAGCCGAACGTTCTCATGCCAACCGCTTTCAGAAAGCACTGGATACGCTCGACGCCTGATAGGGCCGCTTGCTGGCGCAGAAAGTGCGCCTCACTGAAGAAACGGGTGGCACAGCCACCCGTTTTTGTTCATCGTATCGAATTACCGTCAGGACCTGTTTATGTCATCCGGATCTAATCGACGTGAAGGTAGTCTGGAAGCTCCAACGCGTCACCCGTTGAAGTGGAAAGAGGACGAGTTTTACGACGAGGAGAGTTTGTTTAACGAACTCGAGCGTGTATTCGATATCTGCCACGGCTGCAGACGCTGCTTCAATTTGTGCAACTCTTTTCCGACCTTGTTTGACGCTGTTGATGAGTCGGACACTATGGAAGTGGACGGAGTGCCAAAGCCTGTTTACTGGGAAGTAGTAGACAACTGCTTTCTTTGTGACATGTGTTACATGTCTAAATGTCCCTACGTACCGCCTCACGAGTGGAATGTTGACTTCCCCCATCTGATGTTGCGCGCCAAGGCCTTCAAGTTTGTCAACGAGGGCACGTCAAAAAGAAACCGGGTGCTGTCCAGTACTGATACCGTGGGCAAGATAGCCGGAATCCCTGTTGTGGTGAAAGCCGTTAACGCGGTTAATAACACCAAGCTGGGTCGAAAAGTGCTCGACAAAACGCTCGGCATTGCGCCGGATGCGCCGATTCCAGAATATCACTCCAATACTTTTCGCAAAGCGGATCAAAAGCGCACCCGGAAGCCCGTAACGGCCGTTGCCAACGAGACCACTACGGGCAAAGTAGCGCTTTTCGCTACCTGCTATGGAAATCGTAATGAGCCTGAGCTTGGCCACGACTTGGTGGCTATTTTCGAGCACAACGACATTGAAGTGGTGCTGGCCGATAAAGAAAAGTGCTGCGGCATGCCGAAGTTTGAACTTGGAGACCTTGAGAGCGTTGCGCAGGCAAAAGACGTAAACGTGCCGGCGTTGGCAGCGCTTGTCGATCAGGGTTACGACATCGTAGGGCCGGTGCCGTCCTGCGTGCTGATGTTCAAGCAGGAACTACCGTTGATGTTTCCCGATGATCCACTCGTAATTAAAGTACAGCAGGCCATGTTTGATCCATTTGAATATCTGCTAGCACGTAACAAATCGGGTCACCTCAACACGCAGTTCCAAACGTCACTTGGTAAAGTGGCTTACCACGCAGCGTGCCATCTTCGTGTTCAGAATATCGGTCTCAAAACGCGCGATATGCTGGCGCTCATACCGGACACGACAGTCGAAGTGATCGACCGGTGTTCAGGTCACGACGGCACGTATGGAGTGAAAAAGGAATTCCGCGAGGCGGCCATTAAGATATGCCGGCCTGTTGTGAGCCGAATCAACAAAGCCGCTCCTGACTACTACGCGTCTGACTGTCCAATGGCCGGGCATCAGATCGAGAGCGTCATGAAAGAGGCGAAAAAACCTACCCACCCTTTGAAACTGTTGCGCACTGCGTACGGTATTTAGACTTACAGACGACAAAACAGGAATTTCGAATGCCTCAATTAGACCGTAGGGCTCTATTTTCGCTTGAGCAGTACTCTGAAAAACGCGACTCCTTTCGGGCGGAAGTATTGGCTGCCAAGAAAAGCCGTGCTGTTCAACTGGGTGACCACGTTGTCCTGCTGTTTGAAAACCGTTTGACCATTCAGTATCAGGTGCAAGAAATGTTGCGCATTGAAAAAATCTTTGAAGCCGCTGGCATTGAAGAAGAGCTCGAGGCCTACAATCCGTTAATTCCGGATGGCGACAACTGGAAGGCGACTATGATGATTCAATACGACGACGTGGAAGAGAGGCGCAGACGGTTGGTTGATTTGGTTGATATTGAGAATCAGCTGTGGGTTCAGGTGGGTGGTGGAAGCAAGGTTGTGGCGATTGCTGACGAAGACCTCGATCGCGCCGACGAACACAAGACCTCCGCCGTGCACTTTCTGCGCTTCCAGTTAGACGACGACTCCGTTGCGCGTGTCAAGGCTGGGGAGCCTATCGTGTTTGGGACGAGTCATCCAGAATACCCGGTGGGTGAATTTCAAGTTAGCGCTGATACGCGCAAGTCACTCGCGACCGATCTGGACTAGACCGCCCGCGCGGCCTCTCGTTTCCCGTTAAATCAACCGGTCACGTCTATTGAGCCAGTCTGCCGCTCGGCCTATGTGTAAACGACCATTACACGTCTCGTAAATTGTCGTTGAGTTCGCTACACTTCCGGCGAAACCCAACAGCCTGTGCGAGCCCATGGCAAAAACTTACGACGCTTCAAATATTGAGGTCCTTAGCGGCCTGGACCCGGTGCGGCACCGTCCCGGAATGTACACCGATACTTCCCGTCCCAACCACTTGGCTCAGGAAATCATTGATAACAGCGTCGACGAAGCGTTGGAGGGGCACTGCAGTTCAATTGCAGTGACTCTGCTTAAAGACGGTGGCCTGGAAGTCGCTGATAACGGTCGCGGCATGCCTGTCGACAAACACCCTAAAATGAAAATTCCAGGCGTGGAGCTTATTTTGACCCGATTGCACTCGGGCGGAAAATTCTCTGGCGAAAACTATAAGTTCTCAGGCGGTTTGCACGGAGTTGGCGTATCAGTGGTCAATGCGCTGTCAGGGCATCTTGAAGTTTGGGTTCGTCGTGATGGCAAAGAACACAATATGTCATTTAAGGACGGTCATAAGGCGTCCAAGCTTGAAGTGGTCGGCTCGGTAGGCAAGCGCAACACCGGAACGACCATTCAGTTTTGGCCCAATCCAAAATATTTTGATTCACCCAAGTTTTCTGTCCCGCGTCTGAAACATGTTCTTCGTGCGAAGGCGGTTTTGTGCCACGGACTGGAAGTCTCTTTCACCGATGAGAAAAGCGGTGAGACCGAAACCTGGAAATACGCTGACGGACTGAACGATTACTTGCACGAGGCGTTGAATACGCCCAAACGCCTGCCGACCGATTTGTATTCAGGTGATATAAGCAAGGAGGGCGAAGAAGCCGAATGGGCGCTTTGTTGGCTGGAAGACCAAGGCGATCCGGTCATTGAGAGCTACGTCAATCTGATTCCAACTCATCAGGGTGGCACGCACGTGAATGGCATGCGCACCGGACTGACTGAGGCTATTAGAGACTACGCCGATCTGCGGTCGCTGGTTCCAAGAGGCGTGCGTATTTCTCCTGAGGATGTGTGGGATCGACTCAGTTTTGTGCTGTCGGTGAAAGTGCGCGAACCTCAGTTTACAGGCCAAACCAAGGATCGTTTATCGTCTCGCGAAGTGGCCGGGTTTGTGTCAGGTGTTATTAAAGACGACTTTAGCCTGTGGCTGAACCAGCACGTTGAGACGGGTGACACGCTCGCATCAATGATTATTGCCAAGGCACAGCGGCGAATACAAGCGAGCAAAAAAGTCGTTCGCAAGAAAATCACCAGTGGCCCAGCGTTGCCCGGAAAGCTGGCGGATTGTACAAGTCAGGCACCGGAGCTATCTGAACTGTTTCTGGTTGAGGGTGACTCGGCGGGAGGCTCGGCGAAGCAAGCACGAGATCGTGAGACCCAAGCGATCATGCCGCTTCGCGGTAAAATTCTGAACACCTGGGAAGTATCGCCGAATCAGGTTTTGGGTTCTCAGGAAGTGCACGATATCAGCGTAGCCATTGGCGTTGAACCCGGCGCGGCCGACATTAGTGGTTTGCGCTACCACAAAGTATGCATTCTCGCTGACGCCGACTCCGACGGGCTGCACATTGCTGCTCTTTTGTGCGCGCTGTTTCTGCGGCACTTTCGGCCGCTGGTTGAAGCCGGCCATATTTTCGTTGCTATGCCTCCACTGTTCCGGGTGGATGTAGGCAAACAGGTTTTTTATGCGCTCGATGATCCTGAGCGCGAACATATTCTGGCTAAAATTGAGCAGGATAAAATGAAGGGCAAAGTGTCAGTAACCCGGTTTAAGGGTCTTGGCGAAATGAATCCCAAACAGCTGCGTGAAACGGCAATGCACGCCGACACGCGCCGGCTTGTTCGGTTGACGCTTGAGCCAAAAGACGGGGCCGAAAAAGTGTTCGACATGTTGTTGTCGAAGAAGCGTGCAGCCGATCGCAAGACCTGGCTGCAGAAAAAAGGCGACCTTGCCGATATCTTTTAATCGTGACGTGCGGTTCTATCCATGAAAACTCAGGAATTTGATTTCCAATCATTAGAGTCCCGGCCTATTCAGGAATTTACTGAGCAGGCCTACCTCGACTACTCGATGTACGTTGTACTTGATCGGGCGCTTCCGCACATATGTGACGGTTTGAAACCGGTGCAGCGGCGAATTATTTATGCCATGAGTGAGCTGGGTTTGTCAGCTAGCTCAAAACACAAGAAGTCCGCGCGTACAGTCGGCGACGTTATCGGCAAGTTTCACCCGCACGGTGATTCGGCCTGTTACGAAGCGATGGTCCATATGGCTCAGCCGTTTTCGTATCGGTACCCAATCGTTGACGGGCAGGGTAACTGGGGATCTCCAGATGATCCCAAGTCGTTCGCAGCGATGCGTTACACAGAATCTAAATTAATGCCCTATGCCGCCACGTTGTTGAGTGAGCTGGGCCAAGGAACCACAGACTGGCAGCCTAATTTCGATGGCACGTTAAAAGAGCCATTGCTGCTGCCGGCACGCCTGCCCAATGTTCTTCTTAATGGCGCCAGTGGAATCGCTGTCGGCATGTCCACTGACATCGCACCCCACAACATGCGCGAGATCGTTGGCGCTTGTATTAAGCTTCTGGATGCCCCCAAGACGACCGCCGAAGAGTTGTGCTCGCTGGTTAAAGGGCCTGACTATCCTAGCGGTGGCGAAATTATCAACTCGCAAGAAGAGCTGCGTGACCTGTACTTGACGGGCACAGGCAGCATTCGCATGCGCGCTGTGTACACGATTGAAGAAGGCAATATTGTTATTAGCGAGCTGCCGTATCAAACCTCGCCTGGAAAGGTGCTCGAACAAATTGCTGCACAGATGCGAGCTAAAAAGCTGCCCATGGTCGACGACTTGCGTGACGAGTCAGATCATGAGTGCGCCATTCGCATTGTTATTATCCCTCGCTCTAACAGAGTTGATAAAGAAGCGCTTATGTCGCATTTGTTTGCGACGACCGACCTGGAGAAAACGGCCAGGGTTAACTTCAATGTCATCGGACTCGACGGCAAACCGCGGGTTATGGATCTTCGGTCCATATTGAAAGACTGGCTGACGTTCCGCCAGAACACCGTTACGCGTCGGCTGCAGTTCAGGCTCGACAAGGTAGAACAAAGGCTTCATCAGCTCGAAGGTTTGCTGGTTGCGTTTTTGAATATTGATGAAGTGATTGCCATTATTCGAGAGAACGACGAGCCCAAACCGGTTCTCATGAAGCGTTTTAAGATTAGTGATCTTCAGGCCGAGGCGATTTTAGAACTCAAGCTGCGTCACCTGGCCAAGCTTGAAGAGATGAAAATTAAAGGTGAGCAGGCTGAGCTCACCAAAGAGCAAAAAGCTCTGTCTACTATTCTAAATAGCAAGGCCAAACTGCGTAAGCTCATTCGTGAAGAGCTCGTTGCCGATGTCGAAAAATACGGAGACGATCGTCGCAGCGTCATTGTCGACAGACCGGTGGCTAAAGCAATCGACGAGACTCAGCTGATACCTAGTGAGCCCGTTACGGTTATTTTGAGTGAGCGCGGTTTTGCTCGTGCGGCAAAAGGGCACGAGGTAGATCCAACGCAGCTGTCTTATAAGGCGGGTGACGCTTTCCTGACAGCGGCGCACGGCAAGAGCAATCAAAATGCGGTGTTTCTCGATAGCCGCGGTAAGGCGTATTCGTCGTTGGCTCATACGCTACCGTCAGCGCGAGGTCAGGGAGAGCCGCTGGCCGGGCGTTTTCGACCGGCCGATGGCGCTCAGTTTCGTTCTGTCATGACAGGCGACCCTGGCCAGCGCTACGTGCTGGCAAGCAGCGCAGGCTACGGTTTTGTCGGCAAGCTTGAAGACTTCTATTCTCGTAACAAGGCCGGTAAGTCGGTTCTGTCAGTTCCCAAGGGAGCGACGGTAGTACCTGCGTGTGCCGTTGAGGAAGGAGAGGAGTGTTGGCTTGCAAGTGTTAGCAATGAAGGTCGATTGCTGATCTTCCCTCTTGAGGAACTGCCTGAATTAGCGCGTGGCAAAGGAAACAAAATTCTATCTATTCCTCCAAAGCGTGTTGTTTCTGGCGAAGAGTTCATGGTGAGCATTGTGATACTCGTAGGCGATGATGTTTTACGCGTTCATTGCGGTGAGCGCATCATGTCCATCAAGCCGGCTGACCAGGAGCACTATATTGGCCAACGCGGGCGCCGCGGTGCACTTCTCTCCAAGAACTACCGAAAAGTCACAAGGCTCAGCGTGCTTGTGAAGGACTGACCTTCAGAGATTGCAGCGTATTAATATTCTGTTGAGGTAGAAGATAACTGAAGGGGATTGCCACATCCGCTACGCGGGTTCGCAATGACAGGAATTGGTAGTGCCTGCGCTGTATGGGTCTGTAATGAGAAGAAGTCGACACTGTCATTGCGAGCGCGAAGCGCGCGGCAATCTCCCGTTGCTTAGGTGGCCCATGTTATCGTGCTCAGAAAACAGCGTCTGCCATACCAGCTAAGCGGGTTGGTATTTGAATATACGCAAGGAACCCGGCCCATAGTAGTCTCGCGAATAGATAAAAAAACCGGCAAATGCCGGTTTTTTTTACGGCCGATTTTCGACTGTTGTCTATTCTTCGTCGCTGGAAGAGTCGTCGGTACCGGTACGAATGTTGCGCTGACGGAAACGCAGAATATTGGTTTCGTCATCAGGACCCTTTTCAAAATCCAGTTCACCGACGTTCATGATGCTGGAGGCCTCAAGGTGGTAAAACTCTTCCGAGCCTTGTGTAGGCACGCTGGACGTTTGATCGTCGTCCAGTAAGTCTTCGATCGCCATGTCGTCTTTGTAGTCTGATAAGTCAAGAGTCATTTCGACTTCCGAGGTTGCGTCCAGTTCGACGCCTTCATGTGCGCTGTCTTGCTGTCGCAGCTGTTCCAGATGTGCGTCAATGTTGGCCCCGGCTTCTTCAAGGTCAAGTCCGAGTGCTTCTGTTTTGTCTGGATCAGCATCGTCGACACGCAGACCAATATCGAAATCAATTGGTTCACTGCGCACGTCAAACTCAACCGTATCTGGAGCTGGGCCAGACTGTTTACGAAGTTTTACTTCCTCAGGAAATTCCATGCCAATCGCGTTGTCCGGCGCATCGTTGTTTTCTTTGCCACGACCCGCATCTGCGATTTCTTCAAGTCCGGAATTAGTTTCCGTTTGAGCGGCATAGTCGCGTTCCAGCAGTTCAAGGTCGATTTCGCCAATTTCGTGAGTGGCGTCGAACTCGATCTCCAGTTCGTCCGCGTTTATCATCGGCCCTTCGTTGTCGGTGATTGGCTCGGCCGCGTTAACGTTTAAATTGATCGTCCCGCCCGTTTCGTAACTATCTTCCTCAAGAGCCGCACCAATGACTTCATCCAGATCGTTTTCTGTAAACTCACTGGTCAACGTATCGTTGCGCTGCCCGGCGGATTCGGTCACCTGAATTGTCGAGGCGCCACCCATGCGCTGGCGAATAACTTCCTGACGACCCGTACGCACTCTTTCGCGATAGCTCTCTTCGTTCATACGTGCTTCGAGGCGCTCTTCTATCGCGTCTTCGGCTCGTCGTTTTGACAACCACCAGCCGGCAAAGAAGGCGGCCAGTAAAAGACCCAGTCCAGCGAGCGCAGTCAAGTAGGAGAATCGCCCTCCGGTGTTGTTCGCCGCCTCAGGTTTGGCCGCCACAGGCTGTGTCGGCGTTTGGTTTTCGCGGGGCTCTGGATTTACCGGTGCTTTGGCTGAATCATTGGCCGCCTGTGGAGCGGGTTGTGTGTCTGCTCCGGCGACAAAATTGGGCAGGTTTTCGGGAGCGGCCTGAATGAGTCCGCGATTACGCTGTCGAAGTCGTTCCCGAGATACGCCTGAGAATGAAGTCGCCATGACCATTACAGGTTGAATGGCTTTGACAGATCCGACGGCGGCTTTCTGTGTGGGTGCAATTATGGCGGGTTCAAAGTCTGTTACCGCGTTGATATCGGACAAGCGGCTTGAGAAACGAGACATAGCCTCGGCGGCAGCGGCCGCTGCGTCGGCACTGGCGATCTTTGGCGTGGCACTGCTTGCTTTCGTTGCTGCGGGTAGAGATAGACCGAGAGTACCGCTCGCCATCGTTTGTGGAACGTAAAGCTGACTACCAGCGATTAATTCGTTTGGGTTACCGTTGATAAAGGCGTGAGGATTAGCTGCATGGATAGTGGCGGCCCAGCTCCAAACGGTGCCGTAGTCGCGTCCCTCCACGCGGGCCGCGATGGTAGATAACGATTCTCCGGAAGCGACTCGATGATTTGTGCCGGGAGCAATTGGATTGCCGGGTGTGACAGTAACCTGACGACTGCGAACATTTACCCGGTTGTCAGAAGAGGTAACAACAGCCGCCGAGATTGGGCGAGTCCCGGGTGCAGAAGAAGTAACGTTTTCCTGTGAACCGTTCTGGGCGATAGCCGCATTGTTTCTTGCGGAGGAAGCGTCGGCTACTCCCTGAGGATCCAGCATGATCAGAAAGCTTCGTTTTACGGCGGGCGCTCCGGGGCATTCGATGTGCACCACGATCTCGCTCATAGGTTCATTGACTGGTCGACCGGTGGTCAAACGTATGGTGCCGGGTGACATGGATCGACTGAGAGACAGCTGAATGCCGCGAATATTCGGCATGCCAGAATCGGTACTCGGGCGGGTGGTGATGCAGGAGGCCTGAAGTCGTTCGTTAGGTCCTGCGTTCACCATAACCACTGCGTCCAGAGGTTCTCCGAGGGCACTGTTGATCTGAATATTTTGCAAAGACAGCGCATAGGTCTGCGCGAAAACGAAGAGAGAACCGAACGCGCACGCGTAGCTCAGTGTTTTCAAGGAACCGTGCAAGCCTCTTTTTAGGCCCGTTTTAGTTTCTTTATTTTTATTTAAATCAATGTCTTGACTCATAATATTAGCTTCTGGCAACAATGTTGGTTGCATGTCTTTGCTCCGATTTAGAGACGAATTTCTGCAGACTTGCTTATACGTCTATCAGCATAACCTGAAGAATGTCCATAATGCAACAAAACCTCTTATAATACAGGGACATGGATGTAGGTAGTTACCCTAAGCGGTGCTTAACCCTCGATCACAATCTCTTCAGGACCCTGAACGTAAAAGCCCTGAATGTACTGAAGGCCGATTTGCCAAAGCACGGCCATCGTGTTGGCGTCCTCGACGCGCTCGGCGACGGTGTTAATGTTTTTAGCGATAGCACCGCTTACGAAATTCTTCACTTTCTGCTGTAGCTTTTTGTCAGTTGTAATGCCTTCCATTAAAGAGCCGTCAATTTTGACGAAATCGACCGGGATGTGTTCCAGCAGCTGTAGTGGATGGCTTCCCAGGCCAAAGTGCTCGATAGCGAAACAGCAGTTAATTCCTGACAGGCTCGTAGCCAGCTCTTTGACCGGCTTCAGATTGTTTTCAGAGTCGTTCTCAGTGACTTGAAAAACGAGCAGCGAAGGTTCTACTCCGGAGCCTGTCACCTGTTGTTTAATCCATTCAAACAGCGTCTCGTCGAGAATTGAATTCACCGACAGGCGCACGAAAATTCGGCATTTTTTCTGTTGTTTGCAGAATCGGATGGCGGATGCGATGACCCAGCGGTCTATCGACTTCATCATGCCGTGCCGTGCCGCGGCGGGCAGAAAGGCGTTAGGCATAATTTCTCTGCCGTCCTCGTCAATCATGCGCAAAAGCGCATCGAAAATATGCTCACTTTGGTCGTTCAGGCTGGCCACCGGCTGGTAAACAAGCCGAAAGTTGTCGCGCATTAAAGCGTTCTTTATTTGTTGCACCTGGCTTGTGTCGCCCAGCTTTTTAGCGGCGTCAGAGTCTTCAGGGTTCGGAGCGCTTACCGTGTTACCCCCAGACTTGGTGCCCATCTGATAGGCTTTTTGCGCTCTCAGTACGAGATCGGCGACGTCTTCATCCGTGCTCATATGTTGGGCGAGACCGATGGTGCAGCTCACAGAGATTGACTTTTCTTCCACTTCAAATAGCTTGGCGTTAATCGCTTCATTCAGATTTTCAGCCCAGGCAATAGCGTCTCGCATGGTGCCTCGTGGCGTAAGGATCATGAACAGGTCACCACCAAACTGGCCGTACAAATCGTCTTTACGAACGTGCTCCTGAAGTATCTTGGCGAAATCCAGCAGCAGGTCGTCACTGGAAATCGGGCCAATCTGTTCGCGAACTTTGTGAATATTGTCTGGCTTAACGTAGGCCAGAACCCGCAGGCCTCCCTTCGACGGCATGGCTAACTGTTCTTCAATTACAGTGAGAAAGCGCTGGCGTCGATAAAAGCCTGTGAGAGGGTGATGGGCGCTGCCATCAACAATTTGTTTGGGCCGTGCTTCGGTTCTTGCAACATCAATTTCCACACACATTCGTACGCAGGGTTCGTCGTCAAATACGCCGCGTTCCAGTTCAATCTGGGTGGCGACATAGTCGCCACTTTCACGCTTCATTTTGAGTTCGAGAGTGTGACCTTTCCAGTTGCCGAGCATGCATGCGCTCAGAGCGCCTTTGACTGTAAGGTGGTCGTTTTCGTCAAAGACGTCCAGAGCGGGTGTGCCCAGCATGGCCGCGTCTGGCTGATAGCCCAACATTTCGAGCCAGGCAGGATTGGCATCGGTAATAATGCCTTCCTGAACATGTAGCAGTGCGTCTTGAGAGTCTTTAACCAGTGCTTCTACCTGGCGCTCAAGCTGTTCGGCGGAGTCTTGCATTTCTCGCAAATCACGAGCCTGTCGACAGCGAACAATTTCCCGCATGGCGACAGCCTGAAGCCGGGACTGATTGCCAAGAGAGACGAGATCATTCGCTCCTGCAGCCATAGCCGCTGCAATGCTCTCCTCGGAAACCCTTGGCTGTACTGCAACAACAGGTAAATCGGGTTGGTGCGTGTCGCGTGCCTGAACGCTCAAAGTAAAGCGCTCCGCAGCAAAATCGCTGGCGAAAATAACCAGCAATACCGGATTCAGTTCCTGCATGGCGATAACCAGCTCTTTGGTATCAGTCATGCCATGGCACTGTGCCATCGAGCCTGCATTTCGCAATGCTTGCTTGATGGCCTCGGCGTCATCCGGGCGGCTGCTGATGACAATAATGGGGTCGGCTTGATGTTCGGCCACTTAAATACCTCTATTAACAGACGCTCAGTTTATCGGGTGTCAAGCCCTATTGTTATGCACCGCGTCACGTTATGACAACCTTTTTAGCCTGTCTGGAGCCGAGGTAGGGCGACTTGGTGTAACGCAGCGGTCGATGCATGTATGATTGCAGGCCTTCTGAAGATTAGCCCTATAAGGGATGACGTAAATGGCCACTTTTAGCACCAACGAATTTAAATCCGGACTTAAGATTATTCAGGACGGAGATCCTTGTTCGATTGTTGAGAACGAGTTTGTTAAGCCGGGTAAAGGTCAGGCTTTTAGCCGGGTCAAGATTCGCAACCTAAAAACGGGGCGTGTGGTCGACAAAACCTTTAAGTCGGGAGAGTCTGTTGAAGCCGCAGACGTTATGGAGACTGACATGCAGTATCTCTACAACGACGGTGAATTCTGGCATTTTATGGAACCAAACACATTCGAACAGCACGGCGCTGATGCGACCGCTGTGGGCGAGGCGTCCAAATGGCTGAAAGAAGAAGACATGTGTGTCGTGACACTTTGGAATAACACGCCGCTGTTAGTCGCGCCCCCGAACTTTGTCGAGCTCAAAGTCGCTGAAACCGATCCCGGCCTGAAAGGTGATACGGCGCAGGGTGGAGTGAAGCCCGCGACGCTGGAAACCGGTGCAATGGTCAGAGTGCCTCTTTTCGTTGAAGTCGACGAAGTCATTAAGGTGGACACTCGCACAGGCGAATACGTATCTCGCGTAAAGAGCTAGATCGCTATTGACGTGTGCCGCTACCCTTAGCGCGTAATAATTTGTATCCGGCGTTTATCTATTTTTTGCTATGAATGCACTGACCACTCTCTTGCATCAACGGGCTTCTTTGACCCAACAGATCAGAGCGTTCTTTGCTGAGCGAAACGTTCTGGAAGTGAATACTCCACTGCTGTCGCAAGCGGCTGTCACGGACCCGGGTATCGAAAGCTTTCATGTGATTACGGGTGGGCACGGGCGCTATCTTCGCACGTCGCCGGAGTTCCCGCTTAAACGACTTTTAAGCGCTGGTGCCCCCGATGTCTTCGAACTAGGTGCGGTCTTCCGTGATGGTGAAAACGGGCGGCTGCACAATCCGGAGTTTAACTTGCTGGAGTGGTACCGCATTGGTTTTGAGATGCAAGATCTCATTGACGAAGTGGTGGCTTTATTGCGTATCGCGGGCGACAACACGTTTTCCGGCGAGAGCGTTCAGCAGCGCACATACTATGACTTGTTTCAACGCACCTTTGGTGTCGACGTAAGGCAATTTGAGGCCGAACAACTCGCTGAACTCGCGGCCGAACACATGGCGATTCCGCAGGGATCAATGGATGTTGATCAGTGGCTTGACCTACTGTTTAGCTCGATCATTCAACCTCAATTGGATAAGGGCATAGTGGTTGTTACACATTATCCGGCCAGCCAGGCGGCGCTGGCAAAGCTCGATCCGGTGGCACCCGATACCGCGTTGCGCTTCGAAGTGTTTGTGGGAGGGGTAGAGCTGGCGAACGGGTTTGAAGAGCTTAATCAGTCGAGCGAACAGGCAGAACGCTTCGAGTCCGACAACAGGCTTCGTGAGTTTCGCGAACAGAAGCCGATGCCCATTGACACCCGCTTTCTTGAGTCGCTGGATCACATGCCTGCCTGTTCAGGTGTGGCGCTTGGCTTCGATCGTTTGCTTATGCTCTGCTTTGACTTACAGTCTATCGACGAGACGCTCGCATTGCCGTGGGCACTCGCTTAATAAAATTGGAAGAACCATTCCCATGTCTGACGCTCTATTCGATTACTCGATGCTTAACGCCCAAGCGATGGCGCTTCTGGACGGCGAGCCTAATTTCCTTGCTAATTGTGCCAATGTCAGTGCTCTGCTGTTTATGGAGCTTGAGAACGTTAATTGGGCCGGCGTTTATTTGATGACGGAAGGAGAGTTGGTCGTAGGACCGTTTCAGGGCAAGCCTGCGTGTACCCGAATTGCGCTGGGTAAAGGTGTGTGCGGTACGGCGGCACAGACAAGGGAGACCCAGATAATCGACAACGTTCACGAATTCGATGGTCACATTGCCTGTGACGGTGCCTCTAACTCAGAAATAGTTTTACCTATCATGCGCAATGGCGAACTGCTGGGCGTGCTTGATATTGATAGCCCTGAATTTGGCCGGTTCTCGAAATACGACGCAGAGGGCTTGCAGATTTTGGTCGATAACCTGGTGGCAGCCAGCGACGCTTGAAATTTGCTTGACGCTTGCCCTGATTGGCCAGGAAGAGTGCGTTCTGCAGGCACTTCCATAATTAGTCACATTGAACAAGCGGATCATGGCCGTAAAGGAGCGGCATATTGCCGCGATAAATTACGCGGCCCCGTTGACAGCCTGAACTACCTTTTGAGGCTGAACGCCGCTCCTGCGGTCGCTCTTATGAACTATCGTTGGTACCTGACAAGTCGCCAATCGGCATACCCATTTCCAGCGCGCTTCCGGCATCGAGTTCAGAGCTCCATTCAAGCATGTCTTTACCTGCTAACAGAATGACCGTTGACCCCAGATTAAATCGGCCAAACTCTTCGCCCTTGCGAAAGGCCAGCTGTTGGCCGCGCGCGTAGTCCCACCGGGTTGTTTTACTCAACGCGCTCGGAGCAATGATGCCCTGATGGACGGTTTCAATGCTGCCGACGTTGAGCGCGCCCACCAGCACCATGGCAAGTGGTCCTCTTGCGGTGGTGAAGTGTGCTACCACGCGTTCGTTGCGCGCAAATACGCGGTCAATGTGTTCGGCACTTTGGGTGTTTACGCTAAAGAGGCGGCCTGGCACGTACAGCATGGACTTTAGTTTGGCGTCGAGTGGCATATGGATGCGGTGGTAGTTGTTCGGTGCAAGATACAGGGTGGCGAAGTGTCCATGAGCGTAGTCTCGAGCTTTGGTGTCATCGCCCAATAAGGCCGCAGCCGAATAGTACTTGCCTTTTGCCTGAAATATTACGTCGTCGTTAATCGTCCCAAGTTGGCTCACTGTCCCGTCGACGGGACAGGCAACGCCCTCGGGTCGTACGTCAAGTGGCCGAGCCTCGGGATCAAGTTCACGGGTAAAAAAAGCGTTGAAGCTCTCGAATTGCTCTTTGTCTTTAATAACGTAGTCGTCAAGACGAATGTCATAGTGTTGGCTAACCTGGTTAATGAGCAAGCGCTTCAGTGGAGGCCACGTGCTGTTGGCTGCTGCGCCAACTACTCTTGAAATGAGGTGGTGTGGAAGCACAGGCTGAATGAGTGGGAATAGTGGTGTCATTGTTCAAGTGCTCGGTTTGGTTGGCTCAAGGCGGATGAGTTTAGCGCGTTCTGTCCGAATTCGGGCATGTGAAGACGACAAGCGGCGCGTTTTTCAATCAAGGTGAATGAGTCAGCGACGACTCACGGTGAATTTATGTGTTGAAGATTCACTCGCCCTGGCTTCTCCGGTGTCTAAATCAACAAGGATATCGACGTTGAAACCCTCCGGGGTCGGAACCTTGCGCTGCATAAGCATAAGATGAAAACCGCCCGGTTGCAGTGTCAGAGATTCTCCGGGTGCCAGCGTTTTTGGGCCCGCTTCTCGCATAGTGGAAGTGCCGTCCACATCTTCAGTGTAATGAAGTGATACGTCACCAAACTGCGGGCTGCTAAATCCGGTGAGTACTATCGTTTCGTTTCCGGTGTTTTCAAATTGGCCATAGCCCGCTGTCATCATTGATCCTGGCGGGTTTAGTCTCACCCACGCACCCGATACGCTCAGCGGCTGGGCCGGTTTCTCTGGTGCCGTGCAGGCGCTGAGTTCCAGAGTGGCTGCCAGCAAAAGTAAAAGGCCGGCCCGGCTTTTTCTGTTGAGCAACTGAAACATGGTTTACCTTTGGGCCAGGGCAAGAAGGTCGTTCGCCAAAACCTCTGGCAAGTGCGGCGAGGATGATATTGCCTGTAAAGCACCTTCGGGATTAATAATAAAGAGCGCTGAAGTGTGGTCGATGGTGTAATCGTCCGGGCCGGTGGGCACTCGACGGTAGGCTACGCCCATGGATTCGGTCAGCGCTTTGAGGTGTGCTTCCGTACCTGTCACACCGACAAAGTCAGGGTCAAAAAACGGCACATAACGACTCAGCTCTTCGGGCGTGTCACGTGCCGGATCAACGCTAATCATCACGACTTGCGGGCTGGATTCAGGTTCCAGGTCGACGATACGTTTTTTGGTGCTCGCAAGCATGCTCATCGTGGTTGGGCATACGTCCGGACAATGAGTGAAGCCGAAAAACACGATTGACCAGGAACCCAACAATTGATCGTTACTGAACGGCGTGCCGTTGTGGTCGGTCATTTCGAGGGTAGGTACAGGTCGCGGGAAGTCCAAAACCGTGGCATTGGTTACGGTGTAGGACGGCTGCTGCTGCCAATGAGCAACACCATACCCTGCGATCAGCGCGAGTAAGCAAACGCCGATTAGAAGTGGTTTGTTGGAGAACAAATTCATCACCCGGGACTAAAAGCCGGCCGTCAGTTTAAATTAGTTACATCAAAGATTGATGAATGTGGTCGCAAGGCATAACAATGCGACCCTAGGTCCGTTATTATCCCTTCCCTCTCAGCCAATGAACAGACCCCTGTCGGAGCCTGCTTTGAAAATATCTGACGACTTTGACCTCAATCTCGTGGAAGCGCTGCGCACCGTAGGTGATTGGGTACGGTGGGGGTGTAGCCAACTGGGTGCAAATGATGTGTTTTTTGGGCACGGCACCGATAATCCGGCCGACGAAGCGCGTGCGTTGGTGTTCGCAGCCTTGGCGCTGGATCATGAGGTTCCGGACTACTTTTATCACTCTCGCTTGACCGAAGCGGAGCGCGCTGGTGTTCTGGATCTGTTCAGACGCCGGATTCAGGACCGCGTGCCGCTGCCGTATCTTACGGGTGAAGCCTGGTTTGCCGGGCTTCGCTTTAAAGTTGACGAACGAGTATTGATTCCCCGCTCACCCATTGCCGAAATGGTTCAGCATGGCTTTGAACCGTGGTTGCCAATGGCCGAACCCGGCCGCGTGCTGGACTTATGCACCGGTAGCGGGTGTATTGCTATTGCCTGTGCTTACGCATTTCTGGAGGCTGAGATCGTCGCCAGCGATATTAACCCAGAGGCCCTTGAGGTGGCTCGCGAAAACGTCCAGAGACACGGGCTGGAATCTCGGGTGACAGTGCTACACTCCGACCTTTACGCCGGTTTGGGCGAGCAAACCTTTGATTTAATCGTCACCAACCCGCCTTATGTTCCAGCGTCCTCCATGGCGTTACTACCGGCTGAGTACTTGCACGAGCCCTCTGATGCACTCGAAGCGGATGAAAACGGACTAAAGCTGGTAAAAGCGATAGTCCGGGACGCCGCCCGATACCTTACTGCAGACGGTGTTCTGGTAGTCGAAGTGGGGGAGAGCCGTGATGCCACGGCAGAGGCGCTGTCGGGACTGCCGCTCAGCTGGGTGGAGTTTGATATGGGTGGGGACGGTGTATTCGTGCTGTCTGCGCTTGATTTGAAAAACGCAGCAGACTTTTAACCAAACAAACTAAACACAGGACGAACGCAGTGTCAGGCAGCTCTTTTGGAAAACTTTTTTGTGTCACAGGATTTGGCGAAAGCCACGGTGCAGCTGTGGGCATTACCGTTGACGGTTGTCCACCAGGGTTAGAACTGGATGCCTCGGATTTGATGGGTGATATTGAGCGCCGTCGTACGGGGCAAAGTCGGCACACAAGTCAGCGCAAAGAGCCTGACGAGGTGCAGATACTATCGGGCGTATTCGAAGGTCGCACGACCGGCGCACCCATTGGGCTGCTGGTCCACAATGTCGACCAGCGCTCCAAAGACTACTCGAAAATCAAAGACCAGTTCCGACCTGGCCACGCCGACTATACGTATCACATGAAATACGGTTTTCGCGACTACCGCGGAGGCGGGCGTTCTTCGGCTCGCGAAACGGTTATGCGTGTGGCGGCAGGCGGAATCGCGAAAAAGTATCTGGCCGAGAAGCTGGGTGTACGTATTTACGGGTACGTAAAACAACTGGGCACGTTGAAGTTTGATGTCGTGGACGCAGCCAGTGCGTACGATAATCCGTTTTTCTGTCCTGACCCTGCGCGGGTTGAAGAATGTGCGGCCTACATGGACAGCATTCGCAAGTCTGGCGATTCTGTCGGTGCACGACTTGACGTAGTGGCGACGGGTGTTCCTGTTGGTTTGGGCGAACCGGTGTTTGACAAACTGGATGCCGAAATAGCCCATGCCATGATGAGTATCAACGCCGTAAAAGGCGTTGAGATTGGCGCCGGATTTGCGGCGGTAGAACAACTTGGAACAGTGCATCGGGATGAAATCACACCTGACGGATTTCGCTCCAACCACGCGGGCGGTACGCTCGGTGGCCTAAGCTCTGGGCAGGATATTCTGGTGAGTACCGCGTACAAACCGACTTCGAGTTTAAGGCTCGAATGCGACACGGTAGATATCCACGGCAAGCCTGCAAAAGTAGTCACTCACGGTCGGCACGATCCGTGTGTCGGGTTGCGAGCAACACCGATTAACGAAGCGATGTTGGCGTTGGTTTTAATGGATCATTTTTTACGGCATCGCGCCCAAAATGCAGACGTGACTACATCGATTGAGCCGTTGTAGATTGTCTTTGAACCAACCCTTTGTTTGAAAATTTTTATAGAGGAAGAACGTGAGTCAAGAAGTGGATGTAGCCGTAGTTGGTGCGACGGGTCTGGTAGGCGAGACCATCATCAGTATTTTGGAACAGCGTAATTTTCCGCTCGGTAAGCTGCACTTGCTGGCGAGCGAGCGGACGGCGGGAAAAGTGGTTCGTGTAAACGGCAAAGCCACTCGCGTTGAAGTGCTGGATGACTTTGATTTTTCCAAAGTGCAGGTAGGTCTGTTCTCTGCTGGTGGTTCAGTATCGGCTGAATACGCGCCCAAGGCGGCAGCGGCCGGTTGTGTCGTCATTGACAATACCTCCCACTTTCGCAATGACGACGACATTCCTCTGGTCATCGCCGAGGTGAATCCGGAAGACATCGCTCACCACAAACAGCGAGGTATTATCGCTAACCCAAACTGCTCAACCATGCAGATGCTCGTGGCGGTAAAGCCGTTGCATGACGCGGCAAGGGTCAAACATATAAACGTAGCCACCTACCAGTCGGTTTCCGGGGCGGGTCGCAGGGGCACCGAAATGCTGGCACGCCAGACGGCTACATTGTTAAACGGTATTCCGCTGGATTTAGCGCCGGATGAACCTCGAATCGCCTTTAACGCATGGCCACATATCGATAGTTTTCAGGACAATGGCTACACCCGCGAAGAAATGAAAATGGTATGGGAGTCACAGAAAATCCTCCATGATCCCGATATTCTGGTAAATCCCACGGCCGTACGGATACCGGTGTTTTTTGGGCACTCGGAAGCCGTAACTATCGAGACTGAAAGAGAATTATCAGTTGAGGAGGCCAGGGAACTGCTGCAGGCAGCACCCGGAGTGACGGTTATGGATACTCAAGAATTTGGTGGGTACCCTACGCCAGCGCTAGAAGGTGCCGATACAGACCCTGTATTCGTAGGTCGTTTGCGGCGGGACATCTCGAAACCACGCAGTCTCAACTTCTGGGTGGTTTCAGATAACGTACGAAAAGGAGCGGCGCTTAACACCGTTCAAATCGCTGAGATTTTGGTAAAACATTATTTGTAAGCTATAGTTAGGCGATTTTACTATAAGACGCATGAGGTTTAATCCAGGTCTCAGGATCGGGGTATTGGTGACCTTTGCATTAATTCAGTAGGACTGAGGCTTCAGTATGTTACGTAAGATTTTACTCGTTGGACTAGGGTTGTCGGCACAAGCTAGCGTTTTCGCGCTCGGGCTTGGCGAGATCAAACTCGATTCGGCGCTCAATCAGCCGTTAGTCGCTGAAATTCCTATTACAATTTCGTCTCGAGACGAGCTGCGAGGCTTCGAAGCCCGGGTCGCTATGAACGAGACGTTTGCCCGTTACGGACTCGATCGGCCTGTTTTTCTGAACTCGCTGCTTTTTCGGGTACAAACTAACGCGGCCGGTCAGCCGGTATTGAAGGTCACTTCAACCCGTCCAATTGCCGAGCCGTTCGTGACGTTTCTGCTTGAAGCCAACTGGGACAGCGGCCGTTTGCTACGGGAATACACCGTGCTTCTGGATCCCCCGGTATTTAATGAACAGGCGGTTGCCGCACCGGTCAACGTAGCGCAAAGCGTTACGAGCAGAACGACTCAGATTACGCCAGCTCCCGCTCCGGCACCGCGCCCGGAGCCGCGCCCCGTCTATCGCCAGCCCGCCATCACTGGTCAAACTTACGGTCCAGTACAACGTAACCAAAACCTGTGGAATATTTCCAAGAGCGTGCAGCTGAACGACGTAACCATTAATCAAATGATGATCGCCATTTACCGTGCCAATCCTGACGCCTTTTTGGGAAATATAAACAGGCTCAAAGAAGGCTCAACCCTGCAAATTCCTGATGCCGACAGCGTGCGAGCATTACTTCGCTCCGAGGCGAACAGCGTGGTCGTTGCGCACAACTCCGATTGGCGAGGTGGTGCGGCGACATCTGGCGGTCGTGTCGCGTCGACCTCTGGTGCGACAGGTGGTTCTACTCGCAATACCCGTCTAAAGCTGGTTGCACCTGACAGTTCGCAAGACGGCGCAGGAAGCTCTGATACGGCTGACCTCGAAGCGGCACAGCAGCTGCTGGCCCAAGAGCAAGCCGAAAACGCCGAGCTGACTTCCGAGCTCGATGCTGTTCGTGAAGAGCTCGAACAAGCCAAGCGTCTAATCAATTTAAAGAACGCTGATCTGGCCGAATTGCAAAACTCTCTGGGTCGCGAAGGCGCCGAGCCGATTGAGCTAGCCGTGTCGGAACTTCCGGGTGACGCTGATCCCGTTGACTCAACGACTGACGAGCCGGTGGCGGATGCACAACCGGTTACTGAAACCCAGCCGGAGGCTGTTGTAGTCGATACGGCCGCAGCCCCTGCTAACGACCCGACCAAGCTGCTGGAAGATATAAAGCCGGCGAAACCGGTTGTCGTCGACACGGCTCCGGTTGAGAGCGAATCAATCGTTTCTAAAATCATTGGCTTTCTGACTAAGCCTTTCTTTTTGATCGGATTGGCGCTGCTGGGTATTTTGGGTGCTCTGTTTGTCATGTTCCGCAACCGTGGTGAAGAATCTGTTGAGCCATGGGATGCAATTGCCGTCGACGCTGATGACGACGACGTCAACATGGATCTGGATGCCTCGCTCGACAAAGTAGCTCAGCAGACTATGGCCAAAGATTCCGCCGATGTGGCGGCACGGGAGGTTGAATATTTCGAGGACACTGGCACGTTCAAGCCGATCGATTTTGACTCCAGTGATACGGGACAGGTTCCTGCACTTGATGACGAAGGCGACATCGATCCAGCGCCATACGAAGACACGCTGGCTGGTGACATGGGCGTCAAACTTGATCAGGCTGATGCCCTGTCGGAAGCTGATTTCCATATGGCCTACGGTCTGTACGACCAGGCTGCAGAGCTTGTTGGAAAAGCTTCCGAGCAAGAGCCTCAGCGCATAGACCTAAAAATGAAGTTGCTTGAGATTTTCTTCGTCTGGGGCAACAAAGACGCCTTCCGGTCAGAAGCCGATGCGTCAAAAGATTTACTCTCTACCCAGCCGGGAGAGTGGGATAAGATTCTAATCATGGGTAAACAGATTTGCCCCGGCGACGAACTGTTTTCTGAAAATGCCAGCGGCGATGCCGTCGTTGACAGTGTCGACCTTCAATTGGATACCGCGTCTAACGACGTCAGTGGTATGGACTTTGAAGCCGAGGATTTTGAGGGCGCCGATATCTTCAGCGACGCCAGCAGTGACGACGACGGAGAGGTTGTCGACCTCGATCTGGGTGACGCTCTTTTTGCAAGTGACGACGCGCCAACTGCCACGGGAGCTGACGTCAGCGGTCTGGACTTCAGCTTTGACGACGAGGCTACAGCCATCGCACCGTCCGAAGATGATGATGCCCCTACCGCTACGGTTGAGGCCGTAAAAGAAAAAATCGAGGCCGTTCTGGCTACCAACACCGGCGAAGACACCGAAGAGATGGATCTTGATCAACTTGGCATCGATCTCGATTTTGGTGACATCACCTCAGTGAGTGCAGGCACGTCAGGCGAATTTGCCGTTCACGACATCGGCGCGAAAGCGGAAGCCGAGTCGGATGGGCAGGTCGAGATTCTGGGCGGCGATGACGATTTTGACCAACTGTTTGATGGACTCGGTGACGACGACGATGAGGCGGGCGCATTGCTTGACGCGGAACTGATTTCCGAGGCGCCGGCACACGACAAATTATTGGACACCTCAGAGCTCAAGGTTGAGATGGAAGAGCTTCTGATGGCGGACAAATCCGGTTTGATGGACAGCGACGAAACCTCGCGCGGAGTCGAAACTCTGATTCCGGACGAGGAGTTGTTGGCCGAATTGGATAGCCCAATGGAACCGACAGGTTCGTTTTCGGCCGAAATTCGCTCACTGGCGAATGACGAACTCGAAATCGGTGAGGAGCTTGCTGCGGCTTCAAGCGCCGTTGACTTTGGCTTTGATGATGACGACGACGAAACGGTGCTCCAAGAGACATTGGTGATGCCGGATGATCTCACCCCGCTTAAAGCTGACGATTCAGACGAAGAGACCGTTCTGGCCTCTACGCTGGTGGTCGGTGACAGCGATGAAGTCGACCTGTCCAAGCCCTTTGAAGATGCCTCACAAGAAACAACGGCCATGCCGATCTTTGATCCGGACGAGGTGGCTGCTGAAGCAACTGGCCAGACCGAGTCAGTGACTTTCCACGGTATTTTCGATGAGCCTGAGGGGACTCAAGCTCTGCCAACTCTCGACGAGTTCTCGGACGACGTGTTCCCAAATCCGGACGGCCTTACACAGGAAGTTCAGGCAATAGACCTCGATGTGGGTGCCTCAGTCGACGACTCGGGCGACAACACCACAATGAGAGTGGCTACATCTAACCTTGCGCTACCTGAAAATGCCGAGCTTGCGATCAATGAAGTCGGCACCAAGCTGGATTTAGCGCGTGCTTACCTTGATATGGGCGATCCTGACGGAGCGCGCGGTATCCTCGAAGAGGTGGTTCAGGAAGGTAACGACAATCAACAGGCCGATGCACGGGCGCTGCTCGACGGCATCGCCTGACGGTCAGGCGGCAACGTACTGCTTAAAAGCCCGGTTTATTGACCGGGCTTTTTAGTTTCTGCCATCTTGATAACGTATGCGGTCACGCGAACTTGAATTGTGGCTCGCATCGAACTGCTGGCTCGCTTAGACTTTCCCGCTATGCGAATGGCAATGGAAATTGAATATAACGGATCGCCTTATTGTGGCTGGCAGTCACAGCCGGACGGGCGCACGGTGCAGGACTTCGTTCAGCGCTCGCTGTCGAAGGTCGCCAGTCATCCGGTTCAGGTGCAGTGCGCCGGGCGAACAGACGCCGGGGTGCACGCCACCGCCCAAATAGCGCATTTTGACACCGAGTCGAGCCGTTCAGAACGACAGTGGGTGCTCGGAGTAAATACTAATCTGCCCAAGTCAATTAATGTCTCCTGGGTACGTCCGGTAAGCGACGACTTTCATGCGCGCTTCAGCGCGCTGGTAAGGCGCTATCGTTACGTGATTCTTAATCGTCAACATCGCAGCGCACTGTTACATGAGCGAGTGCACTTCGAGCCGCGCATGTTGAACTCGGCGAATATGCATAGCGCCGCCCGGTGCCTGATCGGTGAACACGATTTCACGGCATTCCGGGCAGCCGGGTGTCAGGCCAAATCGCCTGTACGCACAATTCATTCTGTGCTGGTATCGCAACACGGCGACTTTATTACCATCGACATCGAGGCTAATGCATTTCTGCAAAATATGGTGCGGATTATTGTTGGCACATTGCTCAGAATAGGGCGTGGTGATGAACAGGTTTGCTGGTTGAACGACGTTTTGGTCGCGTGCGATCGCAAGCATTTGGGAGCCACAGCACCGGCTGAAGGTTTGTACCTGACCGCGGTGAAGTATGCAGACGCGCATGGGTTGCCATATCGGGCCCAAGAGCCCGGCATTTTCCCGTTTATTGGCGACCCGGCGCTCTGATTTGGCGACCTGTCGTTGCTGGTTATAGCCGCCCTCGAAATAGTTTATGATAAGCGGGTCCAAGAGCGCGATGACGCTATTTTTTACCAAAGGCATTTGCTATGAGCTGGCTTAAGAAAATCATGCCCTCCCGAATCCAGACTAACCGCAGCAAGCGGTCGGTGCCGGAAGGTTTGTGGAGTAAATGCACCGGTTGCGACGCGGTGCTGTA
The DNA here is from genome assembly GCA_045107075.1 of Gammaproteobacteria bacterium. Lineage (GTDB taxonomy): Bacteria > Pseudomonadota > Gammaproteobacteria > Steroidobacterales > SZUA-146 > SZUA-146. The sequence goes on from JBGCFV010000037.1 coordinate 138,014, forward strand.
TCGCGCCGAGCTCGAGCGCAATTTGCAGGTGTGTCCCAAGTGTGATCACCACGGTAAAATTGCAGCTCGTTCCAGGCTTGAAGCATTGCTCGACGACGAAGGGCGCGAGGAACTCGCAGCTGAGCTTCAGTCGCAGGATCCGCTGAAATTCAAAGACAGTAAAAAATATCGTGACCGTCTCAATCAGGCACAAAAGCACTCCGGTGAAAACGACGCGCTGATTGTGATGCGCGGAACGCTCGAAGGTCGTCCGCTGGTCGCCTGCGCATTCGAATTTGATTTCATGGCAGGCTCAATGGCTTCAGTCGTCGGTGAAAAATTCTGGCGTGCGACTCAAATGTCTATTGAAATGCAGTGTCCGCTGGTGTGTTTTTCGTCAAGCGGCGGGGCGCGTATGCAGGAGGGTTTGCTCTCATTAATGCAGATGGCCAAGACAAGCGCTGGCCTCGCGCAAATGAGTGAACAAGGGCTGCCCTATATTTCGGTTATGACTAACCCGACTACGGGTGGTGTATCTGCGAGCCTTGCGATGCTGGGCGACATCAATATTGCCGAGCCATACGCTCTGATTGGCTTCGCAGGACCTCGAGTTATTAAGCAGACCGTTGGTGAAACGCTTCCCGAAGGGTTCCAGCTCAGTGAGTTCTTACTTGAACACGGTGCGCTTGACATGATTGTCGACCGACGCAACATGCGCGACGAAATCATACAAATATTGTCGAAGCTGGGTCATCGCCTCTACGTCGTCGCGGAACCCGAGCCCGAGCCGGAACCTGAGCCGGCCTTGCTGACAGAAGCAGACGCGGACTCGGAAGCCGAGTCACCTGTTGAGGATGGTGACGAAGACGAGGCTGAGACCTGACATTTTGAAAACGCGAACGCTGCCTGATTGGCTGCAGCGTATCGAGGCACTGCACCCATCTGAAATTGAATTGGGTCTTGAGCGCGCCGCTCAGGTGTATGCGGCTCTACCGGAGGCCGAAATCCCAACGGTCATTAGCGTTGCTGGCACGAACGGTAAGGGCAGCACGGTTGAGTGCCTGACACGCTGTGCCGTTGCCAGTGGTCTTCGGGTTGGAACCTATACGTCACCACATCTGGTGCGTTTTAACGAACGTATGTGCCTCAACGGTGAACCGGCTGACAACCAAAAAATTGTGGCGGCGTTTGAAACGGTTGAAAAAGCCCGCGGCGATATTCCTTTAACCTATTTCGAGTACACAACTCTGGCTTCACTTGCGCTCTTTCGCGCCGAAGCGCTGGATTTTTGGGTGTTGGAAGTCGGGCTTGGTGGCCGACTGGACGCCGTCAATATCATTGACGCGGACGTCGCGATTATTACCTCCATCGGACTGGATCATCAGGACTGGCTCGGTGATAATCTTGAGGATATTGGCAGGGAGAAGGCTGGCATTATGCGTTCCGGGGCCTTCACGGTGTGTAGCGACCCCAATCCGCCAGAAAGTATCGGTGAACAGGCAAAAGCAACGGGCACAAGACTGCTGCAGCTTGGCAGAGACTTTCGTTACGAAACGGATGACCAGAATTGGGACTATCATCTCAATCTCGGTGTCGAAGACGAATCCACGGCGGGGCAACTGCCAGCCGGCCAGGTAGTTGGTGCGGCGGCTGATCACTCCGTTGGCGAGATTCGAGAATCAATGGTTTTACCGGTTGGCGCAGTGCTTGCAAACATGACCGGAGCGTTAACAGCGATGGCCATGCTCAAGACGCTGCCAACCGATCAAGTGTTGAACGCCGTTTTTTCAAGCTGGTCATTTCGAGGGCGATTGCAAAGGCTTGAGTTAGATGTGCCCTGGTGGCTAGACGTTGCGCACAATGCGGAGTCGGCTGCGCTTTTGGCGGCGACGCTTGAGAGGAGTATGCGACAGGAGAGCCTGCGAGAATGCTATGTTGTCATAGGTATGTTGGGCGATAAGCCGGTTGACGACGTCATAAAATCGTTGGCCCCTTTAGCGAGTCAGTGGTTAATTGTAGGATTGGACTCGCCACGGGCTCTGACGGTCGACGAATTAGCCGAAAAAGTGAAACAAGTAAGCGCGTCACCGGTCGAACAGTATCAGTCAGTGGCGGCTGGTCTGGCTATTGCTCGCGCGCGGGCGCAAGCCGGAAGCTGTATTGTCGTCACCGGCTCTTTTCATACGGTTGGCCCAGCGCTGGCCTGGCTCGGGCAATAAGGCTGTATCGGGCAATAACGCTCTATATTGAGAAGTGAGAAAAACAATGGAACGCGCTACCCAAGAACGCCTCGTAGGGGCAACACTGCTGATTGTCGCAGGCGTCGTTATGATTCCTTGGTTGCTCGACGGTAATAGCGCGGCTCCCGGGGTCACTGAGCGAGAGCTCGTGCTGCCTGGTGGCAACAGCGGCGGTAATGAAACACGTCTCATCTCGCTTGAACTGCCTCGGCAAGATAATTCGACCAGCGACGCTCCCGTTCGCGAATTGAATGCGCGAACTGTTCGTGACGTCGACCAGACAGCGGCCGCGATAAACTTGCCCACACCAAAACCTGCTTCAACATCCAAGCCCGCTTCAGCATCAAGGTCTGCGTCGACATCCAGTTCGGTGCCAGCCCGTTTTGCCAAACCGATGCCCGAATCAACCGGATCAGAAAGCGCTGCCAAACCGACCCCAGTTGTTAGTTCCACGGCCAATTCATCGAAGCCGGAACCCAAGCCGAAACCCAAGCCGAAACCAATACCGGTGCGTGAAGAGCGTAAGCCAGCGCCTGTGGTTGCCACGCCAGTCCCCGCCCCTCGCACAGGGACAAAACCGGCTGCGGTTGCGTCTGAAAGTAATGCCTGGGCCGTTCAAGTCGGCAGCTTTGCAAGCCAGGAAAACGCGGAGCGTCTGGCCGGTTTACTGCGCGGTAAAAGCTACAAGGCATTTGTTATGCGTAACGTAATTGAGGGTCGTGTTCGCTACCGTGTACGCGTGGGCCCTGTGAACGAGCGAGGTGAAGCCGATCTGTTGGCGGCGGCGCTGAGAGAAGATCGCCAGCCCGCTCGGGTTTTATCGCACCCTTGATCGGCGGCCCGGATGTGGTTTTTTCAGGGGTCTTGCCCGACAGGCCCCGTTGATGCGCTTAAGAGGAAGTGTTGGAAACGACAGCGTGTTATATCGGATCGGTCTCACGGACTAAATGTCTTGCAAGAGGGTGGTGTTTGGCCTTTTTGGCGCTTCCGAGCAATTTGGGCTGTAAAAAAACTATATTTTTCCGAAGCTTGAAAGCTGGTCGCGGCCCGTAGGCTGCGATTGTATATCCACTCAGACAACGGCGATTAACCTTGCTAGAATGCGCGCATCTCTTACTACTGAGTAGCCTGCCATGATCACGATTGACTATCTGATTGTCGCCATCCTGTTGTTGTCCATGATTGTGGGATTTTTTCGGGGTTTTTTCCCGGAGCTGGTTTCCATTGTTACCTGGATCGTTGCCATTTTTGCCGCCATGAATTTCAGTGGTCTGGTGGAGCCCTATTTGCAGGGCAAGCTGGGTTCGGTGGTCGTTGAGCTGTGGGCTGCTCGCCTCATTATGTTCGTAACAGTTCTGGTGTTGGGTGGCCTGCTGGGCCAGCTCATATCATTACTCATTGATAAATCCGGCCTAAGTGGCACTGACCGCATGCTTGGGCTGGTTTTTGGTGTCGCGCGCGGTGCGGTTATATTAGGCGTGATGCTGATTCTTGGTCAGCTTCTTGGATTCCAAAGAGAGCCGTGGTGGCCGCAGTCGAAATTTATTCCTACGGTTGAGCGTGTGGGTAATGCATTGCGCGTCATGGCACCTGACAGCGTTAATGAATATCTCGAAGACAAGATTGGTCCGGTCAAGACAGAAGAAATACCGCTTGATGTGACGGACGAAGATCCTTCGGATTCTGTAGATAACTAAGACAACGACGGTAGACGAACATGTGTGGTTTGGTTGGAATTGTAGGCAGGAGTCCAGTCAATCTGGCGATCTATGATGCACTTACAGTGCTGCAACATCGCGGCCAGGACGCTGCGGGTATTATTACCTGCGACGGAAATCGGCTCTTTGCCCGAAAGAAAAATGGTCTCGTTCGGGACGTTTTCGATCAGGACCATATGGTTGAGCTGGTGGGTAACTACGGGTTGGGCCACGTGCGTTACCCAACCGCTGGCTGTTCGAGTTCGCTTGAAGCTCAGCCGTTCTACGTCAACTCTCCTTACGGCATATGTCTTGCGCACAACGGTAACCTGACTAACGCCGCCGAACTGAGTGACATGCTGGTGCGAGAAGACCGCCGTCATCTTAATACGGGCTCCGATACTGAAGCGTTGCTCAACGTATTCGCCCACGAGCTGCAGTCCACTGACCGCGCGGCTCTAGCGGCTGACGATATTTTTACCGCTGTCCGCGCTGTGCACCGTCGATGTCGCGGCGGCTACGCTGTCACGGCTCTAATTGTCGGGCAGGGCGTGGTGGGCTTTCGGGATGCTCACGGCATTCGGCCTTTGGTCTTGGGTAAGCGCGAAACGCCCGACGGTCGCGAACACATGCTGGCCTCGGAAAGTGTTGCACTCGATGCACTGGGTTTCGAGCTAGTACGCGACGTTGCTCCCGGTGAGGCCATTTTTCTCGACCTGAACGGACGAGTACACAGCGAGCTGTGTGCGGGAGACGCGCAGCTCAATCCGTGCATGTTTGAATTTGTCTATTTTGCCCGGCCCGATTCGATTATTGACAACGTGTCCGTATACAAGGCGCGTCTGCGCATGGGCGAGAAACTCGCTGAAAAGATTTTACGCGAGTTTCCGGATAACGATATTGATGTCGTGATACCCGTACCGGACACATCCCGAACGGCGGCCATGCAAGTGGCTCATCACCTTGGCGTTAAAAATCGCGAAGGCTTTATGAAAAACCGGTATATCGGACGCACGTTCATCATGCCAGGGCAGACACAACGCAAGAAGTCGGTGCGTCGCAAACTCAATGCAATCGATCTGGAATTTCGGAATAAAAACGTTCTGTTGGTTGACGATTCTGTGGTGCGTGGTACGACGTCTCAACAGATTATTGAAATGGCGCGCGAAGCCGGGGCTAATAAAGTGTATTTCGCCTCGGCGGCGCCTGCGGTCAGGCACCCTAATGTGTACGGCATTGATATGCCGGCAACCAATGAACTGATTGCGCACGGTCGCAGTACCGAAGAAGTTGCGCAACTAATAGGCGCTGACTGGCTTGTGTATCAAGAGCTCGAAGACCTGATTGAAGCCGTCGGACATGACAAAGCCGATATTGAGCGTTTTGACACGTCCTGTTTTTCGGGCGAATACGTAACGGGCGACGTAACAGTGGCTTACCTTAACCGTCTGGAACGCATGCGCGCCGATTCAGTCAAGATTAAATCAGGTCGACAAAAAAGCCTGTTTGACGACGACGGGCGTAACGTGCTCGAGGCCATGTAGTACGTTAGCAACGGGTCTACTCCATCGTCGTCAAACAGTCTTATGTGACAGCGTTCACGGTGTTAAGATAGCCTCGTCGCGCATACTTCGACAGGACTATGCGAAAGCCTGGGGCAAACATGACACTTGAAACAATCATAGAGCCGGCGGAAGAGTTGGACCCTGCGGTCCGTGCCTTGCTGCCTAACTACATTCGTCGCCGCGAGTCCGATATGGAGCTGATCGCGAGCTTGGTACGGCGAGGGGAATACAAAGAAATCAGCACGCTCGCGCACAATATTCGCGGCTCGGGTGCTGCGTACGGATATCCGCGCTTGTCAGAGTTAGGCGCGCTTATCGAGAATGCCGTTGAAACTAACGACGTCGATTCGTTGAAAGTGCTGACAGCAGAACTCGATGCTTACATAAAACAAATGCGCCCATAATGACTTAAGAGTCTGATCGAGGGGCGCGAGGCCAAGTCGCACAATGCTCCAGTCAGATTGGACACCCCTTTGAAAACTCATGCGCTGCGTATTCTGATCATCGATGATCACGATGGCTATCGTGCTTTGCTGCGTGACCACATCACTGCGGAATGGCCGCGTGCCGTAGTAGATGATCTTAATCCAGTTGAACACGGCGCAGCCATTGTCGAGCTCGATGTCGATCAATATCATGTGGTACTACTCGACCATAAGCCCGGTTCGCATAATGGTTTGGAGCTTCTTAAAGAGTTGCGTAACAGGCCGCAGTTCCCACCGATTGTGTTTATGACTGATCAGGGGGACGAGCGACTGGCTGCGGCCTCGATTAAAAACGGCGCTGCAGACTATCTGCCCAAGATCGGTTTGGACGGTTCTCTTCTTGTGACAACCATCCGGGAGTGTCTCCGGGCTTCGGTTACGACGCTGCCAAAACGAACTCGATTTTCCAATACTGGCCAGGGCGATTCAGTAGTCGGCATCAGCGTTAAAGGCTATGAGATTCGAAAGAAGTTCTCTACCGGTGCCGGCTCCGTAATTTATTTGGCGTATAGCGAGAGTCGTCAGGAAGAGGTTGTGCTGAAAGTGCTGTACGGTAATTATGAACTGTCGGAAGACTACGAGGTTCTGGAGCGATTCTTAATCGAATTCCAATCAGTTGCGGCGGTTTCGCATCCCAACATAGTTAATATTTACGATGTGGGCGTGGCCGACGATCATGCTTTTATCGTGATGGAGTACATTCGCGGTGGCAGCTTACGCGAACGCCTTGCCCAGCAAGGAGCGCTTGTACCGAAGGAAGCATTTGATGTTGCTTTGCATATTGCGGATGCGTTAACCGCAATCCATCAAGTCGGTATTCTGCATCGCGATTTGAAGCCGGGTAACGTGATGTTCAGGGTCACCGGCGGTCCTCCCTGCATTATCGATTTCGGATTGGCCAAGCAAGTTCAGATCGAGCAGGAGATCACTATGCCTGGCAAGATTTATGGCACGCCATATTATATGAGCCCCGAACAGGGTCAGGGCGAGGAGATTGACAAGCGCAGCGACTTTTACAGTCTGGGAGTGCTCCTCTTTGAGATGTTGACGGGTCGCAAACCCTACGTAGCCGGTACACCCATTGCATTATTGTTCAAACATACCCACGCGCCCATTCCTCAGTTGGATCAGAGTTTGCAAGATTATCAACCACTTATTGGTCGTTTATTGGCAAAAGACCCGGCAGGAAGACCGGCTACCGCGGAACAGCTTACCGCGGTATTAAATGAATATAAAAGACTGTAAACTTAGCAAGTTAAGCTACTTTCAGACCTCACATGCAGGGCGGAGCACCATTGAATACTTCTACCAAAAATGTCCGATTGAGAATTGCGTTACTGGAAGACGATGTCGATCAGGCAGAACTACTAACGGCTTGGCTTACGTCAGCCGGTCACAGCATTAATCATTTTTCATCAAGCCGATTGTTTCTACGTGAAGTGCTAAGAGACAGTTACGACCTGCTGGTCCTCGACTGGGTCGTGCCTGACATGGATGGCTTAGAAGTAATGACCCGCGTTCGCGACAGCTCGCGACACTATACACCCGTATTATTCGTGACAGCGAAAGACTCCGAAGACGACGTTGTCGCTGCTTTGAGTGCAGGTGCCGACGACTACATGGCCAAGCCGCTCAGACAGCGAGAGTTTTTAGCTCGTGTCTACGCTGTGGTTCGACGCGGTAATTCAGGTGATGGTAAAGATGACCTGCCCGACGTCGCGCCGTTCGAGCTAAGACTGGACCGCAAGCAAATTGCACTTAACGGTGAGCAAGTAGAACTGACTCACCGCGAGTTTGATTTAGCTGTGTTCATGTTTCGCAATGCGGGTCGAGTGGTATCGCGCAGTCACATTCTCGAAAGCATTTGGGGTATGCACGGCGCTGATTTGAATACACGAACGGTCGACACTCACATCAGTCGGTTACGCAAGAAGCTAAAGATAGGGCCGGAGAATGGCTGGAAGCTGTCGGCTATCTATCAGCACGGCTATCGCCTTGAGCGCACTGACATCGTTGAAGCCTAGTAAGCCCATAGATCAGAGTAACCATTGCAGGAACGTAAGAATCATGACCAAAAACACTGAAACTCACAGTTCGCAAGAGAAAGCCGTAGACATGGGTGTTGCCGATGACAGCCAGGAAAACGTCGACAAGATTCGAGATATTTTGTTTGGCGGACAAATGCGCGATTATGAATCGCGTTTCCGTGCTCTGGATCAATTGGTCGTACAAGAAAATGCGCGACTCGGCAAAGATCTCAATGCGCGTCTGGATCAGCTTGACGCCTACATCAAGAAAGAGTTTTCGGTCTTGAGCGAAAAGCTGTCAGGAGAAAGTAAAGATCGCAAGAGTGCTTCCGAAGACCTTTCCAGCAGCATGGCCGAAATGCGCAAGACCCTCGAAAATCGCATAGCCGACGTTGATGAAGTCCATAGCGCTGCGGAACAAGAGATTCGTGGTCGTGTGCACGAACAGGCAACTGAGCTGCTCGAAGCCATACGCAACAATCAGACATCTTTGGAGAACAGCCTTCGCGATGAGTCACGACGACTCGGCGACGAGAAAGTGGCCCGCAGTGATTTGGCTGGCTTGTTCAGTGAAGTCGCCATGCGGCTTCAGCGCGAACTTGATTTGCCCGGCGACAAGTAAATTGTGACGTCAGGATGAGCCGCCTCCTTTGAATGATCTCGAACAAATAAAAGAGATACTTTTCGGCAACGAAAAGAAGGCGCTTGATACACTTGTACGAAGACTCGACCGTCCCGAGTCACGTACGGCGGACGTGGCCGATGTCCTTCCCGATGCTGTTACGATCAGCTATAACACCGACGACCGACTCGGTAAGGCGCTTAGCCAGCCCCTTGAATACACTTTAAGCGAAGCGATACGGCGCGAACCGAAGAAGTTTGCTGACGCCTTGTTCCCGGTAATGGGGCCAGCTATTCGTAAAGCGATTAGCGAAGCGATTAAATCAACGCTTCAAATGATCAATATGACCATCGAGCAAAAATCGTTAGCTAACCGCTACAAGGCCTGGCGCGCGGGTGTGCCTCTGGCTCAGTACGTATTTCAAAAGAGCGTCATCTATCGCGTAGACGAAGTTTATCTGGTTGATCCCGAGTCTGGCCGGCTGATTAACTATTTGTACCATCCCAATATCGAAGTCAAAGATGAGGACGCCGTTTCAGCCATGCTTACGGCCATTCAGGACTTCGTCCGCGATTCGTTTTCAAAAGGAACGGGCGGGGGGCTTGATAGCGTCGTTATCGACGAATTTACGGTGCTGATATCACAGGGGCCGCACGCCATGTTGGCCTGTGTTGTTCGCGGTGCACCGCCCCGCGAACTGAAAGTTGAACTCAATGCTGCCAATGAACGAGTTCACTTGCGTCACTCTCAGGCACTGGTCGACTTTGACGGGGCCGCTGGTTCCATTCCGGGGCTCGATATCGAGCTGGAGAAACTGCTGCGAGTAAAAAAAACCAGCTCTGCGGCAGACAAACCGCTGGTTGGCTGGAAAACCAAACTACTGCTCATGCTTGTGGTGGGCGGACTAGCGTACTGGATTGCGAACGGTTTTTATGTACAGAGCAAGATGAATGAGCTGGCGTCGCTGATCCGTACGGCTCCTGGTATTTTAACCACTGAAATTCAACGCTCCGGACACAGAGGTATTCAAGTTGAGGGTTTACGCGACCCACTCGCAGTTGATCCTTTGGAATTGGCGAAGCAAGCCGGCATTAAAATGTCAGACCTGGACAGTCGTTTCCAGCCGTTTCAGTCACTCGAAGCGGCCATGATTGAAAAGCGTGCGGTAGCCGTGCTTGAGCCGCCGAGCGGTGTGAGTTTGTCATTGAACGATGGCGTTCTGGTCGCTAGCGGTAACGCGACGGCTACCTATCGAGACCGATTAGTATCACTTGGACCTATGTTAGGCGGAGTCAATGCTGTCGATGTCTCGGCTATGCGTCTGGATGACGCGGCTTTGCTTGATCAATTGCAGAACGTTTTATCGCCACCGGCTACGGTCGATTTGAGTGTGACGCAGGGTGTTGCCGTCGTATCGGGAATAGCCCCTCAAAGCTGGCACAACACGTTAGCGAATGTTCGCAATTTGGTGCCGGGGCTTGCCGATGTAAACAGTAAAGCGCTGCAGCTCGAAGAGCGTGTGAAGCTTGTCAACCTGGTTGCAAAACTGAACAATACGGCGGTCTTTTTTACCGGCGGCGCTGAATTGCTACCCAACCAAGAGGCCGATGTGAGTAAAACGGCAGCCGCACTACGAGAATACGAGCGGCTAGCGACTTTGCTACGGCTCAAGCCGGTGGTAAGAGTGGTTGGTGAAGTGGACGGCAGTGGCAAGTACTCATTGAATGAGTCTCTGATGGTTCGAAGAGCGCAAACCTATAAAGCAGCGCTTGTCTCTTACGGCGTGTCGTCTGCACTGCTTGAAATAGAGACGTCCGCTATTCCATCACAGCCGGTTGCTAATCCTGACATGCGTCGTGCTGTACTTAAGATGTCATCAAATAACTAGGAGAGCCTCGTTTCAATGGCTGAGCTCACAAAAAAAGTATGCATCATCGGTGATTTTGCGGTTGGCAAAACCAGTTCTGTAGCGCGCTGTGTCAATAACGTATTTTCTGAAAAGTACCTGACTACGGTCGGGGTAAAAATAGACACAAAAGAGCTTGTGGCTGGCGCTTCAGAAGCGGCGGTCAAAATGATCATCTGGGATATAGCCGGGACCGATCGCTTTTCGGCGGTAGAGTTTTCTTACCTGCGAGGTTCTAGCGGTTTTGTTCTGGTGGTAGACGGGACGCGTCTGCACACGCTCGACGTAGCGAAAAAACTGCGTGCAGAAACTCACGAGCGCTACGGAGACCTGCCGTGCGTCATGCTTATCAACAAAGCCGACCTTGAAAGCGAATGGGAAATTGACGATGCAACTATTGCTGAGCTCAAGCGAGAAGGCTTTTCGCCATTTGTTACCAGTGCAAAAACAGGTGCTAACGTCGAGCAGGCGTTTGGACGTTTGGCTGAAATGGTCGTTGACGGTTAACTGTGTCTCTCCCGTCTTCTGTAACCCGCTACCTGTTTAATCGCGACAAGGCTCATCATCGAGCTATTTGTTTCACGCTCGATTCAAACTACCGAATTTTGGATTCCTGGGGAGATGTGAAGGCGTTGACCGATTCGTCGTGTGACGGTGTCGACGCGTGTGAAGTGGTGCCAGCGCTGCTGGGTATTCCTCTGGATGAGCCATCTGTTCTGGAATTTGTAGGCTTGCCTGATGCAGGCACTTACGATATCCATGTTTTTAACGAAGGCAGCGAGCACTTCGTACTACTCCTGCCCAGTGACATTGAAGAAGCACGAACAAAGGATGTCCAGCAAATTGCCAACGAAGTGCGCTTGTTGAATGAAAAACAGCGGCGACTGTTAGTAGAGCTTGAAGAAGCGCGTGCTGACTTGGAAGAGAAGCGTCGACAGGCTGTTCATGCGAGCGCTATCAAGTCACGTTTTATTGCGAGCATGTCACACGAATTTAGAACGCCACTTACGTCCGTGATCGGCTACGCAGAGCTGTTGCTGTCCGATTCAGGTTCAGATCATCGCAGTTTGTTTCATGCCGGAGCCATTCGCCGATCGGCTCACCATCTGTTGTCGATGGTCGACAATATTCTCGATCAGGCGCGTCTGGAGGATGGCAATGTGCCTATTCGACTGGCACCGCTCGACATTCGACAGGTCACCGACGACATGGCCTCAATGTTCGCGCCACTGGCCGCCGAAAAGCTATTAAGTTTTGCCGCGTTTGTCGACCGAAGCGTGCCAAAGTGGCTGGAGTCGGACGAAGTTCGTTTGCGCCAAATATTGGTGAACCTGATCGGTAACGCCATCAAGTTTACCGACCACGGAGAAATCAAACTGGAGCTCAGCTGGGCGGAAGATCGTCTTGTGCTTTTGATTACGGATACGGGTCCTGGTATTGCGCCAGATCAGCAAGAAAGAATATTTGACGCTTTTCATCGCATCGGTGGAAACGACAGTAAGCGTGGTACCGGTCTTGGCTTAAATATTACGGCACGTCTTGTCGCTATGCTCGACGGGTCGGTGGCCTTGACTTCAAGCCCCGGTGAGGGGAGTGAGTTTGCGGTTGTGATCAAGGCGCCGCGCGCCGAGATGCGCGAACTGGAGCAGAGTGACAGCACTTCAAGAGCGAAACCTGTTTTAGTCGATGGCAACGCTCGCGTTTTGTTGGCTGAAGACGACCCGGATTTGACTGAGCTTCTTAGCCTGTTTTTGGCGAAGGGCGGATACGATATTTTACTGGCTGGAGATGGCGGCGAGGCGATAGAAGTAGCTCTGGCCAAGAATCCTGATCTCGTTTTGATGGATGTTAATATGCCGGTCCTCGATGGCTTGTCCGCAACACAAAAACTGCGCATCGAAGGATTTGATAAGCCGGTGATTGCCTTGACGGCAAGTCAAAGTGCCAACGATCGTGAAAAAGCTTTTTCTTACGGATGCGATGGGTATTTGGTCAAGCCAATTAGTATGCCCGAGCTACTATCGTCTATAGAGCGGTATCTGAAGGAGTACTACGCGACAACCGGTCAAGCTACTGACTGACGGACTTGAATGTTTGCAAGCAAACTGAACGGCGTGACGTGACGCGGGCCATACTGGAATAGATGACATGAGTGCAATACCTGCTGAGGCTATAGGCGCCAGCGCAACCGTAGATGAATTTTTGGCCGTGGCGACACCGCAGACGTGGGTGGACTGGGCGTTGCAGAACGAAGCAGCGTTGCTTTGGGATCACGGAAACTGTGAGAAGAAAGCCGCGTCTACTGCGCTGCAGTTGTTGTATCGCTACCCACAAAACGAAGCGCTCGTTTATCGGTTGTCCCGACTTGCACGTGAAGAGCTGCGCCACTTTGAGCAAGTACAAAAATTAATTAAACAAAGAGGGCACGAGTTTGTGTTAGTTCTGGCCGCGAAGTATGCAGCGAGACTCTTTAAGCACGTCAGGAGCTATGAGCCGCAGAGACTCATCGACCAGCTTGTTATTGGCGCTTTTATTGAAGCGCGCAGCTGTGAGCGGTTTGGGCGTATAGCGCCGCATCTCGATGAGCCGCTCAGGAAGTTCTACCTCGGTCTTATGGAATCCGAAGCGCGACATTTCACGGAGTATTTAAATCTTGCCAGACCGCTTTGTAGTGAACATGAGTTGAACGAACGCGTTGCCTTCTTCCGCCAGTTGGAGGCTGACATTATTGTTGATCCTGTTGAGGCGTTTGCTTTTCACAGCGGTCCACCCATTACACGTTAACGGTGAAGGCCTGAGGCTTGCGCTCAGGCATGTGTCTTCGGTAGATACACAGTGCGTGCTCCGCGGGCAATCCGTCGAATCTTTGCATCAAGTAGTGTTTCGTCCAAGCGGCTTCCAGCCGCGATTTGGGAGCGTAAGCAAATTCAATCGCGGCTGGAAGACGCTCCCAGGCCCGCTTTTTGGACTGCCCAGCAAGTGCTTTTGGGGTACTGATACCCACTGCGTAACCGGCAGCCAGTCGTCTAAGTTTGGCGGTTTAGGCTTTGCAGTTCGAACCCATCGGCTGACCAGTAAACAACGCTTCCTTGCTCAAACCAATCGCCAAGCACTATCCGCTGGCACGGTGTGTCGTCGATGCTAAACGTGTGGACGTTTGGGCGATGGGTGTGCCCGTGGAGCATGACGGAAACGTTGTTGCGTTGTAGAGCTTCGATGACGGTATTCTGATTGGCATCCATGATGTCTTCTGTTTTGTTAGACATTTCGGAAGCGCTGGCTGCGCGCAGCTGTTGAGCAAGCTCAAGACGCTGCGGCACGCTCATAGCCATGAGGTTGGCTTGAAAATCGGGGTTGCGCAGGGTCGCGCGTAGCGTTTGGTAATCGGTGTCGTCTGTGCAAAGTGTGTCGCCATGCAAAAGAAGTACCGGGGTGCCGTAACAATCAATTACTGTCTCATCCGGCAGCAGGCTGAAGCCAGTTTGCTGGGCGAATGTTTGACCAATAAGAAAGTCGCGATTGCCGTGTGTGAAATAGCCTTCAATATTGCGTTCGGAAAGAGTGCGCAGAATTTCGATTAGTTGCTCTCCGACCGGGCCGGGTGCGTCGTCGCCGATCCATGCTTCAAACAGATCGCCGACAATGTAAAGACGCTCGACTGTATCGGAAAGGTTATTTAGAAAATCGGTCAGCTGAGTCGTCACTTCGGGGCGACTGACATCAAGGTGGACGTCTGATAAAAAGACGGTGTGTGCTGAAGCTGAAAAATTATGGCCGTGCGCATGCACGGCCACTTCTGTTCCCGGCTGACTCATTGGCGGCCTACTTGCGCAGTTTGACCGATTTAATAATGACGGCTTCTTTCGGTACGTCGCTCGGAAACGAGCCTTTGCGGCCGGTTTCAACAGCGCCGATGGCGTCCAGAACTTCTATGCCTTCTATCAGGTCACCGAATACGGTGTAGCCCCAGCGCTTTTCGTTAGGGTCGAGCATATTGTTGTCGACGAGATTGACGTAAAACTGCGCGGTCGCAGAGTGTGGGTTGTTTAGTCGCGCCATAGCGATGGTTCCGCGGTTGTTTCTTAGCCCGTTACCTGACTCGTTTGGAATGGCCTTTTTGGTTGGCTTTTCTGCCAAGTCTTCGTCATAGCCACCGCCTTGAATCATAAAGTCTTTGATCACTCGGTGGAAAACGGTGTCATTAAAATGTCCGCTGCGAACGTACCCGACGAAATTCTTGACGGTCATTGGGGCGCGGCGGCCGTTAAGCTCAAACACCATGGTGCCGGCGGTGGTTTCCATTTCAACAATAGGGAAGGTTGGGATCCGGGGTTCCCGTTTCTCTTTTTTCGCCGTAACGTCATCCGCGACGGCGGCGCCGGAAACAAGCATGGACAGCGCCAGTCCCAGTATCCAGCGGCGAGTTGTTGTAAATGTAGGTCGGTTTTTCATGGTGCCTGCCTTGTATGTAGAGTGTGTTTGGGGCGGTGTCGGTCTCATGCGTCGACGCGCTTCTTGCCAATCGTGTCGTATGCGCTAACATCAGCCAACACTCGTCCTTTGAAGGTTTCGAACCTTAGTCTTTGAAAGACCAGATTAGACTGAGTTCCCCTCCATTCAATAAGCTTTGTGTCGGGGAGCCAATACGCAACATAATATAGGTGCTAAATGTCCGTGCAAGTTTACAACACTCTGAGCCGCCAAAAAGAAACCTTTGAACCCATGGTTCCCGGCAAGGTTGGCATGTACGTGTGTGGTTTGACCATCTACGACCACTGCCACTTGGGACATGCGCGTATGCTCACCGCATTTGATGTTATTGCGCGCCACCTTGCCAGCGAGGGCTACGACGTTACGTACGTGCGCAACATTACCGATATCGATGACAAAATTATCGATCGAGCGGCTGAGAATGGCGAAAGTGTGCCTGAGCTGACGGCGCGTTTTACAGCTTCGATGCATAAAGACTGCGACGACCTTGGGCTACTGCGGCCAACTATAGAGCCAACCGCGACGGGATCGATTGACGAGATTATCGCCATGATCGCGACACTCGTTGAGAAGGGTTACGCCTACCAGGGCAGCAACGGCGATGTGTTTTATGCCGTGAAGAAATTTGATGGCTACGGGAAGCTGTCCGGTAAGAACATAGAAGACCTGCAGGTTGGTGCGCGCATTGATGTTGAAGAAGCCAAGCGCGATCCACTGGACTTTGTTCTTTGGAAGGCGGCTAAACCCGGAGAGCCTAAATGGGACAGCCCATGGGGTGACGGACGACCCGGTTGGCACATTGAGTGCTCGGCTATGTCGACGACCCATTTGGGTAACGAGTTTGATATTCACGGCGGAGGTATGGATCTACAGTTTCCCCATCACGAGAACGAGATCGCGCAAACCTGTGCGGCCACCGATCAGAATTTTGCGCGTTACTGGATGCATAACGGATTTGTTCAGGTCGATAACGAAAAGATGTCCAAGTCTCTGGGTAACTTTTTTACCATTCAGGAGATTTTCAAAGTCTACAAACCTGAAGAAGTTCGCTTGTTTCTGATTAGCGCGCACTATCGCAAACCGATAAACTTTTCTGATGGCGAACTCAATCAGGCGCGCACTAACCTGACGCGTCTGTATCTGACTCTACGAGATTTACCGGAAGCCGAGCTTCCGGGCGACGAGCCGTACACTGAGCGGTTTCGCACTGCAATGAACGACGATTTCAATACCGCGCTTGCGTTGGCCGTAATTTATGACGTGGCGCGCGAGACTAACGTCGCTCGGGAGAAAGGCGAGCTTGACCGCGCAGCCGGTCTGGGTGCCGTGCTCAAGTCGCTGGGTGCGCGGCTGAACATTCTTCAGATGGACCCCGAAGAACAGCTTCGCGGTGAAAGCGGAGACGGACCGGACGCCGAGGAAATTGACGCGCTCGTAGCTCAAAGAATCGACGCCAAGGCGTCCAAGGACTGGGCTCTGGCCGACAAGATTCGAGATGATCTGGGTGAATTAGGCATTGTGCTGGAAGACAGTGGGTCGTCCACTACCTGGCGCAGACGATAATTTAAACCCAGTCACTGTAAGGCGAGCCGGCGTTATATGTTCGTCATGGCGAGGTTTGGAATTCGGCATTACGGCGAGGTTCGGAATTCGTCATTACGGCGAGGTTTGGGGTTCGTCATTGCGAGCCCGCGCAGCGGGTGTGGCAATCCCGGTCAGGTTGCTACGAGCCAAGCAGGATAGGTCTTAGCGACGTCAGGAGATTGCCGCGCGCTTCGCGCTCGCAATGACGTTATCTGTTGGCGCTCACAATGACGGTATCTTCCGGGAATGACGGTATTGTTCGGGGATGAGGGTATCGTTCGGGCTGGCCATTTCACGGTCTCTTGGAGCCCTAAAAGACGATGTCTGCGTCTTAATAACAGCCCCGCCTGGCGACTTATTTCGGTAAAGGGCGAATTAGGGTGATTGAAGGGCTAAATCATCATTGACCTTGTCGAAACCCACACGTATTATCCCTTTCCCGCAAACATCGGGGCGTTTTAAGTGTTAGCAGCGATTATTTAGGTCGCAAACAGTCGGGGCATGGCGCAGCCTGGTAGCGCATCTGCTTTGGGAGCAGAGGGTCGGGAGTTCGAATCTCTCTGCCCCGACCAACTAACACTTTGATTTTCCTACGTTTGGGTAAAAAGGCTTGCGCCCGTAGCTCAACCGGATAGAGCACCGGCCTTCTAAGCCGGGGGTTGCAGGTTCGAGTCCTGCCGGGCGCGCCACGCTTGGCGCGATAGCTTGGCACGACACGATATGGTGGGCGTAGCTCAGTTGGTAGAGCCCCGGATTGTGATTCCGGTGGTCGTGGGTTCGAGCCCCATCGTCCACCCCATATTGAAAACGAGCGCGACAGCGTTTGTTGGCCGTGAAGACGGCCTGGTTTGAGCGGAGATTGGCACCGCCTGACCGCGTCACGAACCGGGTTCGGTTTGACGCACACGGCCGCTGAGGAGTGGCCGTTTTTGTGTCCGGGCACGACCGCCTGTCATAAGGCCAGACAGGTGGAAAGAGGGCAGATAGAGAATTACGGCGTAGTCGTTATACTGCGTTGTTGAAGACCACATATGCGAGAGTGGCGGAATTGGTAGACGCGCTGGTTTTAGGTACCAGTAGGGTAACCTGTGAGAGTTCGAGTCTCTCCTTTCGCACCATTTTAACCCTGTATTCACCGCGTGCCTGACGGTGGCGCAGGGAGTTTTCATCAGGCGCTGAGGTTGTCACACACCATGCAAGTTTCTGTTGAATCCACGAGCACACTTGAACGCAAAATGACCGTGCAGGTTCCTGCCGATAAAGTCGCTTCCGAAGTGTCCAGCCGATTAAAGAAAGTCGGCCAAACCGCTCGTCTTGACGGTTTCCGTAAAGGCAAAATTCCGTTTAGCGTTGTGCGTAAGCGCTTCGGTGGCCAGGTGCGCCGAGAAGTCCTCGGCGATTTAATCGAATCGAGCTACCGCGACGCTTTGATTGAGCAGAAGTTGAATCCAGCAGGCCAGCCGAGCATCGACCCGACCTCCATGGAAGAGGGTAAGGACCTGGAATACGTCGCCACGTTTGAAGTCTTTCCGGAAGTCAGCATCAAGAAGCTCGACGGCCTCAAAATGGAAACTCAGTCGGCCACTGTGGGCGCGTCTGATGTCGATACCATGATTGAAACACTTCGCAAACAGCGGGCTGACTGGGTAGACAGTGACAAAGCGGTAAATCGTGACGAACGCATCACAATCGATTTTGTTGGCACACTCGACGGTGAGGAGTTTGAAGGTGGTAAAGCCGACGACTATCCCGTTGTTGTAGGTGCCGGGCAGCTGCTCCCTGATTTGGAAAACGGGCTCGAAGGCATGAAGTCTGGTGACGAGAAATCAATAGAAGTGGTTTTCCCCGATGACTACCAGGCAAAGGATCTGGCTGGTAAAACAGCGACCTTTGCGGTTACGGCCAAAAAGGTCGAAGTTCAAGAATTACCGGAAGTGGACGCTGACTTCATTAACGAATTCGGTGTTGAAGATGGCACCATCGAGAAATTCCGGGAGTCCGTGCAGGAAAACATGGAACGCGAACTTAATGAACGACTCAGTGGCAAGCGCCGACAGGTTGCCTTGGACGCGTTTTGGGACGCGAACGTATTTGAACTGCCGAAGGCTTTGGTTGAGCAAGAGACTCAGGCCATGCTCGAAGACACAGGTCGACGCATGGGCGTGACCGACCCTGCGCAGTTGCCACCGGCGGACATGTACACCGAACAGGCAAAACGCCATGTAGGTCTTCGTTTACTCATTAACGAAGTGATTACGAGTCAGGAGCTGACTGTAGATTCTGCGCAGGTCGACGAAAAACTGGCCAGCGTAACAGGCAGCTACGAGCAAAGCGACGAAGTCATCAAGCAGTACCGTAGTAACCCGCAGGTCATGCAGCAAATTGAAGCGATGGTGATGGAAGAGCAAGTTGTATCACTGCTTATCGACAAGGCTGACGTGACCGATAAAGAACTTAGCTTTGATGAGGCGATGAACGGCTAATTGAATTCGTTCCGACTTTTACAACGCCGCAGCAAGCGCAGTGCAGAAACCCAACGCCGCCAATCGGTCGGCGCTAACAGGAGTGCGATACATGACAGATCAGAGTAAAAATTGGGGACCGATGGGACCTGTTGCCAACACTCTTGTGCCTATGGTGGTTGAGCAAACTGCCCGCGGCGAACGTTCGTACGACATCTATTCACGCCTTCTCAAGGAGCGCGTTATTTTTCTGGTGGGCCAAGTCGAAGATCACATGGCTAACCTGATTGTCGCGCAGCTGTTGTTTCTTGAATCCGAGAACGCTGACAAAGACATTAGTATTTACATTAATTCTCCTGGCGGCGTGGTGAGCGCAGGGCTATCCATTTACGACACCATGCAATTCATTAAGCCCGATGTCAGCACGATTTGCCTTGGGCAGGCCGCCAGCATGGGATCGCTGCTGTTAGCCGGCGGCGCAGAGGGTAAGCGATACTGCTTACCGCACTCACGCATGATGATTCACCAGCCTCTTGGTGGCTATCAGGGCCAGGCAAGCGACATTGACATTCACGCCCGCGAGATTCTGTTGGTTCGCGAGCGATTGAACAAAATTTACTCGAATCACACGGGTCAAACGGTCGAGACCATCGCAAAAGACACCGAGCGTGACAACTTCATGGATGCTTCAACCGCTAAAGAATATGGTCTAATTGACGAAGTTCTTGACCGTCGCCCGGACACTATTGTAGCCGAATGATAAAATGGCTTTAAAATCAATTGCTTGAATTTATACTGATTCCAATCAATTCGAGTTTTTCTTTGCCAATCGGGTGCAGTGCCGCTATGATTAAAGTATGCAGGCGCATTGGGCGCCTCGCAGAAAAGTTGGAGACCGCTGAATGAGCGACGACACACGAGGTAAGAGCGAAGACGGCAAGCTGCTGTACTGCTCCTTCTGCGGCAAGAGCCAGCACGAAGTCCGTAAATTGATTGCGGGACCGTCCGTGTTTGTGTGCGACGAATGCGTCGAGCTGTGCAACGATATTATTCGTGAAGAGCTCGAAGAGCGCAGTGATACAGGTGACGACAAGCTCCCCACGCCACACGAAATCAAGGCGACTCTCGACGAATACGTGATTGGCCAAATGCGTGCCAAGAAAGTGCTGTCAGTGGCGGTATACAACCACTACAAACGCCTCCAGTCTCGCCGTGGCGACAACGCCAAAGCTGACGTTGAGCTATCGAAGAGCAACATCCTGTTAATTGGCCCAACGGGTTGCGGTAAAACCTTGCTGGCCGAGACGCTGGCCCGCCTACTAAACGTTCCGTTCACAATCGCCGACGCGACTACGCTGACCGAAGCCGGTTACGTAGGCGAAGACGTAGAGAATATTATTCAAAAGCTGCTGCAAAAGTGCGACTACGACGTCGACAAGGCGCAGACGGGTATCGTTTATATAGACGAAATCGACAAGATTTCCCGCAAGTCAGACAACCCGTCCATAACTCGCGACGTGTCGGGTGAAGGCGTTCAGCAGGCATTGTTGAAACTGATTGAAGGAACAGTGGCTTCTGTTCCGCCGCAGGGTGGTCGAAAGCACCCTCAGCAGGAGTTTTTGCAGGTCGATACCTCCAACATCCTGTTTATCTGCGGCGGCGCTTTTGCAGGACTTGAGAAAATCATTGTTAACCGGTCGCAGAAAAGCGGCATTGGTTTCGTGGCCGAAATAAAAGGCAGCGAAGACGATATCAATATCGGTGAAGTGTTCCATGACACGGAGCCGGAAGATCTTATAAAGTTCGGCCTGATTCCAGAGTTCGTTGGACGTTTGCCTGTTGTCGCCACTCTCGAAGAACTAGATGAAGACGCGCTGGTTACGATTTTGGTGGAGCCCAAGAACGCGTTGACCAAACAATACCGCAGGCTCTTCGAGATGGAAGGTGCCGAACTGGAGCTGCGCGAAGACGCTCTTCGTGCGATTGCCAAACGGGCCATGGAGCGCAAAACAGGTGCTCGTGGTTTGCGGACAATACTTGAAAACGTACTTCTCGACACCATGTATGACTTACCCGACATGCTAAACGCTACAAAAGTCGTGGTAGATGAGTCAGTGGTGACGGGCGAGAACACGCCATACATTATTTACGAATCCGAAGATGGAGCGGCGAATTCCGATAATTCGCAGCGACCGACGGGCTCCGATATTTAGTCAGCACGTGTGCTTTTCCAAGGCGTACTCAAGCAGTGCGTAAGAATGGGTGCCTCGGCACCGAGGTTCACCTGTCTAGCGCAAATGCGCTGTAAAGGAAATATTCAGTGTCTGACAAAACCAGCAAAGCATTAACGCCCATTCCGGAAGGTACCTTGCCAGTTGTACCCTTGCGCGACGTTGTGGTGTACCCACACATGGTCATCCCGTTGTTTATGGGGCGCGAGAAATCCAAATTAGCGCTTGAGCAAGCGGTAGACCAAGGCAAACAAATTGTGCTCATTGCGCAAAAACAAGCCGATACCGACGATCCCGAAATCGAAGACGTGTACCGCGTAGGCACGCTCGCTAACATCCTGCAGCTCGTTAAAATGCCTGACGGCACGGATAAAGTGCTGGTTGAAGGCAAACGCCGGGTGCGATTGACCGACCTTGAGCTCGACACCTTCTTTACGGCTGGGGTGGAAGCGCTGGACGCTGAATCCGAGCACTCCGAACAGGAGCTGAAAGTGCTGTCGCGTTCTGTGGTTTCGCAGTTCGAACAGTACGTCAAACTGAATAAGAAAGTGCCCCCTGAGGTGCTGACTTCGCTTTCAGGCATCGACGACAGCAGCCGACTGGCCGACACCATTGTCGCGCACATGTCGCTGGGTGTAGATATCAAGCAGCAGGTTTTAGAAACCAGCGAAACGCAGCCCAGACTTGAAATGGTGCTGGGTTTGATCGAAGGCGAAATCGACTTGCTGCAAGTTGAAAAACGAATTCGTGGACGCGTCAAGCAACAGATGGAAAAGAGTCAGCGCGAGTATTATCTAAATGAGCAGATGAAAGCCATTCAGAAAGAGCTCGGTGAAATGGAAGACTCGCCTAATGAGCTTCAGGAGCTCGAAAATCGCATCGAATCAGCCGGTATGTCTGAAGAAGCAATTGAGAAGGCCAACTCTGAACTTAATAAACTAAAAATGATGTCGCCCATGTCTGCGGAAGCGACCGTGGTGCGCAATTACATTGACTGGCTGGTCAAAGCACCGTGGACCAAGCGGACCAAAATTTCACGTTCCTTGACCAAAGCCGAGAAAGTGCTCGAAGAAGATCACTACGGTCTCGAAAAGGTCAAAGAACGCATTCTCGAATATCTCGCTGTACAGCAGCGCGTACGAAAGCTGAAAGGGCCTATCTTGTGCCTTGTGGGCCCACCTGGAGTGGGTAAAACCTCTCTTGGCAAGAGCATTGCTCGAGCGACTAACCGCAAGTTTGTGCGTATGTCACTTGGCGGCGTGCGCGACGAGGCTGAAATTCGCGGCCACCGTCGAACTTACATTGGTTCCATGCCGGGCAAGATCGTACAGAACCTGTCAAAGGTCACTGTGCGCAATCCGCTGTTTCTGCTTGACGAAATTGACAAAATGTCGATGGACTTTCGAGGTGATCCTTCGTCTGCTTTGCTCGAGGTTCTCGATCCTGAGCAAAATTCAGCGTTTAACGATCACTACCTCGAAGTCGATTTCGATTTGTCTGACGTCATGTTTGTCTGCACAGCTAACAGTTTGAATATCCCGGCCCCGCTTCTGGACCGTATGGAAGTGATTCGTCTGCCGGGTTATACGGAAGACGAAAAAACCAACATTGCGCGCAAGTATCTAGTACCGAAACAAATGAAGCAGAACGGTCTTAAAGACAGTGAGCTTGAAATTGCCGAGGAAAGCCTGTTGGACATTGTGCGTTACTACACGCGAGAAGCGGGCGTCCGAAGTCTGGAGCGTGAAGTATCGAAAATTTGCCGCAAGGTGGTTAAGAAATTGCTGCTTGAGAAGCCGCCGAAACCCGTTGTCGTCGACAGTTCAACTCTCGATGCCTACCTTGGCGTGCGCAAGTACCGCTTTGGACTGGCTGAAGAAAATAATCAGGTCGGTCAGGTTACCGGACTTGCCTGGACCGAAGTCGGTGGTGAGCTACTCACCATTGAAGTCGCCAAAGTGCCGGGTAAAGGTAAATTGATTCAAACGGGCCAGCTGGGCGACGTGATGCAAGAGTCTATTCAGGCGGCCATGACGGTAGTCCGAAGCCGGGCCAAAGTGCTTGGACTACCTGACGACTTCCATTCCAGTAACGACATTCACGTGCACGTTCCTGAGGGCGCTACGCCCAAAGACGGCCCGAGCGCCGGTGTGGGCATGTGTACAGCGCTTGTGTCGTCACTGACCAATACGCCCGTTCGTGCGGACGTTGCGATGACTGGTGAAATTACGCTTAGAGGTGAAGTACTACCGATAGGTGGGCTGAAAGAGAAGCTTCTCGCTGCGCACCGGGGTGGCATTAACACCGTCATTATTCCGGAAGAGAATGCCAAAGATTTAGTCGAGATTTCTGACGACATAAAAGGCGATCTGGAAATAATTCCGGTTAAGTGGTTCGATCAGGTTGCGGAGATTGCGCTTGCGCATCCACCGGTTGCCGGGAAAACGGGCGCCAAACGCGGCGGTGGCGGTTCAAAGAAAAAAGGCTCAAAAGGCGCGTCGGATACGGTTCGGCCGCACTAGAAGAATAACTTTTGGCCCGATAAAGATATCGCTCGATGCGGGCATGGGCAAAACGCATTGATAAGGCAGGCCCGAGTGGCTGTCGCTACGAGTAAGTTTTATGTCGCAGTCATTTAACTGCGCTAAACAAGGATTCATAGGAGACCCAGGATCATGAATAAAGGTGATTTGATTGACGCCGTTGCCGGCGAAGCTGATATGTCTAAAACAGACGCAACCGATGCGGTAAATGCTGTTTTTGATAGCATTAAAAGCACGTTAGCCGGTGGTGGAACAGTCAGTATTGCGGGCTTTGGAAGCTTTGTAGTTCGCGATCGTAAAGCTCGAACAGGACGTAACCCGAAGACGGGTGAGCCCCTTCATATTCCTGCGAGTAAAGCAGCTGCTTTTAAGGCTGGTAAAGCGTTAAAGGATGCTGTAAATTAGCTCGCTCGCTAAGACAGGGTGCTTAGCTCAGCTGGGAGAGCGGCGCCCTTACAAGGCGTAGGTCGGGGGTTCGATCCCCTCAGCACCCACCAATTGAGAAAGGAGGGGTAGTTCAGCTGGTTAGAATACCGGCCTGTCACGCCGGGGGTCGCGGGTTCGAGTCCCGTCCACTCCGCCAATTGAATAGGGCGCCTATGGCGCCCTGTTTCTTGGCTGCTGAACTGCCAGAGCTTCATCGTCGGTCGTCCTGACCGCATTCTCTGACCAAGCTGTCAGAAACAAGATTATCGCTCTCATCATCATTAGTCTTTCGTCTGCTCACCTTTGTGAGCGGGGCATTTGTGCGCATATCGCGATAAGACTCAGCGCAATGGCGGGTTCAAACTGGATTAATGCCCGAATCCTGCCTCGCAGACGAGGTCTACCGATACTCGGGAATGGGAAAGTTATGGTAATTCTTTAACATCGGACTAGAGCCGCTCGCCCGTAAAGGCTAAACTACCCGGCTTCCAGACGCCCTAAGAGCGTTGTTTCTATTTTCGATTTGGAACGCACTACTATGCTACAGAATATTCGCGATAACGCCGGCGGCTTCGGGGCTCTCCTGATGCTGGGACTTCTTATTTTGGCCTTCGCCATATGGGGAATAGATTTCCAGTTTGGCGCAAACCAGCCCGTCGTAAAGGTGAATGGCACAGAGGTGTCTAACAACCTGATCGCCAACGCCTACAATCAACAAATTCAACGGTTCCAGGAGTTCTATCCAAACGGTATTCCTGAAGTAACGCAGGCCGAACTCAAAAACAGCGTCATCGAGCAGTTTGTGCGCAGTGAGCTTCTAAACCAGCACGTTGCTGAAGAAGGTTACAGCATGTCTGACTCCGCCGTGATGGGAGCGTTGATGCAAATACCGCAGTTCCAGATGGACGGTAAATTTGATACGGCGGCTTTTGATATGCGCGCGCGCCAAATCGGCATGTCATCCGACGGGCTCTTTAACGAGTATCGCGACTCGCAGGTGCTGCAACAATGGTCCGACGGTTTCATTAACTCGTCATTTGTCACGAAAGACGAAGCGCAACTTCGTGGCCGTCTTGAGAGTGAGTCCCGAACGGTCCGTGAAACGCTTTTGCCGGTTAGTAAACTGTTAGCCGACACCGTCATCGAAGAAAGTGCTGTTCAGGCCGACTACGACTTTAATCAAAGCGAGTACCTGACCGAAGAGCGCATCAAGATTGACTACATTGAGCTGGATCCCGCTGCGCTTGGCGAATCTATTTCAATAAGTGAAGACGATATAAAAGCTCGCTACGAAGACGGTGCCCAGGCGGGCGAATACTCCAGCCCTGAGCAACGCAATGCGCGACATATCCTGATTGCGGTAAACGACGGTCGTGACGATGAAACAGCTCGCAGCATGGCAAATGACGTGCGCGCTCGAATCGCTGCAGGCGAAGACTTTGCCGAACTGGCCAAAGAGCTTTCTGACGACGCAGGTTCGAAGCCTTCTGGCGGTGAGCTAGGTTGGAACAGTGGTGAAGGCTACGTTGGACCGTTTAGAGATGCGCTGTTCTCAATGACTGAAGGGCAGGTTAGTGAGCCGATCAAAACCCGGTTTGGCTACCACGTTATTCGTGCCGAAGGGGTTCGCGGAACCGAGCCTAAACCACTTGAAGAGGTTCGAGTTCAAATCGAGCAACAGCTCAAGACAGATGCGGGTCTGGATCGTCTAAGCGAGTTGGTCAACGAAGTTGACGAGCTGGTATACGACATAGACGACAGCTTGGGTTCGGCCGCGGAAACCGCAGGCGTTGAGGTTCAGGAGACGACCTGGTTCACCCGTGCAGGCGGCGGCGGTATCGCCTCGTTCCCTCAGGTTCGCGAGGTGGCTTTTAGTCAGCAAGTTCTTAACGACAAGCTGAACAGCAACTCAATTGAGCTTGACGGCAAGTATGTCTACATTCGCCTTAACCAACACGAGCCTGCGCGCACTATGACGCTTGAAGAGGTTCGTCCTCTTATCGAAGCTCGCCTTAAGCGCGAAGCCGCGTCTGAGCAGGTAGCCGCTCTCGGAAACGATTTGGTGAATCAACTACAGCAGGGCTCGGCGTTAGACGTTGTGGCTGCAAGTGCGGAATTGGAAGTGTCAGAAGCGAAAGAAATTTCGCGGCTGGACCAGGGTCTGCCTGCCGAAGCTGCAAAAGGCCTGTTTGCGGCTACTTTGCAAGGGGACAGTCCAGCCTACGGTGGCGTTCAGTTGGCAAACGGTGATTATTACATCTACGAGTTACAGAGCATTAAAGAGGGCGACGCTTTGGCCGAAGATCAAATTACCAACGTTGCTCGGGCTAACGCCAACATGGAGCTGGCGGCTTATATCGCTTCGCTTCGCGAGCAAGCGGACATTCAGGTTAAATCGGATCAGCTTCTAAGCCGATAGATCAAACCATCGGACGTTTGTTAGAACACGAAAGAGCGGCTTCGGCCGCTCTTTTTGGTTCCACTAAACGCCACTTGGTGATCAGTAGAATTATAGATCCGAGACTCTTGGTCGGGTACTTGCGTCGTGCGCGCCCACAAACCGCCCGGTCTGCTATTCTAGGGCCAAGAGACCACCAAATGGGGAATAAAATCGTATGCGCTTAAAACTACACTGGCAAATTCTAATCGCAATTGTTGTGGCAGGTTTCGCCGGCTTTTTCTTTCCTCAGGCTCTTGGTATCTACGAGTTTATTGGCAAGCTGTTTATCAACGCGCTGAAGATGATCATCGTTCCGCTTGTCGTGTCGTCTATTATTATCGGCGTTGCCGGTTTAGGCAGTGGCGAACACATTGGCCGTTTGGGACTTAAAACGGTTACGTTCTACGTCATTACCACCATGGCGGCTATTTTGGTCGGTCTCTTGCTGGTTAATATTGTTCAGCCTGGGCTCGATAGCGAAGGTGAGCCGGTTAAAGAGTTGTTGAGTCTGTCTGCCAGTACGGAATCGGTTGAGTCGAAAGTGGGCGGTAAGGGCTGGGGCGATATTGTCGACGTGTTTGTTCGTATGGTGCCTAACAATGTCGTCGATGCCGCTAGCGACAATAGCCAGCTGCTCGCTCTAATTTTCTTCAGTATTCTTTTTGGGTTTTTTATGACCCGGCTGGAACATAGCTACGCTGAACACTTGTTCAAGTTTTGGGATGCGATCAACAAAGTTATGATGTTGATAACGGACCTGGTTATGAAAGTAGCGCCGCTCGGCGTATTTGGTCTCATCGCAACAGTAGTTGCCAAGCAAATTGCCGACCTGGAAGAAAAGGCGGGCGGCCTCGGAGCTATTGCCTCACTGTTGCAACCGCTACTCGTATTTGCGGCTGTCGTTTTGGCGTCTTTGTTTATTCACATGCTAATAACGCTTCCTCTGCTGTTGAAGTTTGTAGGGAAGGTTAAGCCTTACAAAATGTTTCCAGCTATGGCCGAGGCGCTGGCTACGGCGTTCTCAACGGCGTCCTCTTCCGCAACACTACCCGTAACGATGGACTGCGCGAGAGACAATGCGGGCGTCTCAGGCAAGGTCTCAAGCTTCGTGCTGCCGCTTGGCGCTACGGTCAATATGAACGGGTCGGCGCTCTACGAATGTGTCGCAGTCATATTTTTGGCCCAGGCGTATGGCCTCGAACTGACCATTTTCACCCAGTTTATTATCGTGATTACCGCGCTGCTGACGTCAATTGGTGTCGCGGGCGTACCTGCTGCGTCGCTGGTAGCCATTACTATTATTCTGGTCGCTGTGGGCATGCCAGCCGAGGCGATTGGCGTGCTGTTTATTACCGACCGTTTGCTGGATATGGCGCGCACCTCTACCAACGTATTCGGTGACGCGTGCTGCGCTGTGATCGTGGCTCGTCTTGAGGGCGAGGAAACCAAGCTGACCTGATCAGGTTTGGTGTGTTACTCATTAGGGCGTCAGACGAGGGCTTGTTCTGCCTGTCTCCAGAACGGAGACAGGCAGAACCCTTAAACGCAAATGGGATTGGACGTGTTGGATGGTTCGCACGGCCTCGTAAAACGAGAGTGAGCGGGACTTCGACTCCCTAGAACGACATGCCGACCATGTTGTAACCACCGTCAACGTAAAGCACTTCGCCTGTAATACCGGCGGCTAAATCCGAGCATAAAAAGGCGGCCGCGTTGCCTACTTGTTCAGAGGTGACGTTGCGTCTTAGGGGCGCCGTTTCTTCTACGTGTCGCAGCATTTTGCGGAAGCCGCCAATGCCTGCTGCAGCCAGTGTTTTAATCGGGCCCGCTGAAATCGCGTTAACCCGAATACCGTCAGGGCCGAGGTCATTAGCCAAAAAGCGCATGCTGGCTTCGAGGCTTGCTTTAGCAGGTCCCATAACATTGTAGTTGGGCACGGCTTTGACAGCGCCCAGGTAGCTCAAGGTCAGGAGACTGCCTTGGCGTCCTTTCATCATGGGAGCGGCATTCTTGGCGAGTGCGCTGAAACTGTAGGCCGAAATGTCGTGAGCGATGCGAAAGCCTTCGCGCGTAACGGCTTCGGTGTAGCCGCCGTCCAGTTGGTCTCTTGGTGCAAAGCCGACGGCGTGGACGACGATATCGATTCCGTCCCAGTTGTCGCGCAGCTTCGCAAACGCATCGCGAATTTCGCGGTCTTCTGCTACGTCCATGGGCATAAGAAGCGTGCTATCCGTAATTTCGGCCAGTGCTTCAACGCGCGGACGCAATTTTTCGTTCTGGTAGGTGTAGGCGAGTTCGGCACCCTCGCGGTGCATAGCCTCTGCAATACCCCAGGCAATTGAACGTTTGCTGGCGACGCCAACAATTAGAGCGCGTTTACCGGTTAGAAAACCCATCTTGTACCTCTTTGGTTAGTCGCCCGATTGTCGGGTGACATCTACATATAAACTCAGTTTTTGACCGGGCTGCAAATACCGCTGCTCGGAAATGCTGTTCCATTTTTTCAGATCGGCGACGCTTACACTGAAGCGCGACGAAATTCGCGAAAGCGAATCGCCGCGGCGCACTGTGTAGCGAATTTTGCGTCTCGTGCCGTCCGGGCTTACGCCGCTTCCGGATGATTCGGAGCTCTTGTTTCCGCCTTTGATTACCAGTTCTTTGCCGACGCTCAGGGTGTCACCGGGAGCCATGCCGTTCCATCTGGCAAGCGCGCGGGTGCCCACATCAAACTGGCGGCCAATGCTCCAAAAAGAATCGCCTGATTTAACAGTATAGCGTGTGTTGCTGGCGCCGCCACGATTTAACAGGCGCTGCTCGCGCATGTCTGCCGAAAGGCTGTAGCTCGCTTTGTCTTTGCTACTCACGGGAATCAGCAAATGTTTGCCTGCCCGAATTGATGTAGTACTCAGATTGTTAGCTGCTTTCAGAGTGGCGACCGTCGTGCTGTATTTTCTCGCTAATGTACTCAGCGATTCACCGCTGGCAATTTTGTGTCGCTTCCAGCTGATGCGATCTGATGCGGGCAGCTGATCCAGTTCGTACTGAACCAGCGCTGCACTTTCGGCCGGCACCATAAGTTTATGGGGCCCGTCTGGTGAGGTGGCCCAGCGGTTGTAGCCGGAGTTAAGCCGATAAATTTCCTGTACGTCGATTTGTGCGAGGTCGGCGACCAATGCGAGGTCGATTTGACCACCAGTGCGCACCTCCGCAAAGTACGGCGCGCTAGATACAAACGGGAGCGTCACTTCGTACTGC
The DNA here is from genome assembly GCA_045107075.1 of Gammaproteobacteria bacterium. Classification (GTDB taxonomy): domain Bacteria; phylum Pseudomonadota; class Gammaproteobacteria; order Steroidobacterales; family SZUA-146; genus SZUA-146. The sequence goes on from JBGCFV010000037.1 coordinate 167,967, forward strand.
CAGTAATTTCTGACCAAATGACTAATGGCCAGGAGTTTCGGGACGTAAGCACGCGTCTCGCGCGGTAAAGCCAAATTCCAAAAATCAGTGGGTTTGTTTAGGCGACGATTCTTGCGCACGGCGCTGCGCACCCGACCCTCTCCTGAATTGTAAGCGGCTACGGCGAGCAACCAGTCGCCGTCAAGGCGTTCGTGGAGATGCTGCAAGTAGTCAAGTGCGGCTCGCGTTGAGTCCACTGGGTCCCGACGACCGTCGTACCACCAGTTCTGTTTTAGCTTGAACATTTTTCCGGTTGCCGGAACAAATTGCCACAAACCGGCGGCGCGTCCGTGCGAGTAGGCGAATGGATCGAAAGCACTTTCAACTACCGGTAGCAGAGCCAGTTCCAGCGGCATTCCACGTGCGCGTATTTGTTCGACAATATGAGGCAGATAGCGCTTTGAACGCTCGAAAACGCGGTTTAAATAGTCGGGGTGACGGGCGTACCAGTTAAGCTGCGACTGAGTCCGCTCGTTTAGGTCAACCGGCAGATAAAATTCAGCGCCGATGCTGTCCAGCAGGCTGTAAACCGGGGCCTCGCTCGAACTGTCGGTTGAGTAAGTAACGGTTTGGGCTGAAGACGTAGCTGTATTGTGCGTTGACTTTTTAAGGTCGGCGCCATTCGCGCTCAGGCCTGCGCCTATCATCAGGGCTGACAGGAGTGTACGGCAGCGCCTGATGATTAGCCGGTTGATATATGAGGCTTGAGGGATATACAGATTCATGTTGAGCATTTCTCCCAATTACGGATTTAGTTTCGTTTCCGGCTCCGTAAATGGCCTTGTCATAGTGCGTACCGGAGTGGGTATCCTACGCAAAAACACAAGTAAGAAAAACTATGACTCCAAAAAAAGGCAAGGCGGTCACAAAGGGGGTATTCTATACAGCATGGTTACACCAACTGAATTTAATTCTACGGCCGCGAGAGCCGCCAACTGGCTGGAAGGCCCAGTTGGCCAGCGCCTGCTGAATCTTGAAGAACAGATACTCGAGCAAATGCTTGAACAGGTGTTTGGTTTTCAGTCGCTGCAGATTGGAAGCTGGGGCGAAAGCGATCGTTTTGTGCAGCACAGCAAAACACTCAGGCACAGCGTCTTGTGTGCGCATGCGGGCGAGGGCGTTGACATTGTCGGCCGCGCTGACGAATTGCCAATAGCCAGCGATTCCATCGACGCCGTGTTGTTGCCCCACACGTTGGAACACCACGGCGACCCGCATCAGGTTCTTCGCGAGGTGCAGCGAGTGCTCGTTTGCGAGGGGCGGGTCATTATCACGGGTTTTAGCCCGGCGAGCATTTGGGGTTTGCGTCACATGGTCAGACCCAGAACGCGCTCAATTGCGCAGCCGCTAACAGAGCGTCGCGTTACCGATTGGCTACGGCTCCTGGGTCTTGAGCCGGTGTCGAGTAATCGCTACTTTTACACCCCGCCCATCGAGCACGAAGTCGTGCTTGACCGGACCGCGGGGCTCGAAGGGGTGGGTCGCAAGTGGTGGCCTTTTCTAAACGGCGCGTACGCTATAACGGCCAAGAAATCGATGGTCCGCGCGGCTATGGTCGGGCGTAGCTGGCATCGTAAGCGTCGCGTTGTCGGCGGTTTGGCGGAACCCGCAACGCGAACAGCCGACGTCATTGGTCGTAAAGGCAAATGAGTGCGGCAGAGCAGGCAACTGACGCAACACGTGTGACCATACATACCGACGGTGCCTGTCGCGGCAATCCTGGGCCCGGGGGATGGGGTGCGCGGCTGGTGAGCGGCGAGCACGTTAAAGAAATATGTGGCGGGGAGCGGGACACCACGAATAACCGGATGGAACTCACCGCCGTCATCGAAGCGCTAGGCGTGCTGACCCGGCCTTGCCGTATCGTGTTGGTAACCGATTCAAAATACGTGATGCAGGGTGTGACCGAATGGATGGCAAACTGGAAGCGTCGCGGTTGGCAAACCGCTGCTAAAAAACCGGTTAAGAATCAGGATTTATGGCAGCTTCTGGATAACGCGTTAACGTCACACCAGGTGCAATGGCGCTGGGTGAAAGGCCACGCCGGTGACCCGGGCAACGAACGTGCCGATGAGCTGGCCAATCGCGGTATCGATGAACTGAGTTAGGCGCTTTTCGATTGCGGGGCGACGCTAGCTTAAGTCACCACCAGCCCGCCACCAATTTCCGTTAGAGTGTTTCTGTGTGAATTTTTTGGGGCCTGTCTAAATTTCCGAAGATTGCCGCGCGCTTCGCGCTCGCAATGACAGATTCGACCTCATGCTCTCAATGACAGATCCAACCTCGCGCTGGCAAGGTTGTTATTGGTGCCGTCATTGCGAACACGCAAAGCGTGTGCGGCAATCTCCGTCAGGTTACGTGGAGCTAAACCGTTGAAATAAACTCCAGCAGCGCCGTTTTTACGGCTGGCTCTCCGTCCGTATTCAATCGCGCAGCAAGATCACGTAAAATTACCGTGAGCCAGCCCACGATGGGCTGGTTCAATTCTTAAACTCACCTCAACCAAACACGGGGCTGCCATGCGCCAGATCGTTCTGGATACAGAAACCACGGGCCTGAATCCTGATCAGGGGCACCGCATCATCGAAATCGGCTGTGTTGAGATGATCAAGCGCCGGATTACCGGAAAAACGTTTCACGTCTACCTGAACCCGGAGCGCGAAATTGACGAAGGTGCTATTGCGGTCCACGGACTAAGCGAGGAGTTTCTAGCCGATAAGCCGAAGTTCGGTGACGTAGTTGACGAGTTTCTCGACTTTGTTAACGAAGATGAACTGCTGATTCATAATGCAGCCTTCGATATTGGCTTTCTTGATATGGAGCTGCGCCGACTCAGGAACCCGTATGCGCTAATGGAGGCCAGATGTAATGTGGTTGACACGCTGGCTCTCGCCCGTAAGCGGCATCCTGGCCAGCGAAACTCGCTGGACGCGCTGTGTAAGCGGTACTACATAGACAACAGCGGCCGCACGCTACACGGCGCGTTGCTCGACTCCGAACTCCTGGCCGAGATGTATTTGGCACTTACGGGAGGCCAGGGAAAGCTCCTGCTAAGCGATGAAACCGAGGCCAGTGCAGGCCAGGTTAACGTGACGCGACGACCGATTGACCGTACCGGTTTGGTCTTTGCCGTACCGGGTGCGACCGATCAGGAACTGGACGCTCACAACAAGAAGCTGGACCAAATTGAGCATGAAACCGGGGGTAAGAGCGTTTGGCGTACCCTTGAGAGCGCCTCCTGATCTAAGCAATTTAGCCACCAGCGGGCGCTCATACAGCCGGATTCACCTCACGAATCGGTACCACGTCTCATTTTGCGACAATTCATACTTTCATACATGGCCGGGAGCCGATAATCGGCATATAATCCGGGCCTTATCGACTTTTCATACATCACAAGGTGAGGCCACATGACAACCCATCAAGGATCGGAACAGGGAATGCTCAACGCACTTTGGCGGAATTTCTTAGGCAAGTCGCCCGAATGGTACAAAATGCTGATCGTCGCATTCTTGATTATCAACATGGTGGTGTACTACGGCTTAGGTGATGCGGGCCCCAAGATTGCGGGTTGGATGGTCGTCCTCGAATTTATTTTTACCCTTGCGATGGCGTTGAAGTGTTATCCGCTTTTGCCGGGTGGTTTGCTCGCGATGCAGGCCGCGGCAATTGGCCTTGCCAAAGTGTCGACGGTATTTCACGAACTTGAAGAGAACATCGAAGTGCTGCTGCTGCTCGTTTTTATGGTGGCCGGCATTTACTTCCTGAAAGATTTGCTCATGTTTCTCTTCACCAAGATTGTGCTCAAAGTACGGTCCAAACGGCTGCTGTCGCTGGCGTTTAGTGCGGTGGCGGCGGTGCTGTCGGCCTTTCTGGATGCGCTTACCGTAACTGCCGTTGTTATTACGGTGGCGGCTGGTTTCTACGGTGTCTATCACCGGGTCGCGTCAGGCAAGCAGTTTCACGACGACCACGATCACGGTGATGACGGAGGCGTTTGCGAAACGCATGAGACCGATCTCGAGCAGTTCCGACGTTTCTTGCGAAATCTGATGATGCACGCGGCAGTCGGTACCGCGCTCGGAGGCGTGATGACCACCGTTGGAGAGCCTCAAAACTTGCTCATCAGCGGAATCATGGAATGGGAGTTCGTCGAATTTTTCCTTCGCATGGCGCCGGTGACTATTCCCGTCTTTTTCGTTGGACTGATAACCTGTTTTGTGGTGGAGAAATTTTCGCTGTTTAATTACGGTGCCGAGTTGCCAGAGCAGGTAAGAGAGATTTTACAGAGTTACGACGATGAGGAAGCCAAAGAGCGTAACTCAATGGACGTCATGAAACTCTGGGCGCAGGGCCTTGTGGTTGTTTTCCTTGTCCTGGCGCTTGGTTTCCACATAGCGCCGGTGGGTCTAATTGGTCTGTCGGTTATTGTGTTGGCTACCGTATTTACCGGTGTCACAGAAGAGCACCGTATTGGTCATGCGTTTGAAGAAGCGCTGCCGTTTACCGCGCTCTTGGTGGTGTTCTTCGGCGTAGTAGCCATCATTAAAGACCAGGGTTTGTTTCAACCTATTATCCAGTGGGTTTTCACCAAGGAACCGGAAGCACAGATTCCGCTCTTCTACATGGCGAACGGCTTGCTCTCAATGATTAGCGACAATGTGTTCGTGGCGACCGTGTACATATCGGAAGTCAAAGCGGCGTTCGAGGCGGGTGCCATTGACCGTGCACATTTTGACCAGTTGGCTATTGCAATCAACACGGGTACCAACATACCTAGCGTTGCAACTCCTAACGGTCAGGCTGCGTTTCTGTTCCTGCTGACATCAGCTGTAGCTCCATTAATCAGGCTTAGCTACACCAAAATGATGTGGCTTGCATTGCCTTACACAATAACCATGTCCATTACAGGACTTCTGGCGGTTATGTACGTTCTCTAGTTTTAAGAGTTAAGCAAAAAACAAAAAACAAAATATCAATAAGGATAGACAATGACAGATCTGAATGATATTCGAATTGGAATCGTCGGCTTGGGCTACGTAGGTTTGCCGCTGGCGGTATCGTTCGGAAACAAATTCCCAACGCTGGGTTTCGATATTAATACAGCGCGAATCGACGAACTGAATCGTGGTGAAGACAATACGCTCGAAGTTGAGCCTGCTGAATTAAAAGCATCGGCTCATCTAACCTTCAGCGCCGACCCGGATGATTTGGCAGACTGCAATATTCTAATTGCTACCGTTCCGACACCGATTGACGAACATAAGCGTCCTGATTTGTCACCGCTTGAGTCTGCCAGTCGCACGCTCGGAGCACAGCTCAAGAAAGGCGACATCATTATTTACGAGTCGACTGTATATCCTGGCGCTACAGAAGAAGTGTGTGTGCCGATTCTTGAGCGTATATCCGGCCTTGAGTTCAATAAGGACTTCTTCGTGGGATACAGTCCTGAGCGGATTAACCCGGGTGACAAAGAACATCGGCTTGAGACTATTTTAAAAGTGACTTCAGGCTCAACGCCCGAAATCGCCGATAAAGTGGACGCGCTGTACGCCAGTATTATTACGGCCGGTACATTTAAAGCGTCTTCAATTCGGGTGGCTGAAGCCGCAAAAGTGATTGAGAACACTCAGCGTGACGTTAATATTGCGCTGGTCAACGAGCTGGCTCTTATCTTTAATCGTCTTGGCATTGATACCGGTGAGGTGTTGGCTGCCGCGGGCACCAAATGGAATTTTCTTCCGTTCCGCCCGGGTCTGGTAGGAGGGCACTGCATTGGTGTAGACCCTTATTATCTGACCCACAAGTCTCAGGAAATGGGCTATCACCCTGAAATGATTCTTGCAGGTCGTCGCATTAACGACAACATGGGTATTTACGTGGTGTCCCAAGTGACACGCCTTATGACTCAAAAGCGTATTCACGTTGTGGGCTCCGACGTATTAATTCTGGGCTTCACATTCAAAGAAAACTGCCCCGACGTACGTAACACACGAGTGATTGATATGGTTCGCGAGCTTGAATCATTTGATGCCAACGTAACGGTTTACGACCCTTGGGCAAATAGTGCTGAAACCGAGCATGAGTACGGTGTTTCGCTCACCAGCGAGTTAAACCCTGGTTCGTACGACGCCATTATTCTGGCGGTTGCTCACAACGAATTCGCTGAAATGGGTGTTGAAGAAGTCCACAAGCTGGGTCGCGATAACCACGTCCTGTTTGATATTAAGCACCTCTTCGAGCCGGCTGACGTCGACGGCCGACTGTAAACACCTGAGAAAACGTTAATGAAATATTTAGTAACCGGCGCAGCCGGATTTATCGGTAGTCATGTGACGCGCCAGCTGTTGGAGCGCGGAGACTCTGTGGTCGGGCTCGATAACTTAAGCGACTACTACGACGTAAATCTAAAGAAAGCTCGTCTCGCGACCTTTGACGGCAACGATAAATTTGTATTTGAATTAGTCGATCTTGTTGATCGTTCGGAAATGGAGCGTGTGTTTAAACAGCACAAGTTTGACCGCGTTATCCATTTAGCCGCTCAGGCTGGCGTACGCTACTCAATTGAAAATCCGCATGCCTACATTGAAGCCAACCTTGTTGGCTATTTGCATATCATTGAAGGGTGTCGGCATCACGAAGTTGAGCATCTTGTGTATGCTTCGACCAGCTCCGTGTATGGAGCCCATACCAACATGCCGTTTTCGGTCACTCGCAGCGTAGATCATCCGCTGACGTTGTATGCAGCCACCAAGAAAGCCAACGAGTTAATCGCGCATTCTTATTCGAATTTGTACAACATCCCGACTACCGGATTGCGGTTCTTCACGGTATACGGTCCTTGGGGCCGACCTGATATGGCACTGTTCCTGTTTGCTAAAAATATTCTGGCGGGCAAACCGATTGACGTATTTAACTACGGTAAGCATCGGCGCGACTTCACTTATGTTGACGACATAGTTGAAGGCGTGATTCGTACTAGTGATAACGTGGCCGCGCCAAACCCGGACTGGGATAGCAATAACCCCGACCCGAGCTGCAGCTCGGCTCCGTACCGGGTATACAACATCGGAAATAATCAGCCCGTAGAGTTGATGAAATATGTGTCGGTTCTGGAAGATTGCCTCGGACGTAAGGCTGAAATTAATTTCTTGCCATTACAGGCAGGCGATGTGCCCGAAACATATGCCGACGTGTCCGAGTTAATAAGTGACGTGGGCTACAAACCCGACACATCAGTGGAGGTTGGGGTAGAGAATTTCGTCAGATGGTATCGCGATTACTACGGCGCCTGATTTGTTTCGGTGGGGTTCTTTATGCGTCTGATCTCTAGCGCATTGCTCCTACCGAAAGTGCTATGAAGGTAACGATTTTTGGATCAGGTTTTGTCGGTCTCGTAACGGGGGCCTGTCTGGCTGACAGCGGCAATCAGGTGGTCTGTGTTGACGTCGACCATGAGAAAATATCCATGCTTAAGCGTGGTCATATTTCGCTACACGAGCCTGGATTACAAGAAATTGTTTCCCGCAATATTGAATCTGGACGTTTACTGTTTACGACTGTTGCGCGGGAAGGTGTTGAACACGGGTTGTTTTTGTTTATCGCTGTCGGCGGCTCCTCAGAAACGGTCTCGGGCGATTTAAGCCGCGTTTCGGCTGTTGCAGAAACTATTGGTCAATACGCTAACGACTACAAGGTCGTTGTGACGAGGTCTACCGTTCCCGTGGGTACGGCCTCTCGCGTACGCGAAACTATTGGTCGCGTGTTGACTGAGCGCGGAGTCAATATCGATTTTGACGTGGCTTCGAATCCCGGGTTTCTCAAAGAGGGTGCTGCGGTAACCGATTTTATGCGGCCGGATCGCATTATAGTGGGTACTGATAACCCTCGAACGGGAGAGCTCTTTCGAACGCTTTATGAGCCTTTTATGCGCAGTCGCGATAGTTTGATTTCTATGGGCGTAGAGTCCGCGGAGCTCACCAAGTATGCAGCGAACGCCATGCTTGCAACTAAAATCAGCTTTATGAACGAAGTCGCAAATATAGCGGAAAAAGTGGGCGCCGATATCGAACAGGTGCGCTTGGGTATCGGCGCCGATCCGCGAATTGGCTATCATTTTATCTATCCCGGATGCGGTTTTGGCGGCGTGTGTTTCCCCAAAGATCTGCAGGCCATGATTGATTCGGCGCGCGAAGCAGGTAACGATACGCAGTTACTTCAAGCTGTACACGACGTCAATACACGACAGAAAAACGTCTTGTTTGACAAAATAAGTACGTATTTCAAAAGCGATTTAGCGGGTAGGTCGATTGCTCTATGGGGACTTTCTTTTAAGCCCAATACCGATGATCTGTGTGAGGCGCCGAGTGTTACCTTGCTTGAATCGCTGTGGGCGGCGGGAGCCAAAGTGAAGGCCTACGATCCAGTGGCCGGGGAAAATGCTCGAGCGCTGTTTGGTGATCGCAGTGACTTTGAATTGGTGGACTCTGCGATGTCTGCGCTGGCGCAGGCTGACGCACTCGTGTTGGTTACCGAGTGGGCCGAATTTCGTAGCCCTGATTTTGACGCAATGAAAAACGCTCTGTCAGGTGCCGTGATATTTGATGGTCGCAATGTTTATGAGCCATCTTTAATGCGCAAGCAGGGGTTTACCTATTTCGGAATAGGACGTGGTGAGCCGCTTCAAGATAAAGAAATTAATTAAACACAAGTCGACCGGGATTAGCTCAACGGTCGTTGCCGAAAAGAATGAAAAGAGGAAGGTACAAATGATTATTCCAGTGGTGTTATCTGGAGGCTCAGGCACAAGGCTTTGGCCGTTGTCGCGCGGGCTTTACCCCAAGCAGCTGTTGCCTTTGGTGACTGATAAAACCATGTTGCAGGATACCGTTAGTCGCCTGGATGGCATGGAAGGTTGTGGTGATCCATTGGTCGTCTGTAATGAGGCTCACCGATTTCTGGTGGCGGAACAGCTGCGTCAGATTGACTGCAAGTCGTCAGGTATAATGCTGGAACCGATTGGACGCAACACAGCGCCGGCCGTTGCTGTTGCTGCCATGCAGCTGATTGTTTCAAGAGACGACGATAGTCAGAATCTTGTCATGCTGGTGCTGCCCGCCGACCACGTAATTCAGGATACCGCAGCCTTTCAAAAGGCCGTAGCTGACGGCCATGAACTGGCGTTGAGCGGCAAACTGGTTACCTTTGGCATTGTGCCGGATCAGCCGGAAACAGGATATGGCTACATTAAGAAAGGCTCTCCAGCTGGCGATGATGCATGCGAGGTAGCGGAGTTTGTTGAGAAGCCTGATAGTGCTACCGCCGCAGAATATCTCGCGTCAGGTCTCTATTTATGGAACAGCGGTATGTTCATGTTTCGGGTCAATCAATATTTGGAGGAGCTCGAGCAATTTGCTCCGGAGATGGTTGCTCACTGTCGTCAGGCTGTGACCGAGTCACATAATGATCTCGATTTTGTCCGTCTGGGTCTTGAAGCCTTCAGTGCTTCCCCCGGCGATTCCATTGACTATGCGCTGATGGAAAAAACCTCAAATGCTGTTGTCGTACCGCTGGACGCCGGCTGGAGCGACGTGGGGAATTGGGGCAGCTTGCACGCAAGCAAAGACTCAGATGAAAACAACAACGTTGCGGTGGGCGACGTTGTGTTGGAAGGATGTGATAATTGTTACGCGCATTCGACTACGCGAATGGTGGCTGCAGTGGGCCTGTCAAACCATGTCATTGTTGAGACCGCCGATGCGGTTATGGTGGCGCCAAAAGGACGTTCGCAAGATGTAAAGCGAATTGTTGAGCACCTAAAGGAAAAAGGTCGTGACGAGGTTAGTTTGCATCGTGAAGTTTTTCGGCCCTGGGGGTCTTACGACAGTATTGACAACGGAAACCGGTATCAGGTTAAGCGGCTCACGGTAAAGCCTGGCGCGGTTTTGTCGCTACAAATGCATCACCATCGCGCAGAGCACTGGATAGTCGTAACCGGAACTGCCGAGATTACCCGAGGCGAAGAGACGTTCTTACTGACGGAAAACCAATCCACCTATATTCCGCTCGGAACGGTGCACCGAATTGCCAATCCGGGGAACGTTGACCTGGAGATTATAGAAGTTCAGTCGGGGAGTTATCTTGGCGAAGACGATATTGTACGATATGAAGATACTTATGGCCGTGCTGGCCGTACCGACTAACTAGTTCTCGACATCAACTGGGCGACAATACATGACACAATCGAACCGAATGGAAATCAACTGCTTCAAGGCTTACGACGTACGCGGGCGCCTTCCTGACCAGTTGAACGAAGACATTACCTATCGTATTGGACGTGCCTATGCCGAGTTTCTCTCGCCGTCCGAGGTGATTGTTGGCCGGGATATCAGAGAATCGAGTTTCGTATTAAAAGAAGCGCTGTGCCGCGGGCTGACCGATGGCGGAGCCAACGTCATTGACATTGGTTTATGCGGAACAGAGGAAGTGTACTTTGCGACATCCGATCGCAATACGCAGGGCGGCATCATGGTTACAGCCAGTCATAACCCGGCCGACTATAACGGGCTGAAATTTGTGCGCGAACAAAGCCGCCCGATTAGCGGTGACAATGGCCTGCTCGACATACGTGAGTTGGCGGAAGCGGGGCAGTTTACCGATCGTCCGAAAGGCACTGTGACTCAGGTAGCGGCAGAAGAACCGTATCTTAAGCATCTGTTGAGCTACATTGACGTGGAGGCACTAAAGCCCCTTAAAGTTGTATGCAATTCGGGCAATGCAGGCGCCGGTAAAGTGGTGGATCTACTCGAGCCACACCTGCCGTTTGAGTTTATTCGTGTGCATCATGAAGTTGATTCCAGTTTTCCAAACGGCGTACCTAATCCGATGATTGAAGAAAATCGTCAGTCGTCGATAGAGGCCATTAAAAGTTGTGGTGCCGATCTTGGTATAGCCTGGGACGGCGACTACGATCGTTGTTTCTTTTTTGACGAATCAGGCGTGTTCATTGAGGGCTACTACATCGTTGGATTGTTGGCGAGCAGCTTTCTTGCGAAGCAATCAGGGCAAGCGGTTGTCCACGATCCCAGGCTAACCTGGAACACCATAGATATAGTTGAAGCCGGGGGCGGGCGTGCAGTTCAGAGTAAGACTGGTCATGCGTTCATTAAACAGGTGATGCGCGACAATGACGCGGTTTATGGAGGTGAGATGAGTGCTCATCACTATTTCCGTGACTTTGCGTACTGTGATAGCGGCATGATTCCGTGGTTGCTGGTGACTGAACTGATTAGCCAGTCGGGTCTCAACCTGTCTGAGCTCGTCGCGCAACGTATGCAGAAATACCCGGCGAGCGGAGAAATTAACCGTACCGTTGACGACGCCCCAAAACTGATTGCACAGATCGAGTCACGTTACGCACCCGACGCTTTGGCCGTTGACCATACTGACGGTCTGAGTGTGGAATTTGCCGATTGGCGCTTCAGCCTTAGATCATCAAATACGGAGCCGCTTCTGCGTCTGAACGTCGAAAGCCGTGCTGACAGCGAGCTGATGCAGCGTCAAACGAAGGAAATTCTTGGTATTTTAGACCGTAACTAAGTAATTTCTTACCCGTGCTGTGGACCCCGGCTGTGACTCTGGACCCTCAATATGTAACAATTGTTTTCGAGTTTGAGCGGGGTCCACGAGATATGGAGTTTCGTGGTTTTTCCAAAAGCGGCTATAGTACCGGCGCCTCCATGTCGGCAGGCTAAAGTAGCAAGGAACACATTAATGGATTTGACTAACGTTCGCGGCCTCGATGCCCTCTCGGCTTCGCTCAAGGCATTGCCTCGCAAGGTTAAACGGCTTCTTATAATTCTCGCCGATATGGTCATGATGCCCATCGCATTTTGGTGTGCGACTGTCATCAAATATGAAACCTTAGTCCCCGAAGTGCTCAGCCCCGGCTGGATACTGCTGCTCACCTCGCTGGTAGCGTTGCCCGTGTTCGCTTACCTTGGATTACATCGAATGATCATTCGATTTGTGAGCGCAACAACACTTAAAACGATATTTCTAGCCGTAGCCATTGCCGTCATTGGTTTTGGGCTAATTACTAACTTCGCTTTCGGCGCACAGTTGACCTGGAGTTTGCTGTCGCTCTATGGCGTGTTTGCGTCCATTTATCTTGCGGGCAGCCGCTTCGTGGTGCGAACGTTAATGCGCGCAAGTGGCCGCAGTACCGATCGTGTCGCTATTTACGGAGCTGGACACGCAGGTGCTCAGCTAGCGAATGCCCTGCTTAGCGGTGACGAGTTTTACCCGGTAGCGTTCTTTGACGAGAACACGTCATTACACGGAAGCGCTATTAACGGTTTGAAAGTTCTATCACCGGAAGACCTGCCTGAAGCTGTCGCTTCATTGCGGCTGGATAAAGTGTTGCTGGCACTGCCTTCCGTGAGCCGACGTAGACGTCAGGATATTATCGCTTCGCTGGAATATTTACCGGTACACGTAAAGGTTATTCCCGAGCTGACAGATTTGGTATCGGGCGCGACGCAGATAGATGAGCTTCGTGACGTTGAGGTCAATGACTTGCTTGACCGCGAAGCCGTGCCTCCAAACGAATCTCTGCTTAGCCGGTGCATCGAGAATAAAGTGGTCATGGTAACGGGCGCTGGTGGCTCAATTGGCTCCGAGCTGTGTCGCCAAATTGTCAACCAGAACCCTCGTAAGGTGCTACTGTATGAGAACAGCGAGCTGGCTTTGTACAACATTGACCAAGAGCTAAAACGCGTTAAACAAGAAGCGGACGGACAGTTCGAAATCGTATCGCTGTTGGGCTGTGTGCGCGACAAGATGTACCTTACCGACGTCATGTCGACCTTTGGCGTGAATACGGTGTATCACGCAGCGGCCTTCAAACACGTGCCCATGGTCGAATCAAACGTAGTTCCCGGTATTCTTAATAACGTCTTGGGTACATACCACTGCGCTCTGGCGGCTATTGCGAGCAGGGTGGACAGTTTTGTTCTGGTCTCTACTGACAAAGCGGTGAATCCCACCAACGTGATGGGTGCGACCAAGCGCATGGCGGAAATCGTTTTGCAAGGTCTGGACGAGCGTGAAGAGAAAACACGCTTCAGTATTGTTCGCTTCGGCAACGTGCTCGCATCAAGTGGCTCAGTCGTTATTTTGTTTCGCAGGCAAATAGAACAGGGTGGTCCGGTTACCGTGACTCACCCGGAAATTATCCGGTACTTCATGACGATTCCGGAAGCGGCTCAATTGGTCATTCAGGCCGGCTCAATGGGTCTCGGTGGCGACGTCTTTTTACTCGACATGGGCAAGCCGGTGAAAATCGATGATCTTGCCAAGCGTATGGTTCATTTGATGGGTCGCACGGTTATGGACGAAGAGAACCCGGATGGAGACATCGAAATTAAATATACGGGACTTCGACCGGCTGAAAAACTGTATGAAGAGTTACTGATTGGCAATCGCGTAATGGGTACGGAGCACCCCAAGATCATGCGTGCACAGGAGAAGAGTTTGCCGTGGAGCGAAATCGAAAACCTGTTACAAAGAATCAAGAGCAGTTCCGTTACGTTCGATGTTGAAGCGATGTTGGGTATTTTGAAAGACGCTGTTTCTGAGTACTCTCGTGACAAGATCATTGCCGATCAGGTTTGGCAGCGACGCCGAATTCGCGAAGTGGCCGCTGGCGTAACGCCTATTTCGTCGGTTAAGCGTAAATCCTGATCATTCAGAATTGACTGCGCCTTCATGGCCTGGATTCTCGGCAAGAGGTCGGCGATGCTGGTCAGGTGGCGCAAATGTCGCTCGAGCCAGCAACTAAGACCGTAAATCCGGGTCGACAATGCGGAACGAATGTTCCGGGTCGTTTGTTGATCACGCCCTCTGACAGAGCCAAGTGTCTGAAATTCTCCTCCCCAAATTCGTCGACCCGTTCCGGGAGCGTCAATCCATGGTTTTTTCTGGCAATCTGATACAATCCGAATCCGTTTCGATTTGGCCGGATTACCATGACATTTAGAACTCGATTTGCCCCCAGTCCAACAGGCTATTTGCACGTTGGCGGCGCCCGAACGGCGTTGTACTGCTGGTTACAGTCACGTAAAGAGAACGGCGTCTATGTGTTACGCATTGAGGACACAGACCGTGAGCGTTCCACCGATGAGGCGGTTGCGGCCATTCTCGAAAGCCTGGAATGGTTGCAGATAGGCGGTGACGAAGGTCCGATTTTTCAAACCGATCGTTTTGACCGCTACAGCGAGGTTGTAGCAAAACTGCTTGAGCAAGGTAACGCTTATCGTTGCTACTGTTCGCAGGAAACGTTAGATCAAACACGCGAAGCTCAGCGAGCTGCCGGGGAAAAGCCTCGATACAACGGGCTTTGTCGGCACCGTAAAGATCAACCCGAAAACGAACCCTACGTAATTCGTTTCAAGACACCTCAAGAGGGTGTCACTACCTTCAGCGATTTGGTTCGTGGCAATTTGTCTTTTGCCAATGCCGAACTGGATGATTTGGTGATTCAGCGAACGGATGGAACTCCGACCTATAACCTGACGGTTGTGGTTGATGATGCCGATATGAACATCACGCATGTTATTCGTGGCGACGACCATATTAATAACACGCCACGACAGATTAATATTTTTCGTGCATTGGATTTGCCGCTTCCTGTTTTCGCCCATGTTCCCATGATTCTGGGAGAAGACGGCAGTCGCTTGTCAAAACGACATGGTGCAGTCGGGGTTATGGAGTTTGAGAAGCAGGGGTTTCTACCGGATGCGTTGCTCAATTATTTAATTCGGCTTGGCTGGTCTCACGGTGATCAGGAAGTGTTTACACGTGAGCAGATGATTGAGCTTTTCGATATCAAAGATGTAAACCGGGCGGCGTCTTCATTTGATATGGAAAAATTGCGCTGGATAAATCAGCAGCACATGCTGGCGAGCACACCTGATTATCTGGCCACACTCGCCCGGAAGGAGCTGGCTCGACGCGGTTTTTCCGTGGAGTCCGATGCGCTGCTTGAAACAGTTGTGCAAGTATTTCGGGAAAGGAGTCATACGATCGTCGAGCTTGTCGACGAGAGTCAATACATATTTATGACTGCCATTGAACTGGACGAAGGGGCTGCCCGCAAACATCTTCGGCCTGTTGTTCTGGAGCCCATGCAATACCTGCTCAGCGTGCTTTCGGAGGTTGAATCCTGGAACTCGGCCGAAATAGAAGTACAATTTAATGCGGTCCTTGAGAAGTTTGAATTAAAACTACCGAAGCTCGCTCAACCGGTTCGCGTCGCAGTAACCGGGGCGGCCTCTTCTCCCTCAATAAGCATTACGCTTGAAATGATTGGGCGAGAAAATGCGTTAGCGCGTTTGGGTGTTGCAATTGAGTATCTTGAGAAGCGTAAGGCTGGCGGTTAAAACGTATCCAGCTCAACGAAAGTTCCCGTTTTTTACGCTCAGCTTTTGCGTTTGAGCCTTTCTATTTGGGGGCATGTGCATAGGTGCACGGATGCATATAGGTAGCAAGACGGCACTATGGCATTCGAAATTACGTTGTCAGTTGAGTGGACGGCAGCAGGATACCGCACTACATCAGGATATGAACGTTCGGCTCTGGCTCGTCATCGCGCCGTGATTAAATGGTGACTCGTGTTTTAGTCACACTCCGGTTGCAAGAAGCGGAAATGGCATACACTATAGAAGTCGGATCGCGGTGAGAGCGTTGTTTAGTCGTGGTTCCGGCGAGGCGGGGGTGCCAAGCGCGATGTTGATGCCCCTGACGTCTCGTCTTCGATGGTTTGTTTGCGTTCCAGAAAGTGCTATTTGAAACTTCAACAGTTGTTTAAACACATATTTGTAATTCTTACCTCACGTGCGTAGAAGATCCCAAATGAGCACCACTCAATTGCCAAAACTGATTTCCGACTGGAGCGAAGGGTTACTCGCTACAGTTCGTCAGCCCCTACGGTTCTTGGGCCTAACCGTATTAATGTTGATAACGCTGAATGGATTGCCCGTTTATTCAGCCCCTTACGCTGAAACGGGCGACATTGAGTTGCGCCACGATCTTGAGTACCTCGCCGACCGTGGTCTCATTTCGATTCCGATTACGACCTGGCCCATGAGTTGGGCGGACATTGCAGCCGCGGTCGATTCCGTCAATAAGTCTTCTATCAAGCGTTCTAATGCACGTGCGGTTTACGATCGCCTTGTTGGTCGCGTAGCGAGAAACACGCGGTGGGGAGAGCTGGAGCTGAGCTACACACTTGGTGCAAGCGAAAACCGGACAGCGTTGCGTACGTTTGCCGATAGGCCGAGAGGCTCGGTCGATATTGCTGGCAAGGTCGAATACACCGGCGAGAAGTTTGCCGTAAATCTCAAGATGAGCCTGGTCAACTCCAGTGACGATTCTCAGGATCTTCGTCTTGATGGCAGTTACGTGGGCAGGATTTTTGGCAATTACTCCGTAACGTTCGGCAGTCAGGATGCCTGGTGGGGTCCCGGACATGCCGGCAGCCTTATACTGTCCAGTAACGCTCGGCCTGTGCCGCGCGTCTCGGTGAGGCGTCATGAAGCTATTCCGTTCAGGTCGCCTATACTGCGCTGGATTGGCCCGTGGTCGTTTCACGGGTTTGTGGGACGGCTAGAGTCTAACCGGCCCGTTAGTCAGCCGTACCTGCTGGGACTCAGAGTCACGGCAAAGCCGTTCAGGTCTCTGGAGCTTGGAGTGAGCCGTACCGCTCAGTGGGGAGGGGCGGGTAGAACGGAATCTCTGGACAGCCTCGTCAATTTGATTCTAGGCCGGGACAACGTCGGGGACGGCATCGACGCATCAGAAGAGCCCGGTAATCAGTTAGCCGGATTCGACGCTCGCTGGAGTATTAACCGTTGGAGTCTGCCGCTAACGCTGTACGGTCAGCTTATCGGCGAAGATGAAGCCGGAGGCTTTCCAAGTCGCTATCTGGGCCAGGGTGGGGCATCTGTTAGTTTTCCCGGCCTATGGGCCGAGTCGACCGTGCGTATGAACCTTGAGTATTCAGACACCACCTGCCAGTTTCACGAAAACAGCAAGCTGTTCAACTGTGCTTACAACACGGCGAGTTATCCTGCTGGATATCGATACAGAGGCCGGGCTCTTGGCCATTCAACCGATAACGACAGTAGTCAAATCGCGTTGTTGACCACGCTGAATACAGGCAAGCGCCATAGCTGGCTTTTGACTCTACGATCGGGACGCCTGAATCGTGGTGGCCCACCCGACCCAAACAACAGTCTTACTGAAGGGCAAGTGGACTACGTCGATTTTGATCTACAGCACAATCGGCCGCTCTTCAATGGTATGGCGGAGTTCGGTATAGGTCTGTCTAACAGTGATGTCGTAGCCACCAATTCCAGTACTACGGATGCACGGGCATTTGTGCGTTGGCACAGTGTCGTGCGCTGATTTGGCAAGCGGAGCGACACTGTCGTACTCGTCGGTCCGGCGCGGGGCTTGAGTTAGCCTCGATTGTTAAGGGATTGCTGCGGCGCATTGACAGCTATTTTCGTCTGACGTAAAGTGCGCACATATTTTGGGGCTATAGCTCAGCTGGGAGAGCGCTTGCATGGCATGCAAGAGGTCGGCGGTTCGATCCCGCCTAGCTCCACCATATTTCCTGCCAGTCATTTTAGACTGATCTAACGCGGGAGTGCGGATGGGAAAGGCCAATCGGTGGGTTGGCAGTGCGAATTGTACGTTACGCCGGCTCGAGCCAGCGCATTGGCATAGAATCAAAACCCGTCAATTACCCGGAATGCAAGACACACGTTTTAATCTCATTGTCTGGCGCAACGCGTTGCGCAAGGCTGTTGGATAAGTGCATTTACGTCTGCTGTTAGCAAACAGTTTCCGCGGACGCACAGATTTCTGATTTATGACTACGCTCCAAATAGAAACATTTGGAATCTGAACAGGTGAGTAAATGAAAGTAACGATTTTTGGTGCAGGGTACGTTGGGCTGGTGACCGGTGCATGTCTGGCCGATACCGGTAACCAGGTCATTTGTGTTGACGTTGATCCGGAAAAAATTGCCCGGTTGCAGCAAGGTGAGATACCCATTTACGAACCCGGCCTTCAAGACATGGTCGCCCGCAACGTCGAATCTGGACGTTTGAGCTTTACGACCGATTCGCGTGAAGCCGTTGAACACGGCTTGTTCCAGTTTATCGCAGTGGGAACGCCACCTGCTGAAGACGGATCAGCTGATCAGTCATACGTTCTGGAAGTAGCGCGCACAATTGGCAAGTTCGCAAACGACTACAAAGTCGTTGTTGATAAATCGACCGTGCCGGTTGGAACAGCCTCTCGAGTGCAAAATGTAATCAACGAAGAACTGGCCAAGCGAGAGCTGGACATTGAACTCGATGTTGTGTCTAACCCCGAGTTTCTGAAGGAAGGGGCTGCGGTTAACGACTTTATGCGCCCGGATCGAATAGTTGTCGGTACCGACAGTGAAAAAACAGAGGCGTTATTTCGCACGCTCTACGATCCGTTTTCCCGGAATCGCGATCGATTGATTTTTATGGACATTCGCTCGGCCGAGCTGACTAAATACGCGGCTAATGCAATGCTCGCGACCAAAATCAGTTTCATGAATGAAATTGCCAATTTGTCGGAGAAACTGGGCGCCGATATCGAAAAAGTACGATTGGGCATCGGTTCCGATCCTCGCATCGGGTACCACTTCATTTACCCAGGCTGCGGATTTGGCGGTTCTTGTTTTCCAAAAGACGTGAAAGCCATTATCGAGTCGGCCTCGCAGACAGACACAGAGATGAAGCTGCTGCGTGCGGTCTGTGACGTTAACGACGCGCAAAAACACGTCTTGTTCACCAAGCTAAATGCCCACTTTGAAGGCGACTTGAAGGGTAAGACAATCGGAGTTTGGGGTTTGGCGTTTAAACCTAAAACGGACGATATGCGAGAAGCCCCAAGCATAACGCTGCTTGAAGCCCTGTGGGCTGCTGGAGCTACCGTAAAAGCCTACGACCCGGTAGCCAGTACGCGAGCGGCAGAAGTATTCGGCCCTCGTGATGACTTACGCATAGTCGACAACGCCATGGAGGCCGTTTCAGGCGTAGACGCGCTGGCGCTGGTGACAGAGTGGACAGAGTTTCGCACGCCCGATTTCAAGCGCATGCACAAGCTCATGAAGTCCCCTGTCATAGTCGACGGCCGAAACGTCTTCGATCCGGATATGATGCGCTCGCATCAGTTTGAGTACTACGGCATTGGCCGGGGTTTGTCTCTGGCGGACTAAGCGTTGCGGTTCGCTGAGTCACCCTGGGGGCGATGGGGTTTTGAAAGTAACTCGACAGCCCAGCGCGCTTGCCCAAGTGCATGGCATGGTCCTCAGGTCTAGTACGAACGTGAAGCAGCCAGGGTAAGCACGTGACGCAAACTGTCGCAGACATGCTGTATATCGTTCGCCGTTAAGTTCGGGTGCAACGAAATTGCCAGTCGCGTTTTGTTCAGCTTGTCAGCGACTGGAGTTGGTTTATCGATAAAAGCAGAGCGAATGCCGTTCTTCGCATTCTCGCCTCGATTAAAGTCGAATCCCGATGACACCGGCAGCCCAAGCGTCCGCAGTTCGCTCGCAATTCGATCCCGATTCCAGTCTGAATGCAGTTTTTTGTTGTCAACGTGACAGACCACCCGATAGTAAGCGCGATGGCTTCCTTCTAAATGGTTGGCCGAATCCACGCAGTCAAATTCTTGTAGCGTTTCTTTAAACTGTGAGGCAATTTCCGATCGACGTTCGGACCACCGCTGTAGCTTTTGCAGTTGAATCCGGCCGATAGCAGACTGCATTTCGGTGAGCCGCCAGTTGGTACCCAGTGAATCATGGAGCCACCGAAATCCGGGTGCCGTCGCTCTGCATGAAATGGAATTCGAATTCTTGCCGTGATCTTTATAAGACCACGCTCGCTCCCAAAGATCGTGGTCGTTGGTGACGACGGCGCCGCCAGCGCCGCCCGTGGTAGTGATCTTGTCTCCACAAAACGACAGCACCGCAACGTGACCCAGTGACCCGGCTGGGCGGCCTTTGTATTGCGCACCTTGAGCTTGGGAGCAGTCTTCAATGACCGTCACGTCGTGCTCTGCAGCGATTTCCATAATGCCATCCATGTCGCAGGGCCAGCCGGCGTGATGAAAGGCAATTACTGCGCGCGTTCGCGACGATAGCGCAGCTTCCAGAGTCTCGCGCGACAGGTTTTCGGTGCGGCTGTCTATGTCGGCAAAGACGGGTGTGGCCCCCAGATCAAGGACGCTCTGAAGTGATTCAGTCGCGGTGTGGGGCGTAATGATGACTTCGTCTGCGTGGCGAATGTCGGCCGCTTGCAAGGCTAGCTTCAGTGCCAGAGCGCCGTTGGCGACAACTACCGCGTGATTGCACTGGCAGGAGAGGGCCAGTTCAGCTTCAAATTGACGTCCTTGGCTACCGGTCCAGTAATTAACACGTCCAGTTTGAATGGCCCGTTGGGCTGCGGCTATTTCCTCGGCCTCGTAGTGTGGCCAGGAAGCCAGAATTCTCGGTGTCATTGCGAGCCTCCTTACCTGCACTCGGTCTTTGGTTAAGCCCTCATCCGGTTTTTAGCGGCCGTCAATTAAAAGCGAGGGCCACTCTGCGGCAAATCAAAACGCCGGCCGTGTGCCAAGCTTGCGTAAGGACCGAACTGTTGCGTGTTGATACTAGGCGATTTGATTGAATTTTCAACCGTTTCACAGCAGTGGGGTGGATTCTTGACGGCATCTGTAAAGAGCCTGAAAAGAGGCGCTATTGCGTTCGATAGCCTGATTTCAGCCCGTCGCGTATCGAGGCCCGTAAATCGACTCTCACGGTTATTTATACCCGCAAAACGCCGCAGGTCACCCGCTACGCATACTGACTATGAGTCCGTAATTCGGGGCTCTGGCCGATTCTGCGGGTTATATCACTCTGTGACTGAGTCGAGTGAGGAAAGATAGCGGGTGAAAACTTGTTGAGGCTATAGAAAGTTCGTGCTCATGCAGGCAAAATGCGCACTGGAATCTGTTTATGTTGAAACATTTACGGAAAGGGCGGGCATCTTGCCGATAGCCGATTTAATTTCAAGAGCGAAGAATTAGCCATGTTAAGAGTTGGATTAGTAGGATGCGGACGTATCGCAAAGCGCCATTCGGAGCTTTTGGGTTTTGGTGAAATCGATGGAGCTACCCTGGCCGGGGTTTGTGACCTCATTACCGAAAAAGCTCAAGCCATCGGCGAACGTTTCGACGTGCCGCACTTTGACAACATGCACGACATGATGAAGCAGGTAGATCCAGATGTTGTGGTGGTGCTGACGGAGAGTGGTCTGCACGCTGACAACACGGTTGAACTCGCACCCTACAAGAAGCACATTGTGGTTGAAAAACCAATGGCTCTAACGTTAGCTGACGCGGATCGCATGATTGCGGCGTGTGAAGAGCACAATGTCAGACTCTTTATCGTGAAACAAAACCGATTCAATGTTCCCGTCACAAAGCTGCGGGAGGCGCTTGAGGCCGATCGTTTCGGTAAGCTGGTTATTGGAACGGTAAGAGTGCGCTGGTGCCGCCGACAGAACTACTATGATCAAGACGAATGGCGCGGAACCTGGGGCATGGACGGTGGTGTGTTAACCAATCAGGCGAGTCATCACATTGACTTGCTGGAGTGGATGATGGGCGACGTCGAGTCCGTGTTTGCTCACACCAAAACCGCACTGGTCGATATTGAAACCGAGGACACGGCTGTCGTCGTGCTCAAGTTCCGTTCAGGTGCCTTGGGTATTGTCGAAGCTACTACCGCCGCCCGGCCTACAGACCTTGAGGGATCTATTTCAATTCTCGGTGAGAACGGAACCGTTGAAATCGGCGGTTTTGCCGTTAACGAAATGAAGGTGTGGCGATTCCAGGAGCCGGTAGAAGACGACGAGCGAGTGCTCTCTGATTTCTCGGTTAATCCCCCTAACGTTTATGGCTTTGGCCACAAAGAATATTACCAGCACGTGATTGACAGTATTCGCTACGAGAAACCACAGCTAGTCGGCGGGCACCAGGGTCGACGCAGTCTCGAATTGATTTCGGCTATGTACGAATCAGTTGAAACAGGCAAAGAGGTGGCTTTGGAGAATTTTGTTCCCAAGCATTCTCGTCTGGGGCAATAGGCTCTAAGAGCACCGTAAAATGAGCCAAAGCAACACACCAGTTTTACATCAAAGTCGCATTGTTGACGTCACGTTTGGCAAAGACGTTACAGTCGTCGAGCCAGTTAATCTGTACGGATGCGAGATTGGTGCGAGCAGCTTTATCGGCCCGTTTGTTGAGATTCAAAAAACCGTTACGATCGGGGAGAACTGCCGGATTCAATCTCACGCTTTTGTATGTGAGCTTGTGACAATTGGTGACGGCTGCTTTATCGGTCACGGTGTTATGTTTGTAAACGACTTGTTCGAAAATGAAGGGCCGGCAAACGGTGACAAAACACTGTGGCGGAAAACGCATATAGGTAACCGTGTTTCGATCGGTTCCAATGCGACCATACTACCCGTCGACATCGCCGACGGTGCGGTGATAGGCGCGGGCGCGGTTGTCACCAAAAACATTGAGCGTGCCGGTGTGTATGCGGGTAATCCAGCTCGTTGCCTGCGAACTTTCTAGGAGTATTTTATGCACGTACCTTTTGTAGATCTCGGTGCGCAGTACCAAGCGCACAAAAAAGAATTTGATGATGCTTTTGCAAGCGTAATAGACAAGACCGCTTTTATTGGCGGTCACTTCGTCAAAGCTTTTGAGAAACGTTACGCCGAGCAATACGGAGTCAAGCACTGTATTTCCTGTGCTAACGGAACAGATGCCATCTACATCGCGTTACGCATGCTGGGGGTTGGCGCTGGTGACGAAGTCATAACAACAGCGGCGACCTGGATTTCTACTTCAGAAACCATTTCGCAGACGGGTGCCAAACCAGTCTTTGTCGATGTCGACGAACATTATCTGATTGACGTTGAGAAAATTGAAAGCGCTATCACGCCGCAAACCCGCGCGATCATTCCGGTGCACCTCTATGGGCAGGCTGTCAACATGGGGCGGCTCATGGAAATTGCCAGGAAACACAACCTGTTCGTATTAGAGGACTGTGCACAGGCGCACTTTTCTGAATGGGACGGACAGCGCGTGGGCACTATTGGTGACGTGGCTACGTTCAGTTTCTATCCAGGAAAAAACCTGGGTGCATGGGGTGACGCCGGTGCAATTGTGACTAACGACGATGCTTTGGCAGAGAAGATGCGCATGTTGGCGAACCACGGGGCGCTAATAAAACACCAGCACACAATGGAAGGGATAAACAGTCGTCTCGACGGACTTCAAGCGTCACTGTTAACAGCCAAGATGGACCATATTGAAGACTGGACCAAGGCGCGTCAAAGAGTCGCGGCGAAATACGATAATTTGTTGAACGGTGTCGGCGATCTGCGACTGCCGACCGTGCACGACAAAGCGACTCACGTCTATCACCTGTACGTGATTAATACCGCTCGCAGAGACGAACTCAAAGACTATTTGGGCAAGCATTCCATACAGTCTGCAATTCATTACCCAACGTCAATCCCGCTATTGCCGGCCTACGAATATCTGAATATGACAGCGGATGACATTCCTAATGCAGCGAGCAATCAGGAACAGATTCTGTCGATTCCAATTTACCCGGAAATTTCAGATGAAGCCGTGGCTTATGTAGCCGATACGATTAAAGCGTTTTTCGCCTAGCGAGACCGTCACGGAGCTACAGGTTTTTAAATGAATACCTTACCAATAGCCTATACAATTCATGCTTTACGGAACGAATAGTCTGGACATAATGAAGATATCCAAATTCGCCATACCCCTGATGCTCGCAGCGCTGGGGCTTCTTACTGTCGCGCCAGGTGTGGTTCATGGTCAATCCATTAACCCACAGCAGCTTGAGCAGTTAAAAAGCCTGACACCAGATCAACGCGCGGCGTTGGTTAAGGCGATTACCAACATTGACGGCAATTCAGTTACTGACCCGAAGCTGGACGAGCAGGAAGCGGTTTTAGCACCTGAAGTGGCCACCATGCCGAAGGAAGCAATGTCACGTGGTGAATTGATCGCCGGTGACACCATTGTTATTCGCTTGACCGCTCCCGACGACTTGGCCGTACGCCACAACGGGCTGCGCAATGCGCTGGGTGCCAGGATGTACAAGCTGGGTAGGGACGGTGTTGTTGATTTTCCGAAAGTGGGTCGAATCGCGCTAGCGGGCCTGACAGCCGAACAGGTGGTGTTGCGCCTGCAGTCGGAACCCGATTTGGCCGAGTTTGATATTACCGCCAGTATTTTGCCACTGGCGCCGACGGGTGCGGCTGCACTGGAGCCATTTGGGTATTCGCTTTTTGAGGGTGTCCCTACAACGTTTGCTCCGGTCACCGACGTTCCTGTTCCGGCTGACTACACCATCGGCGTCGGCGATACGATTAACGTTCAGCTGTTCGGCAGCGAAAATGTAGAGTGGCAACTGGTTGTCGGTCGAGATGGTCAGGTCGTGTTACCCAACATCGGTCCTGTTGCTGTGTCGGGCCTGCGTTTTCAGCAGCTGCGGGAGAAACTGGCGACACAAATTGAGAAAGGATCCATTGGCGTAGACGTGTCGGTTTCCATGGGGGAGCTGCGTTCCATTCGCGTATTTGTGATGGGTGATGTGAATCGGCCGGGTTCTTACACAGTGAGCAGCCTTTCAAGTATGACGAACGCGTTGTTTGTAAGCGGCGGACTTTTGAAGAGTGGTTCGCTCCGTGACGTTCAGCTCAAGCGCAAGAATCGCGTTGTGGGTCGACTGGACTTGTACGATTTATTGCTCAACGGAAACACCAGAGCCGACGCTCAGCTAACGTCTGGAGATGTTATTTTTGTGCCGCCCGTAGGGCAGCGCGTCTCCATCGCAGGTCAAGTCCTGAGGCCAGCTGTTTACGAGATTAAAGGTGAACGGTCGTTGGCCGAACTCATTAGTTTGGCCGGTGGCTTGCTACCTTCCGCTCTGCGTAGTGAGGCTCGTGTTGTTCGTTTTAACGACGAGGGGCGCAAGAATATTTTGACAGTCGATCTCAACGACTCAAAGCAGTACAAACTGGTCGCCGGAGACTTTGTCTCGGTGCTGCCGGCACTGGATCGAGTGGACAATGCCGTCACGCTTTCAGGCCATGTCTTGAGAGAAGGGCAAACCGAATGGTCTTACAATATGCGATTGTCAGACCTGATTCCGACCCCGGACAGCGTGGCCGACCAGGCCGACCTCGATTACGTGCTCATTCATCGCCGCACGGGTCCCGATAAACTATCGGAATTAATATCGGCCAGTCTGCGCTTGGCATGGAGAAACCGGGGCACGTCTGACGATCCTGTGTTAACGCCCATGGACGAGGTGATGGTGTTTTCCATTGGCAACGACCGTGCTGAGCGAATCAGACCAATCCTCGAGCGAATTCGGGAGCAGGCGCGTCTCGAGGTTCCTGCCCCCGTTCTTACCATTGGAGGACCGGTTCGCGCTCCCGGCAAGTATCCATTAGAACCCGGCATGCGCATTAGCGATTTGATTCGTGCAGCCGGTGGTTTAAAAGAAAATGCGTACACCGGCAAGGCTGAACTTACGCGCCAAATGCTGTTTGATGGCGGCGAGCGACGCCTGACCAGTCACCTGGACGTAGACCTGGAGAGTGCGTTAAGCCAGAAAGGCGAATTTGACCTAGTCTTACAACCCTATGATTTTGTAACCGTTCGTGAGGTGCCTGAATGGCGCCAACAACAAACCATTGAGCTGGTCGGAGAAGTGCGCTTTCCCGGTGTGTATACCGTTAGGCGCGGAGAGTTTCTGAGTCAGGTTATTGGAAGAGCCGGTGGTCTGAGCGATCAGGCGTTCGCAGAGGGAAGTGTGTTCCTTCGTACCGAACTGCGCGAGCGTGAGCGCGACCAGCTTCAGCAGCTCGCTGAACGAGTGAGAAAAGAAATTTCTGTTTTACCAGCTGACGAAGAATCACGTTCATCTGGAGAGCAGCTCCTTGAGCAGCTACAGGAATCCCGGCCGCAAGGTCGTCTGGTTATTGACCTGCTGCAGCTTTTGGAAAAGCCCGGAAACGTCAGCGCCGATATTCTGGTCAAGGGCGGCGACAGACTGTTGATACCGCCACGCAGTCAGGAAGTCACTGTAATCGGTGAGATCCAGTATGCGACGTCACACATTTATACGCCTAACCTTGACCGTCAGGGCTACATCTTGAAAAGCGGTGACGTAACGGCTAACGCCGATGTGAAACGCATTTATGTTGTTCGAGCGAATGGCGACGTTGTGGCTTCGTCGCGGTCGGCCTGGTTTGGCCGGTCGCGGGGACAATACGAAATCAGGCCGGGCGACACCATTGTCGTGCCGCTTGACTCGAATCAAATCAGTCCGCTGTCTTTATGGACTGGCGTTACACAGATTATCTACAACATCGGTGTAGCCGCGGCAGCCGTTGCCTCGTTCTAATAGAGGGCGGCCCTTAATTCGGGCTTTAAAGGCATTCTGCTGAATTCCCTCAGCGCGAATGCGCCGGGCTTTAAACTCATATGAAACCGATAACTACCGCGCGACGCGCGCGGTAGTTATCTTTACTTCATTTGATACGCGGAAAGGCCAGTGAGGCACCTTCTTCGAATGCGATCGGGTGACGACCAATAAGAGCGGCAAGAGTCGAAGGGTCGCCGAGACAGTGACGCATGTCGCCCGCCCGGAAACCACCTACTACATTTGGTTCACAGGTCGTACCCAGCGCGGTTGCAATGTGCTGACAGGCGTCAACCAGAGTGATGGGCACGCCAGAGCACACGTTGACAACAGGTGGTGCGCTGACCCCGTTGATCAAAGCGCGAGCCGCGTCCACTACGTCGCCAACGTAAACCCAGTCGCGAATTTGTCGGCCGTCTTCGTAGAGATCAGGTTTTTTACCGGCCGCTATCCAGCCCGCCAACTTGGCAACAATGGTTGCTTCGCCATCGTCGACTCTCAAGCGGTCGCCGTAAACAGACGAAAAACGCAAGATAGAGACGGGGCAGTGGTCGTAGGCCCGGAAGCACAGTTCCTGCATGTACTTACTGGCGCCATATGCTTCGAGTGGCGACATATTGGCCGATTCTGTGATCGGCTGTACTTCCGTTTCGCCACCACAGCTGCCGCAAAACACTTCGTAACGGCCGGCTTCCAGGTCTTCCTGTTTACGTTCGCCATCGCCAGTCCAGCCGCAGCTGTTGCACTCGTAAACGTAGCCGGTTCCGTAAACGCTAAAACTGCCAGCAAGAACGATACGTTTCAAATTCGGCATATCGCGACTGACTTCAACCAGGCGCGCGGTGCCAGCGCAGTTCGCACCAATGACTTCGGCCGTTTCATTGGCCGCTCTGGATACACCACCGAGTGCAGCAAGGTGAATAATCGCATCCATCTCGAGGTGCCGTTCGTCCGGGCGCCAGTTACGCAAGTCGGTAATGCAGTAATCGACGTCGTCCCGAAGGTATGGAGGAGGTGCTCTAAAAACACCTGGATCAAGACTGTCTACAACAAAGACCTCGTCTCCGTCGTTACGCAGTGCGTCCACGATGTGGGACCCGATAAACCCGGCGCCGCCGGTGACCAAGACTTTCATGATTGAAGTTCCATAGCGAGTGATGACCTTTGCGTAGCGCAGGTGTATGAGTGTGCGGGTCTCAACGAGAAGCCAGCACTATGTGTGATTGAAGTAGACAATTTTCTGTTATCCAATAAAAGTTGAGGGCTAATAAAGTGGGTAGCTCTTGACGAACGAACGGTCGGTTTACGCGAGCTTTATTAAGCCTGCGGTCAAAGCGTACAAACGCTTCCAAGGCCTAAGCGCTGGCGGTTTTGCTCCACTACTGGCCTGGTTGGTAACGGCGTCTGATGAACGCCTAACCGGTCTTTTTGCGGAGCCAAGTCTAGCATAAACGTCGCTAATTTGAATGCGTAATCCAATGTGCGTCAGTGGCCGAATATACCCGGATTCTAGCGGCTTGCAGCACGCAGAATCAGGCTCAACTCGTGAGCGATATCCTCAACCTGACTTGTTTCAAGTCCGGCATGAAGTGATAGAGCAACGCTTGTTTGCCCTAACCTGTGAGCAACCGGTAGAGGCCTTTCCGGCACGCAGCCGAGGTCTATGAGGACCTTTTCCCGGTACAGTTCGGGACAGGTGCCCGTTGAACATGGCAGTCCAAGTGCCAACGCCTCCGCCACAATGCGTTCCCGATTCCAGTCAGAATGTAAAGCCTTCTGGTTTACGAACAGATAGTAACGGTAGTAGGCGTGCTGAACGCGCGGTGGGGGCGAAGGGTGGCTGACAACTGAAAGATCGCCAAGAATATCCTGTACACAACCAACGTGCTGTCGTCTGATGTGCTGCCACTCATTGACCTTGTTCAGCTGGCGACGACCTACTACAGACTGGATCTCGGTCATTCTCAGTTGCGTGTCAGTCATGGTGCGTGTTTCAGCCCCGCAAGTAAGTGACGGGTGAAACGATTGTGCTGTGGGGTCGTGAGGTCGGTAGCCCTGCAGCCGACGCTGAATGTCAGTGTCGTTAGTTGTTACGGCACCGCCCTCTCCGCCGGTAGTCATGATTTTATCCTGACAGAATGAAAACGCCGAGGCATCGCCGAAGGTGCCGACTTGCTGTCCGTCAATCGTAGCGCCTTGAGCTTGCGCGCAATCTTCTATAACGCTCAGATTCCGGGCGCTGGCCATAGCCATAATGGTGGGCATATCGCACGGCCATCCGGCGAGGTGCACGCACATGATGGCGGCCGTTTTGCTCGTTACAGCTTGCTCAATCGAGGCTACGTCAAGGTTCTGCGAATCGGCGTCTACGTCGACAAAAACGGGCCGTGCTCCTCGCTGAATAATGCTGGTGGCTGACGCGATGTAGCTTCGCGGTGACAGAATAACCTCGTCTCCGGGTTTGACGCCGCAGCCGTGCAGAGCGGCTTCCAGTGCAACGGTACCGTTTGGCATGGTGACGGAAAATGAACTGCCAACGTGTTCAGCAAACTCGTTTTCAAAAGCGCGACCGTGTGGGCCGCTGGTGTAAATCAGCTTTCCCGATCGCAGGACTTCCGCTACTGCCTTCTCATCATCCGCATCAAATTGCGGCCAGTTGGCATAACTTTTCGTGGGCGCGCTCATGCGGCGGGGCAGGCGGACTGTGGTTCCGGGCGTAGCTGTAACCCGGCTAAAAAACCTGGAGCTGGCGCAGGATGACATTGAATATACGACACGTTTCAGGTCGAAGCAGAAGGTGGGTTGTTGGAATCCGCTGGTAGCTTGATGACATTACGTACGGCGCTACGGATCAAGAACCAATAGACCACATAGGCGGCGACCTTGGCGGCCGTGAGCATGGCAACGAACGGTACTAGGTCTAGTTGGAGTCGTATTTGCAAAAAAATGACTGCGAGCAAAACGACCACGCCAAACGCGTCATAGACCAGTTTCAGTTCCTGCCGTTTCAGCAGAGGCAGCAACCTTGAATTAATGTTGACCAGAACGTTCATCGCGATCCAGGGTGAGATAGTGACGCACAAGATTGCGAACTCACGCATTTTTTCGCCGGCAATCATGACGACGGTTTTCTCAAGTACAAAATAAATCACTATGCAGCCGACAACGCCTAACACCAAAAGAGCAAGCGACGAGCGTCGAAAAAGATCGCCAAAGTCAGCCAGACGATTTTTTCGCAAGTGCTCAGAGTAGTGCGACTGCATGACTTCGGTTAAAGCCAGTGACAGCTGTCCAATGGGCACGGCGAGAGCGCGAAAAGCCAAACCAAAGCTGGCTGTTGCCGTCAGACCAAAGAACTGGGTGACCACAAAAATTGGCGCGTGAACCAAAAAAGAATCAACAATGGCGGAAGGAGTTTCCAGCAGAGGGAATTTCCAGTTTGCACGCAAAGTGCTCCGGACAGCAGGCAGGTCAAGTGGCTCTTTTTCCGGTCGCTCTTTCTCGGTGCTATCGACCGACTTCGGTCTGAGTAAGACAGCGGTGAAAAATGAGGCGACAAGCTCAGCTACCAGTAACACTATGCCCGCGCTCAATCCGCTTAAGACCTGTGGTTGATACAGGACGCCTAGAATCACAGCGCCACGGAGTACGAAAATCAGAGCGGCGCGACTGTACGTTGCCCGTTCGATGACAGCCAGATTCATGTGTCGAATGGCCCAGTAACGACCCAGCTGTGCGGCGGAAAGCGACATGGTGATGAGTACGACCACAAGAATGCCCCACGTTGGCAGGGACTGAAGTTCGAACAGCTCGTAGGTGCGCAGCACGAACACGCCGGTGTATTCGAGCAGAGCCAAAATCAGCAGAGACGCCGAGGCCAGAACCAGTAGGCCGCTGAGATCGCGGCGGGTTTGGGCGGAAGGAATGGCTGAGTCAAACCGTAACATGGCAAATGCGGCAAACGGTTGAGCAATGGATAGCCCCAGCAGGAACACCGCGAACGCTTCCGGTTCAACAACTAATCCGAGAGCGATAACCGTTGCGATTTGCGCGGCGAGCAAGGCGACGTTGGCTGAACCCAGTTTGATTACGTTTTTAAGGAGACTCATTCAACCTGCTATTTCATTTCACCCGGCTATTGGCCAAGACTATAGTGCTGAACATGACTATTTGCCAATATAAAGTGTTGTGTTCTGCGGGTAGACCAAGGACTTTTCGATTGTGGTTTGAATTGCTCGGTTTCGGGTTCATTTGAGAGCACCGCCGGAATCAAAGTTAAAGCACCAAATTCGTTTAAAATCATGGCGGTGGCCGCGGAATATGGGCGGCGCAATGGCCGATTGAAGAAAGCTTGGAAACACCGCTAAATTCTCTATACCATACGCTGGCCTGAGGCATCTGGCTGATCCGACGTTGTGATGGTCGGGGACACAGCCCATGAGATGTCTTAAACTGCGGCCATGTCGTCGTGTGATCAAACACCGGGACACCTTAACGCCACGAATTTTGAGAGTAACAGTAATGAGTTCAACCCCCAGCGCGAAAAAAGATGAATTTGACAGTTTTGGCGTGGCTGAGCTGTTCGCACTGATTAAATCGATTTGGCTACCGGCGGTTATTATGGGGCTTCTGGTGGGCGTGCTGGTGTACTTTCTCTCGTTTCAGCTACAGCCGATGTTTGGCGTTCAAGCCGATCTTGAGTACATAGGCGACCCCACCAAGCAGGCGCAGCCCTCACGGGGAGGCGATCTGGGTGGCATTGCCGCCATTGCCGGCATTAGCCTGGCGCCAGAAGGAAGTCCGCGGGATGCCGCGATGGCAACGCTTAAGTCGCGAGCTTTTGCCCGAGACTTCATCGCAACTCACGACTTGATGGACACGCTGAACTATAAGAAATGGGATGCCGAGCGCAACGAGTGGATTAAAGAGCCAAACGAATGGCGCACCGTCCGGTATTTTCGCGAAAAAGTGATGCGGGTTAGCGAGAACCCGAAAACAGCCATGATCACAGTCAGGGTTCAATGGCACGACGCTGAGGTTGCCACGCAGTGGGTGAATCAGATTGTTGAGTTGATTAATCAGCGGTTGAAAGAAACGGCGATAAGCGAAACGCAGCGCAGTCTTGACCACTTAAAAGCCGAGTTGGAAACGACACAGAATTCCGATTTGCAGAAAGTCATTGCAAGCCTTGCAAAGGGCAAGATCGAAGCGCTTATGTTCGCCGATATTCGTGACGAGTTTGCGTTTCGCACCATCGACGGGGCGGTGACGCCACCCGAGGACGAATATGACTTTCCACGACACCTGCTGTTTCTGGTTGTGGGCGGTTTTGTGGGTGGTCTGTTAGGCGCCATGATTGGACTGCTACTCATGTTGCGAAAGTCCCGTCGTGCGCTTAATAAAGCAGCTTGATTGACTCATTGAGTCAGATCGAAAGCCGCGTTTAATGTCATGAACTTTATGTTTTTTACCCGTACTGACTGGAATGAGCCTCCACGGCTTCGTCACCAGCTGGCCAATTTGTTAGTGGCTCAGGGGCATAGCGTAACGTTTTTTCAAAAACCGAAATATCGTCTGCCGGCAGAAGAACCTGTTGTCAGTTCGTCTTTGCAGTTCAGGCGCTACCGTCAACTGGTGAATCACCAGCTAAAGTTTATTTCTCCGGCAAGATGGGTCGACGACGTTTATCTGCGGGGTAAGATTAAATCGCTGACGAAAGAAGACTCTCCGGATGTCATTGTTAACTTTAACTACGACTATCATTTTTTGTCGAACCTTTTTCCTGGCGTGCCCTTAATCCACATTGTTAACGATGATTTTGTGGCCGGTGCAATACCGTTAAATCGTAAATCAGCGTGGCGTTTGCAAGAGCGCACTGCTCAAGATGCAGGGCGAACGCTGTGTGTTTCGTATATGTTGCTGGATCAGCTGCGAACCGCTACGCCAGCCAGTGGTTTGTTTTTACCCTGGGCACGAAGTCCTTACACTCAGCCGCCATCGGGGAAGGTTCGCGACGAAGTGTTGTCATGGGGCTATATTAACGATCGTTACGATTTCGACACGGCCGAGCAGTTACTTGATAGCGGCATGAAAATAAATTTTTTCGGTAGCGTGACGCACAGCGAGCGAACGAAAAAAATGCTCGGTCACCAAAACGCCACTTACCATGGCGTTGCGGACTTAAAGGATATTTCGGAAGTTCTGGCACGGTGCAGCTGTTCGCTGCTTGCGTACAATGCCAACGACGACGTGGTTCGTTGCATCACGATTAGTAATCGAGGCTTCGAGCTTCTGAGTTTCGGATTGCCGCTACTGTACACCGAATTGCCGGGTCTTATTAAAGCGCCAGAAGGGGTGATTTATCGCTGCTCCGAGGTAGAAGACTATCGGCGCGCTTATCGCGACGCATGTGATCGTTTCGACTCACTGCAGCCGGGTATTCAGGCCTTTCTGGAAGACCACAGCCCTGAGAGAAGATACGAACAATTCATGCAAGTGGTTGAGTCGCTACACAGCTAAACCGCTAAAGCAGACGGCTAACGTTGTGTGTCGGCCGCTGTAAACGTTAACCACTGGGCAAATACCCGTCGTGCTGGTGTTAGCAATTTATTACCGTACCGTGAGAGTGCAAATTCATTGCAAAACTCTATTAAAAGTCAGCTGGCGCGTCTCACCGGTTTTTTGTATCCCGACGGTGGATTTCGAACGATAGCGACGTTATCCGGCGGATCCGTTGTAGGGCATCTCATAGCCGTGGGTGCGTCGCCGTTTATCGCGCGGCTGTACGACCCGAAAGAATTCGGTTTGTTTTCGATTTTCTTTTCGATCTTCGGCATCCTTTCTATTGTTTCCACGCTACAGCTCAATAACGCCGTGCCGTTACCTACGCGGGATCGAGACGGGGCGCGCTTGTTGCTCGCGTCGCTTGCGATAGTCGGCACCGTCTCCGTGCTCTTGATGGTGCTGATCAGTCTGTTTGGGTCCAGTGTGCTAAGCATTGCAGGCGTTGACTCTTTGGGCACGCTTTTATGGTTTCTGCCGGCAACCATTGGCATCGCGAATACAAACCTTGCTATGCAGTTCTGGTTTCTGCGTAAAAAAGAATATGTGGATTTGGCCATTGTCAAAGCGCTGCAAAGCACAGCGCGAGCCGGCGGCCAGATTGGCATGGGCCTCGCGGGCCTTGGGCCTGTTGGTCTGGCGATTGGCGTGTTCTTCGGTCAGTTTGTCAGCGTACTGTTTTTGTACCGCGGTGTGATTAAACGACACCGCAGCGCGTTCGTCGATCTCAGCGCCCAGTCAATTTATCAAAAAGCCATGGAGCACCGTAGTTTTGCGACGACCTATACGCCGTCAGCGTTGCTCGAAGCGGGCACTGTGTACATGCCCGCGATTGTGCTGGGCGTATTGTTTGGGCCGGCTGTAGCAGGGTTATATGCCTTTACGCTGCAGGCGGCGCGAGGGGGTATGAGCATCGTGGTCGAAGCCATATCAAAAGTGTTCCTGGTGCAGGCCGTCGACGACTACAACGCGGCCAGGGTTCATGACGTCAGAAAGCGGGCGCTGCGGCTGTGTCTGGCGCAATT
This sequence comes from Gammaproteobacteria bacterium, assembly GCA_045107075.1. Lineage (GTDB taxonomy): Bacteria > Pseudomonadota > Gammaproteobacteria > Steroidobacterales > SZUA-146 > SZUA-146. The sequence continues at coordinate 202,218 of JBGCFV010000037.1, forward strand.
TGCTCTGGGAGTCCCGATATTTGGTCTGATTGTCGCATACGGAGAGTCTATCTTCGGGCTTGTGTTCGGGGAGAACTGGTCTCAGGGCGGTTACTACGCTGCTCTGCTCACTCCGCATTTGTTTTCGCTCTTCATTTTTGAGCATTTGACGAGGCTCTTCGTGGTGACCGGGCGGCATCTGGTCAAGCTGGTGTGGGAGATCTTGCGGTTTGCGGTGTTACTATTGACCGTGGTAGCCGTCAAGGTGTGGTCCTTGGACGCGGCCAGTGCTGTACTAATGTTGTCCTGCGGCTGGTGTGTATTACACGTGGCTCTGGTACCGATGACGTTTCCACTTTTAAGCAAACGAAGCCTGAACTCCGAACCTGACCAATGAAACCGATTCATTTCATATATTTGTTTATTTTCCTGTTTGCGATAGTCGGTTATCCAGCGGCTTATCTGTTCGACCGTGAGGGCATGTTTTACTACTTCGTGCGTAACGTCGATTCCGGGTATTTGGGCATTGCCTATTTTTGGACCGTCGTGTCGTTCTTGTTGATCGCCTTGCTCAACGTTGTGCTGGGTTCACATCGACGATTCGACATGTTTATGCGGCGCAAGACCGAAGACGGCTGGATAAAACCGGATCTGCTCTGGATAGTAGTGTTTACCGCGTCCGTCATGATGAACTTGCTCTTCTTCGTTAAAATGGACTTCAGCCTGCCGTTACTGAACCTTCCGGAAAACGTCACCGAGCTGCTGCTGAAACGAATTGATGTAAAAGAGCGGCTGAACCCGGTGTTGTTTAGCCTCAGCGCTACCGTTCTTGGGCCGCTAAGTCTGATTTTGGCTCTGTTTTTTATTCGTTCCCGACGCAAAGCCAAAATTGCGTTGTCGGTGGTGAATTTTCTCATCATTGGTACTTTCAGCCTCGCAAAGTCGTCGTTCATTATCGGCGTGGTTATTGTGATCGCCTCGTATTCGTTTATTCGTCCGCTGAGCTACTCCAAGATGATCAAGCTTGGCGTGCTGTTTATCGCACTGCTGCTGCCGATGTTTTTTCTAACCAAGTCAAAAGAAGCCGGGCACGTTCAAGGGCAGGCTATTGCGGAAATTGTTACGGCCCGCATTATTTACGGTCAGTGGGCGGCGCTGCCGTTCTTTTTCGAGATGTTTGAAAAAGAGCCCCAGACTCTAAAGATTCTGCTGCCACCTTATTTGGGAGACGGTAGTGCCTGGGAGCGAAATGGCGAGGAAGTGGCCCCACGCAAGGTTATGAGAGCGGTTACGGGCTACAAGGTGCTTGAGGGCACCGGGGCGGGCGTTGCGGTGACCTATTTCATTGGCGAGGCTTATGCCGTTGGGGGGCGACTGGGCGTGTTGTTCGGCTGTTTGCTTGTTAGCGGGCAGATATGGATGATGACCTACGTGTTTAGTCGGCTGCGCAAGACTCCGTTGGCGATTTACGCGTACTCCTGGCTGATTTACAAGATATGTATGGGACTGATTACGGGCTTGAGTGCATTCGTTGTATCGAGCTTTTCAGTCGCGTTGTTCGTGCTTTTTTTGTACGTGCTTTTCGTCGAGGTTGGACGTGAAGTCATTCTGGCGCAGCGGCAACTGACCGCTCGTCGGCGAGCACTTGCACCAGCAGGCGAGATAGGATAAATAAGCGATCGACTTTGGGTCAGAGAACTGAGGACAATAGAATGGCGATATACGGCGAAGGACAATTTGATACGTGCGTAGTGACAGGTGGTTCAGGTGCAATTGGAGCACGACTAACGCAGCGCTTGCTTGATGCCGGAGCCAAAACGGTTCACGTCGTCGATGACCTGTCATCCGGTTACGAATGGCTTTTGCCTGACGATCCCCGTATCAAGCTGACTCATCGCGATATTGTCGATGTGTTTAATGGTTCGTTTGACGTTCCAAATGCACACGTCTTTCACTTGGCGGCCTTTTTCGCCAACCAGAACAGCGTAGAACGACCGCTTGACGATTTGCACACAAACGGTGCGGGTACACTCACGGTGCTCAAGTGGGCGGCTGAGAATAACGCCAAGCGCGTTGTGTACGCGTCAGCCGGGTGCTCCATTGCCGGTCACGGCATTGATGCACCGATAGCCGAGAATATGCCCGTTAGCCTGGACCTTGATACGCCCTATCAAATTACGAAAGCGCTCGGAGAGTTCTACTGCAACTACTACCTGTCCAACGTGAGCAACGTTCGCTGTCGCTTCTTTAACTCTTACGGACCGGGTGAGGTCCCTGGCGTCTACCGGAACGTCATTCCAAATTTCATATGGCTTGCCATGCACGACAAGCCGCTTACCATCACGGGCACCGGCGAAGAAACCCGCGACTTCATATATGTTGACGATCTCATTGAAGGTCTGATGCGATGTGCGCTGAAAGACGAGGCGCACGGTGAGGCCATCAATCTCGGTACCGGGCGTCAGACACGCATTGACGAGCTGGCAAAAACCATTATCGAATTGACCGATTCCAAGAGCGAAATTATCTTTGCGCCACGTCGTTCGTGGGACAACAGCAAGACCCGTCAGGCGAATATCGATAAGGCTCGCAAGATTCTTGAGCTGGATCCTGATACCCGCATTGGCGAGGGTCTGAAAGCCACAGTCCAGTGGTTTCGGGACCACGCTGAGCAGGTTGCACGTTCCAGCGATTTCTGATTAGATTCGCCCATTAAACGCTGTTTAACAGTGTGAACCGAATTTTTTGTAAGGAAACTCAATAGTTATGTGCGGAATACTCGCCACCGTTGGGCTGGAACGTCCATTCGCGCACCATCTCCTCGACAAGCTCCGTAAGCGGGGGCCCGATGCTATCGGTTTCTGGAGCGATGGCCGAGTCAATATTGGTCACACGCGGCTGGCTATTCTGGGCTTGAGTCACGACAACGACGAGCCGTTGGAAAACGATCGTTACGTGCTGGCCTACAACGGCGAGATTTATAACTTCATGGATCTGAAGGCCGAGCTGGCTTCGAAAGGCGAGCTGGGTGCTCACGCCAACGACGCGGCAGTTCTGTTGGCCGGCTGGGCTGAACACGGCGAAAAAATTCTCGAACGTCTGAACGGGTTTTGGGCGTTCGTTATTTACGACAAGCTCGAACGAAAAATCATTCTTGGTCGAGACCAGGTTGGCATTAAGCCGCTCTACTACTACGCCAAAGAAGGGCGTTTCTGCGTTTCTTCAACGCTGGGTTCCGTTAGCGATACACTCGGTGGCGGTCTCGAGCTCGACTACCTCGCCATGTCGGAATACGTTCGCTACCAGTATACCTTCGGCGACAAAACCTTTTTCAAGAACGTAAAGAAAGTACTTCCGGGTCACCTGGTTGAGCTGTCGCTCGACACCATGGAAATTGAGACTCGTTGCTACGAGAATATTTTTTCATCACTTCACAACGGCGACGGCACGCAGCCTAACGACGAGTGGCTCGCTACTACCAAAGAGATGATTGAAGACTGCGTGGTCGAATCGACAATTAGTGATACGTCTTACACAACCTTTTGCAGCGGTGGCATCGACTCCAGCTTGATTACCAGCATTGCCAAACCTGAGCTAGCGTACCACTGCAATTTCTCTGACCCCGAGTGTAACGAAACCTTTTACGCCCAGCAGGTTGTTGAAGACATCGATACCCGTTTGTTTACGGTTAACGCAGAAGAAGATTTTAACCTCATTGACAAGCTGCGTGACATTGTCGAAGACTTTGACGAGCTGACCATTGGCTCTGTTATCTTGCCGCTTGAAGACTTGTTGTCTCAGGTAAAGCGACGTCACAAGGTTATTTTGACGGGCACGGGTGGCGACGAGCTGTTTGCCGGTTACGTGCGCTTCATGCTGGCTCGCGGAGAGTGTCGTCAAGACAGCTACCGCGGTCTGTTTGCAAAAGTCATGAAGTTGAACGACTTGGCCAAGCGTTTCGAACTGTGCCACCAAAAAGGCAACATGGGCGTGTACAAGTTTTACGACGAGGCTGCACAGCGTTCGTTCGAGGACGAGTTCAATTCCATTCTTGAGCACGAAAAAGACGAGCTCGCCACCATGTTGCGTTTCGACCAGCGAAACTTCTTGCGTGGACTACTGAACATTGACGACAAAATGGGTGGTCGCCATTCCGTTGAAAGTCGCCCACCTTTCTTGCACCAACGTCTGTTGCGTCACTTGCAGCAAGCTGATCTCAGCAAATTTATGCCAGACGGCGAACTCAAGCTTTGGCTGCGTAAAATGGCCGAGGGCCAAATTCCCAACTCCGTTATTTACCGGAAAGACAAAATGGGATTCACTACGCCAATTGGCACTTTCGTGAACAACTCGGCGGGTGAGATTCGGGAGACCATCATGGACTCGCCGTTTAGTCATCTCTACGATTTGAAAAACATGCAGTTTACAGCTGAGTCCAAATTTTCACGTGAAACGTTTGGCCTGTTAATGCTCGACTTGTGGTTGAACCGGTACGCGGTTCCTGTACAGGCTTAATGGGCATCGTCGCTTCTCGCCACGAACACACTCACCATGACTGAATCCACTGCGGCTACTTCCGGCAAGAAATTGCGGGTACTTTTTCTGACTCAATGGTTTGATCCGGAGCCCGGTGCTATACGTGGTCTTCCGCTGGCCAAGTGGTTTGTCGAGCAAGGGCATGAAGTCGAAGTCGTAACGGGTGTACCAAACTATCCGGGCGGCAAGGTTTACGACGGTTACAAAATTCGTTTCCGGCAGCGTGAGAACATTGACGGTGTGTCGATTTTACGCGTGCCGCTTTACCCCAGTCACGACCAGTCGGCCATTCCGCGCATTTTGAATTATCTTAGTTTCGCTTTTTCGGCGGCTACCATCGGTGCGTTTTCAGTAAGTCGTGCGGACGTTTGTTTTACGTACAGCCCGCCGCCGACCGTGGGCGTGCCGTCACTCATTTACAAATGGTTTCGACGCATGCCGTTTGTCTATCACATTGCCGATTTATGGCCAGATTCCGCGATTGAATCGGGCATGCTGGGGACGGGCAAGCTAAGCCGTTTTGCGCACCGCGTATTAACGTGGTGGTGCAATGTGATTTACAAGCAAGCTGCAGCGGTAACCGTGCTATCGGACACAATGAAGCAAATGCTCATTGACCGGGGCGTGCCGGCCGAAAAGATTCACGTTGTGTACAACTGGGCTGACGAAGAGTTGTTTAAGCCGCTGCCGCGTGACGAGCGCCTGGCTGCGGAACTCAATTTGTCTCCGGAAAACTTCAATTTGGTATACGCCGGTAACTTTGGCGTGTTTCAGAATCTTGAGGTGGCGATTCGGGCGGCGGTTAAGATTAAAGATCAGGCTCCTAACTTTAGACTCATTTTAATCGGCACCGGCACTGAAGAGCAGAGGCTCAAAGATTTGATTGACGAGCTGAAGGCTGAGAACGTTCAAATTCACGGCCGACGGCCTTACAACGAAATGCCGGCCATCTCGGCTCTGTCTGATGCCATGTTGGTTCATTTGAGCGATGAGCCCTTCTTAAGGTGCGCATTACCCAGCAAAACCCAGATTGGTCTCGCCATGGGCATTCCGACACTCATGGCTTCCAGCAGCGATGCATCCCTTATTATCGACCGTGCAAACGCGGGTATTGTGTGTGAGCCGGATAATATTGACGCTATGGCGGCGTCAATGGCAGAATTCGCGTCACTCGACGGCGCTGCCCTGCAAAAAATGGGCGAAAGCGGCCTCACTTACTATCATGAGAACATATCGCTCGAGCGGGGCGGGCAGCTGATGGAGGCCATTTTCAGGGCTCCAACTTCGGCAAATCCAAAGAGATAATCCCCGAATGCAGGACAAAAGCCGTTGGGGGCTTTTACCTCAGACTACCAGTCTATGAATTATTTACTTTATACATTAGACAATATAGATCAATACGACGAAAATCAGGCGCAGCCGGGAATGAAGGGCCGCGTCATTGATTGCTCGCCGTTCAGCCTGCGCTGGATGTGGCCGTTGCTGTGAGCAGGCGGAATCGACTACGTAAAAGGCGTGGTGCTGGCTGGCTGGTCGCTGGCCGCGCGTGTCGCACGACCCGGAGAGATTCGGGTTTATGCCTTTGTTACCGAAGAGGGCAGCGTGGCGCACTTCAGCTTTGTGAGCCCTACGTCCATGCACATGCCGTGGATAGAGCCTCAGGGTGTCGGCGTTGAAATTGGCGGGTGCCTGACGGTGCCAGCTGCTCGAGGAAAGCGGCTGTATCCGCACGTGCTTATGCATGTAGCGAGATACAGGCCCAATGCATTACCGATTTATATGATTGTAGATGAAGGCAACAGCGCATCCAGGTCAGGCATGGTTCGGGCCGGGTTTGTGCAGTCCGAGTTCTTATATCGCAGTAGAAGCGGTGTGAAACCGGCCCAATTTTTAATTCGATCTGACGACGGATCGACCGACAAAGAAAACGGATACCGAGTATGAAATCTATACCCTTTTTTAACTACCCGGCGCTATTTGCTGAACACGAAACCGAGTATATGGACGTCATGAATGGCGTACTGAACCGTGGCTATTACATCATGGGTCCCGAGCTGGCCGAGTTTGAAGCAGAGCTTGCGCGTTATTTGGGTGTAAAACACTGTATCGGTCTGGCTGACGGTACCATGGCCCTTATTTGCGCGGTTGCGGCGGCTGGAATCAAGCCCGGCGACGAAGTGTTGGTCTCGGCGCATACCTTTGTGGCGTCCGCGGCGGCCATTCACCATTGTGGTGGCAAACCCATCCCAGTGGATTGCGGCTCAGACCACTTGATGTGCGGTGAGGCGGCCAAGGCGGCTGTGACCTCCAAGACTCGAGGCATCATGCCCGTTCAGCTTAACGGCCGAACCACCAATATGGATCCCATTATGGAGCTGGTGAGCGAGCACAATCTCGTTCTTGTAGAGGACTCTTGCCAGGCGCTGGGCTCGTCTTTCAACGGCCAGTTTGCCGGCACCTTTGGTGCAGCCGGTACGTTCTCGTTCTATCCGTCCAAAACGCTGGGTTGCTTCGGCGACGGTGGCGCGCTGTGTACGGACGACGACGACATTGTTGAGTACGCGCGTTCGTTGCGTGATCACGGGCGTACCTCGGACGGCGACGTCGTCCGGTTTGGTTACAACGCGCGACTCGATAATATTCAGGCAGCGGTGTTGTTATACAAACTCAAGACCTATGGCAAAGACATTGCCCGCAGACGAGAGCTGGCTGGTCTGTACGACGAGCGACTCAAGAACAACGCGGCGTTGCACTTGCCACCAGCACCGGACGCTGACAAGCGCCACTTCGATATTTATCAGAACTACGAAATTGAAGCTGACAAGCGCGAAGCACTTAGAGAGCATTTGACCGCTAACGGAGTCGGTACCATTCTTCAGTGGGGTGGTAAAACGCTGCAGCAGTTCCCGGCTCTTGGTATGAACGGACATACGCCTATGACCGATGAAATGACCAAGAAATTTATGATGCTGCCGTTAAATACGTCGCTTTCGAATGACGATATTCATTATATCTGCGATCAAATTGATTCGTTTTACGCCTGATAAAATCTTTAGGAATTAAAAATATGACAAAGAAGAACATTGAGGTTTCAGGCGGCCTGAGAACGTCGGCCGAGCACGAAGAAGGGGCGCTTAACAAAGCCTGTTTCGACGCTAACCCGTCGACCTGGGAGTCTCGCATGGAGAACTTCCCTAAATACGTCAAGCGTCAAAACCTGACCCGATTTCTGGCCCTTTACGAAATTTTTAAACTCGTATTGCCGGTTAAGGGTTCGGTTATTGAGTGCGGCGTAAACCACGGTTACGGCATCATGTCCTGGTGCAAGTTCTCGTCTATTCTTGAGCCGGTTAACCTGACTCGCCGCGTTTACGGTTTCGATACCTTCGAAGGGTTTCCTTCGGTAAGCGAAAAAGATCGCTCTGAGACGTCACAGCACGTTAAGACAGGTGATCTGGCCGCTGACACCAAAGACGAGCTGGAAGAGTTGGCCCGTATTTTTGATTCCACCCGCTTTCTGGGGCACATCCCGAAACTGAAGCTTATTGCGGGCGACGCGACTAAAACGATTCCGACGTTTGTCGAAGAGCATCCACATTTGTTGATTAGTCTGTTGTTCATGGACTTCGACCTATACGAACCGACTCGCGTTGCACTTGAGCATTTTCTGCCTCGTATGCCGCGTGGCGCCGTGATTGCGTTTGACGAGCTTGATAACCCACTTTGGCCCGGCGAAACGCAGGCGATGTTGGAGTTTTTAGAGAAGCACCGCTTCCGTCTGATGCGCTCGGATTTTGATCCGTACATTAGCTACGCCGTTCTTGACTAACCTTTGGTTCTAACATGACTGCACTAAATGCATCCCAGGAACTCGCTGCGAACATTCGCAAAAGCGTAGTTCGTATGACTCACCTTGGAAAAAGTTCGCACGTAGGTTCGGCTTTATCCATGACCGACATGATTGCCGTACTTTACGCGAACATCATGAACGTTGATCCGGCTAACCCGAAAATGGCTGATCGTGATCGCTTCATCTTGAGTAAAGGTCACGCCGGTGCAGCCGTGTACGCGGCGTTGGCTCACAGCGGATTCATGCCTGTTGAAACACTCGACCAGCACTACCAGGACGGGTCGATTTTGAGTGGACACGTTTCTCACAAAGGTGTGCCGGGTATTGAACTCTCAACAGGTTCTCTTGGGCACGGTTTAAACGTGGCCGTGGGTATGGCCAAGGGCGCCAAACTTAAAAAAGAGCCTCAGCGTGTGTTTTGCGTTTTAAGTGACGGTGAATGTGACGAAGGGTCGAATTGGGAAGCCATTATGTTTGCGGCTCATCACAAATTGAACAATCTGACCGCCCTTGTCGATTACAACAAAATCCAGAGTCTGGACTACGTCAGCGAAACACTGGCGCTTGAGCCGTTCGCGGACAAGTGGAAAGCCTTCGGCTGGCGTGTAGTAGAGGTAGACGGGCACGATCACGAACAGCTGGCGACGGCGCTGGCGAAACAAGCCGAGCCGTGGTCGGATCAGCCGACCTGTGTTATTTGTCATACGACCAAGGGCAAAGGCGTATCGTTTATGGAAGATTCGGTGCTGTGGCACTACCGTACACCTCAAGGTGAAGAATACGACGCCGCGGTTGGAGAGCTAAACGATGCGTGATCATGTTGTTAAACGTCTTACCGAGCTTGCCTTGCAGGACCCGCGCATTATGCTCATTACCGGCGACCTGGGCTTCGGCGTTCTGAATGAGTACCGGGAAAAATGCGCTGACCAGTTTATTAATGCAGGCGTGGCAGAACAAAACATGACGGGCCTTGCGGCCGGTCTTGCGATGGAAGGCTTTGTCGTTTTTACCTACTCAATTGGTAACTTTCCAACGCTGCGCTGTTTGGAACAAATTCGAAACGACGCGTGTTACCACAACGCGAACGTCAACGTGCTGGCCGTCGGCGGTGGTTTTTCGTATGGCTCGCTGGGCATGTCCCACCACGCCACCGAAGACTTAAGCATCATGCGCGCCTTGCCCAACATGCAGGTGATTGCTCCTTCAGACCCGTGGCAGGCTACGCTTGCTGTTGATGCATTGGTGGATCACCCGGGGCCAGGTTACCTGCGCATTGATAAATCGCAGGCGGGTTTGCCGCAGCCGAAACAAGATGGTTTTCATGTTGGGCATGCACGTACATTACGCAGCGGTAGCGACGTCACCATTATTGGTGTTGGCGGTATTCTTGCAGAGTGCATGCAGGCAGCCGACGCTCTTGGCGAAGCGGGTCACAGTGTTAGCGTGATTGAAATGGCTACCGTAAAGCCTATCGACAAACGGGCAATTGTGAGTGCCGCCAAAGAAACCTCTTTGGTCGTAACGGTTGAAGAGCATTCAATTGTCGGCGGTTTGGGTGGCGCGGTTGCAGAAGTCATGGCTGAAAACGGCACAGGCTCTCGTCTGGTACGCATTGGCTTGAACGACGTTTACTCAAGCGTTGTTGGCTCTCAAGAATATCTGCGTAACTACTACTCGATGGACGCGGCTGCCATTGTTGAACGTGTAAAGCAGGCGCTGTCTGCGGGTAAATGATGAAACGCCTTTTTGATCTTGTCGCGTCGTCGTTCGGCCTGATACTAACGTCCCCTTTGCTGTTGTTGTTTATGCTGTTGGTTTGGCTTCAGGACTTTCATTCGCCGTTCTACATTGCAGAGCGGGTTGGTAAAGACGGCAAGCCGTTCAACATGATAAAGCTGCGTTCAATGGTCGTGAACGCGGCCAAGTCCGGGGTGACCTCAACTTCGGCTGATGACCAAAGAATCACGGTGGTGGGTAAACTCATTCGAGCGCTTAAGCTCGACGAAATTACTCAGCTCATTAACGTCTTTCTCGGCGACATGAGTTTGGTGGGCCCGCGACCTAACGTCATGCGTTGGGGTGTTGAGCTGTATACCGACGAAGAAAAAGGCCTGCTGTCGGTTCGCCCTGGCATCACCGATTTCGCGTCGATTGTGTTCTCCGACGAAGGCCATATTCTCGCCGGTCGCGACAACCCGGATCTCGCCTACAACCAGCTTATTCGCCCCTGGAAAAGCCGGCTGTCGTTGCACTACATAAAGCATCAGAGTCTGTGGCTGGATATTCAGCTGGTGCTCTTGACGGTTGTGGCTATTATTTCCAAATCGAGCGCACTGAAGTCCGTAGTTGGAATTTTGAACGGGCAGGGCGCATCTGAGGAGATGTTGGCGGTAGCCTCTCGCTCAGAAGAACTGCAGCCGCATGCGCCTCCCGGTAGCAGCGAGATAGTCAGCGAACTGTAAAGCGGTTCAGGGCTGTTTTTGCAGTTGCTTAAAACCAGAGAACGCTCTCATTCTTCCTCTATTTTCGTCCATTCGCGGTGGATTCAGCTAGCTGAGAGTGTGTAATGCGGGCGAGTGCGCGTTTAGCGGGAAAGACCGAGCCAGGCAGCCTTCTGCACCGACGATTTGGCATGTGTTAAATCGCTGTTTCTATTAAAGAAAGAACCTTTTCACACAGTGTCTTGACAGCCGGTCAATACCTACGTAAAGTCACCACCTCGCTGAGTTCAAGCTTGGCTCGCGCAGTCTTGATCGCACTACGTCGACAGGGTTGCCAAGCCACAGAAAACAACGCGAGAGACGTATTTTGGCCGCCTGGGAAGGCCAGAAGTTTAAAACGTCCCCATCGTCTAGAGGCCCAGGACTCCGCCCTTTCACGGCGGCAACAGTGCTTCGAATCCCCTTGGGGTCGCCATATAAGCAAACAAGGCCCGCTGCTTTCGCACCGGGCCTTTTTTGATTATGGGGCTTCCCCAAGAAGGAAGAGAACCGGATACGTTTGCAAAGCAAACTGTCCCGGTTCGATCAATTGCGCCAGCAATTGACGACGAGCGGCAACGCCGCGAAGCCCGCAGGGTGAAAACAGCCGAAAGGCTGTTTGAATCAATCCCCCGGCCAGAAATTCAAATTCAAAAAGGACTTTTCTAATGCGAAACCACCGGGCCTTTTTTGATTATGGGGCTTCCCCAAGAAGGAAGAGAACCGGACACGTTTGCAAAGCAAACTGTCCCGGTTCGATCAATTGCGCCAGCAATTGACGACGAGCGGCAACGCCGCGAAGCCCGCAGGGTGAAAACAGCCGAAAGGCTGTTTGAATCAATCCCCCGGCTAGAAATTAAAATTCGAAAGGACCTTTCTTATGCGAAAGCACTGGGCCTTTTTCGATTATGGGGCTTCTCCAAGAAGGAAGAGAACCGGACACGTTTGCAAAGCAAACTGTCCCGGTTCGATCAATTGCGCCAGCAATTGACGACCAGCGGCAACGCCGCGAAGCCCGCAGGGTCAAAACAGCCGCAGGGCTGTTTTTATCAATCCCCGTGCGATGAGGTCTTTTTTGCGATAGCGTTATTGAATTGACGGCCAATAAGTTGATAACCCCCTTGGGGGCGCCATTTAAAACAAATACCAGCCTTGTGCCGGTAACTTTTTACCTGGAAAATGCTTCGACGAATCAAAGTCTAACAATAGATTTACGAACCCAGGGAAGCAGATTTTTGTAATTGCATTCATTGCGCTCAAACAAGTCCATCAGAAACTCATGAGCTATTGGACCATCTACGGAAAACTTCCAGCCGTTAAGTCGTAAAAAAATATCGGAAGTGAAGAAGGCAACCCGCTTGTTGCCATCAATAAACGGGTGATTGAGAATTAATGACTCGAAGAGGGCGGTCGCCATTTCAACCAAACCTTCGTAGTAGCCGGTTTGCGGTCTGAACAGTGCGCTTTCCAATAGTCCAGGATCTCTAATCCCGGAAGCGCCACCAAACTTTTCGATTAGGCGTTCGTGGATGGCAAAGACTTCATCAACGGAAAGAAATTGAGTCGAATCATCTGGCAAGACGCTTGCCCAGTTCTTCATTTTCAACGATCGAATCTTCCAGGTGATCCATTACCGCGGGACGCAAGCGTTTCTTTCGCACGTATTCACGAATAGCTTCGGTAAGAAGGCCGGAGATACTCTGATGTGACTCACGGGCTAGATCCTGAAGATCTTTCCAGTCGTCCTGATTAACTTTAGAGC